>DAINQE010000018.1:35879-45040 GCA_036743055.1 Candidatus Sabulitectum sp. | reverse complement strand
CCTACTGGAACCCGGGTGCCCTGGTAAGGGTACCGGGAACTCAGTTCCAGTTCACCGGCACTCAGCTCTACGGCGACATACTCTACGGAAACGGCATCGTAACCCATGAGATGCAGGGCATAGGAACCTTCGCCCTGCAGTTCGGTCTGCTTTCCAGCGGCGACATGGATCTAACCACCGTCACCAACCCTGACGGAGGCGAAACCTTCACCTGTTCCGACATGGTGGTAGGTGTTTCCTTCGGAAGGATGCTTACCGACAGGTTCAGTGCAGGCATGACCGCGAAGTATGTCCGCGAGTCATGGGACGACGTTTCCGCAGGCGGAGTAGCCGTCGATCTCGGAACGCTTTACGACACGGGCTTCAAAACGCTTCGTATCGGAATGTCCATTCAGCACTTCGGCCCGGAACTCCAGCCCTCCGGTGAGGACACCACCTGGTACAGCGGCGGAGACTCCCTGGACACCTACGCCTCCTACTCGATGCCCATGACCTTCAAGCTGGGCCTTGCCATGGATGTGGTAGACCAGGGCCCCCACCAGCTCACCGTAGAGGTGGACGGCGTTCACCCCAACGACAATGTCGAGCAGGTGAACATCGGCGCCGAGTACTGGTACAACAACATGGTGGCCCTCAGAGGCGGATACCGCGTTAATACCGACGAAGAAGGCCTTGCCGCGGGAGCGGGATTCCGCATTCCCATGGGTGACAAGACCGTAACGCTGGACTACGCGTATCAGGATTTCAACAGGCTGGAAATGGTACACCGTGCCAGCCTTGGATTTTCCTTCTAGCGAAAGCTGGAGCAACCCGGAAAGGGTAAACCCTTCCCGGACTGGAAAGGTCTGAATGACAGCAGCAGCCTCAATCGTGATCGCAGCCCTCGCCGGTTTTGCCGTAAACTGGAGTTCTTCTCCGGCCACGGACGGAACTGAAGGCGGGGCCGTGGTCACGGTAACCATCGAAGAGCAGGACCTCCTGGCGGTTAACACCGCCGACGGGCCGCAGGTGAGTTACGAGATCACCGCCACCGTCGATGGAGGTTCCTTCCTTCGAAGGGGAGGCAGGGTTGTCAACGGGCCGTTTCCCATCAGCGAGATACTGGAGTATCCCTCGCTTCAGCCTGGAGGACATATGGTGGCAGTGACCCTCACCGACCTGGAATCAGGTCTTGTGAGAAGGGCGGAGGAAGAGATCTTCATCGACTCCTTCGACTCCGGTCTCTGGACATCGGGAGCCATCAGAAGAGAGCCCGAGGGTCCCGTTAGGGCATCGGGCAACATTGGTCTGACATGGAATGTGTACAGGCCTGATGGTTCCGAAGAACCCAGGGGAGCCTACGCCATACTCGACAGCGACACTGAGGTCGTGCGGGAAGGCTGGTTCCAGGGCGAGGAAACCGGAGAAGGCACAATCTCCTTCGGTGCGAGTGTGCTGCTGAACGGTCTGCCGAAGGGCAGATACCGTATAACGGCAGCTGCGCTTGTGGAAGGGGAGATCGTGGCTTCCGCCAGCACTTCCATTACCCTTCTCGAATCCTGGGACGTTTGGGGAGATGATCCGGAGGCTACCTCCACACTCATCAGGCCCATTGCTTCAACGAGCGAGCTCAGGGAACTTGAAAGGGCCGGGGGACAGGGCGACAGGAACTCGGTAATGGCCGATTTCTGGAGCCGCAGGGATCCTAACCCTGCCACCCGGGGGAACGAGTTCCTGGAGGAATACCTCAGGAGGCTCGACTATGTGTCGAGGGAGTTCTCCACAACGGGAGTGAGGGGGATCAACACCGACAGAGGCGTTGTCTACGCGAAGATGGGAGAGCCTGATATGGTTCAGAGCTTCCCCTTCGAGCTGGGAGAGTATCCATACATTACATGGGATTACTTCTCTCCGCCTTTAAGCGTAACCTTCGTTGACCAGTCGGGCTACGGATACTACCAGTTGGTTGAAAGCTGGGAAACGGTCAACAGGGCTTTCGTTTCGGGAAAGGACTGGGCCCAACAATGAGAAGCACCTTTCTTATCCTCACCATTGCAGCTTCGCTGACTTACTCAGGCGATATGGCGGTAATGAGTGAAGGAGGAATACAGTTCGCCATCGATACCGCGGTTTTCAGCATAGGGAACCCGGACACGCTTCTCCTCGAGGTCTACGAAGAGCTGAACATAGGTCAGCTCTCACGGGGCGAAGAGGGGGGAAGCATGTACACGACCGAGGTTACCCTGGAGAGCCTTTCAGGTGACACCCTGGCATGGGACATCTGGAACACACCGGTTACATGGAGTCAGGGCGGCACCGCCGTTAACTGCTCCATGCTTCCGGTGCTCAGGGGCAGCTGGAGACTCACGGTAACCATGACCGACGTGAACAACGGCAGAGAGGGAACTGCAGTCAAGGAGTTCCTGGTGAACGGCACCGAGCATTTCAGCGATGTTGAAATGGCGAGAACAATGATGCCCGCGACGGAGGGCTCCACAAGCCCGCTCCGCAAGGGTGGAATCATTGTGTATCCCGCAGCTTCGGCAAGATTCTCCGTGCCAGGGGAGCAGATGTTCTACACCTACCAGGAGATCTATGGTCTCGGGGGCATGAACCTGCTTCGCCACAGCCGGCTCCTTAACGCGGAGGGCGTGCCGGTATTCGGCAGACCTGCCGAAGCGGTGTCCATTCCCCCGGGGATGGAAATCGTGGCACTGGTTGACAGTTTCGACCTCTCGGTGGCCAGGGAATCGGGGCTTTACAGCCTGTCGGTAACCTACACCGCAGGAGATGACACTGTGCACTCCTTCTCTAAGCCAATGTTCATCGAGGTTGCGGAAACCGCATCAGCCGCCACAGGGCAAACTGTGGTTGACGGAAACAGGAAGCTCGAGGTGCTTCCCCTTCTGTTGAACACCGAAGAGTCTGCTCTCTACGAGAGGCTCGATCAGGAGGGGCAGGCCCGCTACTACGACAGCTACTGGAGCGCAAGGCCCGGAGAGCTGGCGAACTTCCTGGGAAGGTATAACATTGTCATGGCAAGATACGGCTCCCTCGGCAGAGAGGGCTGGCAGTCCGACAGGGGAAGGGTCTACCTGATCTACGGTGAACCCGACGAGGTCGAATCCAATCCCTTCAGCACCACCCAGGCCCCTTTTACGGTCTGGTACTACTACGGCAACGAACAGGAGATGTTCGTTTTCGCCGATTTGATGGGAAATGGGGACTACCTCCAGATCTACTCCACCGTGGAGGGTGAAGTCAGCTATTCAAACTGGCAGGGCATGATCCAGAACGTTAACCAGGGCTTCGGCTCGAACGATGAAGACGGTTTCTGACATGGCCTGCGGGAAAAAACCATTTGCCGGTAAGGAAAAAGCCGGCAGAAGAAATAGATACGAAGCAACAATGAAACCTAGCTACGAGGAGGTTCAAATGAACACATTTTCGGGAAAGGGGAAGGTCGGCTTTCTCGCGGTCTTCGCTGTACTCCTGATGCCGCTCCTCGGTATTGGCACCGCTTCAGCTTATGAGGTGGGAGATACGGTGCAGCTGACGGTCCCGGACCTTCAGGAATTCCCTAAGGATCCGCTCACCACTCAGTTCACCTGCAGAGCCGTTACCGAACACGCGGTCTGGCTTGTTCAGGACACAAGCTCCGTGAACAACATCGGAGGCTATCCTGATTCTTCCTTCACACCGAAGGTCGTCTGGGGATCGGACACCTCAAACAACATGGTGGATCCCGACGACTTCGCCGAGATGACGGCAGCCTTTGAAGCCACGGTGTGGGGTACGGTCACCGCCCAGTGCGGCGTGCCTGAGGACATCAACGGCGACGGCAAGGTCATGATCATCCTTGCCTCCATTCCCACGAAGTTCGACGCCGGTGGCGGATCCAACACCGCCAGGAACTCCATGTACTACGTTGACCCCGAGTTCAACGAAGTGGAAGGTGTTCCCATGGAGGTGTTCTTCATCAACATCCACTCCTTCAGCACTTCCCCTAACACGTGGGAAGCCGCTGCGGACATGCGGATGTGGAACACTGCAAACGGCCTTGCATACCTTGCAATGACCCTTGCAGAGCCCCTCGAAGAAACCTGGCTCGTAAGAGGCATAGCCGAGGTAATGCAGTACGACTGCTTCGGCTTCACCGAGACCGAAGCCGGCAGCCAGGGTCACTACAAGGCGATCGACGAGTTCGCCAAGTCGCCCTACATCGAGCTGCTCAACCCTGTTGCGGGTACAGGCAAGTTCGACTACGCAGCTTCCAGGGGCCAGGGCTTCCTCTTCTTCATGTACCTTGCCCAGCGCGTAGGTTCCGACATCATCGCAGACATCGCTCAGGACACTGAGCATACCTGCATGGAGAGCGTTGCCTACGCCATCGATCCCAACCATGATGAGGAAACCGCGGTCAATGACCTCGTGTTCCCCATCTACATGGACTGGCTTGTCTGCAACCTTCACAACGATTTCAGAAGCGACATGGCCAACGGGATCTACAGGTACGACTTCCTGGAGGGCACCTCTTACGAGGACTGGAACCACGCCAAGTTCTCCGCTGCGCTTGCCCAGAAGTTCAACCAGTATCCCATCGAGGGAGAGGTTGTAGGTAACAACTACTCCATGGAAGGCCCTGCATGGGCCGTGCAGTACCTTCGTTTCCAGGACTACGACACCAGCTGGGAGACTTACTTCAATGGTCAGTACTCCGACGGAAGGGGCTCAAGAAGCGCCATTAATTCCGCCTGGGTAGTCAGGGCCATCTACTGCGACGAAGATGCCATGGAGTTCAGCGCCGTTGAGGACCTCGAACTCGACGACCTGTTCAACGGCACCTTTACTCTGAATGACCAGTCCACTTACCTCATCCTCACCAACAACAACCCCGGCGGGGCAGCGGAGATGCTCTGGTACATATCCCAGGACACCACTGAGCCTGAGACCGAGACGGCGATTCACCAGAACAGCGTGATGTCGCAGTACGTTACGGTCTACACCGCCCTTGTCGACGGTGAGAGCAATGAGCCCGAGGGTTACGACTGGGTAGGCCCTATCTTTGAGGCAACCCTTGGTGATTCCACTGCGAACATCAAGATGGTCAGCTTCTTCGATGTGATATGGACCGGCGTGTTCAGCGCCTGGGACAGCGGAACCTACCAGCTTTCCTTCGCCGGCTATGACAGCACCGGCCTCTATGTCCAGGGTCTTCGTGACCTTGCAGTTGGTTATGCCGACACCGACATAACCCTGGAACTGGACTACGCGAGCCTCTTCGTTCCCAGGGGCGGAGCCCCCACCGGAGCGATGATCACCCTTGCGGAAACCGACGCTCTGGGAATGGCACTTGAGTCCAGCGCCTCCATCGGCACCGCCAGGGGACGCATGACCGGCATTCTGGCCGGGCCTGTTTCCATTCCCGATGTGAATGGAACCATATCCTTTGTCAGCGCCACCAACGAAGCCTCTGTGTATCGTTACACCGAACAGGGCTGGGTGAAGCTCGACAGCTGGATGCAGAATGGCAATATCTCCGCTTCGGTTGACGAAGGCGGCATCTACGCCCTCGGCGAAGGCATCGGAGTATTTGCCCCCGAGATCCCTGCGCAGCTGGTTCTCGGTGCAAATGCTCCAAACCCCTTCAGCGCCCAGACCGCGATAAGCTTCGGCCTTCCGGTCGGCGGCAATGTAAGGGTCAATGTGTTCGACATGTCCGGCCGTCTTGTCAACACCCTGGTCAACGGGGAAATGGCCGCGGCCAACCACACGCTCGTCTGGGACGGAACCGATATGAACGGCAGCACCGTGGGCGCAGGAGTTTACTTCTGCCGCCTTGAGGCAGCCGGTCAGGTTCTCACTCAGAAGATGCTGAAAGTACAGTAGGAAGGGGGGAGAAAAATGAAAAAAGCGACAAACATGATACTCGCGGTCATCGCTGCCTCCCTTATCCTTGTGGCAGGATGCTACGAAGGCGGTAATCCGCAGGATGACCCCATCGGCTACGACGGCTTCATAGAAGAAGGCTGGATCTGCTTCGAGGCCGCTGAATACGAGATGGCCATGGAGAACTTCCAGGCAGCCATTGACATGGATGTCTCCAGGCCTGAGGGTTACCTCGGCGCTGGATGGTGCTCAATAATGATCCCTGATTACTGGGTGACCGGTGATCAGTACGACTACATGGCCGTTCAGCAGGACGGCGGCACATGGCCCGTCTCTACCATGAGCGGATCACAGACCCAGGATCTCATGTGGACTACCTTCCAGTGCATCGACCCGGTCCTTACGGCCAACGATATGCTGGTCATTGGTTCCTGGGGAGATACGATACTGGTAGTTGAAGGTGACACCCTTTTCTGGGGTGGAGAAACCGGTCCAGATTCTCTTAAGGGTTATGTGGACAACTACGAGATCGGCGAGTGGCTCTACGACCAGTACGGAGCGATCGATTTCAAGTATACCTTCGAGATCGACGATCCCAACGTGAACACCATATTCACTGTCTTCAACGGATACTCTCTGATTGATGCCACAGTGGATTCACTGGTCAACGGAACAGGTGTCACCACCGTGTACATAACCATGCCCTACGACAGAACCCCTGTAGGAAGCGAAGACTACAGAACGTGGTGCATGTACGACAACGTGATGTCTTACGAGTATGCCACCTACGAGGCCACAGGCGGAAGCACTCCCATCGCCAACGATGGCGTTGCCGCCTATGGAATCCTTCAGCACGCCAGGGGCGTCAACGGCAGTCTCTATGATGGAGTTGCCTGTCTCCTCGGGCTTGCTGACGAGGCGGAGTATTCCTTCAGCCATTACGACGGGCTTTCTAGCCTGAAGCTTAAGGGTATGGCGGCGGCAATGGCCTACGCCAACACCCAGTTCAAGTTCGCTCTCGCGGTGTGCAGGGGCGAAGGCTACGGGCTTGGTATCAGCACAGAGGATCCCGACTTCGAGATCCAGCTGATGCAGGCCATCGAAACGATGCTTCAGTAGCAGTACTGACAGCATAAGAAGGGGCCGCCGGTTTTCCGGCGGCCCCCTCCGTTTGTGAGTGTCAAATCAGGGGAGTTCAGGCTCGTCGATGGCCATGATGTCAAGGTTCCAGTTCCCGCTTACCCTGTCGGAGGAGAAGGCGATCCAGTTCTTCCTGGGGTTCCAGGCGGGGTACTGATCGATCCCCGGGTCGTCGGTAACCTGAATGAGTGTATCGGAATCTACGCTGGCGATGAAGATCTCGTAGTTGCCGGTCCGGTTGGAACTGAAGGCTATCCAGCTGTCGTCCGGGCCCCAGGTGGGGTGAATGTCGTCGGCTGAACTCTGTGCTATTACCCGCTGCTCCGAACCGTCGGGGTGGCTGACCATTATGTCCCAGTCGTCGGAAGGGTTGGAACGGTGCTGGTAGAGCAGCCAGGTGCCTGTTTCAGGGCTGAAAGAGGGCCTGAGCATGTCCCCTTCAGGGAAGCCTGTGAGGAGAACAGGGGAACCCTCGGAGTCAGGAGAGTAGTTGTAGGCTATTCTGTAGAAACGCCAGCTGCCCGTTGCCATTCCGCAGTAAAGGATGGAGTCTCCCGGAACATTGTAGGTTGGGAAGGCGTTGGGAAGGCTGTCCTGAACATGTACCGTTACGGCGATGTCATTGCCTGCGATGGATCTTATCTGGCCCCGCATGCTGTCGGCGTTCATGGCGGTAAAGACTATTCTGCCCTTTTCCGCATTCCAGCAGCCGAGAGGCCCCGGGAACTCGTCCATTCCCGTGAAGGTCCGTTCAGAGGGATTGGTGATCCCGTCGGTTCCGAATATCCTGGTGGCTCCGTCGGCGTATGTGGAGAAAAGCAGAACATCCCCGAAGGGAGACCAGGAGAGGGCGGTATCGGCGTAGGCTCCGGAAAGCCATAGGGTGGCCCCGTCGGGCCAGACCTGCTCATCGTCGGGGTCGCTGCAGGCCGCGGCAAGTAGAACAGCCGCGGCGGCTGTGAATGCAAGTGTTTTCTTCATTGATTTCCTGTTCTTCACCCGATGGGTGTGATATCGGCTCCCAGGCGGCTCAGCCGTTCAACTATTCCGCTGTAGCCCCGCTGTATCTGGTGCACATTGTGTATGACGCTTTCCCCCTCGGCGCAGAGAGCCGCTGTGAGAAGGGCCATCCCTGCCCTTATATCCGGGCTGGAGACTTCGGTTCCAACCAGCCTGGACGGCCCAGATACAACCACTCTGTGGGGGTCGCATAGTATCAGGGCAGCCCCCATGGCTGCGAGCTTGTCCACGAAGAACATCCTGGACTCGAACATCTTCTCGAAGATCAGGCTGGTGCCCTTCGCCTGGGTGGCCACTATGACCGCGGTGCTGGTGAGGTCGGGGGAGAAGCCCGGCCATGGCGAATCGTAGATAACAGGTATGGCGCCGCTTCGGTCTGGTCTTACCTGGAGGTCCTGATCACCAGGTATGGTGAGGATGCCATTCTCAAGGGTGACTTCAACTCCCAGACGACCAAGGCCTATCATGGTGGGTCTTATGATGTTCTCAGGGACCCCAGGAATAGTCACGGTTCCCCGGCAGCAGGCGGCAAGGCCTATGAAGCTGCCTATCTCGATGTGATCGGGGCAGATGGTGTGGTCGGTGCCCTTCAGCAGGCTTCCCGATCCGTGTATCGTGACGCGGTTGGTGCCGTGTCCCTGTATGCGTGCTCCCATGGAGATGAGCATCTCGGCAAGGTCCTGCACGTTGGGTTCGCAGGCGGCGTTGTAGATCACGGTGGTTCCCCTTGCGGCCGCCGCTGCCATTATGGCGTTCTCCGTGGCGGTCACGCTGGGCTCGTCGAGGTGGATGTCGGTTCCCCTGAGGCCGTCCTTTGCCTCCACCCTGATCATCTTGCCCCTGAAGGAGACGGTGGCGCCCAGCTTCTCCAGCACCAGGAAGTGGGTATCGAGCCTCCTCCTCCCTATTACGTCGCCCCCCGGGGGAGGCAGCTCCACAGAGCCGGTCCTGGCAACCAGGGGACCCGCCAGGAGTATTGAGGCCCTTATGGCCCTGGACCTTGCTTCATCGAGATTATCAGGATTTATGCTTGAGGCGGTTACCGTTACGGTGGAGTCTCCCCGGTTCTCCTCAACTTCGGCGCCCAGGTCCCTGAGAAGCCCGGTCATTGCCCTTACATCCATGATGTCGGG
>DAINQE010000018.1:0-35779 GCA_036743055.1 Candidatus Sabulitectum sp. | reverse complement strand
TCCAGGGGAGAGGCGATAAGCTCCACCAGACCATTCCAGTCATCCATTACCTGGTTAAGCTGGGGCTGCCTGAAGGAATGGTGCAGCAGTTCTCTCACCAGTTCCGTGTCGAACATTGCCCGGTGGGCGTCTCCCTGGAGGCTGAGGTCGAGTTCGAAACGGTACCGCAGGGCCTGCAGGGAGTGCGACGGGATCTCCTGCCAGATATGTCTGGAGAGCCTGAGTGTGTCTATATGAGCGTTCGGGGAGAACCTGCTGAAGACCCCGGGGTACTGCCTTTTGAGAATGGTGTAGTCATAGGGGAGGTTGTGCGCGGCTATGTAGTCCGCTTCAGAGGCGATGCTTTCCACATGATCCCTGATATCCGCCGCCGCAGGAGCTTCCTGGACCATCCTGTTACTTATTCCGTTCACCGCGGAAGCTTCCGGGGGAATGGGGGCGGAGGGTTTTACCAGGGACTCGAACCTTCTGCAGGAGCCGGTTTCCGTGAAACCGCTGTACTCCGCCAGGATGAAGGCCACCTCGCAGACCTCCGCCGCGGAGGGGTCGGGGCCTGTTGTTTCCGTATCCAGGAAGAGGACCCTTGTGGAGCCCTTTTCTATGGTGCTGAAAAGATCGGGACTGCTGTTCATAACTTCAATTCTAACGGATGGGAAACCCCCGGCAAAGCCCCGTTTTTTTGACAATGAGGTAACGGTTTTATTACAGTATGGGAGATAGGGTCTTAGAGCTCTTGGAAGGGAGTTTCGTATGAAAAGGATCTTAGTGCTTGTACTGTCTGGGGCGCTGCTTCTGGCGGGGTGCGGAGAGGAGCCTTCCGAACAGGCGAATCCCCTTTCCCTTGTCCCGGAGAACGCCATGATGGTGGTTACCCTGAACGATCCCGCCGGGGTGGTCAGGAACATCGACGGCTACATAGAGGAGGGCGCGCCCATTCTCGGTGTGGGTCTCCTGGAGGGCCTGATATGCGAACAGCTCGCCATCTCATCGCTGGATTCGATGCCCGAAAGGTACGGATTCGATCCCAGCGGAGTGATAGTGTTCTGGATGGAGAACGCAATGCCCAACAGCATGGGCATGGCGGTATCCGCTCCTGACCTTCCACTCTTCCTCTCGCTGATGGAGGAAATGGGAGCCGAGTTCACCGACGAAGAGCCTATCGACGGCAATCCAGTGTACTCCATCGATACCGGCGACGGAACGATATACATAACCGGATCGCAGGGCGTGGCCATCATGACCATGTCCCTGGCTAAGGTGGAAGGCCTGCTGGGGCAGCTTTCTTCCGATGGATACGATGTTCCCCCCACCAGCCTCACAATGGACGTGAACTTCGCCATGATAGGCCCCATGGTCGCCGCCCAGATGCCAATGGCCAGGGCAATGATGATGCAGGGATTCAACGAGGATCCCACCATGCCCGACTTCCTCCCCGGGATCATGGACGTTTACATGGACGGCATCGAGATGGTCCTCACCCAGGCTGACCGGATGACGGTAACCATGGAGATAGGCCCGGAGGTCTTCACCGTGAGGAAGCATGTTTCCTTCACAGAAGGCTCCCAGCTTGCGGAAATGCTCGTTCCCGTTGGCGGAAGGGACATGCTGGAACTGCTTCCCGCAGGCGACCTTGCCACTGTGCGGTTCAGGATGCCCGGGGAAATGGCATACGGCATAACAAGCGCCTTCATGAACGTATTCGCAGCCGACTTCCCCGAAGACAACATGAGGTTCTGGGCCTCGATGGCCGGCAACGCAGGCGTGGCCCTTTACAGGGACTATCCCCTGCACCTGGTGGCAGCCTATGAAATGCCCGGTGAGGTATCGCTGGAGGAAATAGCCGCCACCTACACGGAATACACTGAGATAGTCACTTCAATGTTCGACGACATGCCCGAGGTGGACGGTATGTTCACGATGGAGGACAGGGGCGTGGTCCAGCTCGACGGCGTGGATTACTATTCCATGTCCATGTCCATCGAGGCCGATACCCTTACCAGCATGAACTTCGACTACTGGATGACGGTGCACGACGGAGCCCTTCTCATAGAGATGGCTCCGGAGCCCATGCTGCTGCCCGGTGTGGTTTCAGGCAATTACGATCCGGCAAGCCTTGAGGCCAGCGGCGACATGGCCGGTGAGATGAGCCTGGCTGGCTACATCTCAATGATCATGGCCTTCAGCCCTGCGGGAGCCGATCTCCCTGAAGTGGGTTCCGATGTCATCATCAGGTGGAACGGCGGCTTCGAGAACGGTTCCATCAACATGGAGATGACCCTGAACGGCGCCGACGCCCTTGCCACGGGGTTCGCACTGTTCGGGCTGCTCTCAGCTACCATGTAAGAGTGGTTTTCTTCCTGGGGGCCGCCGTGCTGGCGACCCCCTTTTTCTTTATTCGGATGAGCAGGTACCGTTGTAGATTGACTGGGCTGAGTCTATGCCGTTCCTCACTGTTTCCAGAACGCAGTCGGCGGCCCTGTGAGCCATAATGGAGGCTGTTTCCTGCAGCTGCCTGGGAACCTTCGAGAGAACGTACTTCGCAAGGTCCATTCTCTCAGGCTTCGGACCGATGCCAAGCCTCAGTCTGGGGAAGTCCTGGGTTCCCAGCACTTCTATTATGTCCTTCAGGCCGTTCTGTCCCCCTGCGGAACCGGAGGCCTTGAGCCTGAGGGAACCCACGGGGAGGTTAACGTCGTCGCACACCACCAGCATGTTCCCGGGGTCCATCTGCTTCGACGTGAGGATAGCTCCCGCGGCCCTGCCGCTTTCGTTCATGTAGGTGGAGGGCTTCGCCAGGTTCACACCTCCGGGCAGCCAGGTTATCTCGAATGCCCCGCCCCTCCTGAAGGAAACGCCGGATTCCCGGGCCAGTATGTCGGCCACCCAGAATCCGGCGTTGTGCCATGTCATCGCGTACTTCAGCCCGGGGTTGCCCAGGCAGAGGACAATGCCTATGCCCCCGGCTGAAACATCCACCGGGATCCGCTACTCTCCGGTTTCTTCCGCGGCCTCTTCGCCGCCGGCACCGGCTGCTTCGCCCTCTTCTCCCTCTGCCTCGGCTTCTTCCTCTTCGGTAAGCTTCAGGGTCTTGGGAGGTATCACCGTTGCGATCACGGGGTCTGTGGTGAGATCCACCGAAAGGCCCTCAGGAAGAGCCACTTCGGAGAGGTGAAGCCTTTCGTTGAGCCTGAGGTGCTCAACATTGAAGATCAGTTCGTGGGGGATATCAGCGGCCCTGACGGTGACCATCACCTCGTACATGGTATGATCCAGGATGCCTCCGTCGATGAGGACGCCCTTGGGATTGCCTTCGAGGTGAACAGGCACCGGAACGGTTACAAGCTGGTCGTCGGAGACCACCTGGAAGTCCGTGTGAACAGGCTGGTCGGAAAGCGAATCCCACTGAACGTCCTTGATGATGCTCTTGTGGACGGTACCGTCGAGGTTCAGCTCAACGATTCCCAGGGATTTGGCGTAACCTATCTTCGACATGAACTCGTGGGTCTCCATTTTCACGGATTCCTCGTTCTCTATGCCTCCGTAGATAACTCCTGGAAGGAAACCCGCCCTGCGAAGCCTTCTGGCCTCCCTGGAGCCGAGTTTCACCCTCTTCTGCAAGTTCAACTGGATCGGCATTACTATGTCCTTTCGTAACTTACGGGAAAGCTGGCTGGGGCGGGAGGACTCGAACCCCCAATGCAGGGACCAAAACCCTGTGTCTTAACCATTTGACGACGCCCCAATCTGCCTTGACCGGCATCGGAATACCCACGGGTACTTCCCGCGAAGATGATCCTCCGCCTCCATTGCCTCCTCTTCATGGGCGAAAAGGGCGTAAAAAACCGGCCCCGATCCGCTGAGACCCCAGTTATCTGAGAACTCCGCCAGATCGGCCGCTGTTTCCGCCACCCCCCTGTATCGCCTTGAAAGCACCGGCAGGAAGTGGTTGCCGAGTTCGACAGGGAAAGGCTTACCCTCATGCCAAACTCCAAAATTCAGGGCGGTATAATGATTTACGGGCCCTGCTCCTGTCAAGTGTCCGTAGTGCTCGTCCCACAGCCTGTAGGCCACGGGGGTGGGTATCTCCTCCATGCAGTTTACCAGAACCGCATGGTAGCCCGGCACGGTGAAGGGCGTCACCAGTTCGCCCCTTCCCGTTACCAGTGCAGAGGGATGCCCCGCCATGAAGAATGGCACATCGCTGCCCAGGGCAGCCCCGGCTTCCCCGAGGACGGCGCTGCTCCGGGTGAGCTCCCCCATGGCTGAGAGAACCGCGGCTCCGTCGCTGCTCCCTCCGCCGAGTCCCCCCGGGGAGGGGATGTTCTTGTGGAGTGAGAGCGCAACACCGCTGTTGTTCCCTGTGGCTTTCCTGAAGAGCTCCACCGCCCTCCACACAATGTTTTCTTCGTTCCGCGGGGAAGGGATGCCTGTGCACTTCAGGACAATTGATCCCGGTTCTCCGGTGAGTTCCACCGTCAGCTCGTCGTAAAGGGAAACCTGGGAGAACACGCTCTCTATGGAGTGGAAGCCGTCGGGGCGAAGGCCTGTGATCCTCAGGCCCAGGTTCAGCTTGGCGTGGGCCCGGACCACCAGGGAACTCATATCATTCCGGACTCTTTGAGGAGGATGATGGCCACGGTGGCCAGCCAGAGCAGCAGGTTTACCTTCAGCGGCCCGTCCTTGAGAAGTATCTTGTCGGGGCTGCCCCCGAGACCCAGGGAATAAACTATGAACAGGTACCTGAACACCCCGTATGCCACGAACGGTATCGTCACCCAGAGCCAGGGGGAGACAACCTCGGCCGTTCTGTCGCTGACCGTGTAGATTGAGTATCCAAGAAGGCTGGTGCCTGCGGTTATCCCTATTATCTGATCCAGCATGGGAATGGAGTACTCCTTCAGATTCTTCCTGTGGTGCTCGGCCTCCCCGCGCATGGACGCCAGTTCATGACGTCTCTTCGCGAAAGCCATCATCAGCGCCAGGAAGAATGTGCATATCACCAGCCATGGAGACAGTTCTATGATCTCCCCGGAATCATGGAGGACAGCTACTCCTGCAAGGGCCCTGAGAACGAAGCCCATGGAGATGAGGATGCAGTCCAGTATCACAACGTTCTTGAGCCTGAGGGAGTAGGCGGCCTGCATGAGCAGATAGACGGTGTAGATGAAGGCCAGCCACGGGAAATACACCCAGGAGAGCACTAGGGCCGCTGAAGCCAGCAACGCCGCCGCGGAAAGCGCTGCAGCCGGGGACAGTCTTCCCGAGGCCACCGGCCTGTTCTTCTTCACGGGATGGAGACGGTCCTTCTTCCTGTCCACCGTGTCGTTCATCAGGTACACGGCTGAGGAGACAAGACCGAAACCCAGTGCGGCGGCCAATGTTTCCAGCAGCGCGTTCACCGTCCAGAGCTTCCCGAAGAGCAGGGCGGCGAACACGAAGGTGTTCTTGGTCCACGCTTTCAGTCTCATGGCTTCCAGCAGGTTTTTCATGGTATTCATGGTGCTAAAATAACATCATTCCGGCCTGAAACACAGTAGCTGCGGGTTCGGCATCAATTTTGCTATATTCCGCCGAAGGTGACCGGTCCCACGCCCGTTCAAGGGCTCTCCACATTCGACAGAGGGGGTGCTGTTGAAAGTTTTTTTATTCCTTCTTGCCCTTCTTCCGGCCATGTCGCTGGCGGACAGCAGGCTGCAGCTTGAAGCACTGGAGTACTCCGACCACGGGAAGTCGGAAACCGTTCTCGAGGGCGGAGTTTCCGTAAGGCTCACATCCACAGTTACCGGCCGTCCCGTTGAAGACTATCCAGTTCATTTCAGCGTTCACCACGGCGACGGCCATCTGGTACCCGCCGCCGGCTTCTACTCCATGGACGAGGAATCAGCCGAGGGGCTCATCGTGCACACCAATGCGGAAGGAATTGCATCGGCTGACCTGGAACTGGGCAGTATGGGAGAGATCGAGGTAACCGCCGGCGTTACCGACGATGACGGTACACCGTCAGCAGCGTCCTTCAGCGTGGTTTCTTTGGATGTTACGGCCATAGCGTTCCAGATAGCAGGTGGTCTCGCGGTGTTCCTGCTGGGAATGCAGATGATGTCCTCGAGTCTGCAGAGCGTTGCCGGCAACAGGATGAAGACCATCCTGAAGGCCCTCACTTCCAACAGGTTCATGGGGGTCGCAGCAGGAGCGCTGGTCACCGCCCTGGTGCAGAGCTCAAGCGCAACCACGGTAATCACGGTGGGCTTCGTGAACAGCTCCCTGATGACCCTGCAGCAGGCAGTTGGAGTAGTTCTCGGGGCTAACATAGGAACCACCATCACCGGGCAGCTCATAGCCTTCAAGGTAACGGCCTATTCCTTCCCGATGATAGCCGTGGGCTTCGGTCTCTCGGCCTTTTCAAAGAACGCAAGGCGGCGGATGTGGGGAAGGGCCCTGATGGGACTTGGACTGCTTTTCCTTGGGATGGCCACCATGAGCGGCGTAATGAAGCCCCTGAGGGGAAGCGCCCCTGTCCGTGAGTTCTTTACAACGTTCAGCACCAATCCCCTGCTGGCGATCTTCGCCGGGACACTTGTTACGGTCATAGTTCAGAGCTCAAGCGCCACCGTGGGCCTCACCATGACCCTTGCCGGGTCAGGCCTGGTGGGTCTTCAGGGGGCGGTATTCCTGGTGCTTGGCGACAATATTGGAACCACCATTACCGCCCAGCTGGCCGCCATCGGCAGCAGCCGCACCGCCAGACAGGCGGCGATGGCCCATACCCTGTTCAACCTTCTGGGAGCTTCGTATTTCGCCCTCCTGGCATCCAGCGAAAACGGTTTCTTCCTTAATGCCATCCGACGAACCTCTTCCGACGCCATGAGGCAGGTTGCCAACGCGCATACCATTTTCAATATCGCCAATACCATAGTGTTCATTCCGCTGGTACCGCTTCTCACGAAACTGTGCAAGCTTGTTCTTCCCGCCGGCAAGGAGGAGATCGAGAGCAGGCATCCGGAGCTTCACCTCGATCTGAACCTCCTTGATTCCCCGGCCCTGGCCCTGGACACCCTGAACAGGGAGATGGCGGTAATGGCAAAGTTCTCAGGGAAGGGTCTCATCTGGGGAGCTGAGCATTTCCTCACCGGGAAGCATAATCCCAAGACCATTTTCTCCATGGAGGACAGCGTTGACGACATGCAGCGCGACATGACCGTATACGCCACCAAGCTTTTCAAATCGAATCTCTCCGACGAGCAGAGTCTCACCCTGCCGGTGATCCTTCATTCCGTGAACGACATCGAAAGGGTCTCCGACCATTCGGTGAACATGGTGGAGGCCAGGAAGCGGGTGAAGGGCAATATCCTCGAAAGCGAAGGCCCTCTTTCCTCAGCAGCCGGCCAGTCGCTGAAGGTGCTGAAGAAGATGGTCGCCAATATCGTTCTGGCGCTGGAGTCCCAGGATATCGAAGCAGCCCAGAAGGTTCTTGAACTGGAGGGTCGAATGAACCTCATCGAGGAAGAGGCCCGTGAGAACTACGGCCGATCCCTGGCCACCTACGGCCTTTCCAACCTTGAAGGTCTTGCGATACTGGACTTCATCGAGTACTGCGAGAGGGCGGGCGATCACATAAAGAACATCGCCCAGTCCATACTCGGAGGAGGCATCTGGCACGGCGAAGAGTACGATGAGTAGGGCGGCTGGCTCGTGAAGCTGATGCTGCCGCTGCTCCTGGTCATCGCTTTATCCGCCTCTGCGGAAAGCGCACTGGTTCTGGAGCGGCTGGAATACACCGACCACGGTGAATCCGGCTCTGAACTGGAGTCCCCGCTGGAGGTAAGGCTGACCTCCGCCCGTTCCGGGAATCCCGTTCCCGACTATCCGGTGTACTTCGCTGTAACCGGAGGCAGCGCCGAACTGCTTCCGGCGGAGGGCTGCCTGACACTCAGCGGTGAACCGTCGGAGGGTCTGGTGGTCCATACCGATTCCAGCGGCATCGCCAGGGTGGGGCTGTCCCTGGGCAGAATGGGTGAAGTGGCGGTGACAGGAACGGTTACCGACCACGACGGCGTTCAATCCTCCGCTACATTCCATGTGGTTGCTCTGGACATACGGGCGATAGCGTTCCAGATATTCGGAGGGCTGGCCATCTTCCTCATGGGTATGCAGCTCATGTCATCGAATCTCCAGCAGGTGGCCGGGAATCGTATGAGGGCCATTCTGAAGGCCCTTACGAAGAACAGGATAATGGGTGTAGCCGCCGGGGCCTTCGTTACCGCTCTGATCCAGAGTTCCAGCGCCACCACCGTAATAACCGTTGGTTTCGTCAACAGCGCCCTGATGAGTCTTGAACAGGCTATCGGCGTGATCCTGGGCGCGAATATCGGAACCACCATTACAGGTCAGCTCATAGCCTTCAAGGTGACGGCCTATGCATACCCCATGATTGGAGTTGGTTTCGCCTTCTCCGCTTTTTCAAGGAATCCCAGGAGGCAGATGTGGGGAAGGGCCCTTACAGGGCTCGGTCTCCTTTTTCTGGGCATGACCACCATGAGCGGGGTGATGAGACCCCTGCAGGGAAGCGCGCCGGTGAGGGAGTTTTTCACCAGCTTCAGCAGGAATCCTCTGCTGGGGATATTCGCCGGAATGGTGGTGACCCTGCTGGTTCAGAGCTCCAGCGCCACCGTGGGCCTTACCATGACACTTGCCGGTTCCGGACTCATCGGTCTGCAGGGTGCTTTCTTCCTGGTGCTGGGTGACAACATAGGCACCACCGTGACCGCCCAGCTGGCATCCATAGGAAGCAACAGGAACGCCAGACAGACAGCCATGGCACACACACTGATAAAGATGATAGGAGCGGCTTACTTTGCCGTTTTCATACTGGATCCCAACGGGTTCTTCATTGACCTCGTGAGAAGGACCAGTGACGATCCGGTGCGGCAGGTGGCAAATGCCCATACCATTTTCAACATAGTTAACTGCATCGTGTTCCTTCCCCTCGTACCTTTTGTCGCCAGGCTCTGCAGGCTGATCCTCCCCGCAGGGCAGGAGGAGATCGAAAGCAGGCATCCGGAGCTTCACCTCGACGTGAACCTGCTCGATTCCCCGGCCCTGGCCATAGACACCCTGAACAGGGAGATGGCGGTGATGGCCAGATTCTCGGGAAAGGGGCTCATCTGGGGCGCAGAGCATTTCCTTTTCGGCAAGCACAACCCGAAAAGGATATTCTCCATGGAGGACAGCGTGGACGACATGCAGAGGGACATGACCATCTACGCCACCAGGCTCTTCGGCACCAACCTCTCCCAGGAGCAGAGCCTGACACTGCCCGTTATTCTCCATTCCATCAACGACATCGAAAGGGTCTCTGACCATTCGGTGAACATGGTGGAGGCGAGGAAGAGGGTTAAGGGCAATGTCCTAAAGGAGGACGGACCACTGTCGTCCGCAGCTGGGCAGTCCCTCAAGGTCCTACGGGGAATGGTAAGCTGCATTGTCCAGGCCCTGGAATCCCATGACATCGGTTCCGCCCAGAAGGTGCTTGAACTGGAGGGCAGACTGAATCAGATAGAGGAGGAGGCCCGGGACAACTACAGCCGTTCCCTGGCCACCTACGGTGTTTCCAACCTGACAGGCCTCGCAATCCTGGACTTCATAGAGTACTGCGAGAGGGCGGGCGACCACATCAAGAACATCGCCCAGTCAATCCTGGGCGGGAACGTGTGGCGCGACGACGAGGAAGACGAATAGAGGGAGGGAGGTCACGATGGGCAGAAGCGGAGAGAGCGTTTTCGAGGTGGACCTGGACAGGATAGAGTCAGGGATAGCTGTGATACTGGCCCCCGGGGGGTTCGGCTGGCATCTTCCGGAGACATATCTACCCGCCGGAGTCACCGAGGGGATGACCATGAAGGTGGTGCTTTCAAAGGACGAGGACTCCACCAGTGCCCGTATCGACAGGATCAGCGACCTGCGCAGGAGGCTGGAGAACCGTGACTGAAATCGCTCCGGGGACACTGGTACTGGTGGCAACCCCCATAGGCAATCTCGATGACATTTCCCCAAGGGCCCTGGAAGCCCTCAGCGGCGCCGACGCCGTGATGGCGGAGGATACCAGGCGCACTTGCCGGTTCGTCCCCGACAGGAAAAGGCTTTACAGTTACCACGACCACAATGCCACCGGAAGGCTTCCCCAGATCGAGGACTTCCTCAGGCAGGGCCTCACCGTGGCAATGGCCAGCGACGCAGGGACCCCGGGGATATCCGACCCTGCATACAGGGCCGTTTCACTGGCCATTTCCCTGCGAGCCAGGGTTACCATGATCCCGGGGCCCTCGGCTGTGATAACCGCCATTGTGCTCTCGGGTCTTCCCACCGACAGGTTCGCCTTCGAGGGTTTCCCTCCTGTGAAGAAGGGCAAGAGGCTTAAGCGGTTCGGGGAGATGGCGTCCTACACAGGAACCATTGCCTACTATGTGGGGCCCCACCACCTGGCCAGGACCCTGGAGGAACTGCATTCGGTCATGGGAGAGAGGCGGTGCTGCGTTGCCAGGGAGCTTACCAAGATCCACGAGGAAACGGTGAGGGGTACCCTTTCGGAGCTTGCCGATAGATATTCCGGAACCTCCCCCAGGGGGGAGATAACACTTCTGGTAGAAGGAGCGCCCCGATGAACCTGGAAAAGGTCAGGAACGCCCTGAAGGGTCTGCTGACTCCTCTGGTCTCGCTTCTGGTGAAGATAGGCGTAACCCCAGCAGGGGCAACCCTTGCGGGGCTGTTCATAACCCTCTGCGCCTCATGGCTGGTATACAGGGGCTCGTTCCTTGCCGGCGGGTTGATACTGATTGCCGGAAGTCTGTTCGACGCGGTGGACGGAAGCATAGCGAGAATGACAGGTTCCGTATCAAAGGGCGGAGCCGCCCTGGATTCCTCTCTGGACAGGGTGGGGGAGATACTGATATTTACCGCGGTGCTTGCAGGAAAAGCCGGAAATGAACATGATAGCTTGTTGTTTATAGTTCCCGCGGCCATGGGAGGCTCCCTCATGGTGAGTTATGTAAGGGCCAGGGCCGAGGGACTTGGGATAGAGTGCAAGGTAGGGCTTTTCACCAGGACCGAAAGGCTGGTCCTTCTGATAGCCGGAATAGTTCTCGCTTCCCTGCTGCCCTGGGGAACGGGGGTTATTCTATGGAGCTGCGCGGTGGTTGCCGCAGGCTCCTGGTTCACTGCGCTTCAGAGGCTTGTGAAAGTTACAGTGGATGGAAGGGGACTCCCCCTGGACTAGGGGGCTGCTTCCATTCGACATTACCCGTCAGGGAGGATAATTGAATGTCTAAAAAAGTGAGGGTGGCAATAATCGGAGTTGGCAACTGCGCCAGCAGTCTCGTCCAGGGTGTGGAGTACTACAAGAACGCCAAGGATGAGGACAAGGTTCCCGGTCTCATGCACGTGAACCTCGGCGGCTACCATGTTAAGGATGTGGAGTTCTCCGCAGCCTTCGACATCAACGTTACCAAGGTGGGCAAGGACCTCAGCGAGGCCATTTTCGCCGATCCCAACTGCACCATAAAACTCTGCGACGTTCCGAAGATCGGCGTTACCGTAAGCAGGGGAATGACCCATGACGGCATCGGCAAGTACCTTAAGCCTGTTATCGAAAAGGCCCCCGGCCCCACGGCTGACATCGTCGGCATTCTCAAGGAGACCAAGACCGACGTGGTGGTAAGCTACCTTCCAGTGGGCAGCGAAGAAGCCACCAAGTGGTACGTGGAACAGATCCTCGAAGCCGGATGCGCCTTCGTGAACGCCATTCCGGTTTTCATAGCCCGTGAGCCCTACTGGCAGAAGAGGTTCCGCGACAAGAACCTTCCCGTAATGGGAGACGACATCAAGAGCCAGGTGGGTGCCACGATCCTCCACAGGGTCCTTACACGGCTGTTCGAGGACAGGGGCGTAAGGCTCGACCGTACATATCAGCTTAACGTGGGCGGAAACACCGACTTCCTCAACATGCTGGAGAGGGAGAGGCTGGAGTCAAAGAAGATCAGCAAGACCAATGCCGTCACCAGCCAGATCCCCGGCGGAATGATGCCCAGGAACGTACACATCGGCCCCAGCGACTACGTGGAATGGCTCGATGACAGGAAGTGGTGCTACATCCGCATGGAGGGCACCAGTTTTGGCGATGTTCCGTTGAACCTGGAGGCCAAGCTCGAGGTCTGGGACAGCCCCAACAGCGCAGGGGTGATCATCGACGCCGTCCGCTGCGCCAAGCTTGCGCTTGACAACGGTCTCAGCGGAGCCATCGAAGCCCCGTCCAGCTACTTCTTCAAGTCTCCTCCGGTGCAGTACTACGACGACCAGTGCCACAGGATGACCGAAGAGTACATAGAGACCTACGGTAACAAGAAGGCCGAGAAGAAGGCTGAGAAGAAATAGGAGCTGATTTGCCCGGTCTTTTTCTTACCTTCGAGGGAGTTGAGGGATCGGGCAAGTCTTCCCGGTGCAGAGATCTGCTTGAGGCCCTCCGGCTAAGAAGGTGTGAAACGGTTTTCACCCGCGAGCCCGGAGGG
This sequence comes from Candidatus Sabulitectum sp., assembly GCA_036743055.1. GTDB lineage: Bacteria > Fermentibacterota > Fermentibacteria > Fermentibacterales > JCC-6 > Sabulitectum. The sequence continues at coordinate 23,222 of DAINQE010000018.1, read as the reverse complement.
CCTGACATTTCCGAGAGGATCCGGGGATTGCTTCTCGACCCGGGTCTTACGGTTCCCCCGCTTACGGAGCTCATGCTCTACTTCGCAGGGCGTGCCGCCAATGTGGACCTTGTGGTAAGCCCTGCTCTCAGCCGGGGGGCTGTGGTGGTCTGTGACAGGTACGGTGACGCCACCATGGCCTACCAGGGTTACGGCAGGGGGCTTCCCCTTGATGGGATAAGAACCGCCAACAGGCTTGCCACCGGCGGATTGAAGCCCCATCTCACGGTTCTCATGGACCTCGACCCGGAGGAGGGCTTTCGCAGGATGAGCAGTTCCGGAAGGAAGCTCGACAGGATAGAGATGGAAGACCTCGCCTTTCACCGCAGGGTGAGAGATGGATACCTCGAACTTGCCTCCGGGGAACCGGAAAGGTTCCTGGTGGTAGACGGAATGCTTGCGCCAGGGGAGCAAAACGCCCTCATCCTCGGCGAGGTGATACGAAGGGGCGAGGAAAGAAAGGTAGCTGGATTATGAAGGATCTCGTGCCCGGATGGGTCGCGGCGGTAACAGGAGCGCTTCTCTTCACGGCGGCGCTGGTGCTGGGGATGCCCAGGGAGGCCCGCGCCGGCATAGTGGAAACACCAGCTGAAAGGGCTTCATCCCTGGAGCTGTTCTTCGATGTTTACGGACTTGCCAAATCTTCCTATGTTGACTCCCTGGAGAGCAGGGAACTCATCGAGGAAGCCCTTCAGGGAATGCTCCAGTCCCTTGATCCCAACAGCGTTCTTCTCACCCCCGAAGAGTTCGAGAACCTTCAGATACAGCTGGAAGGCTCCTTCGAGGGTGTAGGTATCACCCTGGGGCAGCGCGACGGATGGCTAACGGTGATCTCACCCATAGAGGGAACACCGGCTTACAGGGCCGGCATGAAGGCCGGCGACAGGATAGTGATGATAGACGAAATGTCCACCGAGGGCATCACCACCACCGAAGCGGTGAGCCACATCCGGGGTCCCGGGGGAACAGTGGTGGAGCTCACCGTGGAGCGCCCGGGGATGGACGAACCGATAGTGTTTCCCATAGAGCGCGACGTTATAGATTTCCCGTCGGTTTCGGCGCATTTCATGCTGGAACCCGGTGTGGGCTACATCAGGCTTTCCAGGTTCAGCGAGGAATCCGCCGACGAGGTGCTCACCGCGGTGAACGAACTTGCCGCACAGGGTGCCGACAACATGATACTGGATCTCAGGGGCAACTCCGGCGGCCTCATGCTTCCCTCCATCGATGTGGCGGACATCTTCCTTCCCGCGGGTGCGGTGGTGGTAACCACCCGGGGACAGGCGGTGGGTGAGTTCGTCTACCGCACCAGGAGAGGTGTTCTCTACGACGGGCAGCTGGCCCTGCTGGTGGACGGCGGCAGTGCCAGTTCATCGGAGATACTCGCCGGGGCTCTCCAGGACCAGGGAGTGGCAACGCTCTTCGGCAGCAGGACCTTCGGCAAGGGCTCGGTGCAGTCCCTCTCCGATCTTGGGGAATACCCTGGAATCGGCCACTACGGTGTGAAACTCACCACAGCCAGGTACTATACCCCCAGCGGCAGGAGCATCGACAGGACACTGCTGGATGATTTCCTGGAAGAGGGAGCCGAGGAGGCATGGGGCATCACTCCGGATGTGGTGATCGAGCCGGATTCCTTCAGTGTGAACCTGGTGGCCGACCTTGAGTTCGACGGTCACTTCTTCAGATTTGCCGTGGACTACACCCTCGAGAACGATGTTCCCCTGGATTTCTGGCCCGACCAGCCGGTGTTCGACCAGTTCAGGGCGTACCTTGCTGAAGAGGGAGTGGGGTATACCGAAGAGGAATTCCAGGAGAGCATTGTCTACATCGAGAGGGCCCTTCTCAGGGAGATAGCCCTGCGCGAATGGCCCATGAACAGGTACTACGAGGTCATGGCCCCCCACGATCAGGTCATCCTCAGTGCCCTGGCCTTCCTGACCGAGGAGTAAACCATGAACATCAAGTTCGGAACCTCCGGCTGGAGGGGCGTGATATCCAGGGAGTTCACCTGGGACAAGGCCATGGCCGTTGTGGAAGCCATCGGCGCAAGGATTTCGGAAACCGGCCACGATTCCGTTGCGGTCGGGGGAGACTGCAGGTTCCTCTCCCCGGAACTGTCGGCGGAAACCGCGGAACGGCTTGCTTCAAGGGGATTCAGGGTCTTCCTGTCACCAGGGCCGGTGCCCACTCCCGTTCTTTCCCACGGGTGCAGGAAAGGCGGGCTGGGAGGAGTCATCAACTTCACCGCCAGCCACAATCCCCCCCTCTACAACGGCATCAAGTTCAGCCCGTTCCACGGCGGCCCCGCCTCCGGTGAAGACACTTCCAGGATAGAGGAACTGGTCGAGGCAGGAACCGCGCTTCCGGAAAGGGAGGGCGGCTCCGTAACCGAGTTCGATTTCACGAGCCCGTATCTTGAGGATATCGACGGTTTCATAACGCCTTCCGTATTCAGGGAACACGGTTCCCTCAGGGTGGTTTACGACGCGTTCAGCGGAGCCGGCAGCGGCGTGACCGACAGGAAACTGATAGATCTGGGAGCCGCGGTGAGGGTGCTGAACGGCGCCAGGGATCCCCTGTTCGCCGGCAGGGAACACCCGGAACCCAACGAACAGGGACTGAGGGACCTTTCCGCCTCCGTGTCCAGAAGCGGAGCATCCATAGGAGTTGCCACCGACGGCGATGCGGACAGGTTCGGGCTGGTGGATGAGAACGGTGTTTACGTTACCCCCCATGATTTCATGGCCCTGCTTCTGGAGTACCTGGCGGACAGGGGCATGACCGGCAGGGTGGTTCGTTCCATTACCACCGGGAGCATCGTCGACAGGGCTGCCCTTTCCAGGGGCATGGAGGTTAAGGTAACTCCGGTGGGTTTCAAGCACCTCGGAGCTGAGATCATAAGTGGAGGGGTTCTCCTTGCCGGTGAGGAGAGCGGCGGTCTCTCACTTGGCACCCATGTGCCCGAGAAGGACGGAGTGCTTGCCTGCCTCCTTGCCTGCGAGATCGTCTGTCACAGAGGGAAGGGGCTCGGAGAGCTTCTGGAAGACCTCTGGAGCCGCCACGGCAGGCTGTGGAACACCAGACTCGACCTCCCCCTCTCCGGGGGGATGCGGGCACGGATAGAGGAAACCCTTTTCAGAGGCACCATTACCGAAGCCGCCGGTCTTCCAGTTACAGAGATTGACAGGACGGATGGAGTGAAGCTCTCTCTCGGCGAGGACTCATGGGTCCTGGTAAGGCTCAGCGGCACCGAGCCTCTGGCTCGGGTCTACGTTCAGTCTCCCTCAGCGGAAGAGAACCGCCGCATCGAAGAAGCCATGGCCCGGGACTTCAGAAGGGGCTGAACCGGCATGAAACTCACACAGAGAACGCTGTCCCTGGCCATAAACACCATACCCAGGGGAGTCACCAGGGAAAACTTCACCCTGGAGATGGAGGAAGTCGACTGGGACATACCCGAGGTGGCACCCCTTTCCAGGCAGGGTATCCTCACCCTGGATGTGACCAGGACCGAGAACGAGATACTTGTCAGGGGAGACCTGGAGGCCGAGTTCTCAGCCCAGTGCGCCAGATGTCTCGACCCGGTCACCTGCAAGGTGGTGGAATACATAGAGCGCATCTATTCCTGGGACCCGGAAATGCTTGAGGACCCCGAGGTTGAGCCGGTCTCGCATAACGACGGCTCCCTTAGTATATTAGACGCCGTTCGCGAAGCGGTCATACTGTCCATTCCCACGGTTCCCCTCTGCGACGATGGCTGCAAGGGGCTTTGCCCCGTATGCGGGATCAACAGGAACAGAGAAAACTGCAACCATAACCACGATAACGGTATCGAAGACTGACTTCGAAGACTCGTTAGAAAGAGAGCACCAATGCCAGTTCCAAAGAGAAGGCACTCATCCACCCGGCGCGACAAGGGCCGCGGACACTGGAAGATAGACGCAAGGTCCACCAGCGCCTGCCCCCAGTGCGGAGAGCCAAGGCTTCCCCACAGGGTATGCAGGCACTGCGGTTTTTACAATGGCCGCCAGGTGACAGAACCCGTTGAAGAGTAGCAGACCCGGTCAGGGCGGAGAGCGGCATTGAGCGAACAGGTAGTCGTAGCCCTTGACGCCATGGGCGGTGATCACGGCCCCGGAGTAGTTGTCGAAGGGGCCGTGAAGTTCTTCCGTGAAAGCCCGGGGAGCCTGAAGAAGGGTGTCAAGGTCATCCTTGTGGGCAACAGGGACACACTTGCCCGGATGCTTTCCAGGGCCGGGGGGCAGAAGCTGCCCATCGAGATCCATCACGCTTCCCAGGTTATCACCATGGATGACCACCCGGCGGAGGCCCTGAAGGATAAGCCCGACAGCTCCATGGTGGTCATGGCCGGTCTTCAGAGGAAGGGAGTGGCCAACGCCATGGTAAGCCCGGGGAACACCGGGGCCATGATGGCCGCCAGCATGTTCGCACTTGGCAGGATCAAGGGCATTCCCAGACCTGCTCTGGCCAGCAGCATCCCAACGGTGGGCAACCCCACCATACTCCTTGATGTGGGGGCAAATGTGGGCTGCCGTCCCCAGCTTCTCTACAAATTCGCCTTCATGGGCAGCATCTACTCCAGGCTGGTTTTCGGTGTGGAGTCTCCCAAGATATGCCTTCTGAACGTGGGCAGCGAGCCTTCGAAGGGTACCCCTGAGGTCAAGGAGGTCTATCAGATGCTAACCTCCTCACCGCTGAATTTCGGAGGGAACATCGAGGGGGACGGAATCCTCATGGGCGAGGCCGACGTAGTGGTCTCCGACGGGTTCACGGGAAACGTACTGGTCAAGTTCATCGAGTCCATAGCCTCCATGGTGGGGGGAACCCTCTACCTGGAGATGAAGAAGCAGTGGACATCAAGGATGGGCTATCTGTTCATGAAGCCCTCCTTCAACAAGTTGTGGAAAAAATTCGATGCCGCCGAATACGGCGGAGCCCCGCTGCTGGGCCTTAAAGGGGTTGGCATAGTAGCCCACGGCAGTTCCACGGCCCTTGCCATAAGGAACGCCATAGCAGCGGCAACCGATTTCAGGAGAAGCGGCGCCGTGGAGGCCATCGAAGCCAAAATGGCTGAACTGCTCGAGGAGGAGGAGAGTACCGTTGAAGGATAGACAAGCCTACATAGTGGGAACCGGGCACTTCGCCCCGGAGAACACCCTCACGAACCATGACCTTGAAAAAATGGTGGAAACCTCCGATGAGTGGATAACCACCAGAACAGGCATCAAGCAGAGACACATCGCACCGGACGACATGGCCAACAGCGACATGTCGGTGGAAGCATCGAAACGGGCAATGGAGGCCGCCGGCTGGGCTCCGGAAGATGTGCAGGCAGTTGTTCTTGGAACCGTTACGCCTGATTTTTCGTTCCCCAACACCGCTGCCCTGGTGGCGGACCGGCTGGGTCTCGGCAAGGTTCCATGCTACGACTTCGAGGCGGGGTGCAGCGGATTCATATACGGCCTCATCCAGGCCAAGGCCTTCATAAAGGCAGGCATGCTGGACCGTATCCTCGTGATCGGTTCCGAGAAGCTCTCCTCCATAGTGAACTGGGAGGACAGGAACACCTGCGTCCTCTTCGGCGACGGCGCTGGAGCGGCATGTGTAAGCAGCCAGGGCCCGGGCGGCCTTCTGGGAGGTATTCACTGGGGAGCCGACGGTTCGCTGGGCCATCTCCTGGACCTTCCCGCCAGCGGTTCCAGGATGCCGGTGAGCCATGAAGCAATCGATCAGAAGAAGAACACCATACACATGTCCGGTTCCGAGATAATGAAGAGCGCCGTACGGGCAATGCGGGATTCGGCCCTTAAAGCCCTGGAGGAGGACGGGCTCACCTACAAAGACGTTAACCTTCTCATATCCCACCAGGCCAATGTGAGGATAATAGAGTCTACCGCCAGGGTGCTGAGGCTTGAGTGGAAAGATGTCTACGTGAACATCGATCAGTATGGGAACACTTCCAGCGCATCCATTCCCATAGCCCTTGACGAAGCCCTCCGCAACGGCACCATCAAGCCGGGCTTCAATGTGGTACTGGCTGCCTTCGGAGCCGGTCTTACATGGGGAGGAATTGTCGTGAGGTACAGCGATGAGTAATGGATGCACCGCGGTGGTAACAGGCGCCGCAAGGGGAATAGGCCTGGAGATCGCCGGGAAGCTCATGGAGAACGGCTGGACGATAGCGGCCCTGGACATGCTCGAGGAAGATCTGGCAAATGCCGCCACCCGGCTGGGGGAAGGATTCGTTCCGTTCACCGTGAACATCACCGACGCCGAAGCACTGGATAAGGTTGCCCAGGCGATCTCTGACCAGCTTCCCCCGGTAAAGGGCATAGTGAACAACGCCGGCATAACGAGGGATACCCTCATGATGAGGATGGACGAAGACCAGTGGAACCAGGTTCTCGATGTGAACCTCACAGGGGCCTGGAAGGTTACCAGGGCCTTTCTCCGTTCCCTGATCAGGGCCAGGGAGGGATCCATCGTAAGTATCTCATCCGTGGTGGGTCTCATGGGCGCCGCCGGGCAGGCCAACTACGCCGCCAGCAAGGCGGGGATCATAGGCATGTCCAAATCCCTCACCAGGGAGCTGTCCGCAAGGGGAATAAGGGTTAATGTGGTAGCCCCCGGGTTCATCGAAACGGAAATGACGAAGAAGCTTCCCCCTGAAGTGGTCCAGGACTACCTGTCCCGGATACCTGCAGGAAAGCTTGGAAGCCCGGAGGATGTCGCCGATGCGGTTGCATTTCTCATGAGCCCTTCGGCTAAGTATATTACCGGCACAGTACTGCCCGTTGACGGCGGTCTCACTACCTGAGAAAGGAAGAATGATGTCTCTTGAAAACCGTATCTCCGAAATCATCGTAAGCAGACTCAACGTTAAGCCTGAAGAGGTAACCCCCACCGCAAACCTCAAGGACGATCTCGGCGCAGACTCCCTGGACATGGTCGATCTCATGATGGACCTCGAGGACGAGTTCAACCTGAAGATCTCCGACGAAGAGGGCAACAACCTCCAGACAGTTGGCGCGGTGGTGGAATTCCTGAACTCAAAGGGAATCGAAGCCTAGTCATATTTGAGTGATTGTATTGGCCGGTAGAACGCCGGTTCCTCCGGGAACGGCGTTTTGCCGGATTGAGCATCGGGAGGAATTCCGTGTCTGAAAAACGAGTAGTGATAACGGGTTTCGGAGTGCTGAGCCCAATAGGGAACACCCCCTCCGAAGCCTGGCGGAACGCCGTAGATGGCAAGAGCGGTATCGGAAGATTATCCGTTATCGACCCGGAACCGTTCACAAGCCAGGTAGCCGGTGAGGTGAAGGATTTCGACGCCGAGGAGCACCTCGGCGCCAAGGAAGTAAGAAGGAACGACAGGTACACCCAGTTCGCCATCGTTGCGGCCAGGGACGCCTGGAAGAACGCCGGGCTCACCGGGCATAACATGGATCCCGAGAGGATCGGCGTGATAATAGGCAGCGGAGTGGGCGGTCTGCAGACCTACGAAGAGCAGCACACCATCTCAATGGAGCGTGGCCCCCGCCGAATCAGCTCCCTCTTCGTTCCCATGATGATAAGCAACATGGCGGCGGGGCAGGTGGCCATCGACATCAACGCGAAGGGCCCCAATTTCGCCACGGTTACCGCCTGCGCTTCAAGCACCCACGCCATAGCCAGCGCCGTGGACGCCATCCGTCTGGGCAGGGCCGACGCCATGGTGGCCGGGGGCAGCGAAGCACCCCTCACTGTGATGAGCGTAGGGGGCTTCTGTTCCATGAAGGCCCTCTGCACCACGTTCAATGATGAGCCCGAGAAGTCTTCAAGGCCCTTCGACAAAGACCGATCCGGTTTCGTGATAGCCGAAGGCGCCGCGATACTGGTCCTGGAGGAACTGGAGCACGCGAAGGCCAGGGGCGCCGACATAATCGCCGAGATAACCGGTGTGGGGATGTCCTGCGACGCCCACCACATAACCGCCCCGGCCCCGGGGGGCGAGGGCTGCGCCAGGTCCATGATCATGGCCATGAAGGATGCCGGCATCAAACCCGAGCAGGTGGACTACGTGAACGCCCACGGCACCTCCACGCAGCTTAATGACATAAACGAGACTCAGGCGATACGGACCGCCCTGGGGGCCCATGCCGACAAGGTAATGGTCTCCAGCACGAAGTCGGTCCACGGCCACATGCTGGGAGCCACGGGAAGCATGGAGATAATGCTCACCGCAATGGCCCTCAAAGAGGGTATCGTTCCCCCAACCGCCACCCTGGAGGAGTCGGACGAGGGATGCGATCTCGACTATGTGCCCGGTACCGCCAGGAAGGCCGCAATTCAGAACGCCCTGAGCAACTCCCTGGGCTTCGGCGGTCATAACGTGACCATTGCCCTTGCCCGCTACAAGGGTGACAGCTGAGGCACAGGAATTCAAGGAGCTGGAGCGGCATTTCCGCCGCTCCGCCCTGCTCCGTCAGGCCCTTACGCATTCCTCAGCCAGCGGAGCCGTGAACGGCCAGAGACTGGAGTTCCTGGGCGACGCCGTGGTGGAGCTTTCCGTGAGGCAGAATCTTCTCAGAAGGTATCCGGATGCCTCCGAAGGCGACCTCACGAGGCTGAAGATCGATCTGGTCAGGGGGAGTACCCTGGCAAGATGCGCCGACAGGCTGGGACTGAGGGGGATGATCATTACAGGCAGGGACTTTGCGGAGCCCGATATACCGGATTCCATGGCGGCCGACGCCTACGAGGCGGTGGTGGGAGCCCTCTTTCTGGACCGCGGGTTCCAGGCCGCCGGAGACTTCGTGGAGCGGACACTGCTTGCGCTGGAAGGCTGCAGCAGCTGCGGAGACCCGAAGAGTCGTCTTCAGGAGTACTGTCAGGGCAGGGGGATGCCCAGGCCCGAGTATGTCACAGAGGAGGTTCTTGGGCCCTCCCACTCCCCACTTTATCACGTGAAAGTTTTAGTTAACGGAGAAGTGCTGGGCAGGGGAAACGCTCCCGGCAGGAAGAACTCGGAGATGGCCGCGGCTGAACAGGCCCTTAAGGCCCTTGAAGGTGAGGACTGATATGGACTACATGCTCAATGAGGACATTCTGGCGATAAAGGAGATATGCACCGAGATAGGCGAGAAGCACATACTTCCCGTCCGGGCAGAGCTCGACGAGGAGAACAGGTTCCCCGGGGAGATAATGAAGGTCATCGCCCAGAGCGACCTGTTCACCATCTACATTCCGGAGGAGTACGGGGGAACCGGCATGGGAAGCCTTTCCCTGGTGGTGGCCACTGAAGAACTGAGCCGCTACTGCGGCGGAGTGGCGGTTTCCTACGCCGCAAACGCCCTGGGCGCCATGCCCATCATCCTCATGGGTTCAGAGGAGCAGAAGCAGAAATACCTTCCCCAGCTCGCCTCAGGGGAGAAGCTCTGCGCCTTTGCCCTCACCGAGCCGGAAGCGGGAAGCGACGCCGGCGGCATCAAGACCAGGGCGATCAGGGACGGCGACCACTACGTTCTCAACGGAACCAAGCAGTGGATCACCAACGGCGGAGAGGCCCAGATATACACAGTGATAGCCCTCACCGATCCCGACAGGGGCGCCAGGGGCGCCAGCGCCTTCATCGTGGAGGAGGGAACCCCGGGATTCAGCTACGGCAAGAAGGAAGACAAGATGGGCATCAGGGCCTCCGCCACAAGGGAGCTCATTTTCGAGGACTGCCGCATCCCCGCGGAAAACCTCATCTCCAGGGAGGGGATGGGTTTCATGGTTGCCATGCGCACCCTTGACAACTCCAGGCCCGGTGTTGCCGCCCAGGCTGTGGGAATAGCCCAGGGAGCCCTGGACGAAGCCCTGAAGTACGCCTCACAGAGGAAGCAGTTCGGCCAGAGGATCGATTCCTTCCAGGGCCTGCAGTTCATGCTTGCCGACATGGGAACGAAGATAGAGGCCGCCAGGGCCCTCACCTATTCCGTGGCGAAGATGATAGACAACGGCTCGAAGAAGTTCGAGAAGGAGTCCGCCATGGCAAAGGTTTTCGCCAGCGATGTGGCCATGAGCGTTACCACCGACGCCGTTCAGATACTGGGCGGATACGGCTACATGAGGGAGTACCCGGTGGAGAAGATGATGCGCGACGCCAAGATAACACAGATATACGAGGGCACCAACCAGATACAGCGCAGCGTCATTGCCCACGTCATGATAAAGGAAGCCCACAGAAAGTAGGAGCCAATGAAGTTCGTCGTTGCAGTAAAACAGGTTCCGGACACCGCCGAGGTTCGGATAGATCCTGTGAGGGGAACGCTGATCCGCGACGGTGTTCCCTCCATCATGAATCCCTTCGACACCTACGCCCTTGAGGAAGCCCTCAGGTGGAGGGACGAACTGGGCGGTACGGTAACGGTGATCACCATGGGCCCCCCGCAGGCCGAGGATGTGCTCAGGGAAGCCATCTCCATGGGCGCCGACGATGCCGTTCTGGTCAGTCACAGGGCATTCGCCGGAGCGGATACCTGGGCCACCAGCCACACCCTTGCCGCCGCGGTGGCCAGGATGGGAGACGTGGACGCGGTCTTCTTCGGGAAGCAGGCCATCGACGGTGATACCGCCCAGACAGGCCCCAGCGTGGCCGCTTCACTTGACTGGCCCCAGATAACCTTCGTGGGAAAGGTCAGGAGCCTGGAGGAGAAGACGATCACAGTGGAGAGATACGTGGAGACCGGAACCCAGGTGGTTCAGACCGAGCTTCCCGCGGTGCTCACCATACTGAAGGACGCTAATGTGCCCAGGGTGCCCAGCCTCAGGGGCAAGATGAAGTCCCGTAAGGCGGAGATACCTGTCTGGGGCCTGGAAGACCTGGGCCTCACCGAGGCTGAGACAGGCCTCGAGGGCTCTCCCACCAAGGTGGTGGTCACAGCCACACCGGAGGCCAGAAAGGGCGGAGAGATACATACTGGAACCCCTGAGGAGCTTGCCAGGAGGCTGGCGGACCTTCTCCTGGGAGAAGGGAAGGAGGGCTGACATGGGCGGATTCCTGGAGATCAAGGACAGCTGCACAGGATGCGGCATCTGCGTAAAGACCTGCCCGGTGAACGCCCTTTCGGTGAACGAGAAGAGGAAAGCGGTGGTCTCGGAGGACTGCACGCTCTGCAGCATATGTGTCGACTCGTGCCCCTTCAGCGCCCTGGTGGTTCACCACTCATTCGGCGGAGACCCGGAGAAGCTGGCGGAGTACAGCGGCATACTGGTCCTCTGCGAGATGCGCGACGGCCACGCTGACAGAAGCGCCCTGGAGCTGCTGGGCGAGGCCCGGAAGCTCTCAGGCGGGAAGAAGACCGTAACCGCCCTGATCATAACCGATGATCCCGGAGATACGCCCGGGAAGCTGATACACGCAGGGGCGGACAGGGTGATAAAGGCGGTTCATCCCTCACTGGAGCATTTCAGCACCGAGCCCTGGAACAGCATTCTCACAAAGGTGATAAACAGCGAGAAGCCTGAGATAGTGCTTGCCGCAGCCACCACCACCGGCAGGGACGTTATGCCCAGGGTATCCAAGAGCCTGGACACCGGTCTCACGGCGGACTGCACCGAGCTTCACATGGACCCCGACAGCGGGATGCTCATGCAGACCCGCCCCGCATTCGGCGGCAACATCATGGCCACCATCGTCTGCGACAGGACCCGGCCCCAGATGTCCACGGTTCGTCCCGGTGTGATGAAGCCCATGACCCCCGACGAGTCCAGGACAGGCGAGGTGCTAGACCTTCCGATCACCCCTGAGATGGTGGAGTCCAGGTCCAGGGTGCTGGAGTTCATCCCCACCGAGGGCGACGAAGTCGATATAACCGAGGCGGAGATAGTTATCTCCGGTGGCAGGGGAATGAAGGACCCCTCCAACTACCCCATGCTCCATGAACTGGCGCATCTCCTGGGCGGTACCGTCGGCGCCAGCAGGGCCGCTGTCGACGCCGGCTGGATCGAGTACCCCAGGCAGGTTGGGCAGACCGGCAAGACCGTTCAGCCAAAGACCTACCTTGCGGTTGGGATCTCCGGAGCGGTGCAGCACCGTGTGGGGATGCAGTCCTCAGACGCCATATACGCCGTTAACAAGGACCCCGACGCCAACATCTTCCAGTTCTGCACCGAAGGCTTCGTCGGCGATCTCTTCGAAGTCGTGCCGGCGCTGATCAAAGAGATAAAGAAGCGCAGGGGTTAGAGCAGAAGTGATCCGGACGACCCCCGTGGCCTTTCCCAGATACTGCGCCACGGGGGTCATTCACGTTCACACCACAAGGTCCGATGGCCGCGGCGAACCCGGGGAGATAGTGGAAGCCGCACTGGAAGCCGGGCTGGACTACCTGGCCTTCAACGACCACAGGCATCTCGCGCTTATGGACGAGGGCTGGCACGGGAAGCGAACCGACGGCCTTCTGTCCATCGTTGGCGCCGAGCTTCAGCACACAGACCTGAAGAGCCACCTGCTCGTGTACGGGGTGGACAGGTTGAACCACGGCGGTCACATACTCAGTCAGCTGGAAGAGGTGAACGCCATGGGCGGTATTGCCGTGATCGCCCATCCCAGGGAGAAGCGGCCATTCGTTCCAGGTCTCGGGGAGTATCCCTGGGGTTTCGGGACCGGCCATCCGGTGGCGGGGATAGAGGTCTGGAACTGGATGAGCATGTGGAAGAGGAGGGTAAGCCCCCTGAACATCCTCTCCGCGCTGAACCATCCCGACGCCAGGGTCATCTCTCCATGCGCCGAATCCGTGGACATGTGGATGGATACCGGGGGATGCCTGGTGGGGGGAGCCGACGCCCACGGCCACAGGATACTGGGCAGGGATGTGTTCAACTACGGAATGCTTTTCCAGAGGGTACGCACCCACATTCTCCTTGACGAACCCCTCACCGCACCTGAGCAGTTCACTGAAGCCCTCAGACAGGGCAACTGCTTCATAAGCAACGCCATATCCGGTGATGCTTCGGGATTCCGCACCTCCCTCACTCCGGAGGGACTCCACATGAAACTTCCAGGGGAGGGCGAGGTACTCATTAGGGGCAGGGAGCCCGAGGTACACACCGGCGGTCTGGTCTTCTTCCCGGATGTGAAGCCCCCTGTTTACCTTGAGGTCCGCCGGAACGGCAGGACATGGATCGCCCAGGGCCGGGCCGTCCGCAAGTTTGTCAAGTAACTCTGCAAACGATTGAACCGCAGGAGGATGCAAATGGCTCTCAAGTGGGTTTTCCCTGTGCTTCTCATGGCCGCGACGGCTGTCTGCGACCCCATCGATACCGCATACGACCTGATGGATGCCATAGAGTATGGCAACGGAAGGGCCCTGGAGACCATACTCTCCAGCGACCTTTACCAGACCCTGGACGGCTTCATCGAACAGGCAAGGTCAATAGCCACGGCAGACCCCGTCCTGGCGGAGGACCTGCTCCGAAGCAGGTATGGAACCGCGGTATCGCTGGAGGACCTCGAAGACCTCTCCAATCAGGAGATCATGGGTCTGATAATGGAGACCATAACCCTTCAGCCTGAGGAATACATCGAGAGGGAGACGGCCTCCATGGAGGGGAGGGAGGCAACGGTGGTGATCCACTACTTCAACGGCTCGACCATCTCCTTCAGGATGAACTGGGAGGACGGTGACTGGCGGGTGAGCGACTCCAGCCTTCTGGCGGCGATGTTCAGATAGGGTTACTCAGAGGTCTGATCCACGTCCAGCGGGGTTCTCAGGATGATGAGCACCGCAGAGAAGGGCACAACGAAATACTTGGCGGAGTCAAGCCTGATCTCCCAGGCGGAGTTCTTAACGTAGAGAACGAAGTCCCCTTTTTCCACCTGAAGCGGGTAGTGCCTGATCTCAGGGGATTCGGCCGGTTTCCAGGGTTCCTCTGAGCCGTCTCCGGGGGAGGGTATAGGGTAACCCGGGCCCACTGCCTCAACCCAGCCTCCCAGTATTTTCTTCCGGTCAACGGCGGAGTCGGGAACGTACAGCCCGGAGTCGGTCCTCTCCCCTGTGGAGGGGGGGCTTACCAGTATCCTGTCCCCTGTGACTATGAGCTTCTTGTCGCCCATGAACATGGAATCGGTCATGCTGCTCCTGTGAAAGGCCTGGCGGAGGACCGGGGACTCGAACCCCGAAGGGTGATTAGCCCGGCGGATTTCAAATCCGCTGCCTTACCAATTAGACTAGTCCTCCGCAGGGCGGTAATTTATAGTAATATACCCTCAAGGTCAAATCCCCGCACAGGAAAGGTCCCCATGCCCGTTGAAGCTGAGCTGAAGTTCCAGGTGGAAGGGTTCGCCGAAGTAAAGGAAGCGCTGAGTAAAGCCGGGGCTGAACTGATTTCACCGGAGTCACATGAGAAGAACGCCGTTCTGGACAACGAAACAGGGGAAGTGCGCAGTTCCGGCATGCTCCTCAGGGTAAGGGAGTACCGGGGCGAGGTAACGGTGACCGTGAAGGAGCCACTTATGGGAGGTTCGGTGAAGAAACGGACCGAGCACGAGCTGAAGGTTGAGAGGTCCTTCGCGGATACGGTGAAGCTCTTCGCAGCGGCGGGCTGCCGACCGGTCTACGAGTACTGGAAGCAGCGTGAGGTATGGAAGCTCGGGGCAGCCTTCATCTGTCTGGACACGCTGGATTACGGAACCTTCGTGGAGATAGAGGCCGGGAACGAGGAAGAAGTGTTCCGCGCGGCGAAGGTGCTTGGCTTCAGCCCGGGTGAGGGGATGAAGGAGAGCTACGCCGCCCTGGAAGCCAGGCTGAGATTTTCAAACTCTTGACAGAAGAGCCTTTTGGTAGCATAAACCGCCCTGCATCCAGGAACCGTAAAAAACACAATAATCATAGAAACAAGGAGTTATCCGTGAATCAGCACAACACGCAGGAGAGAAAGCTCAAGGCCGACATCCATTTCAAGAACGAGCTCAGGAAGGATCTGGCCGCCAGCCTCAGCCAGCTTCACGCATGGCAGGAGAAGCTGGGCGAGATCAAGAACATACGCAAGGAGAAGAAGCTCAGGACCACAGTGGACCGCTACGCCAGCTATGTTCACGAGCTGAAGCAGTTCCTTGCCCCGGTCCTCGACGAACTCGAAGGCCGTATCAAGGGCGAGATGGACTTCAGCGAAGAGGAGATAGCGGAGTTCCGCAAGGAAGTCGAGGAGGAGACCAGAGAGGCAGCCGAGGCCAGGAAGGCCTTCGAGAGGGCCAGGGAACTCCTTCAGAGCACCGAGGAAGAAAAGAAGGACGATCCTGAAGAGCTGAAGAAGGCCCGCGAAGCCTACAGCAAGGCCTTTAAGGCCTTCAGGCTGGAGAGGGCCGAGCTGGAGCAGGCAAAGGAAGAGCTTGCCAGCGAGCTCCGCGACAGGGAGATCTTCACCCGTGAGCTGAAGCGGATCATGGTGGAGCGCCACTTCATGTCCGAGGTCTAGTGGAGGTTTTCCCCACAGACAGGATTCGCAACAGGGCGCTGCTTACCGCGGCGTCCTGTCTGCTTCTCAGCCTTCCGTTCATAACCAGGGGAAGGGCCGTGGGCCTCTTCCTGGGGATCATATGGGGAGCAGGCGCGGTCTACTTCCTTTTCTTCCTCAGCCGTTACATCAGACGGGAAAGAATAGCCAGGACCGGTCTTCCCGAAGGGATAAGGAACGTTCTCAAGGATAAGGTCTCCTTTTACAGCGGTCTTCGGGGAGAGAGGAAAAGGAGCTACGAGGAACAGATTGCCATCTTCCTTGCGGAACATGCGATAACCGGAATAGACGGTGTGGAGATCACCGACCAGGTAAGGGCCCTTGTTGCGGCAACGGCGGTGAGGCTCACCTTCGGCCGCCCGGGCTGGGAGTACCACAACTTCGGAGAGATCCTGATCTACCCCTCGGGTTTCTCCGCCGACGGCTCCTATTCCACCAGGTCGAACGGAGGCATGTCAGCTGCGGGGCTGGTCCATTCCCAGGGAGGAGTGATACTTTCCCTTCCCCACCTTCTCAGGAGCTTCGAGCACAAGAACGACGGTTTCAATGTTGGATACCATGAGTTCGCCCACGTGCTGGACGGCAGGAGGCCCGACGGCATCCCCGACGAACTCTCCCTGGGCTGCTACAGGCCCTGGGTGGAGACCATGCAGAGCGAGTTCGAGAAGGTTCATGCCCACAGATCGATCCTCAGGGACTATGCGGGAACGAACCCCGCCGAGTTCTTTGCCTGCGCCGTGGAGTACTTCTTCGAGAAGCCTGAAAAAATGAAGGAAAGGGCGCCGGAGGTCTACCGGCAGCTCAGCGCTTTCTTCAACCAGGATCCCGCCGGGAACTAGACCTTCTTGCCGGACGATCCAGGTTTTACGAGTTCGATACCCCTTCTGCAGAGCGGACAGTCCTCAGGGGCCCAGCTCTCGGCCTTCACGGTGAGGAGCGCCCTGTAGGGAACCGGGAGTTCAAGGGTGCCTCCGGTCCTGTCCACCAGAAGCCCCGCCATCACCGTTTCCGCACCCATGGAATCCAGCACCTCGAGGGATTCCCTCACGCTGCCGCCAGTGGTGACCACATCCTCCACGAGAAGCACCTTTTTCCCCTCCACCACATCGGTGAAGCCAGGGCGGATGCCCATTGTACCAGCCGCGTCCCTCTGCAGGAAAGCGAAGGGCTTGCCCATGGCGGCTGCTGCGGCGAAACCGAACACTATGGCTCCGAAGGCCGGTGCGCATACCACATCAATACCGTCATACACGTCCTTCATCTGCTCGGCGGTCATCCTGCCAAGTTCATTCACAAGGTCCGGTCTGGCAGCGACCCTGATCTTCTCGAAATACATATCTCCGTGTCTGCCGGAAGTGTACCTGAAGTGCCCTTTCAGGAGGGCGCTGCATTCCTGCAGAATGGCCATGACCTTATTCTCGCTCATATCGTCCTTTCGGGGGATGGCGGCGGATCAGGGACTGAAGCTGAAGGGCAGCTGAATGGGGAGGGGCCCCTCGTTCTCGTCGACGCTTCCGAAGCGCCACTGTTCCACCGTTCTTATCAGCTCAAGCTCGAACGCCTGGTTGTACATGTTTGAAGAAACGATCTCCACGTCGGAGACCCTGCCGCTGGGGTGGATGATCATGGCTACATCGACCCTGCCCATGAGCAGCGGGTCGGTCCTGAGGTGCTTGTTGTAGACGTACATTACCTGACTGCGCTTCTGGGCCACGAGTTCGGCTATCTCCTCGGCGGTCCTGGAAGAGTAGCTTCCCGTTCCTGTAACCTCGGGGGCGGTCTGGGTGGAGATGTCGCTGAAGACCATTACCTCCCTGCCAAGTGCCTCGGCCTGGGCGGCAACCCCTGAGGAGACTATGCCGGAATGCCCGCCTGAAGCCCCGGCGAGGCCTATGTTCTCCGACGAGTCACCGTTTATGAAGCCTCCCGAGGAACTCAGGGCGGTCATGTCTATGCCTCCGCCGCCTGAGAGCATGGCAAGGAGGGCTTCGGTGCTTTCAGGCTGGGAGGACGCAGAGGAAGCTGTCTGCTGGGTTCCAGCGCCGACCTGCTGTGAAGAGCCTCCTCCACCGTTCTGCTCAAGGGGAGAGGCAACCATTTCATCCGGCAGGAGACTGCCGGTGGCGCCTGTCTGCCCCCCTGTTCCGTTCTCCTGGGAAGTATCGGTCACGGTTCCGGTTCCGCCTGCGGCTGCCACCGCCACCGAAGCCTGGTCGGGAAGTATGTCAAGGTCGAACTGAAGCATGTGGCTGAAGCCCGGCTGGGCCGCCAGGGTGTAGTACTCGGTTTCATAACCGACCTGGTATACGTCTACCTGGTATTCCTCGCCGCCCATGAGGCCGTCGAGCATGATGGGGGTAACGCCCATGAGCTGGCCGTCGAGGGTAACGAAGGCCCCCGCTGGTTCGCTGCGCACCATGGCGGAGGCCATGGTGTTGTTCCGCACATCGTCCAGCAAGGCCTGCAGACGCGGATTCGCCCTGGGGCTCAGGTCGTAGAACACATCCAGGCGCAGGAGCTCTCCGTAGGCGTTCCTTGCGGCCTGGTCGTTTCCCATGGCGAAGTATGAGCTGCCCAGCCTGTCCCAGGCCCTGAGGGCCTCGTCGAAGGTGAGGGACCCTGATGAGATCATCTCTTCCAGGGCTACTATTGCCCCTGGAATATCTCCCATCTCATAGAGCTGAATGGCCTCGTCCACAGTGGAAACACCGGTGAGCGCAGCCAGAGCAAGCAAGAAAGCGAACAGAATAACCCCTTTTCCTTCGCAGGCCCCGTGTACCCCTCAACACCCTATTATTCCATGGCAAAAGGCTTAGGTCAACTGGATTTATGCGCCCTCAGCAGGGCATCTCGAAACTGGGCCCTCCAGTTTCGTGAAATACCTTCCGGTGGAGGGAAGTCTGCATATGTGATACACGCTGAACAGGCAGGTTGTTTCATTACAACTGGAACAACTCGGTTGGATCATGGATACTGGAAAGCGGAGGGAAGAGGAGGTATTCATGCATCAAGCCCGGTGCACGATGAAATGCAGGCTGAAAACCATAAGGACATGTTCACTATTCATCTTCGTCACCGGGGCGCAGCTTTCCGTAGGTTGCATCTTTGCTCCTCCTCCGGTGAATGATGACAATCCGACCCTTTTCCAGACCGCTGATACCCCTGAGATCCTCATGGAGAACTTCGTGCTTTCCTATGAAACAAGGAACACAGATGAATACCTCCACTGCCTTCACGATGACTTCGAGTTCATCCTTCTGGAGGTGGACTGGGCCGACTACAACGGTGACGGCATCATCGACCAGTCCTGGGGAAGGGACAAAGAGGAGGAGTTCACGACGGGCATGTTCAACAGCCCTGAAGCCCAGGTCATAGAGCTTATGCTCAACGGAACATCGAACACGGAATACTACGGCGACCCTACAGGTGCCACCAGGCAGCTGGTAAGATCCTTCGAGCTGAAGGTCTACTTCGTGGAGGACGGAGTGCAGGTGGGACACAGAGCTTCAGGGGAAGCGATCTTCCTGTGCAGGCCCGATGAAAACGGGGAGTACCGCATATGGCAGTGGACCGACCTGTCGGAGGTATAGTCAGGGGGAACGATTTCGAGGCGGATCGGGTATATTCCTGTGGACGAATGATATGATTTTGCAGTACTTCTTTGGAGGGAAGCATGGGAAAGAGAACTACAGCTCTTGCGGTTACAGCGATAATACTTGGTGGAACGGCATGCCTTTTCAGCCCTGAATCAGGAGGCACAGGCGGTGAGTCAGGCTACTACACGCCGGCCGACAGCGCCTGGAAAGTACTTCACAACTTCCAGCTCGCTTACCAGACCCAGAACATAGATGCGTACATGAACTGTCTCCACGAGGAGTTCGAGTTCATCCTCCTGGAGGTGGACTGGGACGACTACGACGGAGACGGCATCGTAGACGAATCCTGGGGAAGGGACATCGAGGAGCAGTTCACCACCAACATGTTCAACAGCCCGGATGCTGAGACCATCGAACTGAACCTTACCGGCAACACCGAATCGGTCTGGTATGGAGACCCTTCCGGTGAGACCCTGCAGCTGGTGAGATCCTTCGACCTTCAGGTCTATTACATCAATGCCCAGGGCCAGCCCGATGGTTTCAGAGCCCAGGGCCAAGCCATTTTCCTCTGCAAACCCAATGCGGATGGAGAATACCAGATATGGCAATGGCAGGATCTGTCTGAGATCTGATGTTTCTTTTAACAATAATGCTGGCCCTGCTTCAGGGCACCGCCCCTGAAGGGGGCCTTTACTGGGTCTTCTTCGCCGACAGGGGTGAGAACGTGGATTCACGCCTTGCGGAAGCATCCGCGAGGATAACGGAATCGCCCTCCGCCGACAGAAGAGCCTCGGCGGGTGTACTGGAGGCGGATGTTTTCGATCTCGACCCCTGGGCGCCGTATGTGGAACAGGTGGAGACCGTTTCCCAGGCTTCCGTCAGGGTCGGTTCCCGTTTTCTCAATGCCGTGAGCATACGCCTCACCGATGAGCAGGTGGAATACCTTCTTCAACAGTCCTATGTGAGCGATGTGAGGCCGGTGGGCGTTTCCACCTTCCAGCCGGTGGGTGAGGTCCCGGAGCCGGATTCCTACGGTCTTTCCCGTTCCCAGCTGGAACAGACGGAGACGCTCCAGATGCACCAGCGCGGCTGGACCGGAGGCGGTGTCATCGTGGGCATTCTCGACACCGGTTTCGACCTGGGCCATCCCTGCCTCCAGCCGGTTTCCGTTCTGGCTCAGTACGACTTCATCAATCAGGACAGCGTTACGGCGTGGCAGGAGGGAGACCCGCAGGCACAGCCCTCCCACGGGACGAAGGTTCTCTCCGTGATGGGAGGATATGACCCGGGTCTCTATGTGGGAGGGGCTTACGACGCCTCCTTCGTTCTGGCCAAGACAGAGGATACCGGCGACGAGTACCAGCAGGAGGAGGACTTCTGGGTGGCCGGTCTGGAATGGCTGGAACTCCAGGGGGCCGACCTTGTGAACAGCTCCCTGGGATACACCGACTGGTACGA
This sequence comes from Candidatus Sabulitectum sp., assembly GCA_036743055.1. GTDB lineage: Bacteria > Fermentibacterota > Fermentibacteria > Fermentibacterales > JCC-6 > Sabulitectum. Next base: position 2,628 of record DAINQE010000018.1, on the reverse strand, counting down.
GCCTTCGGACCTCGACGGCAACACCGCGGTAACAACCATAGCCGCCGACCTTGCCGCTTCCAGGGGGCTTCTTGTTTACAACTCCGCCGGTAACAACGGCCCTGAACCCACCACCCTTTCAGCCCCCGCCGACGGCGATTCGGTCTTCGCCGCGGGAGCCGTTGACGGTTCCGGCGCCATTGCCGCTTTCTCCAGCAGGGGTCCCACAGCAGACGGCAGGATAAAGCCCGACGGCTGCGCCAGGGGTGAGAACGCCGTTACCGCCTCCTGGGGAGGAACGGGGTACTCCACCGCTAACGGAACCAGCTTCGCATCGCCGATAATCGCCGCCACAGCGGCATGCATAGCATCGGCCCACCCCGAATGGCCGATGATGCGCATATACGAGGCACTCAGGGCCACTGCGGACAGAACCGATAATCCCGACAACAGCTACGGATACGGTCTTGTGAGCGGAATGGCCGCCGCAATGCACCGTTCAGTGATTGGTACTGTAAGGAGGAGCGACAACGGGGATCCCCTGGAAGGTCTTACAGTAACAGTTTCCGTACAGGGTGGTGAGCCGATCACCGCGGTGACGAACCAGCAGGGCTGTTTCGCGATCGAGCCCGGGAGCCTTGGAAGCTTCACCGCATCTGTTTCCGGCTGGGGTGCCGGGATTCCCGTTCAGGGAGTACTGGGAGAGTCCGGAACGGATATCGACCTCTATGTTGACCCCATCGGTTCATCCCTTCCGCCCTCGGTCTATCCCAACCCCTCCAGCGGCGAGTTCTACATAGGTTTCGACATCGTGGAAGGCCCCGCAGATGTGTCCCTCACCATATTCACCGTGGCCGGGGAAGAGGTATTCAGCGAACATCGTTCCCAGCTGCCTGTGGGATGCTACAGAGCGCCGGTTCAGGGGGAGGCTTTTTACTGGAATGCCGAGAACCGCCAGGGCGACCCGGTTGCTTCAGGGCAGTACATAGCACTGATCAGTATCGATGGCAGCACCGAGCTGCTCAACATCGCCCTCATCAGGGGGATGGAATGAACAGTCCTGCCGCCAGGATAATTATCCCTGTCGCTGTGATAGTACTTCTCAACATGGCCGGGATAATCGATCTGTCGCTGCTCCCCTGGGACACCCCGGATTTTCAGGCTACTCTGGCCACCGTTGTCATTTATCTGATCTGGTCAGTGGCGGAAAGTTCAGCCACCGCCGACGCTTCACGAATAACCCTCTACGCCGTTCTTCTGGTAAGCGTGCTGGATGCTTTCCTGCTCCGTTTGACCGCCTTCTCCGGCTACATGGCCTTCCGGTGGGCGGGAGTAGCCGTGCTGGCTGCCGGCTGCCTGATCAGGGTGGCTGCCCGAAGGCGTGGGAGGGCCGATCATGCCTCCCGGGGGAGGATAGCCCAGATGCTGGGGCTTGCCCTGGGGCTCGGCTCACTGGCTGGAACCGCGGTGGCTCTGTTCCCGGGCATTCCATCGGCCCTCAAGGAATCGAAGAGTTGAAGGCCCTTGTCCAGAGGGTATCCAGCGCTGAAGTGAAAGCCGGCGGGAAGACAACCGGAAGGATCGGCGAAGGACTCCTCGTCCTGGCGGGTTTCAGAGGCGAGGACACACCGGCGGACCTTGACTGGATGGTGAACAAGCTAACCGGTCTAAGGATCTTCCCGGACGCAGCCGGCAACATGAACCTCTCTCTGACGGATACAGGCGGGGAGATGCTGGTGGTCAGTCAGTTTACCCTCCACGCGGACACCCGTAAGGGGAAGAGACCCAGTTTCATTAAGGCCGCCGACCCTGAGACCGCTAATATCCTCTACCGGCTATTCATACAGAAAGTGCGGGAAGCGGGGTTCAGGGTGGCTGAGGGGGTGTTCGGTGCCATGATGGAGGTCTCCCTGGTGAATCAGGGTCCTGTGACCGTCATGGTGGATTCCCCGTCTGAAAGGGAAATGTGAACTACTGGTACCCGGTGGAGAAAGAGCTAGTACTGGCCAGCAGATCTCCCAGACGAACGGAGATTCTTTCCATGGCCGGTGTTCCCCACACGGTTCATCCTTCCTCGATTGAGGAATTTCCCATCGAGGGGAGACCTGAGCACATCGTCATCCACTGGGCCGAGGCGAAGGCAAGGGACGTTGCTTCCCTGTACTCCGACAGGCCCGTGCTGGGGGCCGACACAATGGTGTTCAAGGACGGCGTGCTCCTCGGGAAGCCTTCCGGCAGGTCAGAAGCGCTTCGCATGATCGGGAACCTCTCGGGGGAGTGGCACACGGTGTACGGTGGAGTTGCCCTCGCCTGGCATTCCAGGGGGCTGTTCTTCTCGCTGGCGGAAGCCACAAGGGTGAAGTTCAGGAACCTTTCCCCGGAAGAGATATCAGCCTACGTTGATTCAGGGGAGCCCATGGACAAGGCCGGGGCCTACGGCATACAGGGTCTGGGCTGCGTTCTGGTTGAGAAGGTCGAAGGCTGCTACTTCAATGTGATGGGGCTGCCGGTATCAAGATTCCTGCACCGGTTCAGGGAAAGCCTGAACTGAAAAGGGCGGCCGAAGCCGCCCCTCTTCCAGAACAGTAACGGCTACCTTACAACAGCCACGGATTCCGTGGCATGCATTCCCTCAGGAGTGGAAAGACG
>DAINQE010000017.1:37777-45398 GCA_036743055.1 Candidatus Sabulitectum sp. | reverse complement strand
AACGGCACCATTGTGAAGGAGAACCTGGAGCAGCTCTGGAAGGACGCCCACAGGGAGGCCGGCTACCAGCTGGTGAGCACGCCCCACATCGCCCCTGTGGAGCTCTGGCAGACCAGCGGGCATTACGACTACTACAGGGATAACATGTACTTCACCGAGGTGGAGAACGGGGAGTATGCCCTGAAACCCATGAACTGTCCGGGGCATATCATCATATACGGCAGCAGGAAGCGTTCCTACAGGGAGCTTCCCCTGAGGCTCGCCGAGCTTGGCACGGTATACAGGTACGAGCGCAGCGGAGCCCTCCACGGCCTCATGCGGGTAAGGGGATTCACCGTGGACGACGGCCACATCTTCTGCACCCCTGACCAGATCGTCAGCGAGATACAGGATGTGGTGAGGTTCGCCCTCTACTTCCTGAAAATATTCGACTTCGGGTACAGGATAGAACTGTCGCTGATGGACCCGGACGATACCGCCAAGTATGCCGGAGACCCCGAGGACTGGGCCAGGGTGGAACCTGCCCTTGCCAGGGCCCTTGACGAGATGGGCGAGGAGTACGTAACCGTAAAAGGCGAGGCCGCATTCTACGGACCGAAGATAGATATCAAGCTCCGCGACGCCCTGGGCCGCTACTGGCAGGGGCCCACGGTGCAGTTCGACTTCAACATCCCAGGCAGGTTCGACCTGAACTATGTGGGGGAGGACGGCGGCGAACACAGGGTTTACATGGTGCACCGGGCGCTGTTCGGATCGGTGGAGAGGTTCATCGGCAATCTCATCGAGCACTTCGCCGGAAGTTTCCCGGGTTGGCTGTCCCCGGTTCAGCTTGTTATCTTACCGATTACTTCGGCGCAGGCGGACTACGCCGGGGAAGTGTACAGGAAAGCGCGGTCGGCGGGTCTGAGATGCCGGCTTGACGCCAGGAGTGAAACTATAGGCTACAGGATTCGGGAAGCTGAGACCGGCAAGGTACCATTCATGTTCGTCGTGGGTCAGCGTGAGACCGAATCAGGTATGGTGGCTGTTCGCAGGCACGGAGAGGGTGATCTGGGGTCCATGGGCGCCGATACGGCGATCCAGAGGGTCACAGATGACTGTCGCAGGCCTGCGCTGCCGGAACGGAGGTAGAGGGAAATCGCAAACTCCACCAGGGTTAACGGTGAGATCAGGAGCCAGAAGGTAAGGCTCATCGATCAGGATGGTGAGCATGTGGGGGTGGTTGATTTCGCCAGGGCCATGGACATGGCCACCGAGGCGGGTCTCGATCTTGTAGAGATAAGTGGTGTGAGTGATCCACCTGTTTGCAGGATAATGGATTACGGCAAGTTCAGGTATCAGCAGAACCGCAAAGAGCGGGAAGCCCGGAAGAAACAGCATTCCGGAGGGCTGAAGGAAGTCAAGTTCAGGCCTAATACCGAACTGCACGACTACAACTTCAAGATGAAGCACGCCAGGGAGTTCCTGGAAGGAAGATACAAGGTGAAGGCAACCGTGGTCTTCAGGGGAAGACAGCTGGTCTACAAGGATCAGGGATACGACCTGCTCCAGAGGCTGTCCGAGGACCTGGACGACCTTGCTCAGATAGAGAAGCAGCCGGCCATGGAGGGCAGGTTCCTTACGATGATACTCGCGCCCAGGCGCGAGAAGAACACGAATCAGTAGAACAGGTAAGGCGGGAATAGATCATGCCGAAAATGAAGACTCACAAAGGTGCCGCAAGGCGCTTCAAGAAAACGGGAACCGGTAAGATACGCGTCAGGCACAGCCATGCCGGTCACATCAAAACCAAAAAAAGCAGCAAGCGAAAGAGAAACCTTCGCACAGCCGGCATAGCGTCCCCATCGGACGCCAGGCGCATGAAGGTGCTTCTGCCCTAGAATACGGAGACTGAACCATGAGCAGAGTTAGGAACGCCGTAGCAAGGCACAAGCGGCACAAGAAGGTACTCAAGGAGGCCAAGGGCAATTTCGGCGGCAGGAGGAAGCTCTACACAGTGGCTTCCGACGCCGTGAAGAAGTCGATGGAGTACCAGTACCGCGACAGAAGGAACAAGAAGAGGAACTTCAGAGCCCTCTGGATCACCAGGATCAACGCAGCCGCCCGTGAGAACGGAATGCGTTACTCCACCCTGATAGACGGCCTTTCCAGGGCCGGGGTGGAGATAGACAGGAAGATGCTCGCCGATCTTGCGGTGAAGGACCCTTCCGCTTTCAGCAAAGTGGCTGAGGTAGCCCGCAAGGAACTGAATCCCGAAGGGAACTGAATAGGGAGGAAACCCATTGCCCATCACCGGTTCCGCCGAGAGGTTGACAGAAGCGGTGGACAGGCTCATTCTCAAGTACCGTTCCGTCTGCGGCGAGAACAGGGAACTGCAGAACAGGGTGGAAGAGCTTGAGAAGAAGCTTGAGTACCAGAAGGGCAATGCCGATTCCCAGGGTTACAACCTGCTCAGGATACATTATGCCAGGCTCCTGCGGGAAAGGCAGGAGATGAAGGAGAGACTGGAGTCTGTTCTTGCAAAACTGGATGATCTGAGGAGTGACAGGGAGCAGAGCGCCAATGGGTGACCGCAGTGAGAACACCAGGGTGAACATCTACGGGCGCGAGTATTCCATAAGAGGAGAGGGCGATCCCGCCTACATAGCGGAGATCGCCCATTTTCTAGATATGCGCATGCGACAGATGACGGAGAACGTGGCCATGACATCCACCGCCAAGGTGGCGATACTGGCCTCTCTGAACATCATAGACGAGCTATTCGGAAAAACGGCTCAGCTGGAGGAGATGGAGGACGCCCATAAGGTCCTTCTCGCTTCACTGGCGGACAGGATAGACGAAGCGCTGTCAACCGCCGATGACCGTCCTTCCGAACAGAAGAGCGCAGCGAACCGGGTGTCACCCGGTGAATCATTCCCGGTCATTCTTCAGGGATCAGGCAAGGGCAGTCAGGAAAACGGTTCCTAGACCTCAGGAAGGCGGTACCGGCGGAGGTGTCGCGGGATTCCCCGGAGGATTACGGCCTTTCTGATTACATAGATGCCCCCGCGCCTGAAACGGAGAACTGCAGATGCTTGCATATCTGATACCTGCAGCGGCTGGAGCTATTGCGTTCCTGCTGGGTTGGCTGTTGCACAAGATGCTGGTCAACAAGGAAATAGGCGGCGCAACCGCCGAAGCTGAACGAATCCTGGCCGAGGCCAGACGGGGATCGGAGACCCTTCGCAAGGAGATCATCCTGGAAGGGCGAGAGAAGATCGGCGAGGAACGGGCCAGGGAGCTGGAGAAGCTCAGGGAGAAGCAGAGCCGTCTCGACCGGAGGGAGAACGACCTGGAGAGGCTCGGTCAGCAGGTCGAGCGCACCAGGGAAAGCCTGGACAACAGGCAGGAATCACTCTCCCAGCAGGAGACCGCCCTGGGGGAGATGGAGCAGGCGCTCCTGGCGAAGCACCAGCGTGCCAACAAGCTTCTGGAAGAGCAGAACGCCAGGCTCGAGGAAGTTGCCCAGCTCTCAAGGGACGACGCCAAGGAGCTTCTTCTTACCAACCTTCGCGAGGAAGCCGACATGGAGGCGGCAAGGCTGACCAGAAGGATCCTCGACGAAGCGGAGAGGGCCGCCGACGATAAGGCTAACAACCTCCTGGCAACCGCGATACAGAGGTGCGCCGCGAACCATGTGGTGGAGAGCTGCGTCTCAGTGGTGAACCTGGCCAACGACGACATGAAGGGCCGCATAATCGGCAGGGAGGGCCGTAACATAAGGTCCTTCGAGAAAGCCACCGGGGTTGATGTGGTCATAGACGATACCCCTGAAGCGGTGGTCCTCAGCTGCTTCGACCCGGTGCGCCGGGAGGTCGCGAGGCTTTCCCTGGAGAAACTCATCGGAGACGGCAGGATACACCCTGGCAGGATAGAGGCCGTGGTGGCCAAGGAGCGCAACGAAATGGAGCGCACAGTGAGGAAGCTCGGTAACGAGCTGGTCATGGAGGCCAGCGTCACCGGCCTTCATCCTCAGCTCATTCGCCATCTGGGCCGTTTGCGGTACAGGACCAGCTACGGGCAGAACATGTACCAGCATTCACTGGAGGTAGCCCACATCTGCGGGCTTCTCGCCAGCGAACTCAGACTGGATCCGGGCCTCGCCAGAAGGGCCGGACTGCTTCATGACATAGGCAAGGCCACGGATCACGACCTTGAGGGATCACACGCCATCGTGGGCATGGAGCTGGCCAGGAAGTACTCCGAGCCGCGAAACGTTGCAAATGCCATCGGAGCTCACCACGAAGAGGTGGAGCCGGAAAGTCTCTATGCCATCCTCGTTCAGGCCGCCGACGCCGTGAGCAGCGCCAGGCCCGGAGCCAGACGGGAGACCCTGGAACTGTACGTGAAGAGGCTCCACCGGCTGGAGGCAATGGCTGATTCCTTCGAGGGGGTCCGGAAGTCATACGCCATTCAGGCTGGAAGGGAACTCAGGATCGCAGTCAGACCGGAAGCGGTGAACGACGAGGAAGCGGTTGATATGGCAAGGGAGATAGCCAGGAGGATCGAGAACGAAATGGAGTATCCCGGCCAGATCAAGGTAACCGTCATAAGGGAGCTGAGGGCTTCCGAAACCGCCCGATAGCCGTTGATGCGCGTACTGATGCTGGGCGATGTGGTGGGAAGACCGGGCAGGGAGGCCCTTCTCCGGTTCCTCCCCGGTGCCGTTCCGCACTACGACCTGATCGTGGTCAACGGCGAGAACGCCGCCGGCGGTTTCGGGATAACCCCTGAGATCGCGGGATCCTTCCTTGAGGCCGGGGTCTCGGTGATAACATCCGGGAACCACATCTGGAAGAGGGACTCCATAATACCCATGCTCGAGGATCCGGATTCAAGGATACTCAGACCCGCCAACTACCCCCCGGGCAACCCCGGAAGGGGAACCCTGACGCTAACCGTCAACAGCGTTGCCGTACAGGTGCTTAATCTTCAGGGAAGGGTGTTCACCGACTTCACCGGGGAGTGCCCCTTCAGGATCGCCGACAGGCTGATCGATTCAACGCCTGCGGAGGTCAGGATAATCGACTTCCACGCCGAGGCCACCAGCGAGAAGATGGCCCTCGCCCGGCACCTCGACGGAAGGGTCAGCATTGTCGCAGGAACCCATACCCATGTTCAGACCGCCGACGAACGGATACTTCCCGGCGGAACTGCATATCTCACCGATCTTGGCATGTGCGGTTCCGCAGACGGGGTCATCGGAATGGAGACCTCTTCTTCCATAGCAAGGTTCACCAGCGGCCGTTACAGCCGTCTCAGCGTTGCCGAAGGCTCCCCTGTGATCAACGGACTGGAGTTCCAGGTGGATGGCGGTTCGGTAACAGGACTGAAACGGATAAGTGAAAATGGATAGAATACTTGCGGAACCCCTTGAGAAAAGCCGGCTGATGGTGGAGGAAGCCCTGGGACGTCTTCCGGAGGAACTGGGAGAGGAATGTTTCTATTCCCTGGGAGCAGGTGGCAAGAGGGTGAGACCCTTCCTGGTATTCGAGTCCTGTAAGGCATTGGGGGGCGACCCTTCCCTGGCCCTCAACGCCGCCTGCGCCGTTGAGATGATACACACCTATTCCCTGATACACGACGATCTCCCCGGCATGGACGACGACTCCATGAGACGGGGCAAACCATCGCTGCACGTGGTTTTCGGAGAGCGCAGGGCGCTTCTGGCCGGTGACAGGCTCCTGGCAGGGGCATTCGAGCATCTGCTGCGGTCACCGCTCTGCGATGATGTCCTTCTCGAGATGACCCGCAGACTGGCGGATGCCGCCGGCCCCGGTTTCCTCACCGGCGGACAGTTCATGGACATGTACCATCCCCGGGAGGCGGATGCCGCATGGACCAGGCGGATGATACTTGGCAAGACCTCCGCCATGATAAGGGTCTCAATGGAACTGGGGTCACTGGCGGCTGGGGTCGATGACCGCCAGCTTGCTTCGATCTCATCCATCGGCGATGATACGGGATGGCTCTTCCAGCTCACCGACGATATCCTGGACGTGACCGGAAGCAGCGCCGAAATGGGAAAGGCCGTGATGAAGGATGCCGATATGGGCAAATGGAATCCGGTTCAGGACCTGGGCCTGGACGGAGCGAAAGCCCTGGCCTCCAGTACCGCGAGGGACATCACCCGGAGGCTGGGAGCCCTCGCCGGTGACTGGGGCGTGGTGTCCGAGCTGGTGAACTACCTTCCCGAAAGAAGGAAATAGTGCCTGGCATACTTGACCGCATAGAAGATCCGAAACAGATCAGGGAGCTTTCCCTTGAGGACCGCGTGAAGCTGGCTGAGGAGGTCCGTCGCAGGATAATCGACGTTATCTGCGACACAGGCGGTCACCTGGCCAGCAGTCTGGGCGTTGTGGAGCTTACCGTGGCGCTTCTCACGGTGTACGATCCCGGCAGGGACAGGATCATCTGGGACGTGGGACACCAGACCTATCCATGGAAACTCCTCACCGGCCGAAGGGACCTTTTCCACACCATAAGGCAGTCCGGCGGGCTCAGCGGCTTCCCGAAAAGAAGCGAATGCGTCTACGATGTGTTCGGAACGGGTCACTCCAGCACCTCCGTCAGCGCCGCCCTGGGCTTCGCCAGGGCACGGGATCTCGCCGGGGAGGACCACAGGGTGGTGGCCGTCATTGGCGACGGCGCCATGACCGCCGGTATGGCCTTCGAGGGGCTTAACAACCTTGATTCTCCAGGGACTGACGTAACGATCATCCTGAACGACAATGAGATGTCCATATCGAAGAACGTGGGCGCGCTTTCACGGCACCTGAGCAAGCTCCTCACCGACCAGACCTACAACAGATTCAAGGACGGCGTATGGCACGCCCTGGGAAGGGTGCCCTCCCTGGGCGACAGGATGAGGATAGCCGCCCACGAGGTCTCCTCGGCCATAAAGAAGACCATGGCCGCCAGGGCCACCATTTTCGAGGAGTTCGGGGTCAACTACTTCGGACCCATCCCGGGCCATGACCTGGCTGCCCTGACCGGCGTACTGGACAGGATAAGGAGACTCAGGGGACCGGTGCTTCTCCACGTTGTAACAAGGAAGGGCAAGGGATTCGAACCCGCCGAGTGCCAGCCCAGGTCACACCACGGAGTGAGCGGGGCATCTGCGAAGAAGGGGGGAAGCTCTTTCACGTCGGCTTTCTCCAGGTGGATCACCGCCGCCGCAGACAGGGAACCCTCCCTTGTGGCCATAACCGCCGCCATGCCAGACGGGACAGGGCTTTCGAAGTTCGCTGAGAAGTGCCCCGACAGGTTCTTCGACGTGGGCATAGCCGAGCAGCATGCGGTCACCTTTGCCTGCGGCCTGGCCTTCGGGGGCATGAAGCCCGTGGTTGCGGTATACAGCAGCTTCATGCAGAGGGCCTACGATCAGGTCATCCACGACGCCGCCCTGCAGAAAGCCCCGGTGATATTCGCCATGGACAGGGCCGGCATAGTTGGGGCCGACGGCCCAACCCACCACGGGATATTCGACATACCCATGTTCCTTTCGGTTCCCGGGCTGGAGCTTGCCTCCCCCAGGGACTGCACGGTTCTGGAGAAGCTTCTCGACGGTGAGATAACCCGA
>DAINQE010000017.1:34988-37677 GCA_036743055.1 Candidatus Sabulitectum sp. | reverse complement strand
CTCCCCCAGGGACTGCACGGTTCTGGAGAAGCTTCTCGACGGTGAGATAACCCGACTGGAAGGCCCTGTGGGGATAAGATATCCCCGAGGGAACGAACCGGAGCTCCTTTATCCAGCGCCGGAAGACATTTCCAGGGGCAGGGGGCAGCTGGTCAGGGATGGCGACGACGTCCTGATGGTTGCTGTGGGAACCATGGTATCCAGGGCACTGGAGGCAGCCGGCATCCTCTCCGAAAATGGAATCGAGGCGGCGGTCTATGATCCGGTATGGCTCAAACCGGCACCGGTGGACGAGATACGCCGGCTGTCCGCCGGAAAGGCGGTGGTAACCCTCGAGGAGGGGGCTCTGGCCGGAGGATTCGGCAGGGCAGTGGCTGCCATGCTGCCGGGTTCAGGGGTTCTTTCCCTTGGTATACCCGACTGTTTCGTTTCCCACGGAAGCACCGGGCAGATACTGTCCGAGCTGGGGCTCGATCCCGTGGGGATTGCCCGTTCCGTGCAGGACCACCTGGGGGTTGACCATGGAACCCGTTAAGAGAGTCTTCATCACCGGCGATCCAGGGGGCATGGAGGCTTCCTTCAGGAACGCGGGAATGGAAGTGGTGGACTCAGTCTCCAAAGCAGGCGCCGTTGTGGTCGCCGGGGGTGACGGCACGATCCTCAGGACGATGGACAGGTTTCTGGAGGATGGCGTTCCGATCCTTGGAATAAACTCGGGACATCTGGGTTTCCTGGCTGACTGCGACACCGGAGCGGTGGACGAGACCGTATCGTGCCTCGCTTCCGGAGACTACCTCATCGACATGCTTCCGGTTCTGGAGACAGAGGGTCCCGGAGGAACGGTGGTGAGGGCCCTCAACGAGATTTCAATTAACAGATGCGCCGAAGGTGGCATTCTTCACATTCAGGTACTGGTGGACCGCAGGGAAGTTGCGGTAATGGCCTCCGACGGTGTAATGGTATCCACCCCTTCGGGCTCCACCGCTTACAACCTGTCCTGCGGGGGGCCGGTCCTCCATCCCAATCTTCCTGTGGTCATCATCACCCCGATATGCCCCCATCTTCTGGCCCTGCGGCCCATTGTGGTCCCAATATCTTCCATGATCTGTTTCAAGGTACTCAGGGCCACCGGGAAAAACCCCCTGATACTGGCTGACGGTGCGGCGAAATGCGGCGCCATCGCCCCGGGAGAGACCATAACGGTAAGACGATCCGGCCTTTCCTGTTCCGTGATCAGAACCGGCAGAAGGTCCGACTATTACGAGATGCTGGGGAAAAAACTCGGCTGGGGCTACAGAGGGTAGGAGGCGAATGCTCAAGTCCCTTGCACTGAAGAACCTGGCGACTATCAGCGATACGTCCCTGGAGTTCCAGGATGGTCTGAATGTGCTCACCGGGGAGACCGGAAGCGGCAAGTCCATACTCATCGACGGGCTGATGCTGGCCACCGGCCGGCGGGCGGACAGGTCCATGGTAAGACCGGGGACCAGGAACGCTTTCGTGGAGGCTGTCTTCGTTGATCCCTCCGGAGAGGAGACCGTGATCCGCAGGGAGATAAGCCTTCAGGGGAAAAGCAGGGTGTTCGTGGACGATTCAATGGCCACCCTGGATGATGTGAGGGACAGCGTAAGCAGGTTCGTGGAGCTCCACAGCCAGAGGACCACCCCGGGTCTGCTGAAACCTTCGGTGCAGCTGGCCCTGCTGGATCGTTTCGCCGGAACCGGTGCCCTCAGGGATTCATACTCCGAGGGGTATCACCGCCTGAAGGATCTGCGGGCAGAGGAGGCTTCGATCCTCCAGTTCCTGGCGTCCGCCGGCGGCACAAGGGAGATACTCCTCCACGAGAGGAGTCTCTTCAGGGAACTGAAGCCTTCCGAAGACGAGTACAGGAACCTGATAACCAGGGAAAGGGAGATCCGATCCGCAGCGGAGCACGCCGTGCTGTTCTCCCGGGTCTCAGAGGCACTCACAGGTGACACCGGCGTTCTCTCCATCCTGGGTGAACTCTGCAGGAGAGTACGCAGGGAATCCCCCGATAGCGAAGGCATAGCCGAGCTTCTGGAGCAGGCGCTGATAGCCGCTGAGGAAGCCTCATCCATGGTATACGGCGAGATGGAGGCGGCGGAGGAAGCTCCCGGTCTCATCGCGGAGATAGAGGACCGCCTGGAGGGCTACTCCAGGATGATCAGCCGCTTCGGGGGATCCATCGGATCCCTCCTGGAAGCCCGGGATTCCCTGGATCACAGGCTCAGGGAGTACGACGACGCCATGGAGAGGCTGGAAAGAACAAGGGATGCTTCAGCGAAACTCTCCGGCGAGCTTCTGGCGATGGCCGGGGAGCTGACCTGGAGGAGGTCCGAAGCCGCGGTTCCCCTGGCGGAAGCCGCCCTGGCTGAGATGAGGAAGCTGAACCTTCCTTGGGCAGACATATCGGTGCATGTTGCCAAGATCGGGGAAGGCATTGAGGTGGAAGAAACGCTGCTGGGGCCCAGAGGAGCCGACAGGGCAGCCTTCCTCTTCTCCGCCAACAAAGGCGTGCCGCCCGGGCCCCTTGATTCCATAGCAAGCGCCGGGGAACTCTCAAGGGTAGCCCTGGCTCTGGCCCTTTCCCTGGCTGGAAAGGGTGAGGCCACCACACTGATCTTCGATGAGATAGACAGCGGAACCGGAGGAGAAACCGCCCATTCCC
>DAINQE010000017.1:0-34888 GCA_036743055.1 Candidatus Sabulitectum sp. | reverse complement strand
ACACTGATCTTCGATGAGATAGACAGCGGAACCGGAGGAGAAACCGCCCATTCCCTGGCTGATTCACTGCTCAGGGCTTCGGCTGACAGGCAGATAATCGTGATCTCCCATCTTGCACAGATTGCCTCGAGGGCGCACAGGCACATGGCGGTGGAAAAGGTGTCCGGGGACGGTATGCCGGTTACCACGGTCCGTCATCTCGTAAGCGCCGAGGACAGGGCCGGGGAGCTTGCCCGTCTCCTGGGAGGAGGCGACGGCGCCGTCCATCACGCCAGAAGGCTCCTGGAGAAAGCAACATGATATCAGGCAGGTTCATCACCGCCGCGAACATGATCAGCCTGGCAAGGATTCCCCTTGCGGCTGGAGCAGCCCTCTCCATCCTCAGCGGGCAGAGGCTTTTCACAGCGGTGTTCATGGTGACCGCCGCCCTCACCGACTGGCTTGACGGTTTCATGGCCAGAAAGACCGGAACGGTGAGCGACTGGGGAAAGATACTGGATCCCGCCGCTGACAAGATCGCGTTCATACTTGCCGCCCTTGCCCTTGTCAGGGCCGGTCTCCTGGAGGCCTGGGTACTCTGGATGCTCCTGGCCAGGGACGGTCTGATAGCAGCAGGTGGACTGCTGATGTCCACCAGACTGAAACCCCCTTCTTCGAACATCTGGGGCAAGGCAGCCACAACTGCCCTGGCCCTTTTCATGATAAGACAGGCACTGTTCCCGAATCTCGCCTGGCCCCGGGGAGGTATCCTTCCCGGAGCCGACCTTCTGGGGACCGCGGCGGCCGGTCTGATCGTCGTCAGTTTTCTTACCTATGCAATTGTTTTCATCCGCACGAACTGGAAGAGACATGCGACTGAAAAGCCTTGAGATAGTTGGTTTCAAATCCTTTGCCGACCCCTTCAGGATTGATTTCAGGAAGGGCATTTCATCCATTGTCGGGCCCAACGGCTGCGGCAAGAGCAACGTCGCTGACGCCCTCCGGTGGGTCCTGGGAACCCAGAGCCCCAGGCAGCTCCGCACCGAGAAGATGGAATCCGTGATCTTCTCTGGTTCCTCCGCAAGGAAACCCATGGGGATGGCGGAGGTGACCATCACCTTCGACAACTCTGACCGTTCGCTCAACCTTGACTACGACGAGGTTTCCGTCTCCAGAAGGCTTTTCCGGTCAGGGGAGAGCGAGTACGCCGTGAACGGTTCCAGGTGCCGTCTCATGGACATCACCGATCTGGTGGTGGACAGGGGTCTGGGATCCACCGGCTACTGGATACTGGAGTCCAGGATGGTGGGCCGAATCCTCTCCAGCCGTCCGGAGGACAGAAGGTTCCTCTTCGATGAGGCCGCCGGAATAGTCAAGTACAAGATCCAGAGGCACCGTGCTGAACTGAAGCTGGAATCCGCGGGAACCGACTTGAACAGGCTCTCGGACATCATCTCCGAAGTGGAAACCACCTGTTCCGGCCTGAAGAGGCAGGTCTCCGCTTACAGAAGGCACGAGAAGGTCTCCCTTGCCATAAGGCAGCTCAGGGAGGCTTCAGCCATGATGGAATCCACCGAACTCCGAAGCCGCCTTGGGGAATACAGCCGGGAACTGGAGGAAACCGGTGCCTCAGTGGGTAAGGAGACCGCTCTGCTGGCCGCCAGGTCTGCGGTGCTTGCAGAGGCCAGAACGGAGTACGGCAGGGTTCAGGCCAGGCTGGATGAAGCCCACGGACTGTGCGCCGAACTGGATTCGCAGCTGGCTGCCCTGGACAGGGAGGCGGCGGTAACCGAGCAGAAGATCGAGTCGGCTGGGGTGAGGATAGCTGAGAACACAGCCAGGTCAGCAAGGGAGAGGGAGAGGTCGGAGCTTTACTCCAGGGATATGGAGAGCCTCAGAGTGGAGCTGGACTCCCTTGCTCCTGTGGTCAGTGACCTTGAGGAGAAAAAACGCCATTCCCTGGAGCATCTTGCCTCCCTGGAGGGTGAACTTGAAAAGGCAAGGGGGTCCGCCGCGGCAATAAAGGGAGAGCGCGCGGAGCTGGAGGAGCAGGCGGCGAAGCTGGAAGAACTCTACCTTGAGGAGGTCAGACGCAGGGAGGCCCTTTCCAGGAGGGCGGAATGGCTCAGGAAGTCCATATCCGACATGAAAGATGCCGCTGACATCCGCAGGGAGGAACTTTCCGGGCTCCTTTCCAGAAAGGCCGGGCTTCAGGAGCTGGCCGGGGCGGCGGAGGGCCGCAGGGAAGCGGTCAGGAAGGAAATGGACACCCTGGAGGAGTCCATCCGGGAGCGCTCGGGGGAGCTGGCTTCCCTGGAGAAGGAGGCGGCGGTCCTTTCCGACAAGGTCGAGAGGACCAGAACCGGCCTGGCGATCTCCTCTTCGCCTGAATCCATCTCCGCTCGGGTGAAACCTTCCCCTGGGATGGGCAAGGCCATAGGTGCTTTTTTCCACGGCTTTCATTCGGCCCTTCTCCTGGAAGCGATTTCCCTACCAGAAGTTTCCGGGGGAGCTCTTTATGCCGGGAATCCCAGCCAGGGAGCGCCGCTGCTCCCCGAGGGGGCCATTACACTGGACACCTGCGTTGATGACCACGGCGGGAACGATCTGCTGGCAGCCATACTGAGGAACGGTGTACTGGCTCCGGACAGGGAAACCGCCGCCGGCTGGATCAGGGCTGGATGCCGACTCCCTGTGGTTACCCGGAGAGGCGATCTTTTCAGACCGGAGGGATTCCTCAGACTGGGGGTCTCACCGGACTCCGCCGGTTCCCTGGAGCTGGAGCAGATACTCCAGGAAACCGAAACCGCACTCGAGGACAAGAGGAAGAAGCTGGAGGAGGTCACCGGTTCCCTGGGGGAACTGAGGGAAGAGCTGGACTCCAGGAGACTGGAACTGGAGAGGGCAGGCGAGGAAAAACAGGGACTGGAGAGGGAACTGGCTGCCCTGGGATCTTCTTTAGCCTCGGCGGAGAAGTCCATCACCGAACATGAGAGGGATATCGAGACCGCCTCGAAGGAGCTCGAACAGTGCGGGACTCCAGGTGAAGGACCGGAAGACCACGAAGCGCCGGAGGGTATGGAGAGCCTGAAGGAGCGGAGGGAGGAGATACTCTCCCGGGAGGGCAGGGCCATGGAAGCGGTTTCCGCCCTTGAGTCCAGGGCTGCTGAAGCAGCCAGGGAAGCCGATGCGGCAGGGTATCTCCTGAAAGAGAAGGAGAACCGCCGCAGGGAGATCACCGACAGGATCTCCATGCTGGGATCTGAGCGGGAAAGGATCGACGATCTCATAGAGGAACTTAGCCGTTCCAGCGAAGAATTCACCCGCTCTGTCACTGATATGGAGAATAAGCTCCGTGAGCTCGGGGAGAGGACCGGTGAACTGAGATCCAGCAGGGGCGAAGGGGAGGAAAGGCGTAACGGATACGCCGCCGAGAGGAACAGGCTCATGGAGAGCACCGCGGTGCTCGAGAGGGAAGTGCAGCAGATAAGGGACAGGCTGTCCAGGGCCAGGTCCCGGATGATAGAGCTCGAGGCAAGGGCTTCCTCAATCTCCGAGAAACTGGAAGCCCTGGAGGGATCCTGTTCCCCGGAGGAGAATCCCTTTGCGGACCTCCCGGTTGAAGAGATCCGCAGTCGGCTTTCTTCGGAGAACGAGAAGCTGGAGAGGATTGGTCCTGTGAACATGCTTGCGGTGAAGGAGTACGATGAGGCCTATGCCAGGCTTTCCTACCTCACCGAACAGAAGCGGGACCTCGAGGACGCCAGGGCCAGCCTGGCCAGAGCCATAAGGGAGATCAACGAGGAGGCCGCTGAAAGGTTCAGGGAAACCTTCGAAAAGGTCCGTGACAATTTCCGGACCATGTTCGTGAAGCTCTTCGGCGGAGGCGAGGGGGACATTTACTCCCTGGAGGGTGACGACCCTCTGGAGGGTGGAATAGAGATAATGGCAAGGCCCCACGGTAAGAAGCTGAAGAGCGTTATCTCCCTTTCAGAGGGGGAGAAGGCCATGACCGCCGTGGCCCTTCTGTTCAGTCTCTATCTCGTGAAGCCCTCCCCTTTCTGCGTTCTCGACGAGCTGGACGCTCCATTCGACGACTCCAACATCGACAAGTTCATCTCCATTCTCAGGGAGTTCAGCAGCGGCACCCAGTTCATCGTGATAACACACAACAAGAGGACGATGGAGGGTTCCGACGTCCTCTACGGAATTACCATGGCCGAGGAGGGCGTGAGCTCCATAACCTCGGTAAACATGGAGGAGATGGCCAGACTATGAACCTCACCGAAAAACTGAGGAAAAGCAGGGAGGCTCTTTCCAGGAAACTGGGAGGCATCTTCAGCGCCGGGGTGGACGAGGATACCCTGGAGAGGGCGGAGGAGATACTCCTTGAAGGCGACCTGGGCTGGGAACTCACCGAAGAGGTCCTCCAGCGGTTCAGACGGGAGTTCTCCCCTTCCGGGGGGTCTGGATGGAGGAAGGTCCTGGCGGACATCCTCGTGGACCTGATCCCGGAGTATCCGCCCTTCAGCCCCGGAACCGTGCCCTCGGTAACCCTTGTGGTGGGAGTTAACGGAGCCGGGAAGACCACCACGATAGCAAGGCTTGCTTCTTCATGCACCGCTGCCGGCGAGAGGGTGCTCATGGCCTGTGCGGACACATACAGGGCCGCCGCATCGGAACAGCTCACCCTCTGGGGGGAGAAGCTGGGGATACCAGTCTTCTCAGGCAGGGAGGGAGCCGATCCCGGAGCTGTAACCTTCGACGCCGTGAAGAAGGCCGTTTCAGGCGGCTACCAGACCCTGCTGGTGGACACCGCAGGAAGGCTCCCCACCAGGCAGGGGCTCATGGACGAGCTTTCGAAGGTCCACAGGGTCGCCGGAAGGGCCCTGGAGGGAGCTCCTCACCGTGTTCTCCTTGTCCTTGATGGAACCGTTGGTCAGAACGCTCTTCCCCAGGCCAGACACTTCATGGATTCGCTTCCAGTTACCGACCTGGCGGTGACCAAACTCGATGGTACCGCCCGGGGCGGAGCCGTTTTCGCCATGGCAAGGGAGCTGGGGCTGCCGATAAGGTACATAGGAGTGGGCGAGGGACCTGAAGACATCATCCCATTCCGCCGCAGGGAGTTCGTTGAGGCTCTGGTAGGGGGTGAGGACCGTTGACGGGCCTTTCCATCGACGGACTCTGCAAGAGCTACGGCGGAAGGTCAGCGGTGAGGGATCTTTCCCTGACGGTGGGTCGCGGAGAGATATTCGGTCTCCTTGGACCCAACGGAGCCGGAAAGACCACCACCCTGAAGATGATCTCGGGTCTTATAATACCCGAGGGCGGCGAAGCGCTCCTTGACGGCGCTCCGGTGGACAGGGCCAGGAACAGGATTGCCTATGTGCCCGACGAACCCACGGTGTTCCCTCACCTGACGGGGCGTGAGTACCTTCTCTACACCGGCAGGCTCAGGGAGATCCCCTCGGAGGAACTTCGCCGGCGGATAGATATCTGCGTGAATGTCTTCGAGATGCAGGGCTGGATAGACGCCAGATCGGGTTCCTATTCCCACGGCATGATACAGAGAGTGGTGCTTTCCGGGGCATTTACCGCCAGGCCGGATCTTTATGTGATCGACGAGCCCCTGGTGGGTCTGGACCCGCCCGCCGCCGCCACATTCTGGAGAATGGTTGCCCAGGCCGCATCCGCAGGGGCGGCGGTGCTGATATCGACCCATACCCTTTCCGTTGCTTCCGCAAACTGTCATCGGTTCGGTATTATCAATAAAGGTGTTCTCGAAAGCATAATAACAGCTGGAGAACTCTCTGGAGTCGATCTTCAGGAGCTTTTCTTCTCGGTTACTGGAACCGCTCCAGGCAACGTCCAGGGGCTGTTCTTCCGGGACTGACCCCGCATCGCCTTTCCGTAGCATCGTTTTATGGGTATAAATCTCCGTGTACCTTTGTCTGCATGGAGGGGATGCCTTGCCTTTCGAACAGGTTCCGGAAAACACCGACTCGCTCACCGGTCTTCTCAGAAGGGAGCTTCTTACCAGGAAGCTCAACGAACTCACAGGCGAAGGTCTTGGCTTTTCGATAGCCGTGATGGACATAGATCACTTCAAAAGCGTCAACGACGGCTTCGGGCACAGCAGGGGAGACGACATCCTGGCGGAGTTCGGCAGCCGGGCCATGGAGGTTTCCAGGGACGGAGACCTCATCTATCGCTACGGCGGTGATGAATTCATAGCGGTTCTGCCCGGCTCAGACAGGTCCGAGGCGGAAGCCTTTGCCGGAAGACTGCTCGCTGCATGCGCCTCCACCGAGTTTCAGGGAACCCCTCCGCTTACCATATCCCTGAGCATAGGTGTGGCGGTCTATCCGGAAGACGGCCATTCCCCCAGGGACATATTCGACGCGGCGGACAGGAGGCTTTTCCACGCCAAGCGTCAGGGCAGGGGCAGGGTGGTCTCCACAGACGGATTCGGGGAAGTCGACGGAGCGGGGGCGGGAGATGGCAGGCTCCTGGGGAGGGACAGGGAACTGTCACAGTTCGTTTCCTTCACCCAGGAGGCCGCGGAGAAGGGCAGGGGATTCTTCCTGGTTCTCGGGGCCGACGGTGCCGGCAAGGGTTGTTTCCTGGCGGCGGCGGCCGCCTATCTGTCGCTGGGTGACTACAAGGTGCTGGAGGTCAACGGGGGGGATTCCCAGGTTCCATTCTCCGCGCTGTCCGAAACCCTCGGTTGCCAGGCGGAAAAGGCGGATGTCATCGATTCCCTGTTTTCACATGCGGGAACAGGCATGAGCCTGGGCATCTTTTTAAGGGACCTTCACACCATCGACAGCTCTTCACTGGAAGCGCTTTCGGAGTTTTACGGCATGTATCCAGGGTGGGTCATAGTGGCTGCATCCACCGAAAGGTCCGCCGTCCTGGATGGTTACGGATTCGGAGGGGTGTCATCCTCGGTGCGCCTTGGGCCGGTCTCCCTGGAGGACTGCAGGGCATGGTTCCGCTCAGCTCTCATGTGGGATCCGCCGGAGGGTTTTCTGGAGTGGTTCCACGGTGAGACAGGGGGTCTTCCAGGGCTTTTCGTCCAGGGTATCAACCACCTGGAGAGGAGGGGGTTCCTCTCCCGAACGGCCAGGGGGTACTCCCTGGAGGACGACTACAGGGATTTTCCACTCGGTGCCCGGATGGCCTTCGGCTCATCCGCCGAGATAAACAACCTGCCGGTGGACCTGACCCCTTTCGTGGGGAGGGAAAGGGAGCTCGAGGAGATCAGGTCAGTCATGGACCGGGGCAGCCGTCTGATAACCCTCAGGGGCATGAGCGGCATGGGCAGCCGCAGGCTTGCCATCAGAGCGGCAGGCCAGAATGAGTTCCTCTTTCCTTCGGGGATCTGCATGGTGGACTGTTCTTCCGACGGGGCCGCCGTGGCGGCGAAGCTGGCCAGTGAACTCTCCCTCCCCGCAGGGCGCAGCGCCGTGGACACCATCTCAGGATTCATAGACTCTTCCAGGATGCTTCTGCTTTTCGTGAACGTGAAGACCGGCGATGAGACAGCTACCCTTATAAGTGAGCTTCTGGCTTCCTGTCCGGAGATAACGGTAATGACATCTTCCAGGACCCCGCTCGACCTCCCCGGCGAGGTCATCGTGCCGGTGGAAGGTGTATCCCTGGAGTCGCCGGCTGATGGGGGTCCTTCCCCGGCGGCGCGGATATTCATTCAGACCGCGGAAAGACTTGCCGGCATCCGGTTCCCCGGCGACCTGAACCTGAACCTCCTCGAGGAGATTTGCTCCCTGCTTGGCGGGTCACCACTGGCGATAGAACTCGCCGCCTCGTGGACCAGGGTCATGTCGGTATCCGCCATCTGCAGAAGGATAAGGGCGAACCCCTCCTTTCTGGGGGCCTCCGACAGGGAGAGGAACACCGAGGGGCTCTCGGACATCTTCCAGCAGTCCTGGAACCAGCTTTCCGCCGTGGAGCGGAACGCCCTTTCAAGGCTCACGGTGTTCGCCGGTCACTTCACCGTTCAGGAGGCCGAAGAGGTATCCGACGTATCCCCTGAGATGGTCCTATCCCTCGTGGACCGGTCCTTCCTCCTGAGGGATGACATGGGCATCCACATCCCGGCGATGACAAGGGATTTCATAATACAGGAGAAGAACCCTTTCTCCAGGGGCTACGAAGTGGCCAGGGAGATGCACTGCAGATATTTCGCCGCCAGAGCGGCCGCCTTCGGGGAAATGGCCTTGACAGGGCTCGAGGCCGGTCGGGGACTCGATGGCATCAGGGCATGCTTCGACGACATCACCTTCGCGTGGAAGCTGGCGGTGGAGAAGAGCCGCTTCAGATTCCTGAGGCAGATGCTCCGCCCTGTGCACATCTACTGCCTTGACAGGGGAAGGCTCAGGACCGGATTCAACATGATGGAGGAGGCCCTCAGGGGAGCGGGGGTACCCCTGCCTGAGGGCCTCTCCTCCACGATAATGGCATGGCAGAGCCTGCTGGCCCTGAGGACCGGCAGGATGTCCCAGTCCGCCAGACTCATCGCCTGCGCCCTGGAAACCTCACAGGGCCTCACCGACAGGGACAGGGCTGCAGTGCTCCTCACCAAGGGCGCGATGATGATCGAAACCGGGAGCCCCGCAGGGGCAGGGGAATACCTGGAAGGTGCAGTGGAGCTTTTCTCCAGAGACGGATGTCCCATGGAGGCCCTGGAGGCCAGGCTGGAAATGGTGAACTACCATCTGCAGACAGGCGACTACGCCACCGCAAGGAGCGTTCTTCCCGGGATAGCCGGTGAATGCAGGAAGGCCGGGTACAGGTGCGGCGAATGGAGAGCCCGCCTCTATATGGGACGACTGGCGGTGGCAGAGGGCGACTACCGGCGCGCCAGGGAGGCATTCCTGGCCTACCTCTCTTCGGTGAGGACCGCCGGCTACACGGAAAGATGCGCCGGGGCACTGAACCTGGTTGCGGGGATTGAGGTCATTCAGGGAAGCTACGGCGAGGCGGAGCAGCACTACTCTACTGCGGCTGACTATTACAGGAGGATCGGCAGCGTAAGGGGCCAGGCGGGAATAAAGATGAACATGGCGGTGCTCAACGAGAAGATGGAGCGCTTCGAGGACGTTGCCCGTTCCTATGAGGAAGCGCTCCAGCTCGGGGAGAGATCAGGTGACGAGAATATCGTTTCCGGATCCCTGAACGGACTGGCCTTCCACTACATGAGAGCCGGAGAACTGAAGAGGGCCCGGGACTTCCTCGCCAGGGCAGCTGAGGTCGCCTCCAGATCAGGTAACGAACCGGTGCTTGTTAAAACGGTGCTTGGGTTCGCCAGGCTATCCAGTCTTCAGGGTGATCATGCCGGGGCGGCTTCCACGGTTATAGGTCTGCTGCATCAGCCAGCCTCCGATGCCCAGTCCGAGGGAATGTGCCTGGACCTCCTGAGGGAGATCAGGGAAAGCATAGGAGGAGAGGCAGTTGACAGGGCCAGGGCGGAAGCCGGGACCGCCGATTTGAGGGAACTTGCCGCGAAGTACATATCCGTTACGGGTCCGGTGGAGGATCCCCTTTACAGGAAAGGACGCAAATGAGACCTGAACCTGCGGGTGGCCTTCCTGGAACGATGCCAGGGCCGATAGTCGACCTTCACGGGGTTGCACCGGCTGACCTCACAGGGTAGGATACCCGGGAAAATCGGCCTGTTGCTCATGCGTGTTGTGAAAGTATTACCAAGGAGTGTTTTATGACTCTTTCAACGAAACCCCTCGGCGGTATGCGCCAGAGGTATCCAGAAGAGTTCAGGGTGGAAAATTACGTTACCGGCAAGCTCAGGGAGGGTTCCCTGAAAGCCGGATTCGAGGAGTATGACGGACCTGTCATGGAGCCCCTTTCCCTTTTTGCGGCCAAATCCGGCGGCGAACTCGTTGAAAGGCAGAGCTATACCTTCCTGGACAGGAGCGAAAGGGAGGTCATACTTCGTCCGGAAATGACCCCATCCCTTGCAAGGATGATAGCCCACCGCGGAGAGCTGCAGCTTCCGGTAAGATGGTTCTCAATGCCCCTGTGCTTTCGGTATGAGCGTCCCCAGAGGGGAAGGGTACGGGAGTTCCTCCAGTTCAACTGTGACATCCTGGGATCCTCTGATCTCTCAGCCGATCTGGAGATAATGATGGTCCTGGGGGGAATAATGGAGTCCTTCAAAGCCCCCAGCTCCATCTACAGGATCGGATGGTCAAGCAGAAGGTTCATGACCAGCGCCCTGGAGCGCTGCGGCGTTCCGAGCGAGAGCGTTCAAACGGTCTTTGCCGCAGTGGACCGCCGCGACAAGATGAAGCCGGGCCCCTGGCGGGAAAGCCTCATGGAAGCCTGTGGCGGCAGCGAGAAGATCGCTTCCATGGTGGAAAAGCTCGTCGGGGTGGAGTCAACCGGCGATCCCTGGCTGCGGGAGCTGATGGAAGGCTGTGAATCACACGAAGAGATAGTGAGATTTCAAGACCTTCTTGCAAGATCAGGGGTGGAGGGAACCTCTTTCTCTCCCGCGGTAGTAAGGGGCCTGGACTACTACACCGGAATCGTATTTGAGCTGATGGATACAGGCGGCGAGAACAGGCGCGCATTGTGCGGAGGGGGGAGGTACGATAATCTTGTGGGCCTTTTCGGAAGCAAGAAGATATCCGGTGTGGGGTTCGGTATGGGAGTCCTCACACTTACCCTCTTCCTGGAGACCTACGGCCTGATACCAAAGACCCTTGAAAGTGCCCATCCGGCTGATCTTTACGTGGCGGTGGTCTCCGGGGATGTTCTCGCCGAGGCGGCGGCCCTTGCCCGTTTCTTCAGGGGCAGGGGGTTCAGGACCATGATTGACGTTTCCGGGAGAAAGATAGGACGGCAGTTCGGAGAGGCTTCCAGACTGGGCATTCCCAGGATCGTCACCGTGGGTTCCGAGGAGGTTGCACTGGGTCGCTTTCCCATGAAGCTCCTGGCCGACGGAACGGTGACCACGGGTACCCCTGAAGAGCTCGCTTCCTTCCTCGCGGCGGATTGACAGGCGGGGTAATGAACCGGCGGGGAACTATCAGGATGGTGAAGGGAGCGCTGATTCTGGCGGCCCTTCTGCTTGTTCTGTTCCCTCCTTCTTCCCTGGGCGGCAGCGTCACCAGGATCTCCGCCGGGATCCTCTTCCTTGCAGCGGGGTTCTTCTTCTTTCTGGGGATGGACGAGCTTCTTTCCACGATAAGCCTCTCCAGAAGGCTCCTGCTGACATTCTTCTCCATCGTCCTGCTATGGGGCCTCACAGGGTATGCCGGCTCCGCCGGGGGGGTGTCATCCTTTCCCGAAGACCCTGAGAGGGCGGAGAGGGTCCTGGAGCTGGGGCGGCGAATAGACAATGTCGCCCAGGTCGGCGGCGGGCAGGTGAGAAGCTTCGTCGATTCCACCTTCACCGGTCAGACAAGCGAGTTCCTGGGCACCCTTGGTGAGGTGACCGGGGCTGCAACCGGGGTGCTCATAAATGCCGTTCTCACATCCACCAGCGTGGACACCTCCGGGACGGAACCTGAGCGGGAGGAGGGAAGGACTTCCGGGAGCCCTGCAGAACGGGTCCCGCCTGTGAGGCTGGCAATACTGGCGGTTTCACTGGTTCTCCTCGCCGCGGTGAGGGGATTCGTCTTCGTAGACCGTTCCCCGGCAACGATATGGCTCTACAGGGCAACCGTTGCGCTGGTCTTCCTGAACGGCTTCCTCCACATCACGGGAATGAGGATCACCGTGGCCTCCGCCAGCGAACTGTTCACTGGGATCGAACTGGAGCTTCCCGGTCTGCTCCTTCTCGTGTCGTCGGTCTCCCTGGGTTTCTGCCAGAGGTGGGTCCAGTACCTTTCCCGCAAGTCAAGGTACATCGTGCTCTTCGGCGCCTTTGCCGCCGTTATAATGATACGCGGGGTCTATTACTGGCTGTCCGGCTGGCGATGCCCCGGCACAGGGGGTCTCGAGACCGCAGCGGTGACCGTCTCCGCCGTTTACGTACTCCTGGCCTTCCTGACCATGCTCCTTCAGCTCCCCACCGCGAGGATACTGGAGAAGAAGAGCAGGGAGCTGGCAACGCTGCAGGACCTGAGCCAGGTACTGCACTCCAGTTTCGAGCTCGATCAGCTCTGTGAGGCGGCGGTTCGCCTGGGTGTGAAGCTCACCGGAGCCGATGCGTGCTGGTTTCATCTTTTCAGCGGCCGGGATCATTCCCATTCCAGGACCGGGGCACTGGAGGACATCGGAGACAAGCTTGCTCCCGGCTGGTACTCCGGGGTAGCCAGAAGGATAGACGCCTCCGGGGGCGGATTCATGATGAATAACTACAGGAGGAGTTCCCTGAGAAAAATGGAAGATCAGTCGAAGGGGAACACCAGGATTGCCTCGCTGGTCGCCGCGCCGGTGGAGGTGCGGGGCGAGCGGCTGGGCATAATATTGGCCGCCAGTTCCAGGCAGTTCTTCTTCCAGGAATACACGAGGGGTCTCTTTGAAAGTTTCACCAGGCAGATCGCCCAGGCTGTCCAGAGCGCCAGGCTCTTCGGGGAGAAACTCCAGAGCGAATCCCTGGCAAGGGAGCTGGAGCTGGCAAGGGACATGCAGAGGAAACTGCTTCCGGGTACCCTCATAAAGCCTGCGGGATGGGACATCAGCGCCGTCAACATACCCTCCAGGGTAATGGGTGGCGACTACTACGACGTTATCCCCCTGGAAGATGGAAGGACCGCTGTTGCAGTTGCCGATGTTTCCGGAAAGGGAGCCCCCGCGGCCATGCTCATGGCAGCCCTTCAGGCCAGTCTGGGAACGCTTCTCCGGGAGAACCTTGCCGTGGACGAGACGGTAAGCAGGCTTAACGCCGCCCTTTGCGGAAGGATGCCCGACGACACCTTCATAACCTTCTTCCTTGGCTTCATCGATCCGCTGGAGGGTTCTTTCCAGTATTGCTGCGCCGGCCATGATCCTCCGCTCATCTGCCACGGGAACGAAGAGGGAGACATCGAGGTCCTGGACAGGGGCGGACTGATTCTGGGAGTGATTCCAGACGCCTCCTATGTCAAGGGCGATGCGGTAATCAGACCTGGAAGCAGGCTTCTGCTCTATACCGACGGGATAACCGAGAGCATGAGCCCCGAAGGCGAACCCTTCGGTGTCCGGAGGCTCCGGGGTTTCCTGGCGAAGCACTGTTCCGATTCAGCCTCGGGCATAATCGATTCCCTGACCGGTCTGCTGGAGAGCTACAGGGAAGACGGGGATCAGCAGGATGACGTGACCGCCCTGGTGGTGGTAAGACTTGCCGAAGGAGAAGGAGAATGTCCCAGTACCGGACGATGAACGATTTCCTCAACCTCCGCGGGGAACAGAACGAGATACTTTTCAGGAACGCCGACAGGGTTATGAAGAGGGTACTCAGCGTGGATTCACTCGCCTATGATGAAGGCGCCCTCTCAGCCGGCGTAAAGGAGATGCTGGGCCTTGCCGCATCCCTTGTCCTCAGATGCGACGACTGCATAGCCTGGCATGTTCATCGATGCCGGGAGACCGGCGTTACAAGGGAACAGATAGTGGAAGTCCTGGGTATCGGCTCGGTGGTGGGTGGAACGATAACCATTCCCCACGTCCGCAGAGCCCTTGCCCTGTGGGAGTCCATGGAGGAGGAAGCGAAGTGATCAGCCTGGAAACCAGGGAGTTCATTCGAAGGGTAATGGACGAGGCGGTTCCCGCCGGGGACAGGCTTCAGGCGGTCTGCGACCTTCTCAGGGAAGCCGGCAGGGGATACGACTG
The DNA here is from genome assembly GCA_036743055.1 of Candidatus Sabulitectum sp. Taxonomy (GTDB): domain Bacteria; phylum Fermentibacterota; class Fermentibacteria; order Fermentibacterales; family JCC-6; genus Sabulitectum. The sequence goes on along the minus strand of DAINQE010000017.1, from coordinate 21,106 downwards.
GGCGGGTTTCTACCTCGTCGACCCCGCTGAAGCTGATCAGCTGGTCCTTGGGCCGTTCTCCGGCGAACCCACGGAACATGTAAGGATAGGCTTCGGAGAGGGCATCTGCGGCCAGGCCGCCAGCACCCTGAAGGTTTTCGTGGTGGACGATGTGACGGCGGAGTCCAACTACCTGTCGTGCAGCCCTCTGGTAAGGAGCGAGTTCGTCGCCCCGGTGATCCACAGGGGGGTGCTGGTGGGTGAACTCGACATAGATTCCCACACAGCCGCCGCTTTCGGAGCGGATGATTCGGAGTTCCTTGAATGGGTGGCGCAGACCGTATCCCCCGCGGTGGCCGAGGCGGCGGGTATTGACATCTGAGGGTTCAAGGCGGGTTCTGAACGCCGGTTTCGCTGCGATCCTGGTTCTGGTGGCCGCCGGAGCGGCAACCGATACCCTGATTCCGGTGGCGGCCGGAGTTTCCTTCCTGCTGATAGCCCTGATGGTCTTTGCCTGTCCACCCAGGATGGCGGCTCTCCTTTTCACCGTTCAGGTGGTTCTCACCACGCTTTTCCTGGCCAGACTGGGTTTCTACGCGGGCCCATTCCCGATAAGGATAGACGACGCTATACAGATTTGGATCTTCATCATGTGGATCGGCGCGGTGATCGACGGTGAGGGGGCGGTGAAGTCCACCGGGATATCAAGACTCATACTGGTTCTCATGGCCCTTTCCGCGGCCTCTTTCATCCACGGTGTGGCCAGGGGATACGATCCCGAAAGTGCCGGACTCTTCCTGAAGACCATGCTGGGATACCTGTTCTACTTCCCGGCGATGTGGCTTCTGGGGAAGGATGAGAACCAGAGGCTCCTTGTGAGGACCCTGGTATGGGTTTCCATAGCAGCGGCGATATGGGTTCTTTTCAAGGGCTTTACAGGGGGCGAAGGGGTTTACGAGAGGGCAACCTCGGGTCTCAGGGTAACCTCCCGGGAACTGAATGTGGTCATGGTCGGCCTGTTCATTGCCGGATTCACGATCTGGAAAAAAGGCGGCCGCCTTCCACTTATCCCTTCGGCCGTGGCCATACTGGTCATGGGGGCAGCGATACTCCTGGGGCAGTCAAGGGCCCTCTGGCTGGCGGTTGCTGCAGGGGCCATGGCGGCCTTCGTGGGGGACATGGCGCGGGAGGGCCGGGCGGGTGTCAGGCTCGGCCCGGTTCTGTCCAGGGCCCTTCTCGTTCTTGTCTTCACCGCGGGTTCGGTGGCATTCGTTGCGGCGGCGGGCCTTCTGACCCCCGGTGATGTTGCCGCCAGAGGAGGGGGAGCCGACGGCGGACTGATAGGCGATGTGTCGCTCTGGGCCAGGTTCCTCTCCTGGTATGAGATACTGAGAACCGTCACCGCATCGCCGGTCACCCTTCTGTTCGGCACCGGTTTCGGCCATGAGATCCACTACTTCCGTCCCGACCTTATGTCCATGGTATCGATCCCCTATGTGGACGGAAGCTTCTTCCAGCTCCTTCTCAACACCGGTCTTGCTGGAACGGTGGTACTTGCGCTTCTTTACGCCAGGGGAATTGCCGGAGGGTTCAGGCTCACCATTGGAGCCCCTTCCTCTGGGGACGCGGTAACCGGCATGTGGCTCACGGCCTCTTTCACCGCCCTTGTCATAGCGGCCCTCAGCAGTTCCCTGATAACGAACTACCGCTTCTCATGCATCTGGGCCTTCCTTTTCGCGGTGCTGGATACAAGGCTTGCGAAGAAGGGCAAAAAAGGTTGAGGAAAAACGAAGAATAAGGTATGTTCCCCGGACGGCATTTCCCGTTTCAAGAACACGTTTTTCAATTAGAGCAAGAGGCTGAAATGAAGATTCTCGTTATCAACAGTGGCAGTTCATCCATCAAGTTCCAGGTGATAGACGGAACCTGCGGCAGCATGCTGGGATCCGGCCTTATCGAGCGCATCGGCCTGGAGCAGGGCAAGATGAAGTACAAGTGCAACGGCGGGAAGGTGGAGTTCGAGAAGCCCATTCCCGACCATGAGACAGGTCTCGCCATGGCTCTGGAGATCATAGTGGACCCCGACAGGGGCGCCATCGGCTCACTGGAGGAGATAACCGCCTGCGGTCACCGGGTGGTCCACGGTGGAGAGAAGTTCACCAGTAGCGTTCTGATCGATGAAAAGGTCCTTTCCGGACTGGAAGAGGTCTGCGAGATGGCCCCCCTGCATAACCCAGCCAACATCATGGGGATAAGGGCGGCGATGAAGGCCCTTCCAGGAGTACCCAACGTTGCCGTATTCGACACCGCCTTCCATCAGACCATGCCCATGGTCAATTACCTCTACGGACTGCCCTACAGGCTTTACGAGGACTTTGGAATGAGGCGCTACGGCTTCCACGGCACCAGCCACCAGTTCGTTTCCCAGAGGGCCGCCGAGATCCTCGAACGCCCCCTTGATGAGGTGAACACAATCACCTGCCACCTTGGCAACGGCTCTTCCATCACGGCGGTGAAGGGCGGCAGGTCCATAGACACCAGCCTGGGATTCGGCACCTTCTGCGGAGTGATGATGGGCACCAGGTCCGGCGATGTGGACCCGGCCATCCTCTTCGACCTGATGGAGAACAGGGGCTGGACCCTGGAACAGGTGAAGAAAATGGTTTACAAGGAGAGCGGTCTTCTGGGAGTAAGCGGCGTATCCATGGACATGAGGGACGTGGAAGAGCACATGTGGAACGGCCATGAACGCTCGAAACTCGCTTTCGAGATGTTCGCCGACAGGGTGAGGAAGTACATCGGCTCATACGCGGCGACACTGGGAACCCTGGATGCCGTGGTGTTCACCGCCGGGATCGGGGAGAACGGCTGGGAACTCAGGGAGCTTATCTGTGATAACATGGATGCGCTGGGAATTCGGATCGACCGTGAGGCGAACAAGGTAAAGGGAGTGGAAAGGATCATCTCCGCCCCCGACAGCTCCGTGAAGGTCATGGTGATCCCCACCAACGAGGAACTCATGATAGCCAGGGAGACCATCCGTCTCACCAGCTGACGAAACCACTCTCAAGGAGGCCGGATCATGACACTGCTTCTCGTGTTCGGCCTCCTTTTTCCTTCCCAGGTGCCGGAGTACTCCATAACATGCGACCAGGCCCAGTTCGAAAACATGATGGAGAACTGGGAGCAGGAGATCACCATCCCCTGTACCGTGACCCATCAGGGAATCATCTACGAGAACTGCACGATGCGGATAAGGGGAGATACCTCCCGGGCATATCGCAAGAAGTCTTACAGGGTGGAGTTCCCCCCGGACCAGCCCCTTCACGGAAGGACCACCTGGAACTTCAACGCCGAGTATGCCGACAGGTCCTACATGAGAGCCTGGCTCTTCTCCAGGGTCCTGGAGTGTATGGGGTTCCCGGTATTCCGGGTCTCCCACGCCAGACTGAATGTCAACGGCGATTACAGGGGCCTTTTCATCCTTCTTGAACCTGTGGACGAAGCGTTCCTCTCCCGCAGCGGTATGGACCCCTCGGGAAACCTCTACAAGGCCCAGGTGGACGGAGCCTGCGCCAACATCCACGACGACGTTGATTCGGTATGGTCCCTGAAAACGGGCAGCGGCACCGGAATGAACGACCTTATCCAGCTGATCGAGGACCTGGAGTACACCGCGCCGGGTAACTTTCAGGCGTTCATGGACACGGCCTTCGTAATGGAGGGGGAGTACGGCCTGCTGAGAATGCTGGCGATAAATTCCGCCTTCGCCAACAACAGCACCTACTACCACAACTACTATCTCTACCATGACGCAGCCGTTTCCGGATCCTGGATCATGCTTCCCTGGGATGTGGACAAGGTGCTTTCGGATAACCTGGGGATATCCTATGGAGGATGCACCAACCTCAACTGGTACGACAATCCCATCCACGCCAGGACCCTTACGGTACCTGATTTCAGGGAGGCCTTTCAGGACTCCGTAGAGATGATCTATCAGGAGTACCTCACCCCGGAGAACCTCCTCCTCTGGTCGGATTCCCTGGAGGCTGCCCTTCAGCAGGCTGTGGAGGAGGACGACTGGGACGATACGGATATCCAGGGTTTCCAGGGGGCCCTGGAGGAGCTCAGGGAGAATCTCGACAGCAGGACCTCCGATCTTCAGTGGCAGTTCCAGTACAAGTACTTTCCCTTCAGGTCATACAGATCGGACACATTGGCCACCGACAGCCTTCCGGTAAGCTGGACTCCCACGGTGGACCCTCTGGGAAACCCCGCTTCATACACCGTTATCGTGAGGGACAGTCTGGGTCCGGATGCCGATGAGATAGCCAGGTTCGAAGGCATACAGGACACTGTGTTCACCATCACCGGCATTCCCCCGGGCTCGTGGTGGTGGACGGTGGAAACCAACCTCCAGGCAGGCTGGAGAAGGACAGAGGCCACCGACAGGTACAATCCCTTCAGGATCGTCGAGCCGGTTGAACTGGAAGGGGTCCTGGGGGAGAACACCTTCCTCCGCAGGTCGAACTCCCCGTATCTCATCACCGGAGAGCTTGTTGTTCCAGGCGGTGTTACCCTTTCCGCTGAACCCGGAGTGGTGATCCTGATGGGAGAGCAGGGGGCAATATCCTGCCAGGGTGATATCAGCCTCCAGGGCAACGCCCAGGATTCGGTGTTCATCTCCGCCGTCCACGGAGAAACGGGCTGGAGGGGCATAAGGGTACAGAACGGAGGGCTGGAAATGGTGAACACCGTGATATCCGGCTCCCGGGGGTACTCTTCCTCTCCAGGGGAAGGTTTCGCGGCCCTTGCCGGTACCGATGCCCAGATCACCATCACAGGGTCGGTATTCAGGGACAACTGGTGTTCCGTGAAGCTCCACGGGGGAACCGCCGAGGTGACGGACAGCAGGTTCGTCCGCTGCCGGGGAGAGATGTTCTACATGGAGCAGGGCGAGTCGGCCTCCATAGTCTCTACCGTTTTTCATGACCTGTTCGACCCGGTTGCCGGAAGCATGGACGGTATCGAGTTCCAGCTCTGCCGGAACGGAATCTTCACCGTCGAGGACTGCGAGGTCTCAAGCATCGACGGGGATTGCATCGACATGAACGCTTCCACTGTAACCGTCTCGGGCACGACCATATCGAACTCATCCGACAAGGGCATCTCCATAGGCGCTCCCACGGGGGGAAGCGGATCGGGCACCATGGTGACCGTTACCGGCTCGATAATCGAGAACTGTCCCATGGGCATAGCGGTGAAGGACGGCGCTTTCCTTCAGGGAAGCGGCCTTCTCCTGCGGAACTGCGAAACGGGCATATCGGTGTATGAAAAGACCCCCGGGGCCGGTGGAGGTCACGGCGAAACCTCCAGCAGCATCTTCCAGGGATGCGGTTCACCTGTGTCAGTGGAAGAGGGCACTCTTTCGGTGGACTGGTCCATCTCGGATACCCAGCCCCTGACAGGCCAGGGCAACATTCAGGGTGATCCGCGGACCGATGAAGGAGGGTACCTTCTCTGGAACTCCCCATGCATCGATGGAGGCGATCCCTCCCTGCAGGACCCCGACGGCACCAGGCAGGACATCGGCCCCTTCTTCTACCCATCGGCCATGCCGTATCTCTGCGTGAACGAGATAATGGCGAAGAACGACACTGTGATCCTGGACGACTGGGGGAGGACCTCGGACTGGATAGAGCTTTACAACGGCAATCCATATGAGATCGACGCCGGCGTGCTGGTTTTCATGAACGCAGATTCTGCCGGGGCCGACCCATGGTCAGTGCCCAGGGGAACCATGATACCGCCAGGCGGATTCCTCCTTTTCTGGGCCGACGGTGACGGCTGGAAGGGCGGGACCCATCTCCCATTCAGGCTTTCCGCAGGTGGGGACGGCTTCACCCTGGGCAGGATCCCGGCAGGAGACGGCGAAGAGCCTTTCGTTTCAATGCTCGAGGATGTTTCCTTCGGCGACCAGACAGCGGACATCTCCTGGGGAAGGTTCCCCGACGGGGGGGAATGGCGGATCCTTCAGGTTCCCACCCCGGGATGGAGTAACGGGAACATGCACTCTCAGCCGGTATACCTCTGCCAGCCCCGGCCTAATCCCTGCTCAACGGGGTCGGTGACGGTGGAAGTTGAGATCGCCGGAGGCCAGACCGACGTGTTCGTGTACGATCTTGCGGGAAGGAGGGTTGAAACCCTGCATCAGGGTTATCTTCCCCCTGGCAGCAGCACTTTCTTCTGGAATACTGGAACGGCACCCAGCGGAGTATATCTGGTATTCGCAAGGTGCGCCGGGCAGACCCCCGCTTCAGCGAAGGTCACCATTCTCCGCTGATCAGAAGAAAAAGAGCTTGCAGAAGCAGTTCCCGTCGGCTTCGATCTCCGATGACAGTTCCGGGCATGGACAGACCACATCCCTTTCCGGATCCAGAGGATGGCTCTGCTTGCATGGGCAGTAGTGATCGCCGGCGCTCTTCACGTTCATGGTCATCAGGCCTATCACCTTCTCGATCCTTTCCCTGTCGTCGTTGAGCCGATATCCATTCAGGGAAGCGAACTCCTCAGCCCTGCGAAGCACCTCAAGGTATGTTTCCGTGTTTACCACGGGATCCCAGGTGTTGCCCATCAGCTGTCCTTTCTTGCCCTTCTTGTTTCGAAGGCGGTGATCTCCTCCAGCATCTTCCTGTTTGCGGCTGAGATATCCGCTATGGATGCGAACAGGAGCAGGAGGATCCCGAAGGTGATAAGGAAGAGCCCTCCTATTCCGAAGGCGGTGTAGGGGGTTATCCTTCCAACGATTATCCATCTCAGCAGAACGAAAAGGTCCAGCAGTATTCCGGACAGTATGAGGCCGAAGGCGGGTCTTCCGTAGAAGCGCCACGGAGAGTGACCGTGGGCAACGGAGTACATGGCCTCCAGGGAAAGGTGGGCATAGCGCCAGAGATTCGAGGCTATTCGGGACTTTCCGTGTTCCCGCTCTCCCCTTATCTCCAGGGGTATCTCAGTGATCCTGAGGCCTTTTCTCGCGGCGTCTATCAGGACTTCCTGGGTGTAGGTGAACCTGCTGAAACAGGATACTCTCTCCAGGGCTGTGGGACCGTAGACCCTGTAGCCGCATGTTGCATCGTGGATCCTGATGCCTGCAAGGCCGCTTACCAGCCCGGCGACCCTCCTGTTCCCCCACCTCTTGAGAAGGGGCATCCCAGGGGTGAGGGATCGGTCGGCGAACCTGCTGGCAGTTGCGATGTCGGCCCGGCCTTCCAGTATAGGGACCAGGAGCTTCGGGAGCTGACGTGGATCGAACTGCCCGTCGGCGTCGATGGTAGCCATTGCATGGTAGCCCTTTTCCCTGGCGTACCCCAGCATCGTTCTGAATGCGGTTCCCAGGCCCATGTTCCTGCCGTGGGAGATAACCGTTGCGCCGGCCCTTCGGGCCTCCTCCGCAGTGCCGTCTGTGGAACCATCGTCCACCACCAGCACATCTGTTTCACAGGGAATGTCGCCGCGGGGAACGGATGAAACCACGGAGGCGATGGTCACCTCCTCGTTCAGGGCGGGAACGGCTACCAGCAGTTTCATGACTGTAGTATATAAACACCACTGTTCACTGCAAAGCAACATGTTCTGGAGGCAACCATGATACAGATAATGCTCGGTGTTCTGATGCTTCAGCTTCCCCCGTCCTTCGACCTGAGGGATGTGGGTGGGGAGAATTACGTGACCTCCGTGAAAAGCCAGCAGGGTGGAACCTGCTGGACCCACGGAACCATGGCCTCCATTGAATCCAACATGCTCATCACCGGTGAATGGGAAGACCAGGGCGAAACAGGCGAACCTGCCCTTGCGGAGTACCATCTTGACTGGTGGAACGGCTTCAACGACTGGTACAACGCCGACATGGACCCCCCATACGGCAGCGGCGGGCTTACGCCCCACCAGGGAGGCGACTATCTTGTGGCAACAGCCTACCTCTCCAGGGGGGACGGAGCAGTGAGGGAGATCGACGGTCAGTCGTACGGAGTTGCGCCTTCGCTCTATTCGCCTGATTTCCATGTGTATTACCCCATGGAGGTCCAGTGGCACATCGGTGGCGACGACCTGGCATCCCTGGACAGGATCAAGGAAGCGGTGATGAACACCGGGGCTCTTGCAACCTGCTACTACTCCTCCAGCACATATATGCAGAACTACATTCATTATCAGCCATCCTCGGCTCCGGAACTTCCCAACCACTCGGTGGCAATAATAGGCTGGGACGACGACAAGGTTACACAGGCTCCTGAACCCGGGGCGTGGATATGCAAGAACAGCTGGGGAGAGAGCTGGGGTTTCGACGGCTTCTTCTACATCAGCTACTGGGACAAGTGGTGCGGAAGGGAACCCTTCATGGGGGCCGTTTCCTTCACGGATGCCAGGATGATAGACTACGAAGCCTTCTACTACCATGACTACCACGGCTGGAGGGACACCTTCGAGTCCCCCCAGATGGTGATGAACTCCTTCGAGGCAACCGGCGACCACTACATTACAGCCGTTTCCTTCTTCACCGCAGCCGACTCGGTGGACTACACCGCTTCCATGTACGGAAGCTTCCAGGGGGGCTCACCCTCCGACCTCCTTTCGGTGGAGACCGGCACCGCTCTGTTCAGGGGATTCCACACCATCGAGCTTTCACAGCCCTTCCAGGCAGCCCAGGGGGACAGCATTCATTTCGTGATGGAGTTCTCCCACGGAGGCTATCCCTATGACAGGACCGCCGACGTTCCGGTGCTGCTTGGCGCGGCAATGAGGGTTATAGTGGAATCCGCCGCCTCCCAGGGGGAAAGCTGGTACAACGACGGCTCCTGGCACGATCTCTACTTCTGGTCGGAGAACCCGTACCCCGGAACCGGGAACTTCTGCCTCAAGCTGCTGGGCTACGACGCCGGTCTCAGGGTGACCCCGGAAGGTGACAGGATCTTCCAGGGCGAGGTGGGCGGCCCCTTCGAACCGGCTTCGGTGACCTGGGACCTCTCCTACAAGGGGGGTTCCTCCGCGGATTACACCGTGGATCCCCAGTCGGTCTCCTGGCTGGAGGTCACCGGCCCCCTCACCGGAACCATCTATCCCGGTGACGATATCCAGATAACCGCCTCCCTTACCCCCGAGGCGCAGAACCTGCCTCTGGGCGTCCACACCGCCGAGGTTGACTTCGTGAACAACACCTCCGGCATGGGGAACACCACGGCAACCGTGGTTCTCATAGCCGGTGAAGCCGGTCTTATATACAGCTGGAACATGGATGCCGATCCGGGATGGACGGCGGACGCCAAGTGGGAATGGGGCGTACCCCAGGGTCTCGGTGGCTCCCACGGGAACCCGGACCCCACCTCCGGTCACACCGGTGACAATGTGTACGGATACAACCTCGAGGGCGACTACGAACCGAGCCTTTCGGAGAAGTACCTCACCACCTCGCCGATCGATTGCTCCGGTCTTTACGGAACCCAGCTAAGGTTCCAGCGCTGGCTTGGGGTGGAAGGCAACCAGTACGACCATGCTTCCGTGGAGATATCCACCGACGGCGATACATGGTTCTCCGTCTGGGAGAACGGCGCCGAGGAGATTACCGACGACCAGTGGAGCACCAGGATCATCGACATTTCCCAATGGGCGGACACCAGCCCCCAGGTCTGGATAAGATGGGTCATGGGCACCACCGACCCGGGATGGGAATACTGCGGCTGGAACATCGACGACGTGGAGATATGGGCAGCCGGGGCCATGTCGGTGGAAGGGGGAGCCCCCCAGGGCGTATTCTCCCTGGGGTTCGCCGGGGCCAATCCCGCCGTGTCCTCAACTGCATTCCGCTGCACGGTGCCCCAGGCCGGTCTTCTTACCCTGCAGGTACACGACATCACAGGCAGGGTGGTCAGGACACTCTATAGCGGAGAGGCTCCATCCGGCGACATCAGCATCCCATACAACCTCACCGATGCCTCAGGCCGCAGGCTTCCTCCTGGTATCTACCCGGTGGTGGCCTTCAGCGGTGAGCATACCGTTGTCTCCAGGCTGGTGGTCCTGGGCAACTGACGGACAGCCGAAGGGAGACTCCTTGAGCCGGGTATTACTTGTAAATCCGCCGTCGGCCATCGACGTTTACAGCAGCAGCAAGATCAGGGTTGCCATAACCTCAGCGCCATTCGTTACTCTGGGAGCCCTTGCCGGGGCGGTGCTGGAGGACGGACACGATGTGAGGGTGGCCGACCTGATGATAGAGGCCAGGCCCCTCGACGCGTACAGGGAGGTCCTCAGCTCCTGGCAGCCCGAGTACATCGGGATCACCTTTACAACGCCTCTGGTCACCGAGGCGCAGACCCTGGCCGCCGAGGCCAGGAAGCTCTGTCCCGATTCGGTGATCATCGCCGGGGGGGTGCATGTTTCCACCCTTCCGGAGGAGGTGCTCAGGAACGGCCATTTCGACATAGCGGTGATCGGAGAGGGGGAGAACACCCTCAGGGAGATCTGCGCCGGGGGGAACAGGCCGGAAATAAACGGTATCGCCTATCTGGAGGGCGAAGAACTGGTAACCACCCCGCCCAGGGACCTCATAATGGACCTTGACCGTCTGCCCATGCCCGCCTGGCAGCTCTATGACCTCCATTACTACCGCTCACCCCACATCGCTTCCAGGAAGAACCCCGTGGGCTACATGGAGACCAACAGGGGCTGCAATCACAACTGCACCTACTGCAGCCAGAACATCTTCGGACACCGTGTACGGGCCAAGAGCCCGGAGAGGGTGGTGGACGAGATGTTCCGTATGCTGGAGCTTGGTTTCAACGACATACACATCAAGGACAACAACTTCACCGCCGACGTCAACAGGGCCAAGGAGGTCTGCCGGCTTCTGATCCAGAGGAAGTTCCCCGCCCCGTGGGCCTTACCCACAGGTGTGAACGTGCACGATGTAGACGAAGAGTTCTTCGCTCTGGCGAAGGCCTCCGGCTGCTACCAGGTGGCATTCGGAATAGAGAGTGCTTCCCCGGAGGTACTCGCAGGGGTGGCCAAGAAGCAGGACCCTGAGATCATTGCCAGAGCGGTGAGAATGGCCCATGACGCCGGGCTGGAGACTGTGGGGTTCTTCATGATCGGTCTTCCCGGAGACACGAAGGAAACCGTGATGGAGTCCATGCGGTTTGCCTGCAGCCTTCCCCTTACCTACGCCAAGGCCTCCATGACGCTTCCTTTCCCGTCCAGCGCGCTTTTCCGCCAGATAGAGAGGGAGGGCAGGATAAAATCCAGGAACTGGGATATCTACAATTTTCACAGCACCACAGAGGTGTGGGAGCACGAGAACCTTTCCTGGGACGAGATACGGAAATTCTACGGAATGTTCCACAGGAAGTTCTATTTCAGACCCTCCTACATGTGGAACAGGTTCTGGCGGGACCTTAGAACCGGCTACCTGTGGGACGATGTGAAGGCCGTTCTCACCAACAACTGGGGAGACTGACCTGGTGAGAAGGATCATTCCAGCCGTTCTCCTGATCGCCGCCGCAGCTTTTCTGGCGGCCAGGTTCTTCCCCAGGATAGTCATGAAGCAGGTTTCGGTGATAACCATCCCAGGCGGCGCCGATCTCCACGTCAACGGAGTTCCCTCCGGGATCACCCCGGCGGTGCGGCTGGTTCCCGGAGACGGCGTTCACATAGCCGTGAGCAGGGACGGATTCCTTCCGGTGGACACCCTTCTCCACGCGGTTCCCGACACCGTGATGCTCTACCTCACCCAGGGCACACTGCTGGTCATTAACACCATTCCCCCTGGATGCACCGTGAACGCCGGCAACTTCAACGGCCAGTCGCCCTGTTCGCTGATCGCGTTTCCAGGCAATCCCATAGAGGTTACCGTAACCGGCGACATGGGAGTGTCGGTGACCAGAACGGTGAATGTTCTCTCCCCGGGGATGAGGGTTCTCAACATAAGCGTTCCCTGGCAGTTCACTGATTCCCTCACCGGGATGGACATGGCGGTGATACCCGGCGAGCTTCTGCCCTTTGCCATGGGCCCTATGACCGTGGGAAGAAGCGAGGTCACGGCGGGGCTGTTCGCTGAGTTCATGAACGAGATGGACCCGGGGCTTCACCGGGACAGCTCCACCCTCGTGGGCAGGACCGTTCTCATGGACAGCATCCTGAAGTGCAACTGGCGGGGGCCCGTTTCATTCAACGGTGATACCACCGCATACGCACCGCTCCCGGGAATGGAGGACCACCCCATGGCTGGGGTCACCAGGGACGGAGCCCGCTGGTTTTGCGCATGGCTCACCGAAAGAAGCGCCACGGGTCTCGCGTTCAGGCTCCCCGACCCCGACGAATGGGCCAGCCTGGCCGCCCCGGGAGACGGCATGGCCTTCAACCATTCCGATGCCAGCGAGGTGATACTGACCAGGAATCCGCTGGTGGACGACGGCTGGGCCCGGACAGCTCCATCCGGGGCAATGGGATACAGCCCCTGGGGGCTGGGGCACATGCAGGGTAATGTGTGGGAATGGCTTTCGGAACCGGGGACCGCAGCCGGTGGAAGCTGGCTCTCCTCACCGCTGGACTGCAGTTCGGGTTCGGTGATTAACCTGGAAGATAATCTGGGCTATCCCTTTACCGGTTTCCGGGTTGCGGCAACCGGGAGACCCGCGGATATTTATCCGGCCAATAAAATCGAAACGGAGGCTGAGGAATGAACAGAACCATACCGGGCGGTCCGCTTAATCAGCCTCCGGAGCTTACCAGCATACCGGAAATGATCCACAGGACCGCGGCAAGGGTACCGGACTGCATAGCGGTGAGGGAGCCGGCCGAACCAGGCAAGTTCCGATCCATCAACTATTCCCAGCTGGCCGGTAACATGGACTGGTTAGCCAGGGGGATCCTGGAGGTGGAGAAGAGACCCGTGGCTGGCGTCGTGGGGAGGAACAGCATCTCATGGTACACCGCCTACCTGGCGGTCCACCGTGCTGGGGGAATAGTCGTTCCCATCGACCCGGCGCTGCCAGAGGCCGACATGCACACGATCCTTCACTATTCCGGGGCCAACATGCTCTTCCACGACCCGGAGTACTCAGGGTGGTTCGACGGCCTCAGGGACCTGAAACAGGTGGTAATGAACTCCGGCTATCAGGAGGACCGCACGGGACTAAGCACACTTCTCAGGAGGGGAAGGCTCAGCAGGCTTCAGCTTCCATCCAGTTACGACTGCGACAAACCCGCCGTTATAAGCTACACCTCCGGTACCACCGGTATGGCAAAGGGGGTGGTCCATTCCCAGAACTCGCTGCTCTCCGACCTGCGGCAGACGGTCCAGTTCATCAACCTGGACGAGAACGACATCTTCCTCAGCGTGCTGCCGGTTCACCATCTCTACGAGGGAACCTGCGGCTTCCTTCTTCCCCTCTCCATGGGGGCCCAGATTGCAATTGCCCACGGCCTCCGCTACGTTGCCGAAGACCTTGTGGCAACCCGGGCTACGGTGGTGCTGGCGGTCCCCCTTCTGTGGGAGACCATGTACAGAAGGATCATGGACAGCATAAGGGCCGCACCCATGGGAAGTGCCAAGCTGGGGTTCGGAATGGCTGTGTCCAGGGCCTCTGAGAAGCTGGGAATGAAGGGCGTGAGGAAAAAGCTCTTCGGAAAGGTCCACGAGAGGTTCGGCGGCCACCCGAGGCTCCTGATCTCCGGAGGAGCCGGCATCGACCCCATGGTCATAGAGGGATTCGAGAAGCTTGGGTTCAAGATACTCCAGGGCTACGGACTCACAGAGACCGCCCCCATAATCGCCGCCAACAGGGTGAACGCCAACCGCTACGGCAGCGTGGGCCCGGTCTTCGCCGAGATGGAGTGCAGGATAGACGAGCCCGACGGTTTCGGGATAGGGGAAATCGTGGTACGGGGCCCCAATGTGATGCTGGGCTACTACGGCAATTCCGAGGCCACCGCTGAGGTCCTGGACGATGAAGGCTGGTTCAGGACCGGGGACTTCGGATATCTCGACGAAGACGGCTTCCTCTTCATAACCGGCAGGAAGAAGAACGTGATCATCGCCAAGAACGGCAAGAATGTTTATCCCGAAGAGATAGAGACCCGACTGAACCGGTACGATCACATTAAGGAGTGCATCGTATTCGGAAAACAGTCGGAGACCAAGGGAGAGGACATATGCGCCCTTGTGGTGCCCCACAGGGACCTCCTGATAGAGGAAGCTGAAGGGGAGCACAGGAAGATCACAAGGGATGACGAAGTGAAGGCCGTAAGGGAAGCGGTGAAGGCCTACAACAGGTCAGCGGAGACCCACAAGAGAATATCCTCCTTCCTGATCTCCGACGACGAGTTGCCGAAGACCACCACGAAGAAGATCAAGCGGAAGGCCGCCCTGAAAGAGGCGGGAATAGCCCCCGGCGAGGTCTTCAGGCCGTGACCATCTGATGGCGGGAAGAAGGGCCAACAGTTTCTATATGCTGGCCGGGCAGGTTGTCGGCAAGGCAGGCCTTTTCATCTCGCTGATGATATTCTCCAGGATGCTGGATGACGGCTCATTCGGCGAGCTGCTGCTCTCGGTATCAATAGGACTGCTGGTCCTTTTCCTCAGCGATATGGGTGTCACCATGGTGGTCACCAGAAGGCTCTCAACAGGCTTCTCCATACCGGCACAGCTTTCATCCGCTCTTTTGATCAGAACCATGCTTTCCCTTGCGGCACTTATGCTGGTGTGCGTTACCGTGAACCTTGCGGGTTACTCCTCCAGACAGATCCTGCTGATAGCCCTGGTATGCACAGGTTTCATCCTTGACGGTTTCTTGGAAAGCGCCTTTGCGGTGTTCAGGGCCACTGAGACCATGATCCACGAAGGACTTGCCCGAACACTCAACGGCCTGTTCGGTGCAGGTCTCGCGGTTTATGCACTGCTGTTGGATCATGGTGTCGTCTTTGCCGCTGGAACCTACATCATCAGAGTGTTCCCCGCGCTGCTCTACTCATCCATGGTTCTCTGCAGCAGGATGGGCTTCAGACCTGTTCGATGGAACAGCATCAGAGGGAGCCTCAAGCCGCTTCTCACGGCAGCAGTACCGCTGGGTCTTGCTGGAATGATCATCGCAGCCGGGCAGAGGCTGGACAGCGTGTTCATAAAGCACTACCTGGGCGATTCGGCAATAGCGGCATATCAGCAATGCCTCAAGCTCTTTGAAGCCCTGGTCCTTATCGTTACGCCCACTCTGCTCCCCGGTGCTCTTTTCCCGGCTCTCTGCAAGGCCGTGAAGGACGGGTGGGGGGAAGCAAGGGAGAGACTGGCATGGATGACGGAGCTCTTCCTGGTGACATCATTCGTTCTGATCCCGCCCCTCTGGGCCGGGGAGCATCATGTTCTGAGATTCCTCTGGGGCGATTCCTTCCTCCGGGGGATTGACCAGTCTTCAGTCAGCAGCGCATACAGGACCGTGCTGCTTACACTGCCGGTGGCATACGTTTTCCTGATGCTCATGTCCACGTTCATAGCAGCTGAAAGACAGAGGAAAGTCCTGCCCGCCGTGTCGGTTTCCCTGGTGATCGAAGTTCTTCTCTTCATCATTCTAATCCCTGAGATGGGAATAGCCGGAGCTGCCACGGCCCATCTGATCTTCCTTGCCTTTTCACTCACATGGATGGCACTGGACCTCAGGAAGGAATACGGTGCAACGGGTCTTCTCAGGGGATCGATGAGACCTGTTGCGGCATTTCTCCCATCCCTTGTGATCCTGATTGCGGAGCCCTGGGGAAAGGGTACATCCGGATTGGCTTCCCTGGCGGTTTTCGCTGCATTGTGGCTGCTGCTGGGCGGCGGATCGATCATTCCCCGAAGCAGGCGCTGATGGCGGGATCCGCAGGGAACCCGTGAGCTTCCTCCTGTGACAGACGGGAACGAAAGCGCTATCTTACTGTTCTTCGCAGGGAGGCGAACTTGAAGGTAGCTCTTGTATATCCAAGGTTCAAGTGGTTCGAGTACAACGGGCTTGCGGAGCCCCTGGGGGTGCTGCACCTCGTGAGCGCGCTCAGGGAGGCGGGGCACGAGCCTGTGTACATGGACTATTCGTTCTGCGAAGAGATAGGAGAGCTGGACCATCTCGCAGAAGGCTGCGGGATAGTTGCCGTGGCCATTTCAGCCGCCGCCAAACTGGAGCGGGCGGCTTTCGTAACGGGCCATCTGAAGAAAGTGGTTCCCGAAGCCCTTTTCGTGGTAGGGGGAGCCTACCCCAGCATCTTCCCGGCAAAGGCCATGGAGGATACCGGAGCCTCCTGCGCCCTCGTGGGCGAGGCTGAGGAGTCCATCGTGGAGCTCGCCGATCTGGTGGAGAGGGGAGAGGATTACAGGGGCATGAGGAACCTCGTGGTGAAGAACCCCGACGGCACGGTTACAGAGAATCCCAGACGCCCTGTGAACACCGACCTGGACTCCATACCCTTCCCCGCTCGTGATGTGGTGGACTACGACTCCTATCTCTCCGAAGGGATGGCCGAATACGGCATGGTCACCACCAGGGGCTGTCCTTTTCATTGCGTTTACTGCAAGCCCAGCACCGACATGATATACGGAGGCGGCATAAGGTACCGCTCCGCGGGAAACGTGGTTGAGGAGATCAGGCGGCTGGCGGAGCTGCGGAAGACCAGATGCCTCAGGATATTCTTCAAGGACGACACCATCACCATGCACCCTGTGAAATGGTTCGAAGAGTTCCGGGATGGCCTGAAGGAGTCTGGGATCGAGCTTGAATGGCACTGCAACAGCCGGGTGGACACCGTCACCGAGGACAAGGTGAGGGTTATGAAAGAGAGCGGCTGCCACTGCATCTCCTTCGGGGTCGAGAGCGGAAGCAGAAGGATACTGGACTTCTACAGGAAGGGCACCACCCCCGAGCAGGCGATAGACGCCTTCAAGTGGTGTCACAGATACAGAATAGAGGCAACCGCCAACCTGATGATCGGTTTTCCTCTGGAAACCGAGGAAGACCTTCAGATGACCTACGACCTGCTTAAGAAGCTCAAGCCCGACGACATCATAGTCTACTTCTCCACCGCCATTCCGGGGAGGTACATCCACGACTGGGCCGTTGAGAACGGCTACCTTGCCAGCGACACGAACCCTGAGCTGCTCGATCCCGCACGTAACAGGGCCCACGAAGTGATGAACATGCGTCTGCCCAACATGACCGTGGAGGACGTCATCGGCTGGAAGCACAGGATAGAGCGCTACCGCAGCTTCAGGAAGGTTACAAGCTTCAGCAACATCAGAAGGTGGACCACCGAGCTCCTCTCGAGTCCAGGAATGGCCCTGGGCAAGGCGGGCAGGGTCCTGAGGGGATTCTCCGGCCAGGGGGACTGACCCCTTTCCAGTTTTTACCGAAATATTGTATACTTCGCACTGAGGAGCCCCTACATATGGCCTTTCCTCGTTAGCAGGAGCATCAGGCACATCATGTGGGCCATGCAGTTGAACGGCTATCAAGATATGGTGGTACTATGGGCGGCAACACCGCTGTGAAATACGATGAAAGCAAGATAAAGACCCTGAGCTCGATCGAGCACATAAGGCTCAGAACGGGCATGTACATCGGCAGGCTGGGCGACGGGTCCAACCTCGACGACGGCATCTACGTACTCCTTAAGGAAGTGATCGACAACTCCATTGACGAGTTCATAATGGGCCACGGGAAGCGGATCAGGGTGAAACTCGACGGAAAGTGCTGCTCGGTGAGGGACTACGGCAGGGGGATCCCCCTGGGCAAACTCATGGAGTGCGTTTCCCAGATAAACACCGGTGCGAAGTACAACACCGATGTTTTCATGTTCAGCGTTGGGCTGAACGGGGTGGGCACAAAGGCTGTGAACGCCCTGTCTGAGCACTTCCTGGTAAGGTCCTTCCGCGACGGCGAATGCAGGGAGCTGGTGTTCAGCAAGGGCGAACTCGTTGCAGACAAGTCGGTGGACACCACCGAGAAGAACGGCACCTATGTGGAGTTCGTTCCCGACCCTGAGATATTCGACGGCTATACCTTCCGTGATGAATTCATCGAGAGAAGGCTCCTTCACTACGCCTTCCTGAACTCAGGGCTCAAGATCCAGTACAACGACCGGACATACCAGTCGGAGAACGGCCTGAAGGACCTTCTGGAGCACGAGACAGGGGAGGAGATAATCTATCCCGTGGTCTACCACAGAGAGCAGACACTGGAGTTCGCCTTTACCCACACATCCGCCTACGGCGAACGCTACCTCTCCTTCGCCAACGGCCAGTACACCAGCGCCGGAGGCACCCACCTGTCTGCCTTCAAGGAGGGTATCCTCAAGGGGGTGAACGCCTACAGCGCCGAGAAGTTCACCGGCGACGACGTTCGCGACGGCATTACCGCCGCCATCTCCATAAAGCTCAAGGATCCTGTGTTCGAGAGCCAGACCAAGAACAAGCTTGGTAACAGCGACATCAGGCGGGAGATCGTCGCCAGGGTGGGAAGCGAGATCGAGCAGCTCCTTCACAGGGACAGTTCGCTGGCGGACCTCATCATCAACAAGGTGAAGGCGAACCAGAAGCTCAGGACAGAACTGCAGACCGTGAAGAAGAAGGCCAGGGCACGGGCAAAGCAGACGGCCATAAGGATACCCAAGCTGAAGGACTGCAAGATCCATCTGGGGTCGGGCCACGAAAGGGAGGAGGAGAGTTCCATCTTCCTCACCGAGGGTCTCAGCGCCGCTGGAAGCCTGGTCGCCTCCAGGGATGTTCACACCCAGGCGGTATACGCCCTGAGGGGTAAACCGCTGAACGTCTACTCCCACCGGAGGGATACGGTCTACAAGAACGAGGAGATCTACAACATAATGAGGGCCCTGAACATAGAAGGCGGCGTGGAGGGGCTCAGGTACAACAGGGTCATACTGGCCACCGACGCCGACGTCGACGGCCTTCACATACGCAACCTCCTTATGACCCTCTTCCTGCATTTCTTTGAGGACCTTGTCCTCGACGGGCACCTTTTCATCCTTGAGACCCCGCTTTTCAGGGTACGGAACAAGAAGGAAACCGTTTACTGCTACTCCGAGCAGGAGAGGGACGAAGCGATGGAAAGGCTGGGCTCGAAACCCGAGCTTACCCGGTTCAAGGGTCTTGGAGAGATAAGCCCCGGGGAGTTCGGGCAGTTCATAGGCCCTGACATCAGGCTGCAGAAAGTGGGAATAGACAGGCTTGCCGACGTGCCGGACATGCTGGGGTTCTACATGGGCAAGAACACCCCCGACCGCAGGGAATACATCATGGAGAACCTCCGATGAGCGGCCTCAAGAAGCTCTACGACGAGAACTTCATGGACTTCGCCTCCTATGTGATCAAGGAAAGGGCGATCCCCGACGCTGCGGACGGCCTGAAGCCGGTTCAGAGGCGGATACTCTGGTCCCTCTTCGAGATGGATGACGGCAGGTTCAACAAGGTGGCCAACGTGATAGGCCACGCCATGCGGTACCACCCCCACGGCGACCAGTCCATCGGCGCCGCCCTGGTATCCCTTGCCAACAGGAGCTTCTTCATCGACAGGCAGGGGAACTTCGGCAATGTGCTCACAGGGGACGAGGCCTCGGCTCCCAGGTACATAGAATGCCGTCTTACGAAGCTGGCCAGGGATGTGCTCTTCAACAGCGATATAACCGATTTCGACATGAGCTACGACGGCAGGAACAAGGAGCCGGTGCTCCTTCCAGCGAAAGTTCCCGTGGTGCTGCTGCTGGGGGCGGAGGGCATCGCCGTGGGCATGTCCACCAAGATACTCCCCCACAACTTCAACGAGGTGCTCGCGGCACAGATCTCCGCCCTCAGGGGAGAGGAGTTCACCCTCTACCCCGACTTCGTGCAGGGCGGAGCGGTGGATGTATCAGGCTATGAGGACGGTTCAGGCAGGATAAAATGCCGCGCAAGGATGGAGCAGCGGGGTAACAAGAAGGTGGCCATCACCCAGATCCCATTCGGAACCACAACCGAAACCCTCATATCATCAATAGAGAGCGCCGCCAGGAAGGGCCGGCTGAAGATCTCCAGCATAGACGACTACACCACCGACAAGGCTGAAATAGAGGTAACGGTGGCCAGGGGCGTTTCCGCCGAGGAGACCATTCAGAGGCTTTACGCCTGCACCGACTGCGAGGTTGTCCACACCGCCAACATGATGGTGATAATGGACGGCGCCCCGGTGGAGACCACGGTATCCGAGCTTGTCCGGTATTCCGCCAACCGGCTGAAGGAACTCCTTAAAAGGGAACTCCAGCTGGAGATCAAGGGGCTGGAGGACAAGCTTCACTGGATGACCCTGGAGCAGATCTTCATAGAGAACAGGATCTACAAGCGCATAGAGGAAAGCACCACCCTGGATCAGGTCAGGGCGGAGGTGCGTTCCGGGCTGGATCCCTTCCTGGAGAACTACGAGAGGGAGGTCACGCCAGACGACATCGACCGGCTTCTCGCTCTGAAGATCAGAAGGATAAGCCGTTTCGACATAGAGGCCCACAGGAAGGAAATGGGCGACATCAGGGTAGCCATGAAGCTGGCCTCAAAGAGGCTCAGGCACCTTACCGACTACGCAGTGGAGGTGCTGGAGGAGCTTCTGAAGAAGTACGGAGCGCTCTACCCCAGGCTCACCTCCATAGAGGAGTTCACCGAGATCGACAAGCGCGAGGTGGCCATCGCCAACCTGAAGATGGGGTTCGAGAGCAGCACAGGCTTCATAGGCACCTCTGTGAAGGGGGACATGTCCTGGAACGTCTCGGAACTCGACCGCATCCTCTTCTTCCGTGAAGACGGCACCTACATGGTGATCCCCATGCAGGAGAAGTTCATGATCACAGGCAAGGTCCTCTGGTGCGGTCCCTGCGACAGGGACAGGGTCTACGGCTGCGTATACAGGGACAGGAAGGACATGATCGCCTATGTGAAGCGCTTCCCCATAGGAGGCTACATACTGGAGCGCGAGTACCGTTTCGTTCCTGAGAACAGCGAGATACTCGCATTCCTGGACAGGGACAACGTTCTCCTCGACTACTGGTTCCAGAGAACGAAGAGGATGAAGACCCGCAAGGG
>DAINQE010000016.1:35239-46575 GCA_036743055.1 Candidatus Sabulitectum sp. | reverse complement strand
TGAGTACACTGTTCAATACAGGGAACGCGCATGGATTATTCCCCCGGTTCCGCGGGAACTATTATACAAAAGAGGAAGGGGCCCGGCAGAGCCGGGCCCCCCAGTATGCAGGCACGCCGAATGGCTACCTGATCACACTTACCCTTGCGGTGGCAATGCTGCCGCCCTGGGTGAGTCTTACGAAGTAAACGCCTGTGGAAACGCCCGAAGCGTCCCAGGTGAACACGGCCTGGCCGGTGAGTTCGTTCTGGAAGGGTCTGTCGATCACCCTTCCGGTAACGTCGAATATCTCAACGGTAGCAGGGCCGGATACGCCGGTGAGTGTCACGGGGATGCTTCCGGACACGGGGTTCGGCGCGGATACGGAAATGGGAGAGGTGGTCACACCGGCGGTGTGATCACCCTCTATCCCCGTCATGGGCCAGGTTTTGGTGATTACACTGGGATCACCGAAGAGATTATAGGTCTCGTAGTAGTACTTGGTCCTTCCGCCGCCGCTGTAGTAGGTGTAAACTGACATGAGCCCCTGGTTCATGTAGCCCTTGGGCCAGTAGACATCGTTGCCCAGGAAGGACTCGTACTCACCCCTCTGCTGAATGTCATCCTCGTCCCAGTAACTGCTGTCCCAGCTGCCCCAGAAGTAGAGGCCGCCCCTCTCAGGGGTGCGGGTCCAGGTTTCAGCCCAGCATGTGCTGGTACTGAACTGGCCTGTGTTGCAGGCGTGACTGAGGACTCCCGGGAACATGCTGTCGTTGGTGAGCTGATTGAAGTCGCTGGAGCCGAAGCTCATGTCAGACCAACTCGTGGAGGAACCGTGGCCGCTGAAGGTTACCATGGATACACCTGCATTAATAGCTGCGATGGCGTCTGCTGCGGTTCCTCCTGTGGTTACAGGATAAACCTTTGTGGAGTTGTATCCTCTAGGATCGCAGTATGTCTCGATGCAGTAGTTATGTGTACCTTCAGATACTTGCCAGAAGGATGAATCTCCTGACCCAATAAAGAGAGCCCCTTGCACCCAGCTCTGAGCGCCAACGCTGTTCTCGTAGTCGATCACCCTCTGGGCCATCGTAACGCACTGACCGGTTGTCTGAACGCTAAAACGGCCTATGAAGGCGTCAGGGATCCAGCCTCCGTCATCCAGGCAAACATAGTAGAGATCTGTGCTGCCCGAGGCTGCGGTTGAGATAACTGCTGGAACATAATCGATGTCCCCAACGAGGAGAACATAGACGGTCCCGCCAGTGATGGCGTTCTGTATGTAGGCTCTGATCTCGTCGGCGGTGGAGCCGGTTACGCTGAGGTCGACCATGTCCACGGTGAAGCCCAGGGCCTGCTTGTGGGCCACGAAGGCATCCATAGCCGTGTCTACGAAATCGCTGTGACCCACTATGAGGTAAGGGGCGGGAGGGGTGTCCAGGCCGCCCTCGAAGGTGCCGTAGTTCATGAGGGTGCTCTGGAGGATCCTCTCGTAATCGGTGCAGGCCATGGAAGCCGCCTGCTCGTAGCTTCGGGCGATGTCTCCGCCCTGGAAGCTCAGCTCGATGGAGGCTCCGACCAGGAGGGAGTAGCTGTTATCGCCGGGGTTCCAGCGAAGGGGCATTACCTCCACCAGGGCCAGGTTCCTGCCCCGCATGCCTCCGGCGTAGATGACCCTGACCCGGCTCTCGGGGAAGGGGTTGCCCAGGGTGTAGATACCGGGGTCGTGAACCACAGTGAAGGCGTCCCTGGGCTGATCCTTGGAAGCGCTGAGTACAGCGGGCACTAGGGGGCTGCCGTCGTGGTTTATCTCCTCCACGCGGAGCTCGTTCACCGTTGCTTCCACGGTGGCTCCTATGGGGATCTCGATCCATGTCCTGTAAACGGGGACCCTGGGAAGACCGGCTTCCGCAAGGTTCTCGGCGTCGTTCATGGTTACGGTGGTATACTGCGCTCCGCGTATCACCTCGGTGCCGAACAACGGCTCGCCGGAATTCAGCTCGATGGTGATACCCTCCTGGGAGGACTCAACAAGGGTGAGCCCCGAAGCGAAGGATGCACATGCAGCTGCTGCAAGGAGCAGAAATACAGTTCTCATCTTTCCTCCAGACTGGTTTCTTTCTTATATCATCGGTAAGACCGATGGGCCTGCTTCATATATATATACAACTGACAGACTGAAGATAGCATCAATATCATGTCGGGTAAAGGAGGGGACTTTGGCGATGGTTGTGAAAAACCCCAGGGAAAGCCGTGTACAGCAGTCAGGAGCCGCCGGCCTGAGGGAGGCCCTGCTTGCCGGCCCCGCCTCCGGCTGCAGCAGGTTCACCGTTCGAAGGATAACCCTGGCCCCCGGCGGCCGCACCGCAAGGAACGCATGGAAGGGCTCGGTCTTCTATTTCCTCCACTCCGGGCGGGCGGCGCTGAGCCACGGAGAAGGGGAACTGGATCACCTCTCCCCCGGCGAGGCCGCGGTGGTCCATGGGGAAGAGCTTCACCACTTCCAGAACATTGGCGATGTTCCCGCGGTGATACTGGCGGTGATACCCCAGTGAGGACCATTCTCGCGATCCTATTGGCGATCTGCGCTTCCCCTTCCCCGGGAAAGAGCCCCCAGGGGCCGTATCCCCCGGGTGTCGCCCTTGTGCTTGCCGGGGGAGGGGCCAGGGGGCTGGCCCACATAGGATTCCTGAAGGCGCTTGAGGAAAACGACATCAGGGTATCCGCCATAGCGGGGACGAGCATGGGCGCTCTGATGGCCGGGCTCTACTCCTGCGGTTATTCCGCCGCCCAGCTGGACAGTCTCACATCGGGCATGAACTGGAATCATCTCTTCAGCTCAGCTCCGGAGCCCAGGCTCACATTCCTGCCGGACAGGATCAGGGGAAGGCAGGACCTGATAAGCCTTAACCTCAGAGGGCTTACTCCGACACTTCCACAGAGCGCGGTTACCAACATGCGTGTGGGCTTCCTCCTCTCCGGGATGACCGGGCCGGCCCAGGTGCTGAAGGGATTCTCCTTCGATTCCCTGCGAGTTCCCCTTCGAGTGGTGGCTTCCGACCTTATCAGCCGTGACAGGGTATTCTTCCACAAGGGCTATCTCTGGAAATACCAGCTTGCCAGCATGGCCATACCCGGCGTTTTCCCTCCGGTTCAGGCCGATTCGCTGCTGCTTGTGGACGGAGGGATGTTCGATAACATGCCTGTGGATGTGGCAAGGAAGGTCTGGCCGGGAATGCCGGTCCTTGCTGTGGATGTGGGGAATGCAAACCCTGTCGAGTACCCCGAGGCCCCGTCCCTCTTCACGGTTACCGGCATGACCTTCTCCGCCCTTTCAAGCAGGGTTAACGAACAGTACTACATGGAACCCGACTGGCTCTTCACCCCCGACCTGCATGGCGCTCAGGTATGGAGTTTCGACGAGACCGATTCGCTGATAGCCTGGGGCTACAGCCAGGGAATGGAGTGGATAGCGGCACAGGAGGGGCTTCCCACAGGTGCCCAGGAAAGAACCGGGTGGACCCCGCCTGAGTTCGTACTGGGGAACGTTCACTTCGCCGGCAATGAGGATGTTTCATTGCTTGCCATAGACCGCTGGCTCACACTGTCCCCCGGAGACACCCTGAGCACCCGGTCCGCCATGGAAGCCGCTGAGAACCTTTACGCCTCCGGCCTTTTCAGCATGGTGCGGTTCTCCATGCTTCCTGGAAGGGAGCGGGGCACCGCAGACCTTGCCTACGAACTCACCGAGCGGGATCCCGGCACGGTTGGGCTCGGTCTCTCCTACAACAACGACTTCGGAATGGACGCAAGGATAACGGTTGAACATGCCAACACCTTCAACAGGGGTATCAGAAGCATAGTGAACACCGGAGGCGGCAACGGCTACGCCTTCGCGGAGCTTTCCAGCTACACCAACACCAGGGAGCGGGAAAGGTACTTTGCCCTCTCGGCGGGGATCAGCCAGATAAAGGGCTGGGAGACCGACGGGAACGGAGGAAGCAGTCTTCGCACATGGACGGACCATACAGCCCAGCTGATGCTGGGACGCCCCGTATCCTGGTTCGGCATGATGGAACTTGCAGCCGGGGTGTATGGAAGGGACTATGCCGGAACCGCCCTCACCCAGTCATTCCCCCTTCTCTCCGTTTCCGCCCTTACCGATACCCGCACCGATCCCACCTCCGTTTCCCCGGGGACCAGATTCTACCTCACAGGAGGCTGGTGCCCCGCTCCCCGTTCCCGGCACTGTTCTCTGGAATGGGACATTTCCAGGATAAGCGGCCTTCCCGCCGGACTCCAGGGAGGGCTCTACACCTGGGGAAGCCTCCTCTGGGGAGACAACTACTCCTGGCAGGAATCCCGGCTTACTGCTTCCAGGGGTATCCCGGGCTACAGATGGAACACCCTTCCCTCAAGGGAGAGGGTTGCCGGAGGGGCCTCACTCTCAAGAAAGGCCCTGGGACCTGTGTTCCTTCAGGCAGAGCTGGCCGGCTCATGGAGCTTCGACACGTTTTCGGACTATGATGAAGGGAAGCTTCACTGGGGAACGGGTATCACGGCCAGGGTGAACATCCCGGGAGGCACGGCAAGCCTGGGCCCGGGATGGAACGACCAGGGGGATCTCAGATGGACCTTCTCCTACGGAAGCGACTATTCCTTCGGACCGGGGAGGTAGGGGCGCCCGGGTGAGCGCTCCTTCATGCCTATCTTACCAGTACCGTTCGCCGGGAAACCCTCAGGTCGCCTGCTTCGCCGACTATAAAGTATGTCCCCGGGGAGAGGTTCGTCCCCGGGAAGGACAGAAGGCTGATCCCGGACGGAAGGGTGGAGTTGACCACCGTTCCAGCCATCCTTCCTGCAATGTTGTAAACATCAAGCCGGCACAATGAAGGCTCGGGCAGGCTGATGGAGAGGGATATATCTCCCATGCAGGGATTCGTTATGGAAACCGAGGCCGGTGAGAAGCCTGCGGCAGACTCCTCGGCGGTTCCAGTACCGCCGGTGAGGAACGTCATGTACTCGGCCATCAGTTCCTGCCTGGTCGTCCCGCTCTCCTGGAAGACGCTGAAGAACACCGCTGAGGTGATGGTCCTGTAGTTGTTCGTGGGGCCCGAATAGCACCCCACCCTCCCGTTGCCTTCCTGGCTCTGGAAAACGATGGCTCCCCCGTTGGGGGTGAAGAAATCCACATAACCGTCGGCCTCGGATTTGTAGGGATAGTCGAAGGTCATTCCGGAGCACATGCCTGAACCGGTAAGGCTCTGTACGTTCCCGGTGCTTGCCGGAGAGCCGTCTCCCGCGTAGGTGAGCCCGGTGTACGGCCAGATGTCGTAGCTGTTGTTGCTGTAGCCGATGTCGTTACCCTCGAAGTAAACGGAACCCCCCGCTTCCAGGTAGCTGATGAGCTGCGTACGCACCGCCGGTGCGATCGTGTTGTTGTCGCCTCAACAGGTGTACATTCCCATCATCATGAAGACGGCGTCGTAGGGGCTGATGTCACCGGGAAGGGAGGTGCCGGAGTCCACGGTGTCACCAAGGGCCAGAAGGGTCTGCTCCACCCAGTAGCCAGTATCGATGGAGTCGCCCACCACCGGGTCGTAGATAAGGTCGACCTGGTCGTAGTTGAAGATGAACACATTCGCGGCAATGCACAGACCGCATAGCGCAGGCAGAAGGAGAATGGCTTTCAAATTACCATCCAGTCACTTGAAGTGCGGGAAACCTTGCCATACGATACAGGCTGAAGCCTGTGGAAACAAGGTTTCCCGAAACTGCCGCGCTAGTCCGCCAGAACGAACCTTCCTGTAACCGCATCCGCTTCGGTCCTGACCACGGCGAAGTAAACGCCGGGCACCAGCTCATCGGTCTGAATGGTGAGCTGATGGCTGCCGGCCTCCATTTCACCGCTGCAGAGGGTTCGCACCCTTCTTCCGGCCAGATCCAGTATCTCCACGGTTACGGGACCGGGATATGCAAGGTTGAAGCCCAGTGAAGCAGAGGGAGATGAGACCGGGTTGGGGCTTATGGTCACCTGTGCTTCCGCGTCAACCTGAGCATGGGATCCCCACTGAATGCCTGTGCCGCAGTAGGACCTCCACACAGAGGCTCCTGAGGTGCCGGCTAAGATGTGTTCGTCGCCTGTGTCCAGAACGCACTGAACAGCAGGTACACCGGGGTCTTCACCGAAGTGAACCGGTGTGCCCTGCCAGTCTTCCCATATCCATACACCGGCATTGGTGGAGATGACCAGCCCGCCCAGCATATCTGACTGATACAGGCTCCAGGCCGTTCCGAAACTGGATGTTACCTTCGTCCAGTTCGTTCCGCCGTTGGTGGAGTGGTAGAGGCCGCTGGAGGAGGCCGCCGCCAGATGGGAGGGGTTGTCTGGATCTACCCTGAGGTCATACGGTGTTCCGGTATAACCGCCGGGTGTTGAGGTTGACCAGCTGCCTCCGCCGTTGGTTGTCGAATGGAGCCTGTACTGGCTGTTGTCGTAGCCCAGGGCCCACACGTTGTTCGAATTGGCGGGGTCAACCGCCACCGCTCTGACATAACCGTACTGGGACCCGGAGTAGAGGGTATGCCTCGTCCAGCTTGCGCCACCGTCGGTGGACTTGGAAACCACCGCCATGTAGTTGGGAGATGTGTACTTGTATCCGCAGCTCCAGAAGGTGGAGCCCCCTGCGTGAATCAGTCCGTAGCCGTCTCCGTAGTAGCTGTCTGCCATTGTCCAGACGGAACCTCCGTCTGTGCTCCTGTAGAGCTCTGAGTTGCCTCAACCGCTTCCCTCGAGGGCAAGGAGCGTTCCAGCGCCGTCGGACTTGATGGAGCAGAAGTCACCGCATGAGAGGGGTGTGGTCACCTCCTCCCAGTTAACCGATCCGGTTGAAGGAGTCCTGAACAGCCCCATGTCAAGCATGTTCATGAATACCCAGCCCTGGGACTCCTCCATGGCCAGCACTCGGCCAACAAGCAGCCCTTCGTTCGACTGGGACCAGTTCACTCCGCCGTCGGAGGAGCTGTGGAAGCCTCCGGAGCTGGAGGCGAAGGCGTTGGAAGCAGAGCTCCAGTCAGGTATCACCCACTGAATCCCCGAGAGACCGGAGAACGGTGTGTAGACCTGCGACCAGGTGACTCCGCCGTTGGTGGAACGGTAGATCCTGTTCATACCCGCCGCCATCACAAGGTCGTCATCCGCCTGGCTGAACCTTATCCCGTAGTTGTAGGTCTGGCTGGCGGCCACGTTCGTCCAGCTGGCCCCTCCGTTGGTGGAGCGGTACATGCTGTACAGCGAACCGGCCAGGATCGTGTTCGGATCCGAGGGATGGAAGGCTGCTCCGTACATGTAGTACTGGGCCGATGCCTCAGGCGGAGTGATATCGGTGAAGTTGACTCCGCCGTCGGTGGAGATCATGAGCAGAGGCTGGTAGGTGGCGTCGGTGGATGAGTATCCGTAGCCCCCTACGATGATGTTCGATGGGCTGCTCTGGGACACGGCGATGCACCTGCCGTAACTGAAGTCATAGGTTCCGGACAGGGGAATGTGGGTAACCGAAAAGGTTGCCCCGCCGTCGGTGGAGTGCATGAAGGCTATCTTCCAGGCGCCGTCGTACGCGTATCCCCCTGCGTAGACATGGGAAGAACTGACAGGGTGGGCCTCCACGTCATAGAAAATGGTGTTGGAGGAGTAGCTGCTGTTCCAGGTGTATCCGCCATCGGTGGAGGTCCACACCCGGCTGCTGCCCCCGGCAACCAGTCTTCCGTCGGGGCAAATGGTCATGTCGTATACGGTGCTGCCTGTGAAGGAGGAAATGGGTTCCCATGTTGCACCGCCGTCGTCTGAGTACACGACCTGCGTGGGATTGCTGCCGGAAAGGGCCCAAAGCTCCAGGGGATTTGAAGGAGACTGCACAGGAGCGTCCACATCACCCCCCTCGGGCCCCACCGATACCCACGGGCCGAAGCCAGTGAGCGCCACTGTAAGGATCAGCATGGTCACCATTCTTCCCTCCTTTGAGAAAATTTTTTATAAATTTTATCGGTAAAATATCATTTGCTTTTATTCTAGGGCCCCGCTACGGCCCCGTCAAGTGGATGTTCATGCCCCCCGAGCACTTGACCCGGGGCCGTCGATTCATCTAATTTGAGCTGGTCACTAACACAGTGAGGAGGGGTACTGTGTCTTCGAGGGAAATGTGGAACAGCAAAACGGCCTTCATTCTGGCGGCCATCGGTTCCGCCATCGGTCTGGGCAACATATGGAGGTTCCCATACATAACCTTCGCCAACGGCGGAGGGGCGTTCCTGGTGGCATACTTCATCTGCCTTTTCGTAGCGGGCATTCCCCTGCTCATGCTTGAGTTCAGCATGGGGCACAATACCAGGCAGTCAGCCCCGGGAGCCTTCGCGGTCCTGAGACCCAGGATGCAGTGGTTCGGCTAGTTCGCCGTGGGGGTCGGGTTCATCATCGTCACCTACTACGCCATCATCATGTCATGGAGCGTGAACTACACATGGGAAGCGGCAACCCTGGGCTGGCAGAGCGACCGCGGGGAGTACGCAAATGTGGAGTATTCCGTGGGAGCCACCGATCTTGCCGACATGGAAGTGCTCACCCCGGTCCCACCGGAGTATCTGGGGATGGAGTTCACCGATCCCGTTGACGGAACCCACGGGCTGGTGCAGGAGAGCGGCACCTTCCTGGTGGCATGGCAGGGCCACCTGTACGCCATGTCCTCCCTGGCCAACGCCGATACCTTCATGTCATCACCCGGGGACTTCTTCTACAACGACTTCCTGGGTCTTACCAGCGAACCCTGGGACATGGGCACCTTCCGCTGGCCTCTCCTTCTGGGTTTCATCATTTCCTGGGTCTGGATAGTTGCCTCGGTCTGGAAGGGCACCAAAACCGTGAGCAAGGTGGTCTATTACACCGTTTTCATACCCTGGGGCCTTCTTATCCTCTTCATTATAAGGGGGCTCACACTCCCGGGAGCCGGAGCCGGGATATCATTCTATCTTACCCCCGAGTGGAACAGGCTTTTCTCCGCCGATATCTGGCTGGCCGCCATTTCCCAGGTGTTCTTCAGTCTCAGTGTGGGTTTCGCCATCATGATAGCCTACGGCAGCTTCCTTCCCAGGAAGACCAACCTCGCCGGCTACGCGATCCTCATAGGAGTCGCCGACGCGCCCACCGCCTTCTGCGGCGGCCTGGCGGTGTTCAGCGCCCTGGGCTATCAGGCCACCAGGATGGGCGTTCACATCACCGAGGTGGCCCAGTCGGGGCCCGGGCTGGCCTTCGTGGCCTACCCGCATATCATCGGCAACCTGCCCGGGGCAAGGGTCTTCGGGGTGCTCTTCTTCCTGATGCTCCTCACCCTCGCGGTTGACTCCGCTTTCAGTCTTCTCGCGGCGGCCACCGCTGCGGTGAAGGACAAGTGGAACTTCTCCCACAAGAGGGCAAACCTCACTGTGGGCGGCCTGGCTTTCCTGCTGGGGCTTCCCATGCTCAGCGGAGCCGGGCTCTACATACTGGACATAGCCGATCACTTCATGAACAGTTTCGGACTCACCATCGTGGTCCTCGTGGAAACCCTGATGATAGGCTGGTCCATAGGTGCCGAGGATCAGAGGAAGTACATCTCCAGGAACTCGGCCTTCAGACTCGGCAGGTGGTGGAACATCTGTGTAAGGTGGCTGATCCCCATGGGCATAATCTGGATGCTCTTCGACGAGATAACATGCAGGGCAGTGCCCTACGGTTCCTTCGGCCTCAGGAGCCAGGAGTTCCTGTTCGGGTGGCTGCTGCTGGTTCTGCTTCCAATAGCGGGTGACCTGCTGGCCGCCTCGAAGCCCAGGGGGGACTTCCCGGAGTAGACAAGGACTCTCCATAAGAAGAAGGCGCCGCATTACACGATCCTGCGGCGCCTTCTTCTTTGTGCTGCCGATCCTCAGCTTTCCATTGCGGAGCAGTCAAGGCAGTGGCTTGCATGGCTGATGGAGGGGGAAGATGAACCGCCGCCTGCAACCGCAAGCGAAAGGAAAAGCGCCGAGATGATCAGGTATCTCATTTTGTTCTCCTTTCTTTCCTATGTGTCACTTTCATTTTGCTAATATATAATTTTCATATTCTATTTTGTCAATACTGACGTGGGAATTGCCCCGCGAGATCGTGGGACTCCATTGACGAGGACCTGTTTTGGACCCATTATCGTACAGGAAGGCAACAGGATGGAAGGTTCAACCCATGGATGAAGCATGCCCCAGGGCAATTCTGGCCGACGATGAAGAGGCAGTACTGGGAATAACCAGGCTGATGCTGGAACGCCTGGGCTACCAGGTGATCACCGCTTCCAACGGTGCCGAGGCTGTAGCCAGGTTCGCCGAGTTCCCCGATGCAGAACTGGTGATGCTGGACCTGAGCATGCCGGTGCTGTCAGGGGAAAGGGCCGCCAGGGAGATAAGAGGGATCAGGGACGATGTGCCCGTGGTGATAACCAGCGGGTTCACCAGGGAGGATTTCGAGAGCAGGTTCCAGGATGTGAAGCCGGCGGCCTTCCTCCAGAAGCCTTTCTCCTTCTCCAGCCTTTCAGAGGCCCTCTCGAAGCTTGGGAAAAGGAGTTAGCTCCGTTTCTCCAGGGTTATGAAGAGGGTGTAGGAGCCGTCGCCGTCGCCGGGGTTATGCACCCTTACGAAGTACTCCCCTGGAGAGGCGATCCGGTACTCCAGGCAGGGGTCGTCCGAGTACCCGCTGTCCCATTCCGCCAGGTGGGCCCCTGTGGATCCCTCGTAAAGGTTGAGGATCGGCTGGAACCCTTCGGCCTCGATGGACACCTTAACCACATCCAGCGCTCCTGCGGTGAGCTGGTACTCATGGTATCTGTAGCCTCCGTAATTCCCGTCTGTAAGCGTTTCAGCGTTGAACACCCCGGTTTCCTCCGCGGTTACCGAGGAGGGCACCTCCCCTCCGCAGGATGCGAAGAGAAGTATCATTGCGGAAAAGACAGACACCGCTCTCATGTCCTTCCTCCCGTGTCCATCGACCCCGTGGATGACCTTTCGGGTCCCCCGGGGGATTCGGTCTTCCTCTCGTGGGCCTCCTGGAAGAAACGCCAGATGAACGGCCCCGCCTGGAAATCCCCGCAGGCCCTCCCGATGACCCGGACCGGCAGGTACTGCTCTCCGCCGGGCCACACGTGGCCGCCTCCCTCGATGTTCACGAGACCCACGTCCCGTATGCCGTGATAAAGGTAGTAAACAGCGTTGCAGCGGTCCTCCGGGGATGCCTGGGGCAGGTTCGCCGTGGTGGGGTTGTCGTCGAGGCACCCGTTGACCCCCCGCCAGATCCGAACTGC
>DAINQE010000016.1:0-35139 GCA_036743055.1 Candidatus Sabulitectum sp. | reverse complement strand
CCGTGGTGGGGTTGTCGTCGAGGCACCCGTTGACCCCCCGCCAGATCCGAACTGCCTCAGGAGTTCCGAGAACGGAGCCCCTCCCCCCCCGGAAGCCTATCTCGCCTCCGGAATAGGGAACCAGTGGGTCATCGGTGCCCTGGATGATCAGAACGTCCAGGGGCTCCGCCGGATCGAACCAGTCAAAGCCGGGATCGGCTATACCTCCGCATACCGGGGCTATCCCTGCGAAGGTCCCGGGAAGTGTTTGGGCCAGGAAGTGGCAGAAGATACCTCCGTTGGACATGCCGGTGGCGTATATCCTTTCCCCGTCCACCTGGAAACGGGACGCCAGGGAATCCAGCACCGCTTCCACGAAGACCACGTCGCTCAGGTCATCAGGATCGATCCGCCCGTCGTTCCAGTGCCTGTCGAGACCCTGGGGATAAACTGCGACGAAACCCATGTCGTCCGCCAGGAAGCTCATTCCGTAGCTGCTCTCGGCGCCGGCTGCGGTGCCGTAGCCGCCGTGGAAGATCAGCAGCACAGGAAGGTCTTCCCCGGCTGTGGCAGGGGGATGCACAAGGACCATTCTCTCCTCTCCGCCAGAGACAAGGCTCCAGACCTCGGTGCCGTCCTGGGGTCGCACCGCGGATGCTCCGCAGGAAAGAGTAAGGGCGGTCAGCAGCGTTACTACAGACAGTTTTCCTTTACCCGTCATTCTGTCCCCTTCCTTCAAGTCCCAGTGTCAGGTAGTCGAATACCCCTCCGGCTTCCACTTCCCTCAGGAAGTCTCCAAGCTTGCGGTTCTTCAGGAGTTCTCCCAGTTCACCGGACCGGGTCATGACCCTGAGATAATCGTCTATCATCGAGTATGAAAGATTCCTTCTCCTTGCGGTATGCCTCCTTCTGGCCTCGACCCACTCCTGGAACCGGCGGGAGGCGGTACGCAGCTTCCCAACCTTAACCCCTTTCCTTCGGTAGAGGGTCTGCATGTCGCCGAGAAGTATGGCGAACTCGTCGTAGAGGGTGAACTGCCCCTTGTATAGCCTGTGCGGTATCATGGTGTCGGCCCCCCGGGCCCCCCAGACCCTTTCCACCTTCTCATGGAAACCCGCCGAGTATTCTCCGGGAGGGCTTCCCCATCTGTCAGCATCGGAGTAGAGCTTCAGGAGCGGTTCCACCAGGTCGGGCCGAGCCTTCCTAAGCGAGCTGAAGAAAAAGCCCTTCTGTCTGCCTTCCTTCAGGGTGAGCAGCCCCGGCATCGCGAAGTCCGCTCCGGAGGCCATGATCCTTCCCAGCAGCAGGGAAAGCTGTTCCTCCCCATCGGTGAGGAATGGCACGAAGGGCATGGCAAGTACTCCGGTGCCAATCCCCCTGGACGAACATTCCGAAAGGAGCTTCAGCCTCTGCTCCACAGTGGAAGCGCCGGGCTCCAGCCACTTCCGAACCGTTTCGTCCGTGATGGTCAGGGATACCATCACCGTTACCGGAGCCCTGCGGTTAAGCCTCTCCCAGATATCGATGTCCCTGAGGAGGAGGGATGACTTGGTGTGTATCACCACCGGCCTGTCGCCTTCGGCAAGGACCTCCGCTGACCTCCTGGTGAGAAGAAGCTCCGCCTCCACCGGCTGGTACGGGTCGCTCACACCGGAGCTGATGCACACGGGGCCGGGTTCACGGAGACGGGGAAGTTCATCCGCCAGCAGGTCGGGGGTGTTGACCCGGGCCACTATGTCATGGTCGAAATCCCCCTGAACATGGTATTTCTCGAACCTGCCGTCACAGTAAATGCAGCCGTGGCCGCATGCCATGTACGGGCTGAATCGATACCGGCCGCCGAAGAGGCCCGGCTGCTTCTCCTTCTTCAGCAGCTTCCTTGCCTGGACCCTGGTCACCTCAGGGGCGGTCACTCCTCAGCTTCCCTCTTCACGATCTCATCGATTGCCGTCGGTTCGGGGAGGGTATCCAGCCCCCGAAGAAGCCCTTCGATGCGTTCCCCCTCCCCGGGTGCCATTGCAGGATCATTGGTTATAGACCGGAGGATCACCGCAGCCCTTGCCCTGTCCCCCAGCATCAGGTGGGCCTGTGCCCGTCCCCTGAGCGCCGCCAGGAGTAGCGGGCGTATCCCGGTTGAATCCGCCGTTCTCACAGCGAGCCCGTGGTGGAGCAGGGCTTTTTCCGGCGACCCCTGTTCGAGACAGGCATCACCCAGGTTCAGGCTGCAGATGGCAACCCCCTCCCTGTCGCCTATGCTCAGGGACATTTCCATGCTTTTCCCGTAGTTCTCCACCGCCTCCCCGGTGTCACCCAGGGCGGAGGCCACGCAGCCCAGGTTCCCCAGACAGTTCGCTATTCCCCAGCGGCTTCCCAGGGCTTCGTACTTCTCCATGCTCCGACGGTAGAAACCGCCGGCTTCCCGGGGCAGCCTGAAGGCCAGGGCCACGTTGCCCATGTTGAGCAGTGCCGTGGCGGCCCCATTCTCGTTACCTGTGGATGTATAGATGTCCAGCGCCCGGGAGAAGTAGGAGAGCACCTTCCCGTAGGTCTGGTCCTCCTCGTAGTCCGCCATTCTCATGGTCACCCTTGCCAGCAGGTCCATCTCTCCGGATTCCTCCGCGAAATCCCTGGCCCTGAATGCGTATT
Organism: Candidatus Sabulitectum sp.; assembly: GCA_036743055.1. Lineage (GTDB taxonomy): Bacteria > Fermentibacterota > Fermentibacteria > Fermentibacterales > JCC-6 > Sabulitectum. The sequence continues at coordinate 32,514 of DAINQE010000016.1, read as the reverse complement.
CCCTGGCGCTGTCGCGGTGGCCGGTGACTGTGGCTATCCAGGCCATGGTGGAAAGGGCCTCGGCGGAGAGCCCCGGGTCGCCCTGCTCGTCTGCAAGTTCCAGCACTTGCTCCAGATCATCCATCGCCTCGAGATAGCGGGAGAGCTTTTCCAGGGCCGCTCCCCGCTTCAGAAGCAGGCGGGCCCTGCGGGAGTTGCCCAGAAACTCCCCGGGAACGGAGAGGGCCCGGGTGTAGAGGGAGACAGCCTGGGTATAGCCACTGGTGACCACCGCGGAGTCGCCGGCTTCACTGAGCCATTTTACAGCCTCCGGCCAGTCCTCTCCCAGCTCGAAGTGAACGGCTATGGCGCCCTGGAACTCCACGGTTCTGTCACCGGCGTTCTCCATCAGCCACCTTGCGGCGAGCCTGTGGTACTTCTTCCTTACCCGCAGCAGCACCGTTTCATAGGTTACGTCCCTGAGTATCGCGTGCTTGAACAGGTACTCACCGGACCCGGCGAATGCGGAGCGCTCCAGCCTTCTTATGAGTTCCCTGTGCTCTGCCCGGGAGAGGAAGCCGGTGATCGCCTCTCCGGCTCCGGTTCCGCAGATCTCCCCCACGGTAAGGTCCCAGAACACCCTTCCCACCACGGAAGCCGCCTGAAGAACACGCCGTTCATCCTCTGAAAGGGAATCCAGACGGGCCTGAAGGACACCGGCAAGGGTCGTGGGAACACCTCTCAGAGCAGGCGAACCGGTGTTCACAACGCCCTTCTGAAGGTCTATCACCCCCTCCTCCGCAAGCATCTTCAGCAGTTCCTCCGCGTAGAACGGATTCCCGTCTGAATTATCCACTATCATTCCCACCAGAGAGTCTGGAAGGGAGCTTACACCGCGGAGGATGCTCCTCACCAGACCCTCAAGCTCCGAAGGGGAAAGGGGTGAGAGCCTCAGGGTGGTTCCCGGAACGCCCTTCCCCCAGTCCGGCCTCGAGAGAAGCAGGGGAGGCCTTGCAAGACAGAGGGCGAACAGGGAGCCTTTTCCCTTCGAGGAAGCGATCTCGCCCACAAGGTCCAGAGATACGGAATCGGCCCAGTGAAGGTCCTCGAGGTAAAGGAGGACCGTTTCCCTTTCCGCTACGGCCCTGAAGAATCCGGCCAGGGCTTCCCTGCCGGGGATGGCATCCCTGTCTGTGTGGGCGAACCCCGCGGGAGAGGTGTTGAAACCTGCGTAGAAGCAAGCCCTGGCTGCCTCCTCCCTGGGGACATATCCTCCCATGAATCCCAGCAGCTTCTCCATGGCAGCCCGGGAACTGTCGTTCTCCAGCACACCGGCGGAAATCCTCAGTATGTCCCTGAAAACTCCGCAGGGAGTGTCCTCCATTCCCGGGGTGCACCTGGCGTTGAAGAACACCACCCTTCCCGGTTCGGTTTCCACCCTGGTTCTGAACTCGTGGAGAAGTCTGGACTTGCCTATCCCGGCCTCCCCGATGATGGTGTCCATCCTGTAACCGCCGCTGCGGGACACTGCCCGGAAGTGGTTCAGAAGGGTCTCCAGCTCCTCCCGCCTTCCCGCCATGCCGGTCTGAACGCCCAGCACCGAGGTGTCCAGCCCCAGGCACCCGCCGGGTTTCCTTGCCTCCACCAGACAGGTGGTAACCTCCCGGTCGATGCCCTTGACTTTCACCGCCTCCATAGGCGAGAACAGGAACCTGTTCTTAACATGCTTCCAGGTCTCCCTGGTGATTCGCACGCCGCCCAGGGGAGCCAGGTTCTGAAGCCTGCTGGCCATGTTCACCGTGTCGCCCATGGCGGTGTACTCCCCTGTGGTTCCCACATCGCTGAGGAACACCGGGCCGGTGTGAATGCCTATCCTTATCCTGAAGGGAGGGATCAGGCCCCCGGAGCCGCCGCTTATGGCCGGGGCGGTCTCCTGCATGGCCAGAGCGGCATCCACCGCCCTTACCGCGTCGTCCTCCCGGACGCCCCTTGTTCCCCATACCGCCATCACGCAGTCACCAATGTGCTTGTCCACGGTTCCCCCCCGGGAAATGATGATGGAGTCGAGGGCTTCCCATAGGGAATTGATGGCATCGGTAACCGTTTCAGCGTCGTTTCCGCTGCAGATGGAGGTAAAACCGGATACATCGGCGAAGAGGACGGTAGCCTGCTTCCTCTGCCTGGAGGCTGTGTGCTTACCCCTCTCGGCCTGGAGCTGCTGGAGCTTCTGCCTGAGGGCGGCTATTGATGTGTCCACAACCGCGTCGCCAAGCACCCCGCGCCTGGTCTCCAACGCGCCTATCGCGCTGAGAAGCTCCTTTTCCTCAAGGCTCTCAGGCAAGCCTCTCCTTCCGGTAGAGGACCTTCCTTTCCGCAAGATAGTTCAGCATGAAACGGAAACACTCCTCGTTGGAACCCAGGAACTCGGCGGGGCTGAGGCCGGGGGTCGAGTAGAGCCCTGCGGCAACTGCGTTAACCGCGGCGGTGCATGCGTAGCCTGTGGTCCTGGCCATTGATGAGGTCTTCGTCGCAGGGCAGTATTCGTCGTAGAGGCTCCAGAGGTACTTCACCCCGCGCCCGTCCTCCACACCTGACACCTCCACCCGCATCACGGTGAACTCCTGCTCTCCCGCCCTGAGCTTCCAGTTCCTCTCGGTGAAAAGTACCTTTTCGGTGACCTGAAGGGGCGAGACCATGACTCCGTTCACCTCTACCGGCTCCCTGCTGAAGAACCCGGATTCCCTCAGTATGCGGGCCTTCTCTATGTGCCCCGGCCACCTGAGCGTTTTCTCCTTCATATGGGGAATGCCCGGCATCGTTCGAAGGAGCGACCGCAGGCCGTCGCTGTTCCAGGCCTCGAGGGTGCCGCATTCGGGGAAGTTGATCAGTTCAGGGTCCGACAGGGCCGGGCGCACCACTTCGGCACCGTTCTCCCGATACCTTGCAGGGCGTACGTACTCCTCTATCACATCGCAGGGGGAGAATGGGGCCCTGTACTCCCAGGGCCAGATCCGCTCCACAGGCAGACCGCCCACAAGGCAGAGGTAGGAATGCACTTCCATGGAGGCGTTATGCCGGCCCAGTATCACGTTGCACATCCCCGGTGCAACGCCCATGTCGGTTACTGCTACAACTCCTTTTTTCCTTGCGAGCTTGTCCAGCGGAGCGGAGTCCTCGGGAAAGAAGGCTATGTCCACCACGTTCTTTCCTGCCTCTATCACGGTTTCCAGGGTGCGGTACCCCATGAATCCCGGCACGGCGCTCACCACCATGTCCGCCCCGCTGATGACAGAGGTCACCGCGTCGCTGTCCCTGAGGTCAGCCTTCACGGTGTCTATTCCGTGGCGGTCTGAAAGCTCTTCAAGGGCCTGCTGGCTTATGTCCGCCGAGGTTACCCTGTGACCGCGGGTCAGATCTATGGCTATTGCCCTGCCAACCATTCCCGCGCCAAGAACCGTTATTCTCATTCCGCACCTTCCGCTGGGGTCTTCCGCTGGGGTACGGAAAGGACAATAGTGAAACCAGGGGTATACAGAAAGGGCGCCGCAATGGGCGCCCTTCCCGTAAGGTTCCGTGAGATCCTAGAAGGTGTAGGTGGCGGCAACCGTTGAAAGGAAGCCGTTGCCGTTCCCGCCCACCATGTAGGGTCCGTCGTGGAGGAAACCCTCGCCGATGGTGCCGTCGAGGGTGAAGTTGTTCCACTTGAGGCCGAGACCGAAGTAGGTCTCGTAGCTGGTGGTCATGTCGCTGTCGTCACCCTTGCTGTGGTAGACGGTGCTGCTGGTGGCGCCTGCGCGGAAGGTGAGCCAGTGGCTTACTTCCTGCTCGACCCCGCCCCTGAGGGTAGGAATGTAGATGTTCATGTCGGAATCCACGTCCTCGTTGCCGTCTCCGCCGTAGCTGATGCTCTCAACGCCCACGAAGGCGCCGGCGACCAGGTTGGTCTTCTCGGCGATCTTCATGTTGTGACCGGCGCCGAAGTCGATCATGATGTCGGACATGGTGGCCTCAAACTCATCGTCGCCGTCTGCATACTGGGTGAAGCCGGCGCTGATGATCGGGAAGAGGTTGAAGAAGCCGTCCTGGTGACCGCGGACACTGGCGCCCAGGCCCAGAGTGGTCAGGTAGGGATTTTCACCTTCAATGTCCTCTTTTTGACTGTCGTACATCACGCCGATGGCAAGGTCGGTGTAGTTGCCGAAGAGTGCCACGTCGGTACCCCAGTCGAGGCCGATGGTCATGTCGGTCTGGTAAACCTCGTTAACGTTGTAGTCCTTGTTGTAGTCGATGGAGAGAATGGCACCCCAGCCGCCGGGGCTGTAGAGCACTTCGTGCATGTAGTCGTTGTGGTTCACGGTTACACCGAAGGTGGTCTCCCCGAAGTCCTTGACCATTCCGAACCAGCCGTCGGAAACGTCTTCTGCGGTGTCGCTGCCGCCGGTGACGAACTGGTAGTCGCCGATGGTTCCGGGATAGGCCCAGTTCTCGAGATAGTCGTTAACCAGAAGCCTGGCGTCGCCGCCGAGCACCGTGAGCCTGGGATCGCTGGCGAAAGCCGCCACAGCGAGGATCGCCAGAACGAGCATTGCCTTCCTCATTGTTCCTCCTTTTTCTGATTCACCCCTGCGCCGCACCCGCGGCGCACCAGAGTAAGTCGGATCCTTTTCTCTTAACATGGTAACCGGACGATTGCGATTCGATCGCCCCTAAGCGGCGAATGCCGCCCATTCTTCTATGAAACCCTCCCTCTTCTTAAGCACAAAGCCTTTTCGTTTCCAAATCAGCCTGCTCTTAACATTGTAATATAAGCGGTCAGATGGAAAACACAACTCCCTCGTTGCCTGAAGGGGTTTTCCGGGGTATCTTCCACCGGGTCGAGAAGGAATTTGAGGAGGGGCACTTGGGCGGATTCCGGGAATACTACCTCGAGTACATGGGAGTCGATCCAGTACAGCTGGAGCATGGAGAGAGGGTCTTCCCCTCCATCCAGAGGGTAAAGCCCGAGAGCGGGCTCTCACACTCCCGCCACCACCTCATAGTCTCCCTCCGGGAAGGAACCCTGATACATTCAGTTGCCCCGGCGCTGCTGCCCGCCTACAGGGAGGTGGCGCCGGCGAGCTTCGGGCCGGACATTCAGAAACATGTGGACGACGCCTTCGCCTCGGTCTATCCCGGAAGGTTCTACAACATCAGGAGAATGCTCAGGTTCTCGACGGAGCGTCTCTTTCCCCCGGACCCGGAAGTGTGCACCCTCACCGAGGACGACAGGGACCTTGTGATGAACAGGATGAGCCAGAGGGGTGAGAAGGTAAGGGAAAGGTTCTGGCACAGCGCCATGCTGCCCATGATAAGGGACGGGCGGATGCTCTCGGTGGTAAGGGAGGGAAGCGAACTCGCGAGGAGCAATGTCACATTGCTGCCATGCGGCTCGGCGAACATCGACGTTTGGACAAGGCCCGACATGAGGAGGCGTGGCCTGGGCGCTGCGGTGGTAAGGCAGGCTGTGAACTGGTGCCTTCTCAACGGGCAGGTTCCCATATACCTCGTTCACCGGGAGAACACCCCGTCGGTGAACCTGGCCCTCAGCCTGGGAATGGAAATGAAGGCGGATGAAGTGCAGACGGTGGTTGTAAGGTACTGAGACATGAGAAGAACTATCACCACCGCTCTTGGCGTCTGGAGAAGGAAGGGCCCCCTCTGGCCTCTGAGGGCGGCGGTCTGCGCCGCCGGCGGCATGATGAGTGGATCGGCAAGGGGTCTTATGGTGGAACCCTCCCGGGGATGCACCGGACACTGCTCAGGCTGCCCGGTACAGGAGGACCCTCTGAGGCTCACTCCGCAGCGGTTCGAAGCCTTCCTCATGTCCAGGGGAGCAAGACCGGTAACGATCCACTTCGCCGGGAAGCACTCCGACCCGCTGGATTCCCCTTTTCTCCCGGAACTGGTATCCATCGCATCCAGACGATCAGCCATGGTCTCTGTGAGTACCATTGGCCTGGGGCTTCGTCCCGGATGGGAACACCTGCCCGTTGACCGGTGGATAGTTTCCGTTCCCGCCGCCGGGGAGGATTCATGGAAGGCCCTCAGGGGAACCTGCCGCCTGGAGGAGCTGAAGGAGAACCTCCGAAGGCTCACCGGAACGGGCGAGGTCATGGTGGAGCTGATCCTCACCCTGTGGAAACCCTCGGCGGGCGACGGAGAAGCCTTCCGTCGCCTGGCCCGGGAATGCGGCGTGAAGTCCATCAGAACGGTGTTCGGCAGGTACGATCCGGAGGGATATCATCTGGGCAGGGCGGAGAACCTTGCCCTTGACCATCCCGGCTCCCCTTATGTGCTGGAGAACGGCGGGGTTCGACTGAAGGGAGCGCCCGGGAGATGCCCCGTGGCAGGCGCGGTTTTCCTGGATGCCTCCGGGGTAATGAATCCCTGCCCTTTCACAGGGGATCCAGGTGCATCCGAAGCGGAAATGGAGCGGAAAAAAGCGCTCAGGTCCTACGAGTCCTGCGCATACTGCCCCTGACCGGCTTCAGGCCAGTTTATCACCATGCCCTCCCCGGTCTCGATCATGCTGAGTTCCATTCCAGGCCTCAGCAGCACCGCCCTGGTAATGGGAACGATCCCGCGGAAGACCCTGTCGACCCTTGTTCCGTCGCCGTCCTCGACACTGAGGACCATGCTCACCTCGGGTGAATTATTCTCATAAGTGCCTGTCTCCTCACAGCTGAGAAGCACCGCCCTCTTAACGGTGCCGGTATCCCTCACCCGCCTGGCAAACTCACTTTCCCTTCTGAACTTCCTTTTTACGAAGAATATGGATATCCAGAGGCTGATGATGAAGAATGCCCCGAGGAGCTTGAACTCAAGGGACCTTGCGGCAATGTCCGTCCCCGGTGCCCCCTTCATGGCGAACCCCAGAGCCAGTATCACCGCCCCGGTCAGGCCGAAGAAAACGGTAATGAAGACGGTCAGCCATCTCACGCCCTGCTCCCGTCGATGACCCTTCTCACCATTTCGATAAGCTCTCCGGGAAGGAAGGGCTTCTGAATGAAGGATGCGCCGCTCTCCAGCAGCTCCAGACGCTCGATGGTCTCGTCGGTGTAGCCGGACATGAAGCACACCGGGGTTTCGGGGAAGAGCTTCCTGAGCCCCTGGGCGAGTTCCCTGCCGGACATCTCCGGCATCATAACGTCGGTTAGGAGCAGGTCAGGCGGCTTTTCCATCGACCGCAATATCCCAAGCGCCGCCCTGCCGTTCTCCGCCTCCATTACAGTAAAGCCTCCCAGCTCCAGGGAAGACCTGATGAGCTCGCGTACCGACTCCTCGTCCTCAACCAGAAGTATCACCTCGCCTGCGGACTTCCTCCCGGCTGCGTCGGAACTCTCTTCCCTTCTGCTCTCAGGCGCGTCCACCCTGGGAAGGATAACGGTGAATACCGAACCGCTGCCCGGGGAGCTTTCAACACTGATGTCACCCTTGCTCTGCTTCAGTATTCCGAAAACGGTGGGAAGACCCATCCCTGTACCCTCGCCGGTACCCTTGGTGGTGAAGAAGGGCTCGAAAACATGGGGAACGTTCTCAGGCGGAATGCCGCAGCCGTTGTCGGAAACCCGTATGAGAGCATAGCTCCCGTAGGAGTCGAGGCCCTTGTCCGAGGCCTCGTCGAGCCCGATCTCCACCGGCTGCGTCTCAATGGAAAGCCTTCCCCCCCTGGGCATGGCATCCCTGGCGTTAACCGCAAGATTGATGATGATCTGATCGAACTGACCCGGATCCGCCATCACCACCAGCTTCTCGGGGCAGAGCCTTGTCTCAAGGAGGATGTGCTCGCCGATGAGACGCCTGAGCATGCTCTCGGTGTCCCTTATCCTGGTGTTGATGTCTATGGCCTCAGGCTGCAGCACCTGCTTCCTGCTGAAGGCGAGAAGCTGCCTTGTGAGCGAGGCGGCCCTGTGGCCGGCCTTCCTTATCTCCTCCAGCTCCCCCCGCCTCCTGTCGTCATCCGGGATGTCGGCCAGGAGCATGTAGGCATAGCCGTTGATGATGGTAAGGAGGTTGTTGAAGTCGTGGGCTATTCCCCCGGCCAGCTGACCTATCGCCTCCATCTTCTGGGACTGGCGAACCTGCTCCTCCAGGAGCATCCTTCTGGAAATGTCCCTTATGGAGCCGGTGTAGCCCAGAAGCTCCCCGCCGCCGGTCTTCCTTGCGAAAAGGCTTATCTCCCCGGTGAAGACGGTACCGTCGGCCCTCATGAGGCTGGCGGTGATGAAGGGTTCTCCCTTTTCCGCGGCGATGGCCTTCAGGAAATCGCCCACCTTCTGGAACTCTTCATTGTCGGGGTAGAAACGCCTTATGCTTCCACTCAGAGCGAACTCCCTGGTGCACCTGAACATCTCCAGGAAGGACCTGTTGCACTGAATGAGATGACGCCTGTTGTCGGTGATTATCATGCCGTCGCGCATGTTCTCGAAGAGCGAGCGGTACTTCTCCTCGCTCTCACGGAGGGCGCTCTGGGCTTCCGCCCTGGTTGTAACGTCCCTGACCATGCCCGTGACCTTGACGGGCTTCCCATGGGAGTCCCGGATAAGCTCCGCCACGGAATGAATGGTTCGGCTCCCCTGTGAGTCCAGAGGACGAACCTCGAACTCCAGGTCGTAGGGAGAGCCTTTTTCGATAAGGTCCAGCAGTGCCTGGTGCACCCGTTCCCTCTCAGGGATCCTGGACTCCACCTCTTCGGTGGTAAAAGCCGTCTTGTCCGAATCGAAACCGTACATCCTCCGGGCGCCTTCCGAGCCCCAGAACTTGCCGGTTTCGAGATCGTACTCCCAGCTGCCCACCTTCCCGATTATCTCCGCCTGCTTGTACCTTGCCTGATTCCTGGCCAGGTTCTCCCTTGCTGAATACTTCTCGGAGATGTCCTGAACGAAGGCCATGAACCTGTTCCCAGGAAGGCTGGCCGCCCGTACGTTCCAGACACCCCTGGTTCCGTCCTTCCTCTGGAAGGGAACCTCCCCCAGGGAAACACCCTCACTCACTACCTTTTGAAAATGCTTCAGGGCCTCGTCCCTGTGCTCAGGAGGGATCATGTCGGAAATGGACATGGTCAGGATCTCATGCTTCGTGTAGCCCGTTATCCTCTCCGCTTCCGGATTGGCGTCGATGTACCGGCCGCCGGGGTCTGCGATGAAGAAGCCCAGTGGAGCGTTGCGGGTGTAGCTTCTCAGTGTTTCCTCGGTCTTGACCCTTTCGGTCACGTCGTCGTACACCGCAACGATCATGTCGCTGTGCAGCCTGAACACGCGGTTCTCGTACCAGTTGTCGTACTTTCCGTCGGTGTATTCGCTGGCGGGGTAAAAACCCGGTTCGCCTGTTTCCCAGACACGCCTGAACACCTCGATAAGGCCATAATCATCGATGGTGGACCTCAGGTCCTTCAGGCTTTTTCCCGCCACCTGATCAAGGGTCATCCCCTCGTGCTTCAGGGCGTATTCATTGAAATACCGGATGATGTAGTCGGCGCCGGAGGTGCCGGGGGGTTTGACGCTGTAGACGCAGACGCCGCTGGATATGGCGTTCAGCAGATCTTCGAACCCGGGCAGTGGGAAACCGGTTCCGCCCATATGCACCCCCTGGGATGGAGACCTGTTTAGTATACCCCGCGACTATGGAATAGCAAAGGTCAGAGGGCGAATCTCTCCATCCGAATGTTCCCGGGGTCCACACCGGCCTCCAGAAGGATGGCCGCCACGGCGTTCATCATGGGGGGCGGGCCGCAGATGTAGCAGGCACAGCCCTGGAGTCCTTCGACATACCTGTTCAGGATATCCGCGCTGAGGCGCCCCCTCTCCCCGGTCCAGCCATCGTCGGGGCTGCTGAGGATGTGTACCGTCCCCTTCAGGGGGGAAGCGGGGTCGGCGGCCATGGTGTCAAGCTCTTCCCTGTAAGCTATGTCCCCCTGGGTCCGGTTGGCATAGAAGAGCCAGGCCTCTTCACCGGCGGGCCTGGCCGTCATATGCCTCAGCATGCTGAGGATGGGCGTGATGCCTATGCCCCCGGCGATGAAGACGATCTTCCTGTCATCCGGGTGGAGCACATATGAGAACCTGCCGTATGGCCCTGCCACCGCGGCCCTGTCTCCGGGCTTCGTATCGCCGATGGAGGCGGTGAAGTCCCCGGACTCCTTCACCGTAACGGTAATGCTTCCTTCCCTCATCGGGCTGGATGATATGGTGAAGGGATGCTCCTCCACCGGAAGCCCCCTTCCCCTGAGAGGAGTAAGGAAGAGGAACTGCCCGGGAAGGTAACTGAAGGGCTTCTTCCCCATCACTATCTCCCAGGAGCTGGCGGTAATCCTGTTCACCTCTGTGATCTCCAGGGAGTTCCTCCTGGCTGAGAGCCTCTGGTATACTGTGAGGTGAAGGTACGAGAAGAGGCTGAGCCCCCCCAGGCCGAACCAGAAGGCCCTGAGGGAAGGGTGCATGTACTGAACCGCGGTGAACCAGCTGTGAAGGAAGGCCCCTGTGATTATCACCGGTGCCCCGGCGTTGTGCATCCTGAGCCAGAGCTGGAAGGGGATCTTCAGCCCCGCCCTGAAAAGGGCAGCTCCGCCGTACAGAAGGATGAAGACCATGGTGAGTTTCCCGGCGTTGATCTGCCAGGGTGTGTCCAGTCTGGTAAGAAGACCGAAGCTGCCGTTCCCCAGGGAGAGGAAAACCGGGTGGAGAACCGCGAAAACCCCGGCGGTGAGCCCCGCGACCCTGTGGAAGCGGAGGTTGCCGTCAAGCCCGAAGGGCCTCTCCACCCAGCGGAACCTGGCGGAGAGCACCGGTTGCAGGAGCAGCATGGCGAAGCCTGTTACGGCAAAGAACCTGGCAGCAATGTGATAAGGCCCTATATGAGCCATCTCCCCGGTTATAACTAGAAGCGCCGCAGGCAGAAGCGCCGCCGCCAAGTAGACCGTCTTCAGTACCCTGCGAATCCCCTGATCGCACATGCTGACCTCCATTGTCTCAAGATAAGTGGAAAATAGCCCTCTGAGATACCGGAAGCCAGACCGAGGGTTTCCTGATTTCTCTCGATCCACCGGTTGAGCAGGAAGGAGGGGCGCAGTGTAATGCACCCCTCCCATGGTCAGTTCAGCTATAGGTGGGACCTGAGGACCCTGGAGGTCTCCCGGTCCGCCCCGGATGTGCCGAAGATCCAGGTGGCATGGAGACGGGTCTCACTGTCATGAACCGCATAGTGGGCCATGTCACAGCCGCTTTCGCCGTAGTCCTCCACCATGAGCATCCCCCCGTGGTTCCTGTGGACCTCCAGGAAGGAACCGCCCCTGGCGATCCTGGCCCAGGCCCCTGCGGGTGTCCAGGCGCCGGCATGGTCCCTCCCCTGCCGCAGGCCGGGGAACGACTCGCAGGTCACCGTTCCTGTCTCCATGGCGGAAAAACCCCTCACGTCCAGTTCGCCGGGGAGGTAGGTACCACCCGGGGCCACACAGTGAAGCTCCGTGGTGATCACAGGCAGTTCCGGCATCAGCCACACGGTCCAGGTGAGATCGACCGTTCCCATTTCCCGGTGGTCGATGTTCCACAGCATCCTCCAGCCGGACTCCCTGAGCCCTCTTCGTACCCTCAGGCACTCCTCCAGGCGGGGCTGATGGTCCTCCAGCGGGAATGGCGTGTTGTGGCTTCCGCCCAGGTACCTGGGATGAATCCCGCCGAACCAGGGTTTCTCCCAGACGAACTCCGAGGGCTCCGGGCGGGAGGCCTTCAGGAACTCCGTACCGTCGACCTGCACGGAGAACACCTGGCCGCAGGCCGCCGGGTCCATAAGGGCCCTCAGCCTGCCGTTCTCCAGGAGCAGTACACCTTCAGGCTCCCGGGAGCGCACCGGCTCAGCGGAGCCGTCCACAAGAACGACATGCTTCATGGTGGACCTGCCTGCCATGACCAGTTCCATCTCCGAAGGCCCGGCTCCCTCCACGGGCCCGGCTATACCTTCGCCGCAGGCCACTCTTCCCCGGGCGATGGAGGTGCCATTGCACCTTATCTCAGCATCCCTTTTCCCCCTGAAGGGGTTCTTCAGGGTTACCTCTTCCCCGGCAGCCATCACCGGAAGCAGATCGTCCACCGGGAACCCGGCGGCTTCACCGCTGCGGTCCACACGCCATCCAAGGGCGGCGGCTGTCTCCAGCAGTTCCCTGTGACCGCCGGTGACGGCAAGCACCAGAAGCTCCGGCGAGGCTATGGTCTCCCCGGGAGCAACCATGGCGTCTGCGGTTCCCGGCAGATCGTACTCCAGTTCGGTCCACTCCGGGAAGTGGCACATCACGGACATCCCTCCCCCGGAAACACCCAGCCAGGGAGCAGCCAGGCCGGAGACCTTCTTCGGGAGGTCCTCGTCCCAGTCGGGAACCTGGTTATAGACCCTCTTTGCCACAACAAGCCCGGTCTCCAGTGGGATGAGGTCGATCTTCGGCTCCAGGGCCTCGCCGTATCCGTTCCTGGCCCGGAACCACACCTGCTGGTCGTTGCCGGAACCGTTCTCAACGGATCCCCGGAGGGAGAGCACGCCATTGCCCGCCAGGGACGCACGGAACCTGTAGACCAGCCCGGGTCTGGACGGCCAGTGGGACTCACCGGTTATCTCCCCGGTGCCGAAGTCGAGCCGGTAGCGCTGCAGGGGCAGATCGGAGTTCCAGGAAGGTGGTCCCGGGCACACCATGAATCGGCCGGCCTCTACCGGCTCTCCTCCGTGCCCCCTTCTGTAGAGCCGGCTGTACCCCCCCATACGGTTCACGGCCAGGACGGTTCCTCCGGCCACAAGTATGCCCTTTGCCCTTGTGTCCACCGTCACCGGCTCCCCGGTGGGTATGCCTGCCACCAGGGCCACGGTTTCAGGGTAACCGGAGGCTCCCACACGGACCGACATCGTGTGCACCCCCTGGGGCAGTTCAGGCACAGGGAGGGTGACGGACTGGTAGAAGCAGTTCCGCAGGGGAACGGTGGTGGTGAGTTCTTCCCCATCGTTGACCGACCAGGCTATCTCCACGGTTCCCGTTTCCCCTGAACGCTTCAGCCCCAGGGTGACCGACCTGGCGCCCACCGGCAGGAAGCGGAACTCGGAGCGGTACAGGCAGACCTCCTCCACCGGGTCCATTCCTATTCCCAGCTTCACCGGGCCGCAGTCCACCGTGACCCTGTCACCGGGTTCGCCGGAACTCCTGGGGATCCGAACCGCAGAGGGGGTCACCGTTATGCCACTCTCCCCGGAGAGCTTCCAGGAGAGGCTCTCCGCGGCGTTCACCATTTCACCGGAAACAGCAGGAACGGTTCCCTTCAGCGTTATCTCCACGGGCTTCCCGGCAAGGTACCTCTCACCGGGGGATGCCCCCAGCGATGCCGAAAATCCCGGGAACTCCACCCCGGAAAGGCATCTTCCCCTGCGGTCGAACTCCGCGGTGAACTCCCCGTGATCATTCACGAACCTGCAGGTGAACACCTGGCGCCCCGATGGGGTCCTGTCATCGTCGGGCTCCACATTAAGTTCCCTCTGCATTACCGAATACCAGTGGTCATCGCCCAGGAACTCCCTGAAACCCTCCATCCCGAGAAGACCCGGGATGTAGTTCTGCATGTACACCCTGGTGTCCGGCACCCAGAAGAAGCCTGTCTTCTTGTAGAGGGGAACCGCCTTCATGTTGGCGGGCCATGTGTGGAGGTCGATACGGTTCATGCCTGCCCTGGAGGAGCGCTCTATGGCATCGATGAGGAGCATCCGGCCTATCCCGGCGCCGTGCCTGTCGGGTACCACGTTGATCAGGGAGACGTAGGAAGCCTCCGGTTCGCCTCCGTAGGGGGATGTACGGCAGTATCCCACTATCCTTTCACCCTCCAGGGCTATCACGGAGAATATCGCCCCGGAGGACTTCTCCTCCTGCTCCACGCTGGAGGCGGTCACCTCTGATGCTCCGAAGAAACCAGGCGGCCATCCGCTTCTGCTCTCCTTCCACATGCCCACCAGAGCCGTAACGTCCTCCATGGTGAAAGTTCTGTAAACAATACCTTCCATATCACATCCTTTCTTCCCTCTGAAAGGGAATTACATAGAAAAATTTCATGCTAATACCAGGAAACCGGCAGAGGCATCCACCCTGCGTGGATACACCGCTTCTCCGGCGATGCGGGGTCTCAGCGCTCCCTGTTTACAAGGGGTTTCAGTATGAGAACTGGTTCGGCGTACTGAAGGAGTGGGAAGCTAGCTGGCCCGGCACCCCTGCCGGAATCCCTTCGCGTTGATCATTAAGCCTCCCTTCTTCCGTGCCGGCGGAGGACCGGCGGTGAACGGCTGTGGATCAGCCTGTTGGAATATATTCACTCGCTTAATAAAAGGTCAATCTTTCAGGGCTGCCCGGAGGATCTCTATCTTGCTTCCGGTCTCCCAGTGGGGGTTGTCCTGCTGCAGAACGATTCCCGCCTCCAGCGCCTGTTCAGCGGATTCCCTGGTGCCCAGCGCCCTGAACAGCTCATAAAGTACATCGAACCTCTCCAGAATGGAGTCCGCCCGGGGAAGAACGCTTTTCAGGACCTGAATGGCCTCTTCCTTCCTCCCGGCTCTCCAGAGCACGGCTCCCCTGATATGCCCGATGGCCACTGCGTAGTCAGAGGCGGGTTCGGCTTCGTTGATCTCGTCCAGTATGTCCCGGGCCGCATCGATCCTCCCCGCCTCTGCCAGTGTGCAGCCAAGCTCCAGAAGGAAGTCGATCAGATACAGGCCCATCTTCTCGGAGCGGCAGATACCCACCGCCTCCCGATAATGACTCACTGCCTCCTCTAAATCGCCTTTTCTGGAATGCGCCCCGGCCAGGTTCGCGTGGGCGATGGCCACCGAATCGTTGCCGCCGTACTTCTCTGCTCTTTTCAGAGCTTCTTCGTACATCCTGAAAGCCTCTTCGGAGGGAGCCTCCCTCTCAAGTATCGAAGCCAGGTTCCCCAGGGCCTGCATCTCCACCAGCCTGCTGCCGGTCCTCCTGGCGAGTTCCAGGTGCTCCCTGGTCATTCTGAGGGCGTCATCCATCCTTCTGGGCATGTATTTGTACGTAAGGGCGAGATTTCCCACGCACAGGGTTTCCATGAGGAGGTTGCCGGTCTCCCTGGCGTAGTCAAGCACCGTTCTGAAGCCTTCCTCAGCTCCCTCAAGGTCATCCCCGAGCCTGAGGGTGCTTCCCGCGGCGTTGCCCAGGGCCTTGTGGGCGGTTAGCCTCTCTTCTTCCGTGCCGTTCCTGAACTCCCTGTAGAGGGAATACATGTGATCCCTTGCCTCCGCTGTCCGGCCCTGGAGCATCAGAAGCCTTCCGCGGAGGTGCATTATCCTGTGGCGCAGCGCCGGGTTCAGCTTCTCGGTTTCCTCCAGAAGCTCCTGTATTGTCTCCGGCTGACCCCTGTGAACCGCAAGGTCGACCCTCATCATCAGGATCTCGGCCTCCCCGGCCTTGTCAAGGCCGGACTCTCCGGCGCAGAGGTCGATCTCGGACTGCGCCTGGTCCATCTCCCCGGAGGAAACGGACAGCTCAAAGAGGATCTTCCTGGCAGCAAGGCGCATCCGGGGATCGCCGGAAAGCTCCAGGACCTTGTCCATCTGCACCCTGCAGGAGCCGTTCATCCTCCGGGAGAGTGAATACCTGCCTGCATCCATGTAGAAGGATGACGCACTCTCTCCGTTCCCGGCCATCTCGTGCTGCCTGGCGATCACGGCGGACTTTTCCGGCAAGCCTTCCCAGAGACCCTCCATGACCAGAGCCGCCGAGTTGTGAAGAGCCGTTCTCTCGCTGTGGGGCTGAAGCCTGTAAGCAGCCTCCCGGAGAAGGTTGTGGGTGAATGAGCAGACACCTGCGGAAGGTGTGTGCCAGATGCCCTTCCTGATACCGCTTTCCACTGATGCCCTAAGCTCATCCTCTCCGCAGAGCCTTTCCAGTATCCCCACAGTGAACTCCCTTCCCAGGATGGAAGCCGCGAGAACGGTCCTCTTCAATCCGGGATCCAGCCTGTCCAGCCTGGCCACCAGAAGCGAATGGAGACTCCCGGGAAAGGAATCCTCATCCGGCGGGGCCGCGGGCGACTCCAGCATTCCCGCGTACTGCTCCATGAAGAACGGGTTGCCCTCGGTCCTCCTGTAGAACCAGTTCACCAGTTCCCTGGAGGGGGCTTCACCGAGGCTCCATTTCAGATACTCTTCCACACCGCTCCTGGAGATGGGTCCCAGAGTTATCTCCGCCTCAGGGTTCCACTCGTCGCCTCCGCCGGACTCCGAGGTGAGAAGGAGGAGGGACGGCCCGTCCTCCCCCAGTTCCTGAAGCACCTCCCGGAGCAGCCTCCGGGAATCAGGATCGATCCACTGGAGGTCGTCCACCGCCATCACCCTGCCGCCCAGGATCATCATTGCCCTGACCAGCGCGGCCAGGACCGATACGGTGTTGGCGAACCTGGCACCTGGCTCCAGACCTCCGTAAAGGGAACCCTCCCAGTTGAGACCGACCATGGCCGCCAGCACCGATTCCGCCCTCAGCAGCTCGTCGGCAACTTCGTCTGAATCCGGGCTCAGGGAATCCTCCACCCTGTCTATGAGGTCGTAAAGTTTCTCCCTGAAAGAGGGAAGATCGCCTTCTCCGGTCCATTCCCCAAGCCATGAGCTGAAGATATCCGTACCTGACTCGTTCAGACTGCGGCACCTCATGGTCATGAAGAAGCCCCCGGATCTCCCGGACGCTTCCTGAAGCACGCGGGTCTTGCCTATTCCGGTTTCGCCTGTTACGAGCACCGTGGAACAGGGGACCGCTAGCATTACCCCGATCTCATCCAGAACATCCCCCCTCTCCAGCAGGGGAGGTCTGGAAACGGAAGCTCCGCGCCTCTTTCTCCATGGGGAGAGAACGGTGTAGGGAACGGTTCCGGGAAAACCCTTGAGCCGGGCTTCCTTCCCGCCCCTTTCCTCCATCTCCGAGGAACCCCCGAAGTGGGGATCGCAGGCTACGCTGTTCCAGGCCGCCGTGTCATGGAGCCTTGCCGCAAGGTTCACCGATGGTCCCAGAACTGTATAGGCGTCCAGAAGCGGGGTCCTCACCATTCCGGAAAACACAATCCCCGAGGAGGCCCCGGCCCTTACCCTGCCCTGGGCGCTTGCGAACACCCTCCTGAGAAAGGTGTCGGTCCTCCGGGGGTCGTCCTCCCGTGAGACCGGTGCTCCGAACACCGCCAGCAGCCTGTAGCCCTCGTCTCCCGCCTCCAGCCCGGAGACGAACCCCCCGGTCTCCTCGGCCGCGTCCAGCACCAGCTGCTGGAAGGTTCTGGGGCAGCCCCTGCGGCGACGGTTCTCCAGGGAGATGAAAACGCTTCTCACATGCCTGAACTCGCTTGTGATCTCCCCGGGGAAAAGGTCGGGGGAAAGGAAATGCGGCGATTTTACCGGCTCCATCCTCACCGTGGAAACGTCCTGAGCCCGGCGGAGCTGATCCCCCGTCCGGTCTCCCTTCATCCCCAGGGCTGAACCCTGGAAACCGGAGAACACCCAGCCATCCATGGAAAGGCAGTCCCACTCCACGATCCCCCGGGATGCATGGGCCCTCATGGGGAGTACCTCCGGGTGCTCCAGGTGGGCTTTCTCTATCTCAAGGGCAACGGCCTTCGCCGCTCCGGGATCGTTCCTGAAAACCATGGTAACCGCGTCGCCGGCGAAGGATACCGGCACTCCTCCCCTTTTCGAGGCTATCTCAACGGCCCTTGAGAGGGTCCTGCTCACGGTAACGGACAGGGCTTCAGCCCCCCGGGAACCCCCGGAGGCCATGTCCATGAACCGGGCGGTGAACCCTATTATGTCCGCCTTCAGCGCCGCAGCCGGAAATGAACCTGAGAACTCACCCCGGGCAAGGGCTTCCTGAATGAATACCGGGGCCTGTATCAAACGGCATCCTTCCTGGTTGGTGCACAGACGGAACTGAAGCTATGAAACACCCCGGGGAAAAGCAATCCGGACTACCCCCCGGGAAGGATGGAGGGTCTGCGGCGGCATGGGGTAACCCTCAGGGATTCGATCCTTTCCCGCTTCCTCTCCACCGTTTCCCTGAGTGCCGGGATCTCCCGTTCCACCAGTGAAATGGTATCCCGCTGGAACTTCTCCAGCAGTTCCGAGCTCTCTTTGCCCGGTTCCCTCAGGATCCGTTGGATGTTCTCTGCGGAAAACCCCTGGGGAAGAAGAGGCATTTTCCCCAGGTGATACCCCAGCCATCTCAGTTCACCGGCGTGGAACCAGACCCTGTTCACCGCGGCCAGCAAGTTCACCAGGTTCGTTATGGTCTGAAGAGCCCCCTGATGCCAGGCTATGAGGTCGCCCCGCTCCAGGCACTGCTTCTCCAGATAATCCTTCACGAAGAAACCCATGCTTCTCCTGGCCACATGCTCCGCCAGAACATCCGGGTATCTGGAGATACGGCTGCTTATCCTGAGATATTCCTCTTCACCGTGGAAGACGATGGAGGAAAGGAAGCCGCCCACGCTCCCGATCGCATCAGGTTCGGGTTCCGGGGTGGAGAACAGAGGCTCCACCCATTCTTCCCAGCCTTCCAGGCACACATGGCCGAAATCCGCCTTCAGCCCCTGGAGATGGTAGCTCTCCAGTACGGTGCCGGAATCGTGGAACGAAACTGCGGTCCTTTCCAGTGGAAGGGGAGGCTTTCGCAGCCACTCGGTGTCCATCGTCTTCCAGTAGACGATGATGTCCAGGTCGGACCAGATGTCTGCGATCCCCCTGGCGGCGGAACCGCCGAGGCAGACCATGGCAACCCCGGGATGAGGGGAGTAATACCCGGAGAGTTCCCGGGCCAGTTCCACCCTCCACAGGCTGGCTTCATTCCGCTGGGTATGCATATGCCGTCCTTGTCATCGGCAGGGCGTTGCTTGCCTACTATGATTCGGCGGACCCGGAAGGGCAAACCCGGTATCCTCAGGAGTTCTCCGCCTCCGCTTCCGCAGGGAGGAAGGATATCCCGGAAAGCCTCTCCATGTCCCTGGCCATCTTCACCGAATCCTCCATCATGTGGGCGGGGATCATCCTGGCCATCTTCTTTCCCCGGAGCTTCACATGGATGGGACCCTTGAGCCCCGTAGACCTCTTCTTCACCGCGGATGCCGCGGCAAGGCCCACCAGCCCTCCGCCGAACTCGGCGCCGCTGATGCTGGAGAGGGTTATGGACTCCACCTCATCCCAGCTGAAGGCAACGGTGTTCAGATACCTGAAGGCGAAACCCTCCTCGTTGATCCCTATTCCGGCCTTCCTGGCCCTGATGATGATCCATACCCCCAGTGGTATCGTTATCACCAGCAGACAGGTGAGAACCCCGGCGAAGACCTGGTAGTTCCTCCACCCCTTTTTCATGGGGTAGAACTGACCCACGCTCTTCGCCAGGTCGATAAGGGCCTTCCCATCGATTCCGGCCATTTTGCCCCCTTTCTTTATTGACCCAGGAACTCGTTCAGGAACATTCTGAGACCTTCCCTGCTGAACATGTGCTCGCCCTGGAAGGTGAAAACATCCACATCGTAACCCATGGAGGAGAGGATGGAGTCACCCTCCACGGCAGCGGCGTAGTCCACCACTCGATCCTGTTCGCCGTGGACGATCCTCACAGGAAGGTCCCGGGCCGCCTGAAGCTCGGACTCGGTGAGAACGTCCATGTCCAGCCATCCGCTGAACGGGGCCAGGGCGGTGAACCTGTCCGGAGCCGCCAGCCCCGTCAGGTATGTCATCCCGCCGCCCTGGGAGTATCCGAAGAGGTACACGTGGGAAACGGCGTACCTTTCCTCCAGTTCGTCAAGAAGTGCCAGAATGTAGTCCCTGGACGAGACCGATGAGGCGTACCTCTCCTCCGGGGTCTCCCCGGTGAACCATGAATACCCGATCCTGTCCCCCAGGAAGAAAGGCACAGGCCCCCTGGGGCAGGCGTAGATGCACCCGTAGTCCTCCATCTCCTCCCAGAGGCCGATGAAAAGTTCGGAAGAACCGCCGTAGCCGTGAATGCCGATCACCAGCGGAACCGGGGTAGATCCGTCGTAATCCGAAGGTACCCTCACCCTGCATGTGAAGGGGGCCCCGGCATAGAATACGATCTCCTCACCCATTTCCTCCAGTCGCCGCTGCGCCGCCTCCGAAAGGCTGTCCACCAGGGATGAGAAAACCTCCTCCTCCCGCACCAGGTCGAAGTCGGGATCACCCATGGCCCAGCCGATGTCCTCGAATCCTGCGTTCCAGGCCCGCAGAAGATAAGCCGAAGCAAGGTCCGCCCTCCCCAGCAGTCCGTAGCAGCAGGCCAGGTTGTAGATGGCGCCGCTGTTCCCCGGCACCGCCCGGAGACCCTGCAGGTACAGTTCGGCGGCGGTCTCGTAATCCGCGGCCCTGTAGACCGAGTCAGCCATGGCGAACAGTTCCTCAGCGCCTGAGGCGGAATCCAGGAAATCCCCCGAGGACGGGTCGAACACATCGACTGGGGAACCGGTAACGAGAATGATGAGCAGTATGGTCATTGAAACTCCCTCCCTGTTTTTCCAGGGAGAAGAATAGGACCGCGGCGGGTTGCTGTCAAAGGGGATATCGGGTGCGTCCCGGAGGCCCTTTGCTTATCTTCGGTTAATGGGACTCTGCTTTTTCGCCACCGATCTGCACGGCAGCCTTCACCGCTGCCGGATGCTTTTCCGCGCCATTCTCACGGAGTTTCCCGACGGCGTCTTTCTAGGCGGCGATCTGCTTCCCGGAATGCTGCAGATGGCCGGCTCCGGAGATTTCATCGGCGATCATCTGATGCCTGAGATGGAGAAGCTCAGGGATTCCATGGGGGAACGGTATCCAAGGGTCTTCCTCATACTGGGGAACGATGACGGCAGATGTGAAGAGGAGGGACTGCTCCAGGGCGAGAAGAACGGGCTCTGGGAGTATGTGCATGGGAAGCGGGTCTCATTCGGAGAATTTCCGGTGTATGGCTACTCATTCGTACCGCCCACTCCCTTCCGGCTCAAGGACTGGGAGAAATACGACGTCTCCAGGTTCGTGGATCCGGGATGCACACACCCGTATGAGGGGATAAGAACGGTGGAGACCACAGCTCATGAGACAAAGTACTCCACCATAGCAGTCGACCTGGAGGAACTCACCGGGAACGACGATCTCTCCAGGGCGATCATGCTCTTTCACGCCCCGCCCTACGGCGGCGTGCTGGACAGGGCGGCGCTGGACGGGGTCAAGGTGGACCACGCCCCCCTGGACGTTCATGTGGGAAGCATTGCCATACAGAGGTTCATAGAGAAGAGACAACCCTTGCTCACGATGCACGGT
Organism: Candidatus Sabulitectum sp.; assembly: GCA_036743055.1. Taxonomy (GTDB): domain Bacteria; phylum Fermentibacterota; class Fermentibacteria; order Fermentibacterales; family JCC-6; genus Sabulitectum. The sequence goes on along the minus strand of DAINQE010000016.1, from coordinate 11,166 downwards.
CATGTGCATGAGGCCTTCTCCATAACTGGCAGATGGGTTGAGAGGATAGGAAGGACCTGCTGTCTGGGGGGCGCCCACAACGGGAAAGAACTGGCACTGGTAAGGTTCGACCCCATGAGACCCGGAGAAGCATCCAGGGAACTGCTCTAGCCCCGGGGAACCCCCAGAGGCCTGGCGGGATCGGAAATCGCCCCGATCCTCACTGCGTAGGACTGCCCTGAGCGTATGTCCTCGTCGGTGACGATGTGAATGTCCAGCATCGATCCCATATCTATCCCGGTTCTCATCCTGTTCTCGATTACCAGGGAGTGGTCCCATCCCCTGAGATAAGCCTCAAGCCTGCTTCTTTCCATGTCGCCGCCCCTGAAATGAACGAGGAGGTCTATATCGCTGGAAGGCCCTGATGTCGCGTTCTTCGCGCTCCCGAAGAGGTACAGCTCAACCACGCCCATACCTTCAGGATCCACTCCGTCCGCTATGGCCTCGGCCATCTCCACCCTCCACATCCAGTGGCTGTTCCGGGTGTCCGGTCTCTCCGGGGAACTGTTCTTCACAGGTGTGAGACCGGCTTTCTCACCGGTGAGGAAGATCGTAGCCTGCCGTTTGTCCCTCTGGGTCACAGCGGCAATGCTCATTCCGGATCGGGTGCGGGGGATGTCTATCACTTTCAGGGCTTCAGCAATGTGTCCCGTTCCGGGAAGCAGCTCCTGGAGCGTACTGGGGCTGTGTTCGAAGAACTCCCTGCTGAAAACGGTGTCGCCGCGGTCGAGTCCTGCCTGAACGAAACAAGTCGAGGACTCCTCGAGGCATCGGGCAAAATGCGTTCCCTGGATCAGATCCGGTGGGAACGCCTTCGTATCCGGCCATGTTTCCACAAGAAGCGCAGCCTTGTTAATCCTTGAGAATTCCAGCGGCACTCCGCCGGGCGGATCATCGGAAGACCCCCATCTTCCAGGGCCTATGACCATGAATCCCCCTGGAGGGAGCATCTCGTTCAGCTTCCCCACGGCCTCTGCCACATCGTTCCTTTCATCCATGCTCAGCCTGGCGCACCCTGGACCCTGGAGGACCACAGCATGCGTCACCCCCCTGAATACTCCATCTGTCACCATGGCTTCGCACTTCAGAACGGTTTCCGCCCCCGGCGGCAATGACAGGGCGGGAACACCGATGGATGAACCGGAATCTGCGGATGGTCTGCACTGAAGCAGATACAGGCTTTCCCCGTCGCATGCGAACTCTATGTCCACAGGGTATCCAAGTCTTCTTTCCAGGGATGAGAGTATCGAGCCGATACCGCGGAGGAAGCCGCTTCCCCCCTCAAGAAGTCCCTGAAAGGAGGCAAAGCAGAACTCGCTGCTGAAATCCGTAAGCAGCCCCGCCTTCACCGGACGGTGGCCCCGGTTAACTGAGAAAACCATTGGAGCCATCGGGTATTCGGCTCCGTATCCCTTTACAAGCTCCTCCACCGAAACTGCTGCTTCCGCTCCCGTTTCCATATCCAGCGCCCATGCCCTGGAGGGGGAGCAACGGATCATCTCGTCCAGGGAACTCCGGAGCCTGAGGTCTGGCTTGCCGGGACATGCCAGGACCGGGCTGTGGAACGCCGACCTGTTCATGGCACCGATCCCCAGCCCCGGCACCAGTCGGACCAGACCATCCTCCGGAGCCATACCCCCGCCCAGGCTCACGGTGCTTCTTCCCATTGCGATCCCGCTGAAGGAAGGGAGGAAGTATCTCCCAAGGCGCCTGCCGACAACCGGCTGGATCATGATCCCAATCTCTTCCCTGAGGTCCTGGAGGTTCCCCATCCTGCGCCGGGCAAGCGCCTCCGGGCCGAAAACGGAAGCGTAAACTAGAGACACGGCTTCGGCAAGCCTTTCCAGGCTGCCTCCGGGCAGGAAGACCCTACGGTGACAGCCGCCGAAGAAGACCCCGGAACTCCCCTCCAGAAGGCTTGATCCTCTGACCACAAGGGGGCCGCTCCCCGCTTCCCCCATGATCCTTGCAAGCCCCTCCATGATCTCCCGGCCGGGCGAACAGCTTCGAAAAAGCTCTATCAGATTGGGGTACTCATGGCGGATCTCACCGGGATACCTGTATCTGAGACGAATAAGCTCCTCCAGTCCGTTCCTGGATATGAAATCCTGCAGGGCATCCGTACAGATGTACCAGGTGGGAGGGACCTCGACCTTCCACCCGCCGGTATCGTGAATGTCCCTGAGTGCAGCTCCGGCTGCAAGGAGTGAGGATGCCTTGCCTCCGATCCCGCCTGAACCCCCTGAGGGGTAGATGACCCTTCCGAAAAGCTCCTTGAGGCGCTCCAGTCCGCAGGTCTCTCCCAGAAGGGTCATAACGGAGGGATCTCCCCCGCAGAACCTCCTTATCATGGCAACCTTCAAGGCTCTCTCAAGGGGTTTTGACAGTGTTGAAGCCCCGCTGACGAGCTCCCATCTGTCCTCGAGGACCCTGTTCATCTCACCCAGAGTGGATTCCCTCTTCTCGAGAAGGTTTACCAGTTCCTCCACCCTGCTCTCTCCAACCCATCGCCGGAAAAGCTCCACCACTCTTCCTGTGCCCATTTCCGCAGAGGCGATAGCCAGGACCCTGTCCACCTGCGCCCTCTCCATGCGGTAGAAGGCCACCGGGGATACACCTGCGTCACCTTCCCCGGTTCTCCATTTCCTGAGGAGTTCCACGGCCTGCTTCACCCCTGTGAAGCCCATGTAGTTCAGGAGTCTTCTTGCCAGGGATCCATAGAGCCTGCCGTCGGCTATCCTCAGCATCTCCATGAAAGGCCTCAGGGAGCCGTCCTCACCATCTTTCTCCATCAGCGGTGTCAGACTGCCGAGGAGGGCGGCTTCCCCAATCCTCCTTGCGATGGATTCAAGAAGCTTCCTCTCCTCATCGAGGAAGGGACCGCCTTCGATCCTGTCATTATTGAGGGAGTCGGGGTAGAGAACGGTTATCGAACCCGAAACCGCCCCGTTAACCGTGATCTCAGCGCTGAGGGATTGCTCCCCCTCCGTGAGATCCCCGGAGAGATATTCGCCGTCCAGGAATGAGATACGGCACATGCAGGCTTCGGGATCGAGCCAGCCCTGGGGAACCACCATCGCAACCCTACGCAGTTTTTCTTCCAGTGCATTCTCACCGGAGAGGATCTCTTCCACCATATACAGGCAGCGCAGCTCCTTGGCCCGTTCTCTGAGGGCATCGAAAAGCATTACGCTCTCAGGTTCTTTTTCCATGATGAATCAACCTCCTGATCGAAGATAGCTCGGTCAGGTCCGGGTCCGCAATATCTTACCGATGCTGTTCCGATCAGATATACTCGATGCAGACGAATGGAGGTGCGTGGTGCTCAGGATCAGGTTCCATCTGACACTTATGCTCATGGTTCTGACTTCATCGGTTCAGGCGGTTACCCTCATGGACCGTTCCGACGGTCTGGAAGTACCCCAGCTGGAAACGGGAAAGACAGAGCTGGAAATAGGGGACATCGACGGCGACGGGAACCTGGACATCGTTTCCCTGGGTGACCACGGCAATCCCGGGTCTGGCCAGGAGGGCATAATGGTCTGGTTCGGGAACGGTGAGGGAAGCTGGAGCCTTACCCAGGAGGGCGACTTCGGCTACGGAGGCTGCGCCCTGGGAGACCTTAACGGCGACGGCAAGATGGACATTGCCTGGGGGCAGCACCACGACTACGGCGCAGGGGGAATGGGCGACAGGCTCATCAACGCCGCCCTGGGAAACGGAACCGGCTCCGGCTGGGTTCCCTGGGACGAGGGCCTGGCTGAAAACGGAGAGAGCTGGGGCATGTTTGCCACCGACGTCGCGGACTTCGACAACGACGGGCTCCTGGATGTTATCTGCCAGTCCTTCGGCGCTTCCAACGGCGTCCGGGTCTACCGGAACCTGGGAGACGGCAGCTGGCAGCAGGAATGGCAGCTCACCGGCCAGAACGCCGACTTCACCCTTGAGACAGGGGACTTCGACGCCGACGGCAACATTGACTTCATTTGCACCAGGTGGGGCGGCGGCGAGTACACCAACATCTTCCTGGGGGACGGCTCCTTCGGCTTCACCCTGGCCCACGGCAACATTCCCCAGACAGCCATGAACGCAGTGGATACCGGGGATTTCGACCGCGACGGCCGCTGCGACATACTGGTTTCCTTCGCATCGGACTCCGGGGTGCGGGTCTACTCCCTGAATGAATCCTCAGGGGACTGGGATGACAGGTCCACAGGACTTCCCGGAGGTTCGGCATACTCCATGGTTAACTTCGGTGATCTGAACGGAGACGGATACCTGGATGTAATAGTTTACGCCAGACCCCAGGGGACGGTGTACCTCGGCGACGGCCAGGGCAACTGGACGGCCGATGCGGTATTCTCCTTCTCCACCCCGGGCCATCACTCGGCGCTGCGTTCAGGATGGGACTTCGATCACGACGGCAGGCACGACATCGTTGTCCAGGCGGCGGAGGGAACGATCTACACCTACACCAACAGGCTCATGGCCCTTTCCCCATGGCAGGCGCCTGCCACCCTGAACATCCTGGGAAGACATCCGGCGGGGGGTGAGTGCTTCCCGGCGGGTTCGGTGAGGTTCATCGACTGGACCACTGCGGTTCCCCAGGGACAAGGGGCCGCTGAGGTTATGATAGAATTCTCCCAGAACGGTCCCGAAGGCCCATGGGTAACCATCGCCGATGGTATTCCCGACAACGGCAGGTTCCAGTGGACGGTGCCCCAGGTAAACTCCGCGGAATGCAGGCTCAGGCTCACCGCCTTTGCGGGTTCCCTCTCCCACCAGCACATCACATCGGAGGACTTCTCCGTGATGCAGCTCACCGGGGTTCAGGAGAAGTGGTCGGAACCGGTTCCCCCGGTCTCGGTCCGGGTCATTCCCAACCCGGCTCCAGGGGCGGCAACGGTCACGCTCGACGATTCATCCCTCTTCACACTGACAGTCATTGACCTGTCTGGAAGGGTGATCTCCAGAGTGTTAGCTGAAGAAGGCTTCGCTGCCTTTGGAGAAGAACTGCCTGCGGGGATCTATACCATCCTTGTGGAATCCGATGGAGTGACTGCTGAAGCGCTCTTCGTCAAGCTCTGATCAGTTCAAGACGCATAGCTTGGCCGTCTGATCCTCCTGGAGGGATTCCGCCCTTATAAGGTAGACCCCCGGGCATACACGCCCCAGGTATAGTGTCTCCCCGGGGCGGTTCCCCGAAGCCCTGGCAATCACCCTGCCCGAAAGGTCCATAAGCGACAGGTCCACCTGGCCGCTGCAGCTTCCCAGCACTACCCTGACCCCTGAGGAACGGGAGCACGGGGAACCCGCGAAGAAGAGAGGAACGCCGGCGGAGCCCTGTATACCTTGTGGATCCCAGAACAGCTCCACATCATCGAGGATTGGCGAAACGGAGTCTCCAGGGCCGGTGAGTTCGACCCTGTACTGAACGAACCTGTGAATGAACCCGCTTAGTTCGGACCAGTCGGTGTAAGGGCCGTTCCATTCTCCGAGATCCCCTGCATCCTGGGAACTTCGCCAGTAAAACGTAATGCCGCAACCGGAAGGCAGCTCTGCCTGGAACTGGAACGAAGCCCACTGGGGCTCTTCCCCGGTGTCCAGAACGGAACTTTGGAGCCATCCGCTTTCCAGGAAGCCGCAGGGGCTGATAATGGAAGGACCGTGAGAACTGCCTGCTCCACCGAGGACATCGGCCCCCGCGGCTATTTCAATTGCTCCGTTCCCGTCGAAGTCCGCCACGGCCAGGGGCCAGGCGCCGTTGAAACCGACTGATGCAGTTCTCACCTGCCAGCTCTCGCCGGCTCCGTCGGTGTTCTCATACCAGTTTACCCTGTCCGCGATCCAGCCGGCTCCGGCAACGTCGATATCGTTGTCGCCGTCGAGGTCCGCCGGAACGGCGGTGACGGCCCCGGTGAGGGAAGGCGCGATGGTGTGCGCTTCCCATACGGCCTGTCCGGCGCCGTCGTTCTCCCACCATGTGATCCTCTTGTTGCTGTATGAGGTTCCCAATACGTCCATGAATCCGTCCAGGTTCATGTCAGCAGCCACCACATGATGCGCCCCTGGCATTCCAGAGCCTACTATGTTCTTCTCCCACTGGTCGATGCGGTTCCCGGGGTTCCTGTACCAGGCGAACTCCGCCAGGCCGAAGGATGCCGCCACCGCATCCACCAGACCGTCTCCGTCGAAATCACCAGGCGAGACCGACTGGGTGCCTGAAAACGAGTCATCGATGATCTTCTTCTCCCATTCCCCGTTCCCCAGCCCGAACCACACGGCGACCTCGTGGCACTGGTTGCCCACGGCGAGTATGTCCGGAACTCCGTCCTGATCGGCAAAGCATCCCACGGCGCAGTGCGCCCCGGGGAACGACTCCGCCACCAGTTCAGGCTCTCCGAACTCCCCTGTGCCCTGCCCGTTGTACCAGACAACGATGCAGTCGGGATCACACATGCATCCGATGATGTCCGGATGACCGTCGGCGTTCACGTCGAAGACCGAGCAGCCCTGCCCGGAACCGAACTCTCCTGGAAGGGCATGGGTGATCCACTGATCATCACCTGCGTTCTCGAACCACCAGCAGTGACCTTCCACGAGCGAGGCTCCCGCCAGGTCAATCAGGCCATCGCCGTTTATGTCTCCGGAGTCAAGGGCGGCCAGGGGCAGCGAGGGCTCAACAATGGTTTCCAGGCAGGCGGACCTGGGTTCCGATCCCAGGCATATCAATCCCGGTGACGCAAGTGCTGATAGGCCCTCCTGCGAGGAGTACTGATCATCCCAGGCACTCACCGGCTCCCCGGCATCCTGACCGCCGGACCAGTCGGTCTGTATCGCGGAGGATGAGATCACCGAAGCCATGACAAGGAACAGCTCAAACTGAATCATCTTTCTCTCCCTTCAAGCGGGTTGCTTGTTGTTGCTATTATTATATACTACTACTTCAGGAGCGTCAAATTTCTTATTGTTGGCTGTCGGAAGGATCATGGAATGGCATTCGAGAAGAAAACGGTAAGGGCGCTTACGGACCTGGGTTTGAACAACCTGGAGGCCCTGGTCTACCTCGAGCTGCTGATGAATCCAGGCTCCACCGGCTACCGGGTTGCTAAGAATCTGGGCAAGGCGGTCTCCAATGTTTATCAGGCCCTGGAGTCCCTTACCAGGAGGGGTTTCGTCATCCTCCGCTACGAGGGGAAGGACAGGCTCTACTCACCGGTGCCATGCCAGGAACTCGTATCCAGGCTCAAGAGCGAAGTAGATAAGAAGACCGAGGTCCTGGAAGACGAGCTTGCAAGGCTCGCCCCGCCGCCCATCGAAACGGGGATCTACCGGATAGACAACGCCCAGCAGCTCTTCGCCCGGGTTTCCTCGATGATAGAGGAAGCCAGGGGGGCGATCCTTATCACAGCCGATGCCGTTTACCTGAAACGCTACAGGGAAGAGCTGGAGAAGAAGGCATCAGAAGGGGTCAAGATACTGATCCTTGGCTATGAGCCCCTGGAGTTCCAGCATTGCGAGTTCCTCCTGCTGAACACCCACGGGAACTCGCCGTGGCCCGGTAACTGGATAATGCTCACCGTCGACGGCATACAGCACCTGATCTCCTTCTTCGAGAAAGAGGACCATCTAACCCACGCGGTGTGGTGCGACGATCAGTACGTAAGTTTCTGGATGCACTTCTTCATGCTGGCGGATTTCACGCTGATGAACTTCTTCGACTGGATAAAGGAGGACCCGAGGTACAAAGAGGTCTACGACAGGGTCCACGATCAGTACCGCAGGTTCTCCCCGGGGAACCTGGGCCTGGCCCAGTACTACACCCATTTCACCTGGATGAACAGGAAGAAGAGCTGCGAGGATCAGGAGAAAGCTGAGGGATCACTCACCTGACGCTTCCTCCAGCCAGTTCACCGCCGCCTCCAGGACCTCGTCCCTTCCATCCCTTATTCCCTGCACTGTAGGGGTAACCACAGTATCCGGAAGTATGCCCGTTCTCTGGGTCTCGGAGCCGTCGGGCCAGTATATCCCTATTCCGGAAAACCCGGTCCTGAGACCTCCCGGCAGGGTGAAGGTGTTCACATTGCCGTCGGCCCCCGCAGTGGGATGACCAAAGACCCTGGCTTCAGGGGCCAGTCTCCATGCCATGGTGTGAAATTCTGCGCTGCTGACGGACCCTTCGTCGATCAGCAGGGCCACCGGGCCCTGGAACGAGCCTTCCCCTCCGCCGCCGGCGAAGAGGGTTTCCGCCATGAAGAATGTGCCCGGTTCGTCCAGGTCAGCCCGGGATACCAGGCAGAAAGGTTCCGGCTCGGGGACCAGGAACTCTCCCATCTGGTAGATGACCATCTCTTCGGGGTAGCCCCTCATGTCGATAACCATTCCGGGTAAGGAGATGAAAGTCTCCCGAATGGAGTCCACATCCTCCATGGATAGCGAGGAAAGGTCCACGAAACCGAAGCCCGACTCCATGATGGAGAAGGCATCGCTGCCGTATGCCGGGCCTGATGCAAGGGACCAGTCCATCTCATCGATGGACACCCTGTTCAGGTCGAGCTGGAACTCCTGTCCTCCCCTTTCCATGACTATTTCAGCGGTTTCAGGGGTGCCCCTGAGCAGCCCGTAGCCAATATTGCGGAGCTTTGCGGCCATGTTCGATCCCCTGGCCAGGGGAAGCAGATCCTCCGCTCTGTCCGAGAGGGCTTCGCCGTCAACCGAAAGGATGGCGTCACCGATCCTCAGGGGTGAACTCAGCGCGTTCTCATGAAGGAAGCCCGTGATTACCCAGGAATCCTCCACGAAGGCGAGTTCCACAGGGAGGTAGAGGGAACCCAGATAGCCGTCCAGAGCCTCCGATGTGCCGTATATGGCGCAGTGGCCGTCACCCACCGATGAGGCCAGCCTCATTGCCGCCAGCCTGTACTCCACTTCGCCACCGGCATTCACGAAGTCAGGAAGGCTTGCCTCCAGCTGAGCGGCCCACGTGGTATCGGTGGCGTACTTGTAAGGGAACCAGTATTCGACGATGCCCCAGAACCTGTATAGACCCAGCAGCCTGTAGCCGTCGTCATCCGGGGAAATGTCGGGATAGCTCTCCTCGAAGAACACCGGCATGAAGCCGTCCCTGAGATAGTAGCTCTCCCCCTGGTGCCTGCCCTGGAGAACCGCTTCGAGCAGGTAGGCAAGGGAATACCCGATCTCGGCGCCGTCTATCCAGGAATGATCGCTTTGAGTCATCAGGCCGTCGCCGGGGCCCTCCACAAGGTCAGCGGCTGGAATCGGCTCCACCGAGGGAAGAAGACACATGAGCGCCGCTTCCCTGGAGGCTTGATCGGAGGCGGCTATAACCCCGGGCAGCACCCTGAAAAGCTCATGGTCCCAGTTCAGTTCGCCTGAGCAGACCTTGGGGTGGTGGTACTTAAGGAAGTTCCACATCCTGCCAAGGATGACCAGGGACTCCATCTGGAACCGGTCGAGTTCGCCGAACTCGATCCCCGAACCGGAATCGAACTCAGTGTCCAGAATCGCTCCGAAGGGTCCGCGGACAGAGCTTTCCACCAGAGGTCTTCCGTTCAGGAGAAGCTGAAAATCGTCAGCATGGACCTCTCCCGGGCCTCTGACCCAGACGCCGAAATCAACGGAATCGGCGAAAGCGCTCTTTGGAACCGTGATCGAGAAGCGATCCCAGGAGCTTCCCGGAACACCCGGGAACTCGTACTCACTGTAGCCCAGTGTGTTCCCCATACGGTCGGTCACCGCGATGAACGCCCCGACGGCTGAAGGAGGTGAATCCCCTCCCCTGATCCAGCCTGAGAATGTGAGTTCCTCGCCAAGGTAGTACATCGGGATGGTCCTCTCAAGATACCCCTCAGCTCCTGATTCGGCGGCGGTGAGCCTGGCGGAGTACCCGCCGCTCCTGCTGCAGGCTGTGTCGTATGCGCATACGGCCCCGTCGCATGTCCAGTTCACCGGCATGGAATCCTGGAAAGCCAGCGCCTCGAACCCCATGTTGTCCGGCACCTGAAGAAGTACCGGTGTGTCGGCGTCGGCAATGGCGGCGGAAGCAGCGATGAGGGCTGCGAAGTAAAAGATCGTCCCTGACCTGAGTCCCGTCATCATGATCCTCCCTTATCATGAAAGACCCGAACCTCGATAAAAGACAATAAAGACCTTATTGAGCCGGAGCAACCTGCGGGGAAGGAACCTCCAGCATCCAGACCTTCTGATAGTCCTCATGGTCCTCTGAATAGGCAAGCATCATCCCGCCGTGCACCCTGAACACCAGCTGCTCCCCGGATGGAAGATCCGGAGCGACATAGCTGCCCAGTAGCTCCCCGGAGCCTGCGAACACCATGAAAAGCGGTTCGTCCAGGTCTCCCCTGAGCACCCACAGCCTTCCTGCGTCGTCAACATCCATTGCACGAACGGGATGGCGAAGGGGGAAGGGATCACAGTAGACGTCGTATACAGGCTCGCCCCCCTCCATCACGTTGAACAGCGCCGCGTAGTACTCCCTTTCCGCGCTGATCTCCTCAGGGGTCTTTTCCACCGGCGGTATGTCAAGTGCTATCTCCCCGGGGGGGAGGGAGTCGTACAGATGCAGGATCTGTATGCGGAACTCGCCGTTGCTGTAGGGGGCTGCGTACACCGTACCGGTGGCTGGATCCACCGTCCAGGGGCACTGGAGCATTGTCTCCATGAGGAATCCGCTTACAGTGGCCATGTCCAGGGGACCGGTGAATGAAAGGTACTTGTGATCCGGCTCCCACTGCATGGGGAAGTGACCTATGAAGGTCTCCAGGCTGGATGTGCTCCCTTCGTCCAGTATGGCCGTCCTGCTTCCCGCATATCCCGAATCGCCCACCATGGTCATGTTCAGGGGGATGTTGTGGTGTATCTCGAAATCTATCCCCAGATACTCGCCCAGGGGATCGAAGCGCATCATGCCCCCCTGGTTGGGGTCCATTATGCCGAAGTCCCCGTTGGGATAGAGCAGCATTCCATAGGCTTGCACCACCTCGCCGGGTCCGCTGCCCGGGGACGAAATGCTGCGCAGGAACTCGCCGGATGGGGAGTAGACCCTGATGTTCCCCGCTGCCCTGTCCAGCAGGGCGAAGTCTCCTCCGG
>DAINQE010000015.1:9652-50554 GCA_036743055.1 Candidatus Sabulitectum sp. | reverse complement strand
ACGGTAACTCCGTAATAGCCGTCCTCACGGCAGTACAGCGCAACGGATTCGTCGGCGGCGCTGTCGGTGTTGCTCAGGCCGCCCTCGGCCTGGAGCACATAACCCGGGCCGCTGACAAGCATGTCAAGATCGAGGTTCCGCTGATCTCCGCGAAGCTCTATCACCAAGGTGCTGCCCGCCTCTCCCCTGACGGTGTAGTAGTGCCTGGGATCGGTAGTGTCGTCTATCCTTCCGTGGATCCGGCCGGTGAGTATCACGGGTTCCGTCTCCGCCACGGAAAGGGTGCAGGGCCCTCCCACGGACGGGTTGATGAACCCCGGGACTACCCAGGCCTTTTCACCACTGTCCATCCATACCGAGAAGCCCTCGTCACCCCTCTCGGTGGCCATGAAGACCGCCGGTTCCCCGAACCCGTCGAAGAGCCTCAGGTCCCCGTCGCGGCCCTTCTCGAAACTCGCCTCGAAGGTGTAGAACCCCGGAACGTCCGCAGTCCATGCGAGAACGGGAGAGCTGCCGTAGCCGGCGTCCACCGTGAGCTTCTCGCCCTGGGCGAGTTCTCCCCCCGCCCCGGAGATGGAAATGGTCCAGGGGAATGATGCAAGGTCCTCTCCGATGTCGTAGGGATAAACCTCAACAACGCCCTGGGTGCCCTCCTGAAGGAGAACCCCTTCGGTGTAGTAGTAGGTTGCCGAGGAGGCGATGTCCGTTCCCTGCATATCGGTTACGTAAATGTCCAGGTCGCCGTCCTCCTGGAAGGACAGCTCGAGGAAGGAGTCCTCTTCCAGGGGGGGAAGCAGGAAACGCTGGACATTTCCGCTTATGGCGTCTCCGGTCATGCCGGACTCCACCTGACGCATGTCGCCGGCGCGTTCTATCTCCAGTGTGTACTCGCCTGAACCGCCTTTGTTGTAGCGGCTTATCATCACCTGAACGCTCTCCCCTTCCAGAAGTCCCGTGGAGAGCTTCTCAGAGGAATTGACGCTATAGCTTCCCGCCCACAGGCTGTTTGAGGGTCCGTAGATCTCAAGGTCCAGGTCGGAGATGTCGTCTGCCCCTCCCAGGGAAAAGATATACCTGCCGGTGCTCCCGGCGGTGAATGTCCATATCTCCGCCATTTCAGCGGAGGTGAGCCTGGAGCTGACCTGGCTGTCTTCCAGCGCTGAAGGCTCAACGTACTCGATGGTGAATTCCGTTCCCTCTCCGTCGGCCCTAATCCAGAACCAGTAGTCGCTGAAGGCGGACAGCGCCATTGGAGAACCATCGGCGGAAACCGCAAGGGGCTCGCCCTGATCGTTGTATGCGGTCATGGGGACCGCCGGTTCAGCGGTTACCCTGAGCACCGCGTAATCGGTCTCAAGTATCCTGACCCAGGAAAAACCGTCGATAACGGCTCCGTTTACCACGGCCTCGCCGCTGATGCCCGGCACTTCTCCCGCGTCGGGGAGTTCCGCCCCGAACAGCGCGAAGGCCAATACCAATGCTGCAGCTGCTGACATCAAAGAACTACCCGCCTCTCTTTGGGAAGGGAACTACACCCGGGTGCAACTATGGAAGCTGGTACGATAATACTAAAAGGTCAGGAACCCAAAACCCCGATATCTTCGGCGAAGGCCCTGAAGGAGGGATAGAGCATCCTGGCCGTCCTGCTTTCGGAGGAGAGGGTAAGCGCCAGGTCCCAGAGGGTCAGGGCGGCATAACCCAGCATGTCCCCGCTGAAGGTGACCACCTGGGGCACCGAAGCGTCCCTGGCTTCCACATGCAGTGATATGATCCTCTCGTCGGGCCTCCAGGCATCGGGGACCCTGCCTCCCAGGGGCCAGGAGGAGAACACCAGCTTCAGCGCCCTGCTGGAGGGTTCCGGCACCTGAACCAGCTCACGGAACAGAGCCATGTCACCGCCCAGGTGGTGAATGGCGGCCCTTATCTGGGTTACCGGTCTCACCGGGTTCCTGTGGGGTTCGGGAAGGGAAGTTATGAAGTCTATCCCGTCCTCCCGCCTGTAGCCCAGTTCCAGCAGGGCGGAAGCCTCTGCGGCGGAGGCTTCCAGCAGCGCCGCGGCACCTTGACCGGGAAGGAACGTGCTCGATACGGATTCATCGGTCCACAGGTTTACCTGCCTGTAGACCTCCCTTACCCTCTCGCCGGACGGGGTCCTGGAGATATCTCCCGCTATCTGTCTGAGCCTGGGCAGCTGGGGAACCCTTATGGCATTCCGTCCGGTTGCGGAACGGTGGGCCGCCCTGCGGAAGAGGAACTCAAGGTCCTCCAGTTCCTGAATAACCGCGGGAAACCTTACCAGAACTCTCCTCCTCCCCTGGGATGATACTTCTTTACCGCTTCCGAAAGCCGCTTCCTGCTCACGGAAGTATAAATCTCGGTTGTCCTGATGTCAGAGTGCCCCAGGAGCTCCTGGACCACCCGGAGGTCAGCCCCCCCCTCAAGGAGGTGAGTCGCGAATGAGTGTCTGAGAACGTGGGGATGAACCCTCCCGGGGACACAGGCAATCTCAGCGGATCTCCTGACTATGTTCCACACCGCCATCCTGGAAAGGGGATTGCCGCTCCTTGTAAGGAAAAGTGTCCTGCCCGACCTGGAGCTTCGGAGCCCAGGCCGCCACCGGTCCAGATACGCGCCGGTCCATATCACCGATGGTTCGCTCATGGGGACCATTCTCTCCTTAGAGCCCTTCCCCATCGGTCTGGTCCACATCTCCTGGAGGTTCACCCTGTCCACGGTGAGTGTCACTAGCTCGCTCTCCCTGAGACCCGAGCCGTATGCAAGCTCCATAAGCGCTCTGTTCCTGCCGGAGAGGGGGCTTTCTCCGTCCCACGCCTCGATCATCGAAGCAACCTGCTCCACGGAAAGCGCATACGGGGTTCTTCTCGTCCCTGATGGAGCCCTTATCCTCGAGGCGGGGCTGGACTCGATCCTGCCGGTCTCCACCATCCACCGGTAGAAGGACCTCAGTGCGGAGAGCTTCCTGGCGGTGGTGGCGGGGCTTCTGCCGTTCCGGGAGAGGTGATGTATCCATTCGGTTATGGATGCTGAATCCGCCGATGGAAGGTCTTTCAGGTATTCCTCAGCCTCCAGCAGATCCCTGCTGTAAGCCTCGGCGGTATTGCGGGATATCCCCCTGGCCAGGACCGACCAGTTCAGGAACGATTCTACGAGATCACCGGTTTCCATTCACCCAGCCGGCGAAGGAATCCGGAACGGTGGTGTACTCACAGGGCTCACCCGATGGTATGAGAGATACAGGCACACCCTTCTCCGAAAGACCCCTGAGAGCAACCAGGGCGTTCAGCCTGTCGGTGCAGGCCCAGACCGCCACAGGAGCTTTCCCGACGAGTTCCCTGGCCCTGGCTCCGGTTATGTCCAGAGCGCCGGCCAGAACGGATGCGACCCTTTCGCGCTCCCTGCCTGAAACGGGATGGAGAAAAACGGGTACGACGGCACAGCCTTCGCTGACCGCAGGGGGGCTGAAGTCGTCGGGCAGGGGTATGACCCTGGGAATGGGACGGGCGGGAACAGTGAACCTGAATGGGTGCGGCACAGGGTTTTCTTCACGGTGACGGTGCCCGTCCTCCGCCAGGGGAGGTGCGGAGACGGCGTCCCTCTCCGGAGGCTGGAAGGAGAACTCCGGGGGGGGATCGACCTTCATCACAGGTGTGATGGCGGCGATGGTGTCTGATACGAGAGGGGGGATGTCAGGCTCCCTTCCAGGGGGTTCATCCAGGGGCGCGGCTTCCCGGGAGCCTGTTTCCAGGGCAGTCTCCACCGGCTCCGGCCGTGACTCGGCCCTCTGAGGGGCAATGCCTGTATGGGGCCGTATCTCGACGATGCCCCCCTCCCGTTCGAGGGCTTCCCTTATCTTATCCGCCGTCTTCCTGGGAATACCCGTCTTCAGGGCAACCGGAATGCTGGCAAGAAAGTGTATGACCTCCTCCGTGGAGAGCCTGCTCATCTTCTGAAGGGCCACCCTGAGCCTTCCCCGGCTGCCGGGCCTGTAGCCCATGAGAACCGCAGTCCAGGAGTCGATCTCCCGTTCCACCGATATCTCCACGGAATCGTCCTCAGGAAGTGAAGCCTTCAGATGCTCGGCCTTCTCGCTGGTAAGCCCCTCCACCAGAGTGAGGCCATTATCCGATGCCAGCGACCTGCGGACCATATCGATGGTCTCTCCGGTCCTGGCGCAGAGAAGGGCGAGCATGCGTCCGGAAGGTTCTTCACCCCGAAGGACTATCTTGAAGGCCAAGTGATACCTCCGGTCAGGGTCAGTCGGTCTGGCTTCTGGTGAGGAAGAGCCTGTCTCCGGTCTCTATGAGATTGGGGGTCCTGCTGCTCACTATCATCGCCGCGCAGGACCTTTCCTCAACCGTGAGCACAACGAGGTCTGCTATGGGCAGCTCAGCTGTGGCTACCCATTCCTGGTCGGTGTCACGGACCTGCTCCCCGGCGGAATAGGCGGTGAACACGTCTCCGGGCTGAATGCCCTGCTGATCCCCGGCGCTGAGATACACCACGTCATATGTATATCCGGTGGACCTGTCAGGATCCCTGAAACCCAGGACCCATACGGAGCCGTGATGGTCGCTGGGCCCGTTGTTCACATAGATATCACCCGCGGCCTGGTAGGGAACCACGGCATCACCGGCCCTCGCAGGGAGGTAGCTGTGCTCCACCAGGGCGATGGATGTGGATGGGGTGGTGTGGGTGACCCTGCAGACACCGGCGACCCTTATGATGGTTCCAGAGGCTCCGGTTTCAGGATCCTTCACGGTTTCCCCGGGCCTGAGGATGTGAAAGACCCGGCCCTCCTCGATTCCCTCTCCGGCTCCGATGTCCAGTTCGACGATGTCCCCTGGCAGGGCTATGTCGTGCCTGTAAACACCTTCTTCTTCGGCATTGGTCTCAAGCACGTGCCCAAGCGGGGAAAGGGGAGAGTAGGAAACGTACCCCGCCCCCTCCCGCTGAAGCCTGGACAGAATAGGCTCGCTGGACCGTATCACAACGGCGCCCTGGGGAATCTCGGTTGTGTAGCTGCTGAAACCCGGATCGCCGTAACCGGTGGAGACATTAGGTATCTCCAGCACCATGCCCGGTATAAGATACTCGGCGCCCCGGAGATCCGGATTGGCCGCCAGGATGTCGGTCCACTTCTCAGGAGTGCCGTAGAACCAGGTGGATATGTCCCAGAGAGTATCCCCGTAGCCGACTTCGTATACACCCGCCATGGAAGCGGCGGAGAGGAAAGCCATCATAAGGAACAGTGCGTTTTTCACCGGTTCACCTCCGAATCAAAGGTCACGGACCTATGGAAACCACTCAATCACTAATATCATAACTTCATAAATTCTAAACTGAGAGGGCCCGACAAGTCAAGCCAGCCTTCGATCAGCGGGATGCCGGATAGAAAACCGCTGATCCGGGTTCCCTTCCGCCGGGACCGCAGATGATCTCAACGGTGTATACCCCCGCCGGCTCCATGCTCCCATGGGAGGGAACATTCACAGCGAGCAACAGATCCCCGCTTCCCTCGGCCTGGCCTGTCCAGGCTGAGCCTGCGGCAACCGGCATCCCCTGTTCCCCTGCCTTGAAGACCAGCTGCCCGGATGTGGCACCCGGCGCCAGGGCCACCGAAGAGGAGTATCGTTCCTGGCCGTCGGGTCCGGAACGGCCGGTCTCGGTTACCACCTCGCCCCGGGCGGATATGGCGATCATGTCGCCCTTCTCCACCGGGACTCCGGTGTTCAGCCAGCCGCCGGCGGCGTCCACGGTGAAAGTGCCCGTCTCAAGGGGTTCGCCGCTCCACACTATCACAAGAACGGAGTCCGCGGGAACCCGCCTTGAACCGGATGAGAAGAAGCCTTCGGAGAAAGCCGTTTCCCCCTGAAGGACCCTTCCTCCCTGGAGCCATATCGTACCCTCTCCCTGGTAACCGGCGGTACCGCTGTCGAAGACCGCCCTTCCGGACCCCATTGACTCAAGGGTCCCCTGGACTATGGTGCCGTCGGACTGTACAAGGACATCGCCGGTGCCTTTGTAGCACCCCGAAACAAGGAGAATGGAAGCGAGAAGCAGATGGACTGTCAGACCGCGCATCATTCGCCTCCTATGATAAGGTGTTTCATGGCTTCCTCAATGGTAGAGACAGGGATGAACTTCAGGGCCTTCCTCTGGGCCTCCGGCACATCCTCAAGGTCCCTGGTGTTCTCCTCCGGGAGCACTACGGTCTCGATGCCTGCTGAAAGGGCTCCAAGCACCTTCTCCTTCACGCCGCCCACCGGGAGGACAGCTCCCCTGAGGGTGATCTCCCCGGTTACCGCCGTGAGGTTATCCACCGGTTTCCCGCTGAGGGCGCTGAGTATGGACGCGGTGATGGCAAGCCCGGCGGAGGGCCCGTCCTTGGGGGTGGCCCCGGCGGGCACATGGAGATGGATGTCGACTTTGGATGTGTCCGTTATCTCGTCGGGTCGCTTCGTCCTGATCCAGCTCAGGGAGGCCTGGGCCGACTCCTTCATCACCTCACCGAGCTGACCGGTGAGGGTAAGCTTGCCGGTGCCGGGAAGAAGGAGTGTCTCTATCATCAGTATCTCTCCTCCCACCGCGGTCCAGGCCAGCCCGGTGGAGACTCCGATGCTGGGTCTGGAGAGGCGCATCTCCCCGGTGAACTTCCATGAGCCCAGGAAATCGGGTATCGATGACTCGGTAACCGTAACCAGCGAGTTGTCGCCCCCTGCCACCTTCACCGCGCGTTTCCTGCAGATGGAGCCTATACTGCGCTCAAGCTCCCTTACCCCGGCTTCCCTGGTGTAGCGCTTCACCAGGCATCTCAGACCGCTCTCGTTGAACCTAATCACCTTGCCGCTGAGCCCGGTTCGTTCCACCTGCCTCTTCACCAGGTACTTTCTGGCTATCTGTATCTTGTCGTCCTCGGTGTACCCGGGGATGCGGATTATCTCCATTCTGTCACGGAGAGGACCGGGGATGGTGTCCAGGGTGTTGGCGGTGGTAATGAATTTCACAGAGCTGAGATCGAATGGAGTATTGAGATAGTTGTCCCTGAAGGAATTGTTCTGTTCGGGATCCAGCACCTCGAGGAGGGCTGATGTGGGATCTCCCCTGAAGTCCCTTCCTATCTTGTCTATCTCGTCCAGCATGAAAACCGGGTTCGAAGTGCCGGCCTCCTTCAGCCCGTGGATTATCCTTCCAGGCATGGAACCGATGTAGGTCCTCCGGTGGCCCCTGATCTCCGCCTCGTCGTGAACGCCCCCCAGGCTGAGCCTCACGAACCTTCTCCCCAGGGCCCGGGCTATGGACTTGCCCATGCTTGTCTTCCCCACGCCTGGAGGCCCCACGAAGCAGATAATCGGGGCTTTCCCCTCTGGATTAAGCTTCCTCACCGCCAGGAACTCCAGCACCCTTTCCTTCACGTCCTTGAGGTCGTAGTGGTCCTGGTCCAGTATCCTTGCGGCTTCGTCGATGTCCAGGCGGTCTTCGGTTCTCTCCAGCCAGGGCAGCTGGAGTATCCATTCAATGTAGGACCTGGCGACCCCGGCCTCCGGTGAACCTGGATGAAGCTTGGAAAGCCTGCTGAGCTCTTCCTCTGCGGCCTCCCTGGCCGAATCGGGGAGCAGCTTCTCCGAGAGCTTCTCGGCCAGCTCGGCCGCGTCGGGGTTGGCCTGGGCTCCGCCCAGCTCCTTCTGGATGACCTTCATCTGTTCCTTGAGGTAGTATTCCTTCTGGTCCTGCTCCATTTCGGTACGGACCTGACCCTCGATGTGCTCCCTGAGCTTCAGCCTCTGTATCTCGTAGTTCATCATCTCACGGAGCAGCCTGAACCGGAGGATTATCCTGTTCTCCTCGAGGAGTTCCTGCTTGCTCTCCACCGAGGCTTCCAGACCGCTGGCGGCAACGAACCCCAGCCTTTCCGGGTCCCGCAGCAGCGTGAGCAGCTGAAGCTCGTCGGGCACCCCGGGGGTAAGCTCCATTATCTTCCTCAGCTGCATCTCGATGGCCCTGCGCCAGGCTTCCATCTCGTCGACATCGCCGGGGTAGATGGTGGTGAGCCTGCGGACCCTGGCGGAGGGGATGCCGTCGACGTCCATGTCCTCCAGGATCCGGAAACGGTAAAGGCCCTTCAGGGTCAGCCTCACCACGTCCCCGGGGAAACGGTACAGCTTCATTATGCCCGCGGCGGTTCCCACGCGATACCTCTCACCGGATGGCGATACCGCCACGATGCCTATGATCTTCTCACCCTTCACCGCCTGATCGATGAGCGCGATCATGTCGGGGTCGGTCACGGTAAGGGGAAGGATGGTATAGGGCATGAGAATGCCCTCATCGAAAACGTAAAGTGGTATGATCCCGGGGATGTCTCCGTCGTTCGTCATTTATTGGTGTTTCCTTCGGACTGCACAGGGATGGTCACCCTGACCGGGGTCTTCCTTGCCAGCCTCACATGGAGTACGCCGTTCTTCAGGTCGGCTGAGACACTGGAGGTGTCCACCCTGGCTGGAAGGTGTATCTCCCTTTCGAAGCTTCCGGTCTGGATCTCTATACCAAGTGCGGTTGCGCCCCTGCAGGGCGTTCTCTTCATTCCACTGATGGAAAGGGTAAGGGGGGTAACTTCCAGATCGATGTCCTCGAGGAGAACACCGGGGACCTCGACAAAGACTTCAAAGCCCTCCGGTGTTCCGTATACATCGGCGTGGAGTACCCAGCTGTCGGTATTCCTGTACATCACTACTCTATGTCGAAGCGCACCTGCACCTGAGTGGTGAGTTCCACCGGCACTCCACCCTGTGTGGCGGGGTTGAACACCCACTGGCGCACGGCGGCTTCGGCGGCGGCGCCGCAGCCGAGACCCAGCTCGTCGTTCACTATGGTCACGTTCCTCACAGAGCCGTCGGTTCCCACCAGCACCTCCAGGGTAACGTATCCGTGCACGTCGCCCATCTGTCTGGCAAGGCTGGGGGTTTCCGGGCCGACCTGGGATATGGGGAACGGCGGGATCACCGGCTGCTCCTCCTCTATTATCTCAGGACCTTCCGGCTCTGCGGCATCGGCGGTGTAGCTTATGCTGGTGTCCTCTCCTGCGGTTATGGTCACTGTGAGGGTCTGATCCTCGTAATCGGGGTTGGTGAGCAGCACCGTGTGCGTCCCCTCCTCCAGCTCGATGGGGGCCATGGGGGTCTGCCCCACGGAAGCCCCGTCTATGGTCACGTTGGCCCAGGGTTCCGGGGCGATGAGCAGACGGCCGGTGGTGACTATCTCCTCAGGGACCACCGTAGCGCTGTAACCGCCCTCTCCGAGGGTTATCGTTCTGGTCCAGGTCTCGTATCCCTCAACGTCAACCACCAGGGTGTGGGTTCCGTAGGGCAGCACTTCGCTTATCCTTCGAACGCCTGTACCCACTCTGTCTCCGTCGATGGTGAAGTTTCCTGCTCCTGGTATGTCGGCCCCCAGGGCCAGGATTATCTGGGATTCGGTCTGGGAAAGGAGGGCCAGGGAGATCTGCTGGGGACCCTGTGAAACATCGACCAGGATCGACTCGGGCACTGAGTTGTAGCCCTCGAGTACGGCCTGGAAGACATGGATTCCCGTGGGAAGCTCGATCGACGATCCGGATTCGGTTCCGTCCACCAGCCAGACAACGGCGCCTTCTTCAGGCTCTGCCTCTCCCTCGGGCATGTTGGCGGCGAACTCTATCTGAACGGTTGTGGTTCCCAGGGTATCCAGGCTTATTGTGTTCGTGTCCGCCTGGCCGCTCTGAAAAGATACCTCGCTGGAGTATGTCTCAAAGCCCGCCGCCCTGACCTCAAGGAGCCTGGGTTCAGGGGAGTCACCCTCAACGACGAATGTGCCGTCCGGAAGCTTATCGAGCCCCTGGCCGTCAACTGACACGGAATAGTTCTCGGGGCCTTCCACCGAGAATGAAACGGAGTAGGGCTCGAATACCGGTTCGGTCACCGGTTCGTCAGCCGGTTCACCACCGCCGAAGGGCTTCACCACGAATACCACCGCGAGAACCACTGCGAGGACCACAGCAATGATGATGGGAAGCAGTGACTTCTTCTTCTTTTCTTCCTTCTTCTCCACCTTATCCGGAACAGGGGCCGCGGCGGGTTTCTCTGCCGGCCTCTTGTCACCTGCAAGGCTCTCCAGCCTGGTGAGCAGCTCCTTGATGGTGGGATCGTCGGGATGGTTCCTGCTGGCCTTCTGGGCTTCCGCCAGTGCTCCGGCGTAATCGCTTCTGGATATCCTGGCCCTTATGGAAGTTATTGCCGCCTCGGAGGGCGATGTGGTCTCCCTGGGCTTCTTCTCCTCGGGGGGAGGGGTCTTCTTCGCCTGCTTCCGGACCCTGGGAGCCGGGACCTCCTCCGGTTCCTCCATGGGCTCCTCGAGTTCTATCTCCTCGAGATCCTCAATCTCCTCAATTTCTTCCGGGGCTGGGGCGGCGGAGGGCTCATTGGCCTCTATCTTGTCGAGAAGGTCCCCCAGGACCGGAGCTCCAGGCCACTCGTTGAATATGGTCCTGGCGTTCTTCACCGCCGTTGCAGGATCGCCGTCCCTTAGCTTGGCAAGGGCTAGATCGTAAAGATTGTCCGTTTTGATCTGGCGGCGGACGGTGAGGATCTTTATCTTCACCGCCTTGTTGTCGGGATCGTGCCTCTTGGCCCTTTCAAGCTCCTGGAGGGCACGCACTTCGTCCCCCTGATTGAAGGCCTCTTCGGAACGCTGAATGCACTCGGCGACAAAGTCGTCGGAGCTTACGCTCTTTCCGGTCTTATGGGTTCTGGAATCCCTGGTCTTGCGGAAGTTCCGCATTGCCGCTACTTCCCGCTCGAGCTCCAGAATCCTCTTCTTCGCTTCACGGTTGTCCGGTTCAATGTCCAGGACCTTGTGGAATTCGGTGAGGGCCTTCTGCCTCTCGCCCTTCCTGGCCAGTTCCTCCGCCGAATCGATGAGCCTCTGAACCTTAGAATTGCCGCTTGCTGCCATGTCCCCCCCAGTGGCCTTCCGGGACCAGAAAAATGAAAAAACCGACTAGTCTGCTGTATCTGATAAAAGTATTCTTATTGGAAGCGGTGTCAAGCCCCCGGTCACACCCCGGGGAGCTCCATGCCGCCGTATCTCCACCTCTCTTTGGGCAGAAGGCTCCTGACCCTTTCTAACGGTATGGCCTCCATTGAGTTGACCCTTCTCACCAATCCGCCATCCTCCGCAAGGTCCGCAACCCTGAACTCCGGGATACCGTGCTGAGCGGTTCCAAGAACCTGGCCCGGACCCCTTGCCCTGAGGTCCTTTTCCGCCACCACGAAACCGTCGGTAGTGGAGACCAGAACCCTGAGCCTTTCCATTGCTTCCGGAGAACAGCCTTCCCCTGGGACCAGGAAGCACCAGGCGTTCCTTCCCCCTCTGCCCACCCTTCCCCTGAGCTGGTGCAGCTGACTCAGGCCGAAGCGGTCGGCGTTGGCTATGACCATGACCGTTGCCTCCGGAACATCGATCCCCACCTCGATCACCGTTGTGCTCACAAGAACGCGGATCTCTCCCCTGGCGAACTTCCCGGTGACCTCCACCTTCTCCGAAGGGGCCATGCTTCCGTGGAGGAGCCCTGTGCCCCAGGCGCCCATGGGGCCCGACCTGACAACTTCGTATGCGGTGGCGGCATCTTTCAGGTCGCTCTTCTCGGAAGCCTCCCGAAGGGGATAGACCAGGAACACCCTTTCCCCTTCCTCCAGCCTCTGAAGCATGAAGGAGAACACCCCTCCCTTTTCAGAGGGGGAGACTATCGATGTTTCGGTCTTCCCCCTGCCCGGGGGCATGGTATCCAGAACTGAAAGGTCCAGGTCGCCGTAGAAGGTCATGGCCAGTGTTCTGGGAATGGGCGTGGCGGACATCACCAGTGCATGGGGCCGGGGGGCGGAGCCGGCCAGGAGCTTCTCCCTCTGGGCCACGCCGAACCTGTGCTGTTCATCTATCACCAGAAGCCCCAGTGAATCCAGGGGTACCCAGTCCTCGAGAATGGCGTGGGTGCCCACCAGTACCGCTTCCCTCCTGGATGAAAGGGCTTCAGCGATCTCGCGACGGAGGTTTCCCGGGGTTCCCCCGGTGAGAAGGTGAACAGGAACATCGAAGGGGGAGCAGAAGCCGCACAGGCTCCAGTAGTGCTGACAGGCAAGCACCTCGGTGGGGGCCAGCACCGCTGCGGTAAAACCCGAGAGG
This sequence comes from Candidatus Sabulitectum sp., assembly GCA_036743055.1. Lineage (GTDB taxonomy): Bacteria > Fermentibacterota > Fermentibacteria > Fermentibacterales > JCC-6 > Sabulitectum. Next base: position 38,320 of record DAINQE010000015.1, on the reverse strand, counting down.
GCAGAGGAGAGGCAGGAATAGGCGGCAACCACGGTCTTTCCTGAGCCCACATCCCCCTGAATCAGCCGCCTCATGGGCCCCGGTGACGTAATGTCTTCGGCTATCTCCAGGCAGACCCTCTCCTGGGCATCGGTGAGTGGCCATGGAAGGCTCCCGGAGAACCGCTCGAGGGACAGGGGCTTCAAGGGCAGGCCCTCCAGGGCCCTGTCCCCGGTCCTCACCGCCTCCAGGACCGACCTGTAAAGGTACAGCTCTTCCATTGCAACCAGATCCCTTGCCCTGAGGGCCTCCTGTGGATCCTCGGGACGGTGCGCCCCCCGGTAATAGTCCCATCTTGATGAGAAACCCTCCCGGGACACCGCATCGGCGGGGAGCAGCTCTTCCAGTGAATCTGCAGTGGCTTCCAGCACCGAGTCGGTCAGCCTGCGCATGGCCGCCTGGGTCAGCCCGGAGGTGAGCCTGTAAACGGGGAGCATTCCCGGGGCGTCGCTATCCTCCCCGAAGTAAAGCTCAGGGTGAACCATGTTGAAGCCGCGGTACTCCTCCACCGTACCGCAGGCGGTCACCCGCATTCCCTCAGCAAGTTTTGAGGCTGGAAAACCCTTCCTGAAGAAGGTAAGGGTGATGCTTCCGGTGTCGTCGGAGAAAAGGGCCGTTATTGCGGGTCCCCTCCCCCTTCCATGCCTGGACACGGACACTATCCTTCCGGAAACAACGGCCTCCATGCCTTTTCTCAGCAGGTTCACCGGGGTTACCATCCGTCTGTCCAGGAACCTTCTGGGAAGGTGGAGAAGCACATCGCCAACGGTATGTAGAGACAGCTTTTCCAGCTGCTCCATCCTGGCCTTTCCAACACCTTTAATGCAGTCTATATTCCGGCGCGTTTCCAGTGCTCTCTCCAGGTCCGGGGTTGACGATGGCTTTGGATATGTATAATTCACGGCGATACTGTTAGGCCACTCGACGGAGGTAAACTTAATGAGCGACCTGAAGTCCGCAAGGATCGGTCTTGAGAAGAAGATCAAGAACGATCCCGAGGATATCGACGCCAGGCTCAGCCTTGCAAAGATCCACATGGATGAGAAGGATCCCACCGCCGCCATTCCTCTCTATACGGACATACTGAACCTCGACCCTGAGAACGCCGAGGCCTACATGGGCCTGGGGCTTGCGTGGGGAATGTCCATCCTGGAGAACATACCCGCAGTGGAGCTCCACGGAGACGAGGTGGACGAAGAGGAACTCCTCAACAATTCCATCCAGTTCCTGGAAAGGTCCATCGAACTCGACCCTGAGAACACCACCTCCCTAAACGCGCTGGCCAGGCTCTACATAGTTCAGAGCCTCGAGGAGGAGGCAGTTGACATGTTCAAGCAGTCACTGCTCATCGACCAGGCCCAGCATGAGGTCCTCGAAGAACTGCAGAAACTCACCGGAACCCCGGTGTGGCAGCTTCTGGAGAAGGATGTGTACATGGGAGATTTCGAGGAGTAGAACTTATTTGCTTTCAGTCTGTTTTGTATATATCTTCATACGGGATATGTGGAAAGTTGTATACGCTCTGAAGGAGCTGCAGATATGAAAGCTAGATCGTCAGTTTTTCTGTTAATCATACTGTCCGCCGCCGCCCTCACAGCCAGGGCCCAACTTCAATGGGGGGAAGACAGGCTGATAGGTAACTTCCAGAACGGCCTCACCCAGGTGGGCCCCGGTTTCTCCCATTTCGACTGCCTCTACGGTACCGACGCGGATGTCTTCGTAGCTTTCAGTGAAGAGGGAACTACCTCTTCCGGCGACCTGCTTACTGTCAGGAAGTCCTTTAACAATGGAGTAACTTGGACCTACCAGAAAACGGTAACAGGTGGGGAGAACGGCCTTTTCTCCCCTAATATCGCTATCATTCCAGGCTCCAATGCTGTATGTGTCACCACGGTTGCCCAACTTGGGGCTGGAGGCAGCGCACTCTGGTCATATAAATACGACTACGAAAACCTCACATACCAGGGTTACCACCCTCCCGATTATTCTTATCCAGGAGCGGGCAACCCTGTGTCCTGCACTTTGGTATCGAACACCTTTTCTGGAGAGATCTGGCTCTTCACCGTTGACGACAACGACTGGCTCTACCTGACCAGGTCATCCGACGGTGAAACATGGACCCCATCAGCCCCCGTGGCAGCCAATGTCCAGCGTCCCCACGCGGAAGCATCCGCCGACGGCCATGTGGCCGTTGTATGGTCCCAGACCAACACCGGCGACATCAAGTGCGCGGTTGCCGCCAGCGATGGAACGTTCCTGCCGGCAGTCACGGTTACCTCCGACTGCTGCCCAATGGCCACACCAATCGCGGGGTGGGAGCACCTGGGAGACATGGAGCTTGGGGTGGTCTGGCACGACAACCTTGGCCAGTCCTTCCTGAACATATCCGAGGATAACGGGGCCACCTGGGGAGTCGACCTGCTTCTGGGGAACGGCTATTTCCCATATATCGACCACTTCGGAGGAACGCGGAGGATGGGCGCCTGCATCACCACCGACACCGGCGACGTGAAGGTAACCAGCGCAGCGAGTCTTTCAGCACTTCCCCTTTCTCCCTTCACGATTCGATCAGGCCACGAAGCTTACCTCGACGGCCCTGCCAAGGTTGCCTTCGGCCAGTCGTCCGGTCAGCTGGCACTATTCTACCTCAGCCCCACCACGCAGGATTTCTGGTTCAACAGCTCGGTACTCACCGGAATAGAGGAGGGCCAGGAGGTGGGGAACCTTTCGGTTACCGCAGGGCCCAGCCCAGCCCATGGGGCCATTCAGGTTGTCTCAACCGGATTCCAGGGTCAGGTCGAGCTTTCGCTGTTCTCCGTGGACGGCAGGATGGTTCAAAGCGTTTCCTCGATCACAGGAACCGCCACCCTCTCCACAGAAGACCTTCCCTCAGGCGTTTACACCGTTGTGGCGGAGGACGGCCTGAGCATGGCAACTTGCAGGGTGGTCAGGTTCTAGACCTTACCATCTCCATTATTCTCATGGCTGCGGGGCATCTGCCCCGCAGTTCTTTTACCGCGTAGCCGGTGAGGAAATCGATTTCGGTACCGTTCCCGCTCTCCAGGTCCTGCAGCATGCTGCACCTGTTGGATGAATGACGAAGCAGCCAGGCAAGCATCTCCTCGCCCTTCTCCAGCGCTTCCTCCGAGGGCATCATCCGGGCAAGCTCCCTTTTCAGGGGATCGATGTAACCGGCCATTGGAGAAGAGCAGATCATGTTGTTCGGCAAGCCAGAAAGCGCTCCAAGAGGATTGATGATGCTGTTGGCGTACCACTTCGCCCATCTCATCGTCTCAATGTCATTAACCGGAGCTGCGCTGATGAAGGTATCCGTAAACAGGGCCTCAGTCATACCGCCTTCGGAGCAGTAGAGCTCGCCTGGCGTCATCGAGACAGATGTCTCCGATGTCTTCCGGAACCCGGCGGTAAGAACGGCGTATTCCACCAAGGGAGCAATGTCTCCCCACTCCTCCTGGAGCCCCATGCCGTTGGAAAGGCAGACCACCCTGCCCCTCAGGATACGGCTGATGGAAGGAGCGGCTTTTCTGATGCTGTATGCCTTCAGGGCAGTTACCACACCTCCCCTGACTTCCAAAGCGTCGATACCTGTGTGAAGAAGCTCTGCCTCGCCGGCTCCCTCAACGGAGAACCGATCCATTCCGGTCCGGGTGCCCGGAGGGCCGGCAAGGATCACCCTCCTCGAATTGGAAAGGGCGACGGCAGCCGCAATTCCCACGGCGCCGTCGCCCGCTACGATGACCGTATCCAAAGGTGGTCGCTATTCGGCCTTAGGTGCGGCTTTCGGGGCCTTCTTTCCCTGGACCGCGTCAACCACCTCTTCGACCTTGTGCTTACCGTCGGAATAGATCTTCTCGGCCTTCATCCTGCCGTCGTTGTAGATCTTCTCCGCTTCGGTAATGCCCTTCTCGTAGTACTCTTCACCCTTGTGGTAGGCGTCTTCAGCGGTTTCCCTGATCTTCTTTCTGGTGTCTTCGCCCTTTGCAGGGGCGTAGAGCAGAGCCGCAACTCCACCGGCGAGAAGACCCGCCATGAATGCCCAGAATTCGCCTCTTCCATTGTCGCTCATTTCCTTCTCCCTTCTTGCGGCTATGCGCCGCAGCACTTCTTGTATTTCTTTCCGCTGCCGCAGGGGCAGGGGTCGTTCCTGCCGACTTTATCCTCGGTTCTCACCACTGTCTGCTGCCTGCCCTCGGCATTCCTCCCGGCGCCGGCCCTGGGATCGGCGGATCCCCGGGGGCCGGGCATCTGCAGCCCGGGGTGAACGGCGCGGCCTTCGGGGCCCTGCGGCCTCTGTATCTTCGAGGCGGGCCATAGAGATAGTATCTGTCTGACGGCCTGCTTGTCAATGGTGTCCAGCAGTTCCTCGAAGAGATTGAAGGCTTCCTTCTTGTATTCAACCAGCGGATCCCTCTGTGCGTAGGCCCTGAGACCGATACCGCTCTTCAGATGATCCAGGGCATAGAGGTGGTCGCGCCACTTGGAGTCGATGGAGCTGAGCACCGACCACTTCTCAAGCTCAGTGAGCATCTGGTCACCAAGCTTCTCCCGCTTCTTGGAATAGTAGTCCTTCACCAGGTCCACTATCCTTGAACGGAGCTTCTCCGGGTCCCGGAACTTCTCGTCCACACCGTCGAGCCTGAAATGCACACCTGAAAGCTCCCTGAGGGCTATCACCGCTCTCTCGATGTTCCACTCATGGGGCTCCGAGCCGTCGGGGAATGCGTCGTAGACCGTGTGCTCCACAACGGCCTCGATCATCTCCGTTACCTCTTCACCCAGACCCTCTCCGGTAAGGGCCTGAAGCCGGCGGCCGTAGATGACCTCCCTCTGGCGGTTGGCTACGTCGTCGTACTCCAGAAGGTGCTTCCTTATTCCGAAGTGATACTGCTCCACCCTCTTCTGAGCCTGCTGGATGGACTTGGTGAGGAGGGGGTGCTCGATGGGCTCGCCCTCCTTCTCCTGGCTCTTCTTCAGGAAGTCTATGATCTTCTCGCTGGCGAAAAGGCGGAAGAGATCGTCTTCCAGCGACATGTAGAAACGACTTCCGCCGGGGTCACCCTGGCGGCCGCTCCTTCCACGGAGCTGCCTGTCGATGCGGCGTGATTCGTGCCGTTCGGTGCCAATGACGAACAGTCCCCCCGGTTCCTCTTCCCCGGAAGGGGTCTTAAGCGATCTGACCTCCGGGGCCAGCTTGATGTCCGTTCCCCTTCCAGCCATGTTGGTGGCAATGGTCACTGCACCCCTCTGACCGGCTCGGGCCACGATATCAGCTTCCTGCTGGTGGTGCTTCGCGTTGAGAACGCTGTGGGGTATCTTCCTCCTGGAAAGGATCTTCGACAGAAGCTCGGACACTTCGACTGAGACGGTACCAACCAGAACCGGCTGGCCCATGGAATGCCTCTGGGCTATCTCGTCGATTATGGCCTTGTACTTCTCCCTCTTGGAGGCGTAGACCCTGTCGTTGTGATCCACCCTGGCAACCGGCCTGTTGGTGGGAACCACTGCCACATCGATGTTGTAGATGCTTCCGAACTCCTCTTCCTCTGTCTCGGCGGTGCCGGTCATGCCGGCGAGCTTCTTGTACATCCTGAAGTAGTTCTGGATGGTTATTGTGGCCAGGGTCTGGGTCTCGCTCCTGATCTCCACGTTCTCCTTGGCTTCAAGGGCTTCATGGAGCCCGTCGGAGAAGCGCCTCCCAGGCATGGGTCTGCCGGTGAACTGGTCGACGATTACCACCCTGCCGTCGTCGATTACGTACTCCACATCCTTTTCGTAGAGCTGGTAAGCCTTCAGCAGCTGGTCGATGTTGTGAAGGGCCTCGGCCCTTGTGGTGTGGTTCTCGTAGATCTGCTTCCTCTGCTCGAACTTCTCTTCCTCGGGAAGGTCTTTGGCTTCCAGCTCGGCCATCTCGTCACCTATATCCCTGAGAAGGAAGAAATCGGGATCCTCCGGGGAGAGCATCTTCCTGCCCATGTCCGATACGGATACGGTCTTCTCCCTCTCGTCAATGGCGAAGTGGAGACCCTCGTCGAGTTCGTGTATGTTCTTCTCCCTGAGCCTTTCACCCTCAACCCTTTTTACAGCGGCAACGATGTCCGGGTCCCGGAGGGCCTTGGCGAGCCTTCTGTGCTTGGGAGCGCCCCTTCTGGCCTTGAGGAACAGAGTGGCTGCCCCGTGATGATCACCATTCTCCCAGAGCTCGGAGGCGTCGGAGACTATCTGATTCACCAGGTCGGCCTGCTTTCTGACCAGCCTGGCCACGGTGGCCCTGTATTCCTTGTACTGATTCCTGTTCCGTGCCACGGGGCCGCTTATGATCAAGGGGGTCCTGGCCTCGTCGATGAGAACGCTGTCAACCTCGTCCACTATGGCGTAGTGATATCCCCTCTGAACCCTCTGTTCCAGCCTCACCGCCATGTTGTCCCTGAGATAGTCGAAACCGAACTCGTTGTTGGTTCCGTAGGTAATGTCGCAGGCGTACTGCTCCCTGCGCTGGTCCGGGGTCATCCCACCCTGTATGCACCCAACAGTAAGGCCGAGGTACTGGTAGATGGGCCCCATCCACAGGGAATCCCTCAGGGCCAGGTAATCATTAACCGTTACAAGGTGGGTACCAGCGCCCACGGGAATGCCGTCGATGGGCTGGTAGTCCCACTGCCCGGGGTTATCACCGAAACGCTCCCCGGCGGCCTCTTTCCACTTCTCGTTCAGTTCCAGGGCGTTGAGGTACATGGGCATCACCGCAACCAGGGTTTTACCCTCTCCGGTGGCCATCTCCGTTATCATTCCCCGGTGAAGGGTGATACCGCCCTTGAGCTGCACATCGTAGGGAACCATGTTCCATGTTTCCATGTGCCCGGTTACGTTCCACTGATTGCCCAGGTTCCTCCTGCAGGTTTCCTTTACCACGGCGAAGGCCTCGGGCATAAGATCGTCGGTGGTCTCCCCCATTGCCAGTCTTATCCTGAACTCACGGGTCTTGCCCTTAAGCTCTTCATCGCTCAGGGACTCAAGCTCCCTGAACGATTCGTTGATCCGGTCCACCATGGGGTCCAGGCTCTTCATGAGCTTGGCCTGACTGTCACCCAGTATCTTCTTGAATATCTGGCCTATCCTGCCCATCAGGGGAAATCCTCCATGCATATCTCTCCGGCGGCATACCCGCCGGCAAGGGAACCGGAAAGGTCAAAAAGAAGGTCTTTCCAGCTGAACCCGGTTCCTCTGAAATGATCGTAAGTCTCCTTGGCGAGCCCCAGCGCGAATGTCACGCCTGCGGCCCCCACCGGCTTCGAGGATGCCGCGGTGCCAACCGATGAAACCGCCGCGGAAAAGGCGAAATGGTTCCATCCGTCCATTGAGTTTACCGCTGCGCACCCGGAAAGGAACATAACCAATAAGAGTGAAGCGGTGCATATCCGGAGGGTCACAGTGGCTCTCCGAAACCGTCGGCAGTGGAAGTGAACTCGTTCAGATCGTCGAGGAGCGAATCCGCCCGGAGGGCCCAGGGGCTGTCGGGGCTCCAGGTGTCTGAGCACTCGTACAGCACTGGAACCGCTCCTGTCATCATGTTCCTGGATATCAGGCTCCGTCCGTAGCGGTATAGCAGCCAGCCCAGGTTTGCTCCAGACGATGGGGTCCGCCTCATGCTGTATGCGATCCTGGATGCCTCCACCGCGGCTGAATCGTCTTCCAGGGCCTCATAGAGTGAAGAGGCCGTGCCCCAGTAACCCGGGCTGGAGGCGGCGGAGCCGTCGATGAGGGCGAACTCCTCCACTGCCCTTTCAATGAGGTCTTCATCCACCAGCCTGTCAACCAGGAGACACCTGTAGAATGATTCCTCAGGAGCCAGCCGCACCGATTTCTCTATGTATCGGATACCCTTGTCCGGGAAAAGAACTGTCAGCCAGCATCCCGCGTCGGCGGCCGCAGCAGAATCCCCGTTCTCGAATGTTCCCAGAAGCCATGCCACCGACTCCCCCTCGAGATCGCCCAGATCCAGTTCGGCCCGGGCCAGCCTGTACCTGCACACGCCTCCTCCGCTTACCAGAGGAGAGTAGGTGAGAACGCTGTCGGGGTTCGCGGAAAGCGCCTTAAGGAGTTCTGCCAGGCACCTCTCGTTCCCTGGAGCCAGGAAAAGGGCGGCTTCGGCATAAGCGGCTGCGGAATCGGGCATGTCCAGATGGTTGAAACACCAAGCCGCCCTGTACCTGGGCCACCAGTCGAGATGTTCCTCTTCGGCATCCTGGAGATAGAATGAGAGCGCTCCGGCTACATCACCCCGGGCAAGGAGTGAATCACCATTTCCTGTGAGTACCGCAAGCAGAAGGAAGGGAAGGAACGTCTAGAGCCCTCCCAGGTTCAGGTCGTCCTCGGGAAGGACTCCCCTGTAGACGAAGGAGAACACCGTTCTGTCAGAGGGCCTCCAGTTGAGCTGCACACCGCCAAGGACATTGCCGAAATCCCGATCGCCGCCTGAGAAGGTCATAAGCCTGGAGTATCCCATCTCCACCGTGGCGTCCAGCTTGGGATGCAGCGAGAAGTGCATGCTGCCCAGATAGGTGCCCTCTCCGTAGGAGCCGTACCTTCCCGTGGTGTAGCCGAAGCTCATCCTGCTGGAGAACTGGGGCCTGAAGGAAGAGGTGAACTCGGGGAAACCCACCAGATCGAATCCGGAGGGTTCCAGACCGTAGGCGAAAGCGCCTGCGGATGCAAGAGCAAGAACTATGAACACTGCTTTCATGGGGAACCTCCTGTTATGATGGGTATATTACATATACGTCAAATCAAGGTCAATGTTCCATAAAGGGAGTGTCATGGAAAAGCTGGAATACGCAGAGGGAGTAGTGTTCAGAAAAGAGCCGGGAGGCGGTATACTCTTCAATATAGACACAGGGGACCTGAAGGTTACCGAGGGTGTAGCCTTCGGTATCTGCGACATGATAGACAGGGGAACGAACAGGGATTCCATACTGGAGAAGCTGAAGGAGCTGTACCCCGACGAGAAAGATCTGGAGAAGGACCTCGACGATTTCCTGGCGGAAATGAGAAGCAGGGGTGTTCTGGTTTGAACGATGCTCCTTACTGGGTCTCCCCCAGGGAAGCGAACCTCCTCATTACCGGCAGATGCAACCTGAGGTGCCGCCACTGTTCCGTGCTGAGCCACGGCCCCCTTAAGGAAGACCTTCCGCTGGGTGACTGGGAACGGATCCTGGATAAGCTTGCAAGAAACAGGCTGATCAAGCTCACCCTGACCGGCGGAGAACCCATGGCCAGGGAGGACTTTCCCGAGTTCCTTGAAGCAGTAGCGGAAAGACCCTTCAGATTCTCCGTGAATACGAATGGAACCCTGATTACCCCCGGAGTGATAGAATCCCTGGTGAAGCACCGGGGAAGGCTGAACGACATAATGGTGAGCCTGGACGGCCCCGACGCCGCAACAGTGGACAGCCAGCGGGGAGAAGGGGTCTTCGACAAGCTTGTACTGGGGGTGACGAAGCTCAGGACCGCAGGGCTTCCCTTCGGGTTCTACTGCACCGTTACTTCTCTTAATGTGGACAGGCTTGTTGAGACGGCGGACCTGGCAATGAGAACGGGCGCGGGGTGGATCAAGTTCAATAACTTCATGCTGGCAGGACCTGACCTTGGAGTCAGTATGATCCCGGCTCCAGAGCAGATCAGTAAAGCCGCATCGGATCTTATGGCCATGGAAGCTACGAAACAGGGATTGATCTCAGGCACGATAATTGACATGAGAAAACGGGCGCTGGATTATCTTGACGGAAACTTGAGGAAAACTGAAGGCAATGCTTTCGCCTGCGGAGGAGGGCGTGTGAAGATAGCAGTGTTTCCGAATGGAGACGTATCTCCATGTGATCATATTCCCGATCTCATCCTCGGGAACATCCTTCATTCACAGCTTGAAGATATACTGAACGGCCCAGGGATGAATGAGTTCACCTCGATCCTGAATGGTAAGAGGAACCGCAACCCTCGATGCCGTTCCTGCGAATACCTTGATTTCTGTTCCGGCGGATGTCCTGTTGAGGCCATTAACACAGGAGATCTTAACGCTATTGATAGATTATCATGCCTTAAGATCGCATTGGAGAACATGAATGATTAAGCCCCGGGATCTAAAGGTCATCTACATCAATCCCGCAGGAGGATGCAATCTTCACTGCAGGCACTGCTGGGTCAATGAGGGAGGTACTGCATCGGAGACAATGTCTTTAAAGAGCTGGACCGCCCTTCTGGATGAGGCAGTCGTCATGGGCTGCTCCTCCATAAAATACACCGGAGGGGAACCTCTTCTTTATCCTGAATTCGTTGAGCTTTACAGGTATTCAGGCAACCTGTTTCAAACAGTCATGATTGAAACCAACGGAACGCTACGTCCCAAAGGGTTCTTCGAAGCACTTGAGGACTTTCCACCGCTTCAGGTATCCGTAAGCCTCGACAGCGCTAAAGAGGAGTCCCATGACCAGTTCAGGGGGAAGAAGGGCGCGTGGCGAAACTCCGTATTCTTCATTGAGGAACTTGTGTCCAGGGGACTCAACAACCAGGTGATAATGTCCGTTTCGGTCATGGAACGCCAGCCGGTACTTGATATGATCGCCCTGATAGAGAGGATCGGAGCCGGATCGCTGAAGATCAACTTCATCACCCCTGTTGGCAGAGGAGCGAAGGATAGCTTCTATGAAGATCTTGATATCAAGGAAGCCCTTGAATACTTCCGCTGGCTTACAACCGAGACCCCTCAATGGGTTCTGCCTTCGCTCCCCGCTGCCCTAGTTCCAGCTGACAGGCTTGCCGGAGTTGGGTACTGCCCGGTGAGGAACCTGATCGGCGTTCTTCCGGATGGCACTTTTTCTCTCTGTGGGGTCGCGTTTTCCAGGCCCGAGATGGCATGGGGAAGATATCCGGAGGTTTCCCTTTCCGACGCCTGGGCGCGTTCACCGGTGCTCACTGAAATAAGGAACAAGCTTCCAGATGATCTGGAGTATCCCTGTTCCATGTGCATTCACAAGACCTCATGCATTGGACGTTGCATAGTTAACAACTATGAAACCTCTGGGAGTCTTTTCGCTTCGGATCTGTTCTGCAAGAAAGCAATGAATGAGGGGCTTTTCCCTGAAACTAGGCTGATACGAAGTGAATAGACGATCGATACTTCTTGCTCAGAACCGGGCTGTCATTCCCAATGGCGCCGTTCTCCACTCAGCTTCAGTCGGCCACCCTAAACAAGGAGCCTACCTTTTCCTTGCCCCCTCCGGCGGGGGCAAGAGTACCATAAGACTGAAGCTTTGCAGGAAGGTTTTCGGAGCTATAGGCGATGACAGCACGGTTGTATGCACAGGAACCGACGGCGTCGTAAGGTGCCTTCCCTGCGGATCCATGAAGCAGGCAACAGGAGTTGATGACCTTGCCGGAGCGGCTTTAAGGGCTATCTTCTTCGTTGAGAAGGGTTCTCCTCCTCTGATTTTCAAGATTAACCCCGCATATGCTTTCTATCGAGCAGTTTCCGCAAGAAGCGTCATGGACGGCGGTGAGCTTGATCAAGCTGAGAGGAAAGCCTTGAACCTATTCTTGAACAGGTTGGTCCTCGGTTTTCCCTCATACATTTTCAGGTATGGTCTTGATGATGATCCTGAAGAGCTGCTGCACTCGTTCCTGAGCAATGGCTGAACGAATGATCTCCGGCTGGGTGAAGGGATCCTCCATGGCCCCTTCCCTGGTACATGGCGACCTATTAAGAACGGAACCAAGACTGGCAGGTGAGTTGAGACCCGGTATGATCTGCGTTTTCCATCCAGAATCTGGGATTCCCATCGTACACAGGATAGTGGGCATCAGGAACCTAAAGGCCTTCATCCTTGTTAAGACCATGGGTGATTCTTCAGGAATTGATGATCAGAGATGGATACTGGCAAAAGAAGAGAGGATCGCAACGGTAAGGGGTGTGCTCAGAGCCGGTAAATACAGAAGGCCAGTCAATTTAAGTCCCTTTTCAGTGCTAAGGATCAAGTATTTACGGAAAAGAATGAGCGCTATTGTCAGATATCTCTGGTGGTAGTATCTTCGATTTGAGAGGAGGAGCAAAAGGAATGTTGTTCCCTGAAAAATATGTCAAGCCAGTGCTTACCGACATAATAGACGCTTCACAGAACGGGTGGGCAGCTGTCTGCACCGGCGGCACAACACCTGCTTCTGGAGCAAACTCGTGCAATACCGGAGGTTCTGCTGGTTCGGCACCTTTGTGTCCTGGTAATGGTGGCAGCGCAAACGGAGGCAGACTCTTTAACAGCGGCAGCAGCTCCCAGAGCAGGCTCATCAACCCAGGCGACGTGAGTCGGGGGCTTTAAGGACACGGTTTCGTTTTCCTCCTCAGCGCGGCAAGGGCAAGAACTCCCAGAAGCACGCTGAACCAGAGGGTGGCGAAACGCATTATCAGCGTAGTCACCGTTGCCGCAGCCCCGGGCAGGTAGTCGCCCAGTATTCCGTCTATCGTCAGTTCAGTAAGGCCCAGGCCTCCGGGTATCATGGAGACGGCTCCGGCCACGCTTCCCGCGGCGTGGGAGAGGAGCGCCACACCCGGGGGCAGGCCGTAGCCCATGGATGCGGCAACTATCGAGAGAACGAGGGCTTCGGCTCCCCAGGAGAGCATTCCCAGGGGGACGGATACGGCCATGCTCCTTCCATCGAGCAGGGTTTTCGCAGCTTCCCTGAAACCTTCGAAGGAATCGTTCCGTTTTGCCATGAAGGGTATCTTCTTCACCACTCTCTCGAAGAGGGTCCAGGCCCACCGGTTGAGAAGAACGAACATGGCCATGGCCACGAACACGGCGCCGGCCAATGATGCGGGTATCCCCACTTTGCTGCCTGTGAGGATGGCGCCGATCAGGGCGAGGAGCACCATGCTGATTAGGTCGGTGAGCCTTTCGGCCACTACTATCGGGCTGGTCTTCTCCACCGGGATGTTCCGGCTTTTCTTCAGAAGGGCGCACTTGAGGAGTTCCCCCATCTTCCCGGGTGACACAGTCATGGAAAAACCGGCGATGAATACCAGGAAGCTCTCCTTCAGGGGAACCTTCTCCCCCACTCGGTGAAGGAAGTAGTGCCACTTCAGGAACCTGATGAAATAGTTAGCCAGGGGAAGAAGAAGGAAAAGGGGTATCCACGCGGGGTTGATGGCTTCCGCTGCATCGGCCACCCTGCCCATGTCCGAGGTGAGCACAAGGACCGTGTAGAGAGCTATGGCCAGCGCGACGGCCCAGGCTGCCTTCTTCATGTCAGACGGTGAGTTCCGTAAGCTCCTGCCTGAGCTTTTCCGTTCCGGGCATCTCACCAAGGACCTTCAGGGCCTTCTCGGCGAGCCTCTTCGCCTCGGGGGCGTCCTTGAGGAACTTCGAGCACCGTGCGGCAAGACCGAATGCCTGGGCCCTGCCCAGTGCGGTGACAGGGGTGTTGGGCAGCAGTTCAGCTGAGGTGAGAGCGGTCATCCTGGCCCTGGAATAGTCCTTCTTCTTCATGTGAAGCATTGCCAGGTTGAGGTAGACTCCGCTCTTCCCCGCGCCTTCCCTCTGTTCAAGCGCTTCCTCCAGAAGGGTCTCGGCCTCTTCCAGGTTCTTCTCGGTGGTTATAAGAAGTCCGGCGAGGTTCACCTTCATGGTGGCGGCGAGCTTCTCGTCCATGGAGATGGCCTGCCTGTAGAACTTCTCAGCGTCGTCGTGGTTTCCACGCTGCTGGGCGATGTAGGCCATCTGGGCCATGGCGGTGGCGCTGCCGTCACCTTCGCCTACCGCGTCCATTACCACCTTCTCCGCCCTGTCGGTGTCGCCGCTTCTGATGAAGTAGAAGATAAGGGCGTTGGTGAGGGGGCAGGACACCTTCTTCCTGTCACGGTTCGCCTCCAGATAGGCTATCATGTCGTCCACCCTGCCGGCGGCGGCCATCTCCGATGCTTTCCGGAGCTGCCTCTGCTTCCAGTAGGGAGACCGTATGAGCCTGTAGCCCAGGAAGACCACAGCGGCCAGGCAGACCCCGGCCAGAACGAAAAGCAGGTCTTCCATCAGACTCCTCCTCCGCTGAAGTTCCTGTCGAAATCGGTGAATTCGCCGAGGGTGGTGTCGGCGCTGAAGCCGGTGCTGTCAGAGTGCAGCATGCAGGTGGTTGTGGGAAGGGTTCCCTTCCAGAACATCTCCTCCCTGGCGTGTTCGGCGCAGGCGGCGTTGGCGAGCTGCCCTGTGATACCGCAGATGACGGCTTCCTCTATCTCCCCGGGTTCAGGTCCCGGGAACACCGGGGCGATGGAGGGGTCAGCATCGGCAAAAACGTTCTTCATGAAGGCGGTCCAGATGGGAAGGGCAATGCTGCTGCCGGACTGGCCCCTGCCGTTCTGAAGCCTCATCCTTATTACATGATTGTCGTAGCCCACCCAGACGGATGCCACAAGGTCCGGGGTAAAGCCCACGAACCAGGCGTCGGCGTAGTCGCTTGTGGTACCGGTCTTCCCTCCGGCCTCCCTGCCTGCATAGGGCCCGCCCCAGTACCATCTTGCACCTGTTCCGGTGCCGGCCCTGAGCACCGACTGCAGCATGCTGTTCATGAGGTAAGCCCCTGTTACGCTGAGCACCCTCCTGCCTGGATCGGGCTGCTCATTGCTCTCCAGAAGGTTGCCGTACCTGTCCTCCACCCTCAGTATGGCGGTGGTGTTCCTTGCTATGCCTCCGGTGGCGAAGGGAATGTACGCCCTGGCCATTTCCAGCGGGTTGGCCATGCAGCTTCCCAGGGGGAGGGAGTTGACTATGGGAAGCCTCGATTCGATCCCCATCGACGCCGCCCTTGCGGCTCCGGTCTCTATGCCCACGGCGTTGCCCAGCCTCACTGCGCTCACGTTGTATGACCTTGCCAGGGCCTCACGGAGGGTTACCATGCCGTGGAACTCCCTGTCATAGTTCCTGGGTCTCCATGTGCCGGGGTCCAGATCCACAACCACAGGCTGATCCAGTATAACGCTGCCGGGAGACCAGCCCTGCTCGATGGCCTCGGCGTAGAAGAAGGGCTTGAAGGAACTGCCCGGCTGCCTTCTTGACTGTGTGGCCCTGTTGAACTCGCTGTCCAGGAAATCCCTTCCTCCGACCATGGCCCTTATGTAACCGCTGGTGGGGTCTATTGCCACCAGGGCTCCCTGGATGTAGTCGGGTGCGCCTGAGGTGGTGTCCTTCACCGCCTGCCAGCGGGTCCAGGAACTCTCGAACCTCAGCCTCTCTCCATCTGCGTCCCATGTATCCGTGAGGGGATCCCAGACGGGCTCCTTAGCGGTGAGTACGCTGTCTATGGCAAGTCTGGCGTATTCCTGCATCTGCGGGTCCAGGGTGGTGTACACCTCCAGCCCCTGCTCATACACTGCGGACCAGCCGTACCTTGCGACCAGGTACTGCCTTACATACTCCGTGAAATAGTCCCAGTCCTGCTCCAGCTCGTAGCGGTGCACGTCCACCCCCAGGGGCATCGCCGCCGCCTCGAGGCGCTGGTCCTCTGTGATAACGCCGAACTCCGCCATCATCGCCAGGGCGATGTTCCTCTGATTCAGGCACCTCTCAGGGTTCGTGAGGGGGTTGAAGCCGCTGGGGTTCTTCACCATTCGCACCAGCATGGCTGACTGGGTCAGTGTAAGCTCCGCGGCGGAGATGCCTCCGAAATATGTCCTGGCAGCCGCTTCGATGCCGTGGGCGCCTGAACCGTAGTAGACCTGGTTCAGGTACATCTCCATGATCTCTTCCTTGGAGAACTGCCTCTCGATCTCCATGGCGATGAACGCCTCCTGGAGCTTTCTCTGGAATGTCTGGTCCTGAACCAGGAAAAGACCCCTGGCCAGCTGCTGGGTGATGGTGCTGCCTCCGTGGCGGTCACCGGTGCGGATGTTGTGGACCATGGAACGGGCAATACCCTGCATGTCCACCCCCGAGTGGCTGTAGAAGTTCCTGTCCTCGGTGGCCACGAAGCCCTTGATGACCCAGGGGCTCACCTGGTCGATGGTCACCGGGTAGCGGTTCTCCACGAAGGCTGTGGCGAGCTGGTTTCCGAAACGGTCATAGATCCGTGTGGCGCTCACCGGCTCGGTCCCCCTGAGTCCGGCCACAAGAAGGTTGCCCCTGGCCTGCCTGAAGGCGACGGCGCTGTCGTTCCAGACTCTGTAGAGGAATCCCGCGGTAAAGAATATCCCTACGACCGCCACGATCGTGGCCCAGTATGCAAGACCTTTGAAAATACCCTTCATCAGCGGGGGGTCCCGTCGAGGAGGGGACTGTCCATCAGCAGGTCGTCCTCGGTGGCAACCGAATCGGTGCCGATGGCAATCCTGGTGAACACCGGCCTGTTGCCGCCGTCAAGTGACAGCTCGTACTCCCAGTTGCCGCCGTTCCCCACCAGGACAACGCTCCTGTGTCCCGAGGGTGAAAGCTGTGTGCCGAACTCACTGTGAAAGTCGCTCTCGAAATCCATCCAGCTTCTCCATACAAGCCTGTATCCCGTTGGTGTCCCCAGGAACAGGTAGAGGTCTCCCGCCCAGTAAAGCACCCGCTCCGGGTCAAGATCTCCGTTCATGTCCACACCCAGGGCCCGCCAAACCGGAATGCCTATGTCGTTCTCCACTTTCTGCTCGAGCTGGTGGGGATCCAGCGTCACCATCATGTTCTCCAGGGGCTCGCTGTGGCCGCAGGTGAGAAGCACCGGATACACCGCTGAAAGGGTATCCCTCTCCTCCACCAGGCTGTCCACGGCGTAGAAAACACTTTCCAGGAAAGCTATCCTCGCCTCCTCCTCCTGAACGTCGGGGCCCATCCAGGTGCCTGTCTGTCTCAGGTTCTGCATCGCCTCGTGGTTCGCCCTGAGGACCGCCTTCTTCAGGTAGGCAAGTTCCCGCCAGGCGGCCATGAGCTCCCTGAGCTCCAGGGGAACCTCGGTCACCTGGAAGGTGGCCCTGTCCTGAACGATCTGCAGCTTGGCGGCTACCCTGACATTGCTGAGGGCCATTGTGGAATAGCTCTCCTGGGAGAGCTCCATGATGTACTCCTCGAAGGTGGAACCCGATTCGGCGGCTGCGAACCATGAAGCCCAGTGGGTGCCATGGTCAAGGGCGCAGTCGTCGAGAAGCATTCTTGCTATGCGCATCTCACGCCTTATCAGCGGGTTGGCCAGTACCAGGCTTGCCTGGTGCTCAACGCTGAGGGAATCGATGACATCCCCTGGGATCTCCGTCTCCATCCCCTCGATGAACCAGGTTCCGTCCATGAGAACGAAATCTATCCTTACCACCGGGGGAAGCTCCTCGAGCCTTGATATGGAGCAGAAGTAACTGGTCCTGTTCAGGCCGTCCTCGCCCTGGGAGGCGGCAGAGAGCCTTCCTCCCGAATCGAAGCCCCTCCATCTGCCGAACACTTCCCATGGGGAAAGCCCCAGGGATGCCAGCGAATCGGAAAGGGATGGCTCCAGGAAAGCGAAACAGGCAGGATCATTCATGCCCAGGGCATTGGAGAACCTGAGACCCACATCGAGGGGCGTATCCGGTATCGTCTGGACCACCAGTGAATCTTCACCTGCGGGGGGATACTCCGCAGGGGGCTCTCCGCAGCCGACAAGGATGACCGCCGCCGCAAGGAACCAAAATGCGCACAGTAATTTCATATTCCTCCCGCGGTTGCCCTCACGAGCTCCTCTACGGTGGTAATGCCTCCGAGGACCTTGTCCGCCGCGGCCTCCCTCAGTGTCTTCATCCCGGACTTTCCGGCGATGTCCCTGACCCTGTCAAGGGAAGCCCGCTCCACCAGGGCGCGCCTGAGCTGCTCGTTGACCTTCATCACTTCATAAATGGCGGTCCTGCCCATGTATCCGGTGTTCCTGCACTCCCTGCATCCCGCGCCCCTGATCAAACGGGTTCCCGGCTCGATGCCCAGGATCCTGGTCTCGGTTTCGTCGGGGCTGTATTCCTGGCGGCAATGTGGGCATATGGTCCTCACCAGCCTCTGGGCGACTATCCCCCTCAGGGTGCTCACCAGCAGGTACGGTTCCACTCCCATGTCCATGAGCCTCACCACGGTGGAAGCGGAATCGTTTGTGTGAAGGGTGCTGAGGACGAGATGTCCCGTGAGAGCGCTTCGCATGGCGCTAACCGCTGTTTCCCTGTCCCTTATCTCTCCCACCATTATTATGTCCGGGTCCTGCCTGAGCACATGTCTCAGTGCGGTTATGAAAGTAAGGTCGATGGCGGACTGGACCGATATCTGGTTGAAATCGTCGGTTACGAACTCCACCGGATCCTCGATGGTGGTGATGTTGTTCTGCTCGGAGGATATGGCGGTGAGGCTGGAGTACAGAGTGGTGGTCTTGCCGCTTCCTGTGGGGCCGGTGACAAGGATGAGCCCGTTGGGGCAGGAGATCATCTCCCTGTAGCGGGCAAGGTCCTCATCGGCGAAGCCAAGCCTGCTCAGGTCCTGCATCAGTATGGCAGGGTCGAGGATCCTGAGTACGATCTTCTCTCCGAACGACACCGGTACGGTGGAGCACCTTATCTCAACCGGCTTCCCTTCGAAACGGGTCCTGATCCTGCCGTCCTGGGGGCGGCGCTTCTCGGCAATGTTAAGCCCGGATATCATCTTGATGCGGCTGGTTATGGTGAGGTGAAGCCTTCTGGGCAGGCGGTAGACAAGGTGGAGGACTCCATCTATCCGGAACCTTACCACGGTGTTCTCCCTGTGGGGTTCTATGTGTATGTCGCTGGCCCTTTCCTCGAAGGCATGCTGGAAAAGGTGATTCACAGCGTTTATCACAGGTTTTTCAGTGGGCTCGATGGACCGGTCGGCGGTGCTGTCCACGAACCGTTCCAGGTTGCCCAGGTCCACCGATTCCTCCGAGGGAAGCTGCTTGGTTGCGGCGAGTATGGAACTGTGAAGGCCGTAGAACTGCCTGATCACCTTGTCTATGGCCGCGGGACGGGCGATGTAAAGCACGATGTCGCGCCTTAGCATGTGGGCCATGTCGTCAAGCTGGGCCGGGGTGGGGATGTTGCATGTTGCTATGTGTATCGAGTCGCCGTCCTCCCTGAAGGCAACGATCCCGTTGGCCTGGGCGAACGCTCCGGGGAGCGACTCGGTAACAGCCTGGTAGTCCAGTTCAAGGGGGTCGAGATCGGCGTAGGGAAGCCCTGCAAGTTCGGCGAGATGCCTGTACAGTTCCTCCTCCCCTATGATCCCGCTTGATACCAGCAGGGAAAGGGGGTCTTCGCTGGAATTCTCCGACAGCCTCAGGAACCTGTCGTGGGATGCCTTGGATATCTTGCCGTCCCTGAGGAGGGTTGCGGGAACCGCCGAGGGCTGTAAGTACCTCATCATCTTATCTCCTGGATCACCAGGCGGTCCGAGGGACTGTCCCAGGTAAAGCTTTCCTCAATCGCCCCTGCGGCTTCACGGCACTCTTCGGTATTCCTGCCGTGCACCCTTCCCAGAAGCTGCCCGTTCTCCACCGGCGTGCCGCATGGCACCTCCTGAACCCAGCCTGAGAGTGGATAGATCTGGTCATCAATCCGGTAGCGCCCGCCGCCCAGAGCCCGGACCGCCCTGCCCACGGCCATGGCGTCGGGGCCACGCCAGTAGCCGGTTCTCTCGGCCCTGACATCCAGTATGCATGGTGCCTGGGGAAGGGCTTCGAAGGCTGCCAGATCGCCCCCCTGGGCTTCCACCATGGCAACGAAGGACTCCATGGCCCGGCCTGACATTAGGCTCTTCCTGCAGAGTTCCTCCCCGTTGCCTATGCCGGATTCCTCGGCCATCTCGGTTACCAGGGCCACGGTGAGTTCCGTGGTGTCCGCAGGCCCCCTGTTTCGAAGGACGTCCACTGCTTCCCGGACTTCCACGGCGTTCCCCGACGCAAGCCCGAGGGGAGTGTTCATGGAGGTAACGAGGGCTGAGGCCTTCTTCCCGGACATCCTGGCGATCTCCACCAGGGATTCCGCAAGCTCCACCGCTTCCTTCCTGGTTCCCATGAACGCTCCGGTGCCGCACTTCACGTCGAAAACGAGCACATCGGGGTTCTCGGCGAGTTTCTTGGAGAGAATGCTGGCGCAGATCAGAGGTATGGAGGTAACCGTGGATGTTGCGTCCCGAAGGGCGTAGAGCTTCCTGTCGGCAGGGGCCAGACTGTCCGTCTGGCCTATCATGCAGAGGCCGTTCTCAGCCACCTGCCTCTTGAACTCATCAACTGAAAGGTTCACGCTGAAACCGGGAATGGATTCCAGCTTGTCCAGTGTTCCGCCGGTGTGCCCCAGGCCCCTGCCGCTGATCATTGGCACCTTGATGCCTATGGATGCCGCCAGGGGAGCAAGGATCAGGGATATCTTGTCGCCCACCCCTCCGGTGCTGTGCTTGTCCGCAAGGGGGCCGGGGATACCCTCCCAGGAGATCACCTCACCGCTGTCGCGCATAGCCTCGGTGAGGGCTAGGGTCTCCTCCGGGTCAAGGCCCCTTATGTAGGCGGCCATGAGGAATGCCGCCGCCTGATAGTCAGTTACCGCCCCGGAGGCTATGCCCGAGGCAAAATCGTACAGCTCATCACGGGAGAGAACGCCGCCGTCCCTTTTTCTCTGAAGGAGATCGGTGGTCAGAACCATGGCACCACTTCAATGACGCCTGTGAGTTCCAGGACCGCTGCGGCGGCGACGGCAAGAAGGGGCACGCCCCAGAACCACATGACCCGTCTGCTGCCGGCCTTCCTGGCCCTTTCCAGGAACTCCCCGACCGAGAGGGATTCCTCGGGAATGGTGGGATGGGATATCTCGTCGTAGGTGAAAATGAGCCTCTTCTTAAGAAGCCTTTTCAGTTCCGAAACCGATTCCACGGTGATCTCCGTCTCGGATGTGGTAACTACGAAGGGAACGGTCCTGGGATCCACCTGAGCTTCCTTCTCCGTGGCTTCATCTTCATTATCCTCATCCGGCGCCTGTACCTCATCCTGAACGGTTACCGCCGGTCCGGGCTCTTCATCCGCGGGGATCTCGGGCATAACGGGAAGCGCAGGCTCCTCCATGGTTCCGTGGGCCGCGGAAGGCCAGTCCTCGAGGTCGAACAGACCGCAGGAGCTAACCGGTTCCCAGTTCTCGCCGTCCAGGGAGAAACCGGCCTCCAGGGGAACCCTGGACTCCCTGATCCATTTCCTTACTGTCTCGGTATCCGGAGCCCTGTAGGTCCTGCCGTCTATCTCCAGCCAGGGAGCGTTCTCCTTCTTTCCGGGGAGCTCCCTGAGGTGGGGGGACACGGCTGGAAGGGCTGAGGCCTTCACCCCGCCCGGGGGTGTTCTTGGCCCTTCTATAACGGCGTCTTCCGTCAGCCGGCTCTCCCTGGCCCAGAGCGCCACGGTATCGAAGTCGGGGGCCCTGAACACGCCGCTTGCCATGGATACGGTCCACTGGTTGTCGGGGTTGAGTATGGAAGCGAACTCCCTCTGTGACATCACCGGAAGCCACTCTTCTGTACCGGCTTTCCTGAAGGTGTCCTTCGCCGAGACCCTGTATTCCTTCACCCAGCCCAGGAGCTGGCCGAAACTGGAAGCCCGGTGTATGACGCCGCGATGGTTAAGCTCATAAGCGCCGTTCTCGTTACCGGTCATTGGAACCCCTCCTTCTGCATATACACACCCTTATATACATAATGTCAGTTGCTTTGCGAACCTCCCGGGGCGGTTCCGAAAAACCTCACCGGCCCTGAGAATACCAGTGTATCCCCCAGTGCCTGCCCAACCTGGGCCTGTCCGATCCATCCTCTGTTCCCGCATATCGTTATGAGCCTGTCGATATATGAGTTCCAGTACTGGGGCACCTCACCCCTCACCCCGAAACGGTGGTAGACCGAGGGACCGGGAAGTATGGACACCAGGAAGGCGGTCTCCCTGACTGAAAGCTCCGGGAATGGCCTTCCGAAGTAATACATCCCGGCGGAGTTGAAACCGAAGACCCCAGGCCCCAGCTCTACGATGTTCCCGTAGATCTCCAGTATCCTGTCCTTGCTGAGCCACTGCTCCAGCCTCCAGGTCAGGAACACCTCCTGAAGCTTCCTGGCCAGGGTCTTTTCCCTGCCGAGGAAAAGGTTCTTTGCCAGCTGCATGGTTATGGTGGAGCCCCCCCTGACGAATCTGCCCTGCTCCATGTCCGCCCTTATGGAGTTCCTGATGTGATACTCGCTGAAACCGTGGTGCCTGCGGAAAGTGGCGTCCTCCGCGGAACAGAGCAGCGGTTCGAAACAGGCGGGCATGGAGTCGAAGACGATGAAATCAGCATTGTTCAGCGTATCCAGCGGAATGACAGCGGTGTTGCCCCACGAGTCCCTCATGGTGCATACCGCGCCTCCGGCGGGATCCATCAGGGAGGAGAAGCTCACCGGGCTCCAGCCCACCCGGAGACCCGAGGCGTCTATGTCAAGGCTGACATCGGAACTGTCCGGATGATCCCAGTCAAGGAGCAGTGTGATGTCGAAATCCAGATCCCCATACAGGGAAAGACCCCTGAGCCTTCCCATGAGCTCAGGCGGGATCGAAGCGGTGATGGCCTCTCCGGAAAGGGAGTCGTTATACGCGTGGAACAGGAGCATGCGTCTCTCACCCCAGCTCCAGTTGAGGCTGAAGTCGAATCCCGCTTCCCCCAGGAGAAGAAAGCCACGCTCCACCGACATCATGCAGCTCGATGGAACGGCGAATCCGCTGCAGTCGAGGGAAGCGCTGATTGAAAATGTGTCCGGGGCGATGGAACTGCTGTAGATGCTCACGCTGTCGAACCCCAGGACAGCATCGAAATGAACCGTGTCGGATCCTGCGACGTACACCTGCAGTGAACCCGTGGGCACCGCCGTCATGACGGCTCCCCTGGATAGGCTGTCCAGTACAGCAAGAGCGGGCTGACCCACCTGGGAGAAGTCCATGGTGAACTCGGCCCTGGGTCTGCCGCCTGTGACCGAGTATTCGAACAGGGCGGCTGCGGGAGCTCCGTCGAAGGCGGTGATGCTGCCGGAGATCACAGGAGGATCGCCTGAGGAGGCTGTGAACACCCCCGAAAAGTGGTGCCCTTCCAGGAAGGGCGGAAGAGACCACTCGACCAGAGGGAGGCTGGAAACGGATTGAAAGACCCCGGTAAGGAGTTCTCCGCATCTTCTGAACACCACCGTGCCCCCGGGGCCTGTGAGATCCACTAAGTCGGTCCCGTTCCGTCTTGAAACGAAAAGGGTGAAATCACCGGGAACGGCAATGCCGTCGGCGCTGAATTCTCCGATTCCCGCCGGAGCCGCCGCGGGTTCCCCGCTGGAGCCTGGGGAGGGGCCCTGCCAGGATCCTCCGCAGATTACAACCCTTGAGGCCGTGGGGCTGAACGGAGCTCCATCGATGAAGACCCATACGCTCTCAGCGGAAAGCCCCCGTTCCGGCAGAGAGACCCCGGTGAGGAAGATGACCCCCGCTCCAGGGCGGACCTGGCTGAAGGAGGCCCCGGGGTCGGTACTGCGAAGATGCGCAGAAACGGCGCTTCGAAACCCCAGCCAGGCGGCTCCTGAGAGCAGTACAGCCGCTGTGGACGCGATCAGGACCCGGAGAACGGGTTTCATCCCCTCTTCAGGGCCCCTTCTATCTCGGATAGTATCGCCCCGGCGGCGGAGGCAGGGTCGGGAGCTCCTGTGATGGGTCTTCCAACCACCAGGGCAGTGGCGCCGTTCCTTATTGCCATTGCAGGGGTCATTATCCTCTTCTGGTCGCCGGCTTCGGAGGCTGCAGGCCTTATCCCGGGAGTGACTATGAGGAAACCCTCATTCGTGGCGCTCCTCACCGATCCGGCCTCCCGGGGGGAACACACGACGCCGTCGAGGCCCGAGTCCTCCGCGGCGCGGGCCAGGGCGGTAACCGCGTCCAGCGGTTCCAGGGTGGAGCCGATGAGCTTGAGATCGCCTGCGTCCATGCTGGTGAGTACCGTTACGGCGATAACCTTCGTGGAGCCTGTCCTTGCGGCTGCTGCAGCCTCCATCATGGCCCTTCCCCCTGAAGCGTGAACATTGATGATATCAGGCTCAAGGGCGCATGCCGACCTTACGGCTCCGGCAACGGTGAACGGGATGTCGTGGAACTTGAGGTCGAGGAACACCGGAAAGCCCTGTTCCCTGAAATCCGCAACTATCCCGGGGCCTTCCCTTACAAAGAGCTCCAGCCCTACCTTCACACCCACCGGAAGCCCTCTAAGGGGCTCCACGGCCTTCGCCGCCTCAGTACCCCATTCGCTTGTAAGCGCAACGAAAAGTCTAGTCTCCTGCATTTCCCACCACCCTGATCTCTACCTGTGCGGTTCCTGTTTCAAGCATTCCCAGCGAGGAAGCTGCCCCCCTGGACAGATCGATTATCCTGCCGGAAACATAAGGCCCCCGGTCGGTGACCCGCACGGTGGCGGTCCTGCCGTTGCCCGTATTGGTCACCAGGAGCCGGGTTCCGAAGGGAAGGGTCCTGTGGGCGCAGGTCATTCCGTTCATGTCGTAGGTCTCTCCGCTGGCGGTCTGCCTTCCGTGGAACGGCACACCGTACCAGGAAGCGGTTCCCCTCTGTACGAAACCGGAAACCACCGCCACGGTGGCCGGCACGCCCCGGTAGACATACGCCGGTGAAGATACCAGGGAGCATCCCTGTATCAGGAAGATGTAAAGCGCTGCCGGAAGGACAGCCCTTCTCATGTGGTCAGGAGATCTTCGATCTCCGCCATGAGCTCCCCTGCGGCCCATGGCCTTCTCATCAGCCTGGTTCCCACCTGGACCATTTCCGCGCCGGCGGCGAGGAGTTCCAGCACATCCTCTCCGGAGGAGACGCCCCCGGAACTTATCACCGGGATGGATACTTCCGACGCCACCTTCCACACCGACGCCACAACCAGGGGAAGAAGGGCCGGAGATGTGTACCCGGCCACTTTCCTCTTTATGACCGTCTTGCCGGTCCTCCAGTCAATATGCATGCCCAGGAAAGTGTTGCAAACGGTTACCGCTGAAGCTCCTCCTGATTCGGCGGCCAGCGCCGCCTCCACCATATCGCCGCCGTTGGGGGTGAGCTTCACAGTGAAAGGTTTTTCCGTAACACGGGCAACCATGGAGGAAACGGTTTCCACCACCGAAGGCTCCACACCGAACGCCCTGCCTCCACTGGCCACATTGGGGCAGGAAACGTTGATCTCATAGCCCATGGGAACGGAGGAAGAGTCCAGAAGCTCCACAACCGCCGGATACTCGTCGGCGGTCTCCCCGGCTACGTTTATCAGCAGCGGGCAGGGCAGGTCACTTACCTGTGGAAGCAGCTGATCGAGAACGGCTTCCACGCCAGGATTCGCCAGACCGATGGAGTTCAGCAGCCCGTATGCGGTCTCCTGTACCCTGGGGGGCGGATTCCCTTCCCTGGGCTTCAGTGTAACCGCCTTGGAAACAACGGCTCCAACTCCTTCGAGGCATCCCAGGTTTAAGAGCTCCCTGCCGAATCCGGCGGTGCCCGATGCCAGCATCAGAGGCGAGGGGAACTCCATTCCCCACATGTTCCTCTTCACCGATGGAGGAAAGCTCATACCCCGGCCTCCTTCCACCTGTCCCAGTCTATCACCTCTCCGCGGAAAACCGGACCGTCGGTGCAGCACTTCATGTATCCCCCTGGATGAACCGGGATGGAGCACCCCTCGCAGACTCCCCAGCCGCAGCCCATACGGCTCTCGGTGGAAACCTGGACGATCGACCTCAGCTCCGGAGGAAGGGCCTTCCAGACCGCGTCCATCATGGCCAGGGGCCCGCAGAGGGCGATGTGGCCGGCCCCCTCCAGGACATCCTCCCCCAGAATGCTTGTGATCAGACCCCGGGTGCCTGAGGAGCCGTCCTCGGTGGCGGTGATAACCGGACAGCGGGTTTTCAGGGGAACGAGCCTTGAAGCGGAACGGGCCCCGAGAACCACCCCGGAGCACTCCACGGTATCAAGGAGGAACTGGAATCCCGCGGCGCCAAGACCGCCTCCTATAAGGATCCAGGGTCCGTCTCCGGACATGTCCCATCCTTTGCCCAGGGGCCCCAGGATACGCATCTCGAAGCCAGCTTCAATGGAGGCCATGAGCGCCGTGCCCCGGCCCACAACGTCGAATACTATCTCAAGGACGCCGGAGCGGAAGCTGTTCACGGTAAAAGGTCTTCTGGTAACCGGGAAGACACCCCGGGAGGGTTCCACCTGAACGAACTGACCGGGATGCGGCGCCGGTGATCCCGGCGGAAGCTGTAAATGGACGCTGAACACCCCCGGCAGTATCTCACGGCTGCTCAGAACCTGGCAGGCACAGTCAACGGATGGTGGTTGTTTCACTATTCATCCCCTCCCCCCTCGGGGTCCTCGTAGCCGCCTATACCCTCTGCCCTTCTCAGGGCGGCTTCGATCCCCTGGGGAGTGTAGGGGTACTCGGAGGTAAGGCTGTTAAGGTATGAGTCCACCAGGCCTGGATCCATCCTGGCGCCTTCCGAAGCAACATAGGCCGCCCACAGGGCTTCGGCGCGAACCTCGTATCCGAATGGGGAATCGAGGAGGTCATCCAGGATCTCCCAGGCGGTCTCAAAACGCTGTTCTTCGATCAGGTCCCAGGCCCTCTCCAGGACCGCCGACGGCCTTCCGGAAGACTCGGCGGCGGGGGGAAGACCCAGGTACTCCTCAAGTTTTCCGGCCAGGTCGCTTTCCGGAATGCTCTCTATCATGCCCAGGTAAAGGGTGCTGACTGAATCGGCGGGAACGGCTCCGTTCTCTGCAAGAAGAACTTCCGCCATGGGAGCGAAGAGTACATGACCGGATGAAGCCACTTCCTGAAGGCCCTCCAGCGCAGTTTCATCGGCCCCGTAAAGGTCGAGTCTCTTCTCCGAGGCCAGGAGTAAGAACCTGACCTCGTCATCTCCGGAGTTCACACGGGCGCTGTCGGTATACGCCCTGTAGAGGTCAAGGTCCCTGTAACGGTTCTCCGCGAGCCTGAGCCACATGAAGTCACCCGGTCTGGAAGCACAGTCCAGGAGAGCTTCCAGGGCCTCGTCGTACCTGCCGCCCCTTTCAAGGAGCAGGGCCCGTCTGTAGAGGGCCTCGGCTCCGGTCTCCCTGTAGCTGTCCATCTCTGCCGCGTCGAGATAGGCGGTAAGGGCGGCGGTGGTATCCCCGGCCATTTCATCTGCCCTGCCCTTCAGCAGGGAAATATCGGCCATCTCCCTGTTTGATCGGTATCCCTGGAGAAGTCTGTTAAGCTCACCGGACGCGTACTGGGGGAGCCCAGCCTCGAGATAGCTCTCAGCGGCGGTGACCAGGGCCCTGTAGTAGACATTGCCCCGCCTCTCTATCTCGGTGGCCTTAAGGGCTTCCGCGGCACCGCTGTCGGGCATGCCCAGCGCAGTGAGTATCCTGCCCCCGGTGATGAAATACTCCGCCTCGAGGCTGTCGCTTCCAGACGGGGTCAGTGTGTCGTGAAGGGCCAGGGCGTAATCCGGCTCTCCGGAAAGGATATATGCCTCGCACAAAAGGAGCATTGCGGTGGTGTACCTTGAGTCGTCGTCCCTGGATATCTGTGAAAAGGCGGCTACCGCATCGTTGTACCTGCCAAGCTCCATGGCGGCCTTGCCCATTCCCAGCAGGGCCCTGTCCTCGATGCTGCGGCTTTCGGTCATCACCACCGCCGAAGCGTAGGACATCATTGCCTGCTCGAAGTCGCTTGTACCGCTTCCCACGAGGGTCCTTTTTCCCCGGAGGAGCAGTGCGTCTCCCAGCAGGAGCTGGGCGTCGTCCACCCATCGGCTGTCGGAGTACCTTGACAGCACCCTTCCGGCTCCTTGAATGGCTGCGTCCAGCAATGGTTTTTCGTGATGCGCCGGGTCGTCGGGGTGTTCCCTGGCGTACTCCAGCGCTTCGTTGTAGCTCTCCCTGGCGTTATAGAAGGTGTTGTAGTAGGCGCAGCCGGCCAGCAGAAGAAGCAATGCGGGTACAAAGGCCCTATACAAAAATGCCCTCCCTGAAGATAAGTGAACCCGCCCAGACCTGAAGGATCCTTCCCCTGAGAGTCTTTCCCAGGAAGGGGGAATTCCGGGAGAGCGAAAAGCTGCGGCTGTAGTGCCAGAGGGCATCCGGGTCGAAAAGGACCATGCTTCGCCTGACTCCTGGAACCAGGGGTCCGTCTGGAAGGCCCAGTATCCTCGCGGGGTTCGAGGTGATGAGCCGAACAGCCTCAAGGGGCTCCATCCCTTCCCTGAAAACGAGTTCATCCACTGTAAGGGGAAGTATAGTCTCCAGCCCTGTTATGCCGAATGCGGCCTGCTGCAGCGGCAGTTCCTTCCTTTCAGCTGGATGGGGAGCGTGGTCGCTTGCCACCGCAGTTACCTTCCCGCCGGCGGCGAGGGCCGCCAGCCGTTTCCTGGAATCCTCGCAGCGCAGGGGCGGGTTCATCTTGGCAACGGCTCCCCTCTCGATGATTTCCGTCTCGTTCAGGGCAAGGTGATGAGGTGTTACGTCGCAAGTAACCGAAAGCCCCCTTGATGCCGCCTCCGCGGCCAGCTCTAT
>DAINQE010000015.1:0-9552 GCA_036743055.1 Candidatus Sabulitectum sp. | reverse complement strand
TCCATGAGAACTTCGTCGGAACCCACCGGATCGCCGTCGTCCGAAAAGGCGGTTATCCCCATCTCCGCGAATCCCTCAAGATCCACCGGAACACTCCCCGCCCTCCCCACAGTGGCGCAGGGAACGGGACGAACCGTTACCCGGCCTGCGGAAGCCGCCTGCAGCAGCAGTTTCCTCACCGCATCGGGGGTATCGAGGGGTGGAGTTGTATTGGGCATCATGCCCACCGCGGTGACACCGCCGGCTGCCGCGGCCCTCAGGCCTGTCTCCAGGGTCTCCGCCGCTTCGCCTCCCGGCACCCGAAGATGCACATGCATATCGGTGGCGCCGGGCATCAGCCATAACCCCGACGGGCCCTCTGATGAAGGCTCCACTGTCTCAATGCCTTCCCTGGAAACGGTTATGTCAGCCAGGGCATCGGTGTTCGACCAGGGATCCAGGATCCTGATGCCCCGGATCCTCCGGGTATCGCTGTCAGTCAGAATAATCCTTCCCGTCGTGGGCGGTTTCGCCGCCGTCGGGTGCTTCATTCTCGGTGTAGTTCCGTCTTTCGGCTACTATCCTCCGCTCCGGGGATGAGTTCCAGTCACCCCTTTCGGCGATCATCTCGATGACCTTCGTACCCAGGCCGACCGAACCGAAGGCATCGAAGAAACGCAGTGCCCACTTCTCCGTCTCGTCGAGGATCCTCTCCCGGTACTCCCCTGGCAGGGCCATTATCTCAGCGTGGAAGGGAAGGTTGAGCTTCTTGTAGTCGCCGGAGTTCCTGGACCAGCCCCTGGAATCGGCATCCTTCACCATCCGTTCCCACAGCTCCATCGGGATCCCCCTGTCGGGCCTCTTCACGTAGCTGCCGCCGTCCATTACGGCGTTGCCGCTCTCTTCATCCATCTCCAGGCCGAAGACGATGTTCTGCCAGAGGGTGCCCACATTGCCCTTGTTTATTCCGTAGTTCCTGAAGTGGCCCACCTTGTCCAGGGGTGTTCCGCTGATACCGTGCTGGGCGATGGTCACTCCGAAGCGTTCTATCGCCCGGGCGATCTCCGCGGTTCTATTCAGGTCTATGCCCTCGTCCTCACCGGCGGCGGTGTCGTAGGTGCCGTGTTTCGAGCCGTTGCTGATGGCGAGGTAGTCCGGGAAGATGCCCCAGGAGTTGAGCCCGCCTATGTAGTATTCCGCCTCCTCCACCGTGGTGAGGACCCCGGCGCCCTTGATCTCCCCCACCTCCGTCTCGAGGCCTATGTAGGGCGGGATGTGCATGGCCAGGTCCCTGGTGTAGATCAGGTTCTCCCAGTCGGGGTTGTGGGAGGCATCTATGGCCACTGAGGTCCAGCCGCCGGCAATGGCGGAGGGCACCGTTTCCAGGGCGTCGATAAGGTCACCCGGCGACTTTATCGCGAAGTGATCCATGTGCAGGCAGTAGACCACGCCGTCCCCCAGCAGGCTGGAATAGTGCATGGCAAGTTCAGGGAGATTCCCGTAGGTAACCCCGGTGTACCCTGCTTCCGACTTGGCAAGCTCGAGGAGCACGAAACTGTCCGCCTTCTTCGCAGCCCTGAGTATGCCCATGGCGCTCAGGGGGTTCCTGATGTTACAGGCCATTACTATGGCGTGACTGTCCTCGGCAACACGGGCGATGTCCCTGCCGCTCACCAGGGCGCACCTGCTTCCCGGTAGGGCCTTTCTCACATTCACCGGCCTGAGTTCTAGAAATCGGTCGTAGACAGAGGCGTCCATTCCTTCACTCCTTTTTGTTATTATTCAACTCTGAGGAAAACTCCACGGGCAAATATGCTCGATACCTCCGGGGGGGGAAAAGGCTTGCGCAACCTGTTCGAGAAGCTTCTCAGCATACAAGGGGCCCTGGTAATCATCGCCCTCATCGCCGCAAGGTACCTTTTCACCTTCGGCAGTTCGCTGATCACCGACATCCTGCAGGCAATCCTTTTCCTCCTGGCAGGATCGGTGATGGCTGCGACCCTGGGTCTCACCCGGTCGAAACACGACCTCCGCAGAAGACCATGGCAGTTCATGGTAACGGTCATGTTCCTGGCGGGTCTTATCTACTATCTCCTCTCGGAGCCGCCCCAGGGAGGCATACAGAACTGGAACATCGGCTCCGTCGCGAACGTTTACCTGGGATTCACGGCGCTCATAACCGTTCTCGGATACCTGATGTACCTTGCCGGAAAGGTCTCGCCCTCGCTGTTCCTTCCATCGAGCTTCTTCATCGTGATCGTAACTGGAACCCTTCTCCTCATGAGCCCCAAGGTAACCTCGGGGGAAGGAAGCATCCAGCCCATCGACGCCCTGTTCACCTCCACCAGCGCCACCTGCGTAACCGGGCTGATAGTGCTGGACACCGAGAACGACTTCACTCCGCTGGGTCAGCTGATAATACTGATCCTCATCCAGGTGGGCGGGCTGGGCATAATGACCTTCGCCGCCTTCTTCGCCCTCACGCTTGGCCAGAAACTGGGTCTCAGTGACACGGTGAACCTGTCCAGGCTAATGGACAGCGAGTTCTCATCGGAACTTAAGCACCTTCTGCTGTCGATCCTTTTCTGGACACTGGCCATCGAGTCCGTGGGGGCCTTTCTCCTCTACAACACCTGGTCTGCCATGGACCTGGGATGGTCAACCTCTGAAACCGTCTGGCAGGCGGTATTCCACAGCATAAGCGCATTCTGCAACGCCGGCTTCAGCCTTAATTCGACAAATCTGGAGGCATTTTCCTCCTCGCCGGCCACTGGGTACATAATCGGCACCCTGATAGTCATGGGCGGCCTGGGCTTCGGGGTACTCACCGGGCTCGGGAGGAACTGGATCCTCAGGATGCGCACCGGAAGGAGAACTCCCCCTCCTGTTCAGGTAAGGCTGGTACTTCTGGTAACCCTGATACTCATCATCGCCGGGGTGGGTTTCTTCCTTGTGTTCGAATGGAACAACACCCTTGCGGGAATGCCCTTCTCCCAGAAGCTGGGCAACGCCTATCTGGAAGCGGTTTCTCCCCGTACGGCCGGTTTCAACACCGTTCCCACGGCCGGTCTCGTCCCTGCCGTGAAGTGGTTCTTCGTGATACTCATGTTCGTTGGAGCCTCCCCGGGAGGCACCGGCGGAGGGGTGAAGACCACCAGCATCGGGCTCCTGGTGGTCTCCATAAGGTCCCTTGTCCAGCAGAGGAAGCAGCCGGAGATATGGAAGCGCAGGATACCCATCTTCGATCTTCAGAGGGCGGGGGCAGTCCTTCTGCTGGGCATGACGGCATTCGGGATGAGCAGCATCCTCCTCCTGGCCACGGAGAACGGCCAGGGGGGATTCACGGATATGGACTATGTGTTCGAATCCATGAGCGCATTCGGCACGGTGGGCCTCTCCACAGGCGTCACCCCCTTGCTCTCCACCGCCGGCAAGTGGATAATCATTGTGACCATGTTCATAGGCAGAACCGCCCCGGCAACCCTCGCCGCGGCAACTATCAGGGTGCGTACCTCAAGGTACTGCTATCCTGAAGACAGAATAACCATAGGGTAGGTTGGTGGAAACCATGCAGGATACACCAAAGAAAGTTGCTGTGATCGGCCTGGGCTCCTTCGGAAGCAGCCTGGCCATCGAGCTGGTGAAGCAGGGCGCCGAGGTAATGGCCATAGACTCCAGGGAGGAGCTGGTCGAGAACATAAAGAACGAGGTCAACAACGCAATCTGCTTCGACTGCACCAACGAGGCACTTCTGATGGCTCACGGCGTAACGAAGCTGGACCTGGTGGTGATCGCCATAGGGGAAGACTTCGGCAGTACGGTGACCATCACCGCCATACTCAAGCAGAAGAAGGTAACTGTCTACAGCCGTGCCAGCAGCGACCTGCAGGAAACGATACTCAACGCCCTCTCCGCCGACAGGGTATTCAGACCGGAGCACGAGCAGGGAATAACCAGGGCCAGGGAGATAACCTACACCGGCGTTCAGGAATACCTCAGGCTCAGGTCGAACATGGAGCTGATAGTCACCGAGCCGAAGAGGAGCATGCTGGGAAAGGCCGTTACCGAGCTGGACATAAGGCGGAACTACGGGATCAACATAGCCTTCATCGGCAAGAAGGAAGAGGACGGCAGCTACGACTACCGCATCCCCCGACCTGATGACACGCTTCAGGAGGGTGACAAGCTCTGGCTCATAGGCTCAAGCAAGAACATCAAGATATTCCGGGAACGGTGATCAGTCCAGCAGCTTCATGAGCCCCGTGGACTGCAGGGCGGTGGTCCTTTCGGCGTTTATCTTCTTGAAGAGCTTCATGGCGGTTTCGGACGCCGGATGCTTCCTGCACAGCGATTTGACCAGAGTAGCCATGGCTTTGGGGAACTCGGATGACTCTGCAATGAAGCTCTCCAGGGAAAGGCCTTCCCCGATCTCGTACTTCAGGGGCTCCAGCGCCGGGTACTTCTGCCTTATCTTCTGAACGTAGCCGGGCATGAGGCTCCTGCTCTGGGGCCATACCGGTCCCAGGCTGTCCAGCCATGAGTTGACGGCTGAGAGAATAAGGTTGATCTCACCGATCCCCAGGGCGGCCGGTTCCGCCACCGGGCCGTCGAAGAACTCGGCGATCCCTGCCCCCTCGGGTGATTTCAGGAACTTGATGAGGTCCCTTCCCTGAATTGTTTCCCCCGGGAGGAACGCCTTGGATATCTTTCCGTCGCAGATGGGGATCAGGGCGACCCCTCCGTGCACATGCAGGCTGATCATACCCGATTCCCCTGATTTCTTCAGGGATTTCAGAAGCTGTACCAGTTCTCCGCTGGAGTTGTCCAGCTCGGTGAGTACCGGCTCTTCCGTAAGGTACTTTATCACAGGCCCCAGGGCCCTGTCATCGAGGAAATGCAGGGAAAGGTAGAGCTCCCGCTTGTCGTTCCTTATCATGCTCAGGAAGCTGGCTGAATCCAGGCAGTCGCATCCGGCTATGTAGTAGGGCTTGCCCTGGCGGAAGATCATCCTGGTGAAGATGGTCTCGCCGTCAGAGATGGACCAGTAGCAGTCCTTCCGGAAGTCCCTGAGCTCGGTTCCGCCCCTGACAAGGGCGTCGAGGTTCAGGAAATGCACCGGAACGGTGTCGAAAAAACTCCTGATGTAAGGCAGGTTCACAGAGGTGTCAGCGTACAAGTCTCGCGATCCTTCCGATCTTGGGCAGGCCTTCCCCGGGCTGCCATGACCAGTAGGTGACCATGGCCTGACCCTTTACAAGCTCTGTGTTCACCGGGCCCCATATCCTGCTGTCGCTGGAGTGGTCACGGTTGTCGCCCATCATGAACACGCAGCCCTCGGGTACAATGTATACAGGTTTGCCCGCTCCGTCCAGCACCACCCTGGAAGCAATCTCATCGTAGGCCAGGTCAGCCACCTCGGCGTAGGAGTACAGCCCAGGAAGGCAGTCGGGCCAGCCCTGGTCCAGTATGCTCTGGTTATAGACATCCTGATGGGCAACGGGCCAAGGGGAAGGCTCTCCGTTCACGTACAGAGTGTCGTTCTGAACCCTGACCGAATCACCGGGCATGGCAACCACCCTCTTTATGAAGGTGACCTCCTCGTCGGCGGGATAGCGGAAAACTATGCTCTCCCCAACCTCGATGGAGCCGGTTGCCGGCATGAGAAGCCATCTGTGGGCTCCACGAAAGTTGTGGATCAGTGGAGCCATCCTGTCGGAGAAAGGGATCTGCTGACCGTTCTCCGCCTTCAGCACCAGGAGATGGTCACCCACGGGAAGGGTGGGAGACATGCTGGGGGTGGGTATCCTGTAGGCCTCGATCACGTAGGGTCTGAGGAAGCCGAAGAACACCAGCAGAGCCAAAGCCAGCTGCAGAAACCAGTTACCATACTTTTCAGCCTTGGGGCTCACGGTTCCTCCTGTGGAATGGGGTGAAAGCGATAATGCCCAGAACAGCGGCATTCGTCAACCAGCTATTGACAGGAAGGCCCCCCCGGCGCAAAGTTTGTGCTGACACAATGAAGCAAATCAGGAAGGATGATGATGGGTTTTCTGGATTCGATCACCGATTACGCTCCCTGGGGCATTCCCCTGGGAAGGATAGGGCTGTTCCTTGCTGGAGCGGCTCTCTCGCTGGCCCTCAGGGGGTTCGTAAAAGCGCTGCTGAAAAGACCTCTGAAGAAAATGGAGAACTTCGCAACCATACTCATGGACGGGCTGTCCGGGCCGGTGGCCTTCCTGGTGGTCTTCACCGGTTTCTACTTCTCTCTGCTCATACTAAACTTCCACGGTACCGTTAACCAGATAGCCCTTTACATCATACAGCTCCTGCTCACTTTCACCGTGATCCGCATCCTGTACGTGGTCACGGATGACGTTGCATTCCACATGAAGGGCCTTGCAGGGGAGACCGAGAGCCGCCTGGATGACCAGTTGATACCGGTTCTCAGGAAGCTGGCCAAAGTGGTGATAGCCGCTGTGGGAATAGTGTTCTTTATGCAGATGAAGGGCTATCCGGTAACCGGGATAATCACCGGTCTGGGGATCGGCGGTCTCGCCTTCGCTTTCGCCGCCCAGGACTCCATAGCCGGCATCTTCGCCTCGGTGGCCCTCTTCCTGGACAAGCCCTTCATGGTGGGAGACTTCATACAGGTGGGCGGAATAAGCGGAACGGTGGAGGAGATCGGCCTCAGGTCCACAAGGATCAGGACCCTGGGAAAGACCCTGGTCTCGATACCCAACAAGGAAATAGTGGATTCAACCATCGACAACCTCTCCAAGCGCCCCATGAGGAGATGCGAGATCTCCATCGGCGTCACCTACGACGCAACGGCAGAGCAGATGGAGCAGCTGGTGAAGAACCTGAGGAAGATGCTGGTGGACGACGGGATGGTGGAACACGAGGGCTCCTACGTTCATTTCAACACCTTCGGTGACTCCTCGCTGAACGTGGACATGATCTTCTTCATCAGGACCGCGGACTACGCCGAGTTCCTGGAAGCCCGTCAGATCCTCAATCTGAAGATCATGCACGTTGTGCAGGGTCTGGGACTGGACTTCGCATTTCCCTCCACCACGGTTTACCTGGAAAAGTAGCAGCTGTGGAGGGCCACAGGAAGAGGCTCAGAGAAAGATATCTCAGGGCAGGGGCCAGGGGCTTCACCCAGCGTGAGGCCCTGGAGCTCCTCCTCACCTACGCCCTCCCCAGAAGGGACACCAGGGAGCTTTCGCAGAAGCTCCTGGACACCTACGGCAGCCTGAAGAACGTACTGAGGCAATCCCCAGCCTCGCTCCAGTCGGTTGACGGAATGGGAGAAACGGCGGCGGTTCTCCTCTCACTGGCGAGCCAGCTTCCAGTTATGGCGGAAGAACCCGGGAACAGGCTGAAGATATCAGGTCCAGAGCAGGTTGCGGATTACCTGAGAAAAAGGCTGGGAGGTCTTCGCCGGGAGAGGTTCTGCGCCCTGCTCCTGGATTCCTCCAACGAACTGATAGCCGAGGTGGACCTTGAGTTCGGCACGGTGAACAGGACCCAGGTCTACCCCAGGAACCTGGTGGAGAAGATCATAGCCCACAGCGCAACCGGGGTGATCCTGGTGCACAATCACCCCGGGGGCAGGCTGGAGCCCAGCAGGGAGGACATAGCCCTCACAAGGAAACTCACGGCCCTGGGGAAGGAAATGGACTTCAGGGTGCTGGATCACTTCATAGTCACCGAAAGTGACGTGAGGGCCATCGGGAACTGCGAAGGTTAGCGGAGAAGGACCAGTCCGGCTGACTGACCGGTATTCCCGTCCACGGCGAAGTACAGCCCGGAAGGCCGGTCAGTCGGATCCCAGACGGCGCTTCCCGAACCGGATACAACGGAAACGATCCTTCCGGAAAGGTCCACTATCTGAACGGATCCCTGATCCCCATGTGGAAATGTGAAGGTGAAAGAGGCCGCGGGATTGGCCGAGACCTGGAATCCGGGCTCTGCAGCGCAGCCGGTTCCCATGGGGTACACGAGTCTCACGGCGTCGGCGACCACCGTGCCGGGGCCGCTCTCCGAACAGGTCAGTTCCAGTGAGAACTCCCCGGAGAAGTCATATGTGCCTGCGGAGTACCACTCCCCTCCCCCTTCGGCCAGCTGATCCGCCTGGAAAGTACTGGATCCGCCTGAATGGTGGACGACATAAGTTGCGGAGGCGGTCCTGTCCGCCCCTGAGGTCCACCAGAGCTGCAGGTCCCTGGTTCCGTGAACGGGCAGAGGGGATGTCCAGAGAGCGGTTCCCTGCCCTCCTCCCTGGGAGACAAGGCAGTTCCCCATCCAGGGGGCACCTGAGGGATCATTCTGCCAGAGGGTGGAGTCGTTCACCGAGAAACCGGCGGAGCCGTCGTCGATGAGCGCCACCCCGTTCCCCCATTGGGGAGCTGACAGCCCGTAAAAGGAGCAGAACGCGTCGGCGTACTGCCAGGCCTGTATCCCTGTGTGGTCGTCAATGTCGAAGGCGTACAGGTAGCTCTCGTTCCAGTTCAGGTCGTAGTCAAGGAAGCTCCCCTCCCCCAGAACCGCCGGCATCTCCGTTTCCCTGATTACGTGGAGATAGCTTCCGTCCTTCACCCCCCTGTCGGTGTATCCGTAGGCGCTGAGAATGCCCTGCTGCACCAGACTGGCCATCTGGAAGGAGGGGTCGGCGGGATCCAGCGAACCGCAGAATGTCTCCGTTCCCTGGACCGATCCGTTGAAGGCGTTCTCATGGATGGACACGAAGAGATCGAAACCCTGGGAGTTGGCGTAGTCCGTCCTTGCCTGCAGGGAAACGTCGTAGTCCCCCTCCCTGGTAAGTGAGACCCTGGTAATCCCCGGCACCTGGCAGAGCCAGTTCTGAAGGAGGAGCCCTATCTCAAGCACCACATCCTTTTCCAGGGCGTATTCCCCCACCGCTCCGGAACTGGAGCCGCCGTGACCGGGATCGACGCAAACGGAAACGCCGGAGAGAAGCAGTGACAGGAGGAGACTAGAGAGGAAGCTCATCGAAAGGGACGCAGTGAACCGTTCCCGCAGCGTAGTCGGTGTACCAGAGGGAGGTTCCCGAGCACTCGGGATTCGTTTCGTATACATCTGGAGTGGAGGTGAGTCTCACCGGAGTCTCTCCGGGCACCGCGAACCAGAGGTCGGCCCCTGTGAGTTCGTGGCCGTCATCGGTGGAAACGCTGTAAAAAAGCCCCTGCATCTCTGAGCTCCAGCAGGGCTGCTCGCCGTTTCCCACCACCATCATCGATCCGTCGGAGGGCAGGTAGACGATCTCACCTGTCAGGGTGGGGGCGATCACTTCCCCTGAAGGGGTGACCCTGGGGGCATAGAACCTGTAACCCTGGACTACCCGTTCCCTGCCGTTCTCCAGGGTGAGGATGCGCAGCCGGTCGTTCCTGTCGGTGTATGCCGCGATCCCGTTCTCCACGCTCACATGGAAGGCCGGAACGCTGCCGCTCACCTCTTCGTTCCACCTGTACAGTGAACCGTTCCTGGTGTACCAGAGGTTCCCTTCAGAGTCGAACCATGGCGCGCCGGTCCTCCCGGAGCAGACCACTG
>DAINQE010000014.1:27435-50778 GCA_036743055.1 Candidatus Sabulitectum sp. | reverse complement strand
GTGACGATGAGGACATGCTTCCAACCACAAAACTCGTAAGTGGCGTGATAGCTGACTGGAGCTCGTTTATCCCCGGCACAGACACCTATGTGTTGCCATCGGAAAGGCAGTGTATGGCGTGGAATGTTGGTGGAGATGTTTATTCAGTTTATCCTGTTTCTATCAGCGGGGCATCCCAGGGAAACCCCGTCAGCCCTGCTGCCTTGGGGAATCTAGACTCTGGTGCAGAAGCAGAAGTACTTTTCAGTACTGTCGTAGCAGGAGCAAATTCAGTACTCGCTTATAGATACAATGGCCTACCTCTTCCCAGCACCGAAGGCTGGCCGTTCAGGTTTCCTGATGGAGTCGGGGCATATGGAGGTTTTTCTGTAGCTGATCTCGACAGGGACGGAAATGTCGAAGTGGTTTTCGGTACCAATGACGGTCTGCTTCACTGCTGGGAGTTCGGCAGCTGTACAATCGGATATGCTCCCTGGCCAATGTACCAGCATGACTGCGGAAGGTCAGGTGCGCTGGAATGATGAGCCTGCTGCTGCTTTCCTGCTTTGCTGTAACAGTTGGACCAGGCTGGAGTGAACCTTTCGTCGTAACGGACTCAGCTAATACTACTCGAAGGGAACAGTTCCTGTATCGGGACGAGATAGGCAGGAACCATCTGATCTGGGCTGGTTTCAATGACGAATCAAGGATTGCTTACAAAATGTTTTCCACAGATGGGGGAACAGAACTCTACCCTGAAACAATGATATCAAGAGATGTAAGTAGTCCCTACCTTTCACCGATAGTAACGATAGGTGACAGTCTGTATGCTTTCTGGAGAGAAGGCACTCCGGTCTACACAGCAGCCAGGAGCATTGCTGACGGTAGCCAGGTACTGCCCGCGACCTACCTGTTCACGAACTCCACGTGGATGTACAGGATACGCACCAGTCCTGACAGTCTGGGCAGGCTGCATGTGCTCTATAACGGAGGCTTTGAGGGAGCAGAGGTTTTCTATGCCGTCTGGAGCCCTTCACCTGACTCAGGTTTCACAACCGAGTACGAATGGATAGTTGAAGGCGCAGAAGAAGATTGCGTCCTCCTTGTGGATGGTAACAGGGTTCATGTCGTAGTGAAAAACAAGTTGGATCATCACCACATGTACACACAGTATGACCTTGAGGGTAATACTGTCGTGCCTCAGTATGACTTCACCGAAAACGACTACCTTTGGGCCAGGTATCCCGAACTCGAGATCGACAGCGAAGGGAATCTGCTCATAGTGGCACTGGTAAACGATCCAAACCTTGGATACACATGTGTATTGTGGAGAATCCATGGTGAAACAGGTGAACTTCTCACAGACTACAAGCCCCTTATCCTGCCGGAACCCCCTTCAATGGATGTCGGCAGTGGTTTCAACGTTTCTCCACTGCCGGATCTTAATACTTTCTACCTGTGCTGGCACGGCTATTCTGAAGAGAAGATCTTTTACAAGGTGTTTGATGCAGAGGGTAACACCGTTTTAAGTTGGCAACTCGCGTATGATTATTCCGATGAAGATCCGGAAGATATTGGTTATCTGGATGGTTGTTCCGATGATGAAGGAAATTTCTACCTCATTTTTTCACAGGGTGAAACCGAACCATACCTTGGTGCATACCCAACCTTCGGCTGGTTCGATTACAGCACACTCGGGATAGAAGATTCAACCTCTGGCATATCCCGTGAGACTCCGTTCACAGTTTCTCAGAACCCTGTTACCGGTTCGGTTACCGTGTTCAGTGAGATTGACTCTCCCATTAGACTAAGGGTTTT
Organism: Candidatus Sabulitectum sp.; assembly: GCA_036743055.1. Lineage (GTDB taxonomy): Bacteria > Fermentibacterota > Fermentibacteria > Fermentibacterales > JCC-6 > Sabulitectum. Next base: position 48,981 of record DAINQE010000014.1, on the reverse strand, counting down.
TGACCTGACCGGCAGGGAAGTTTCATCAATCAGTGTTTTAGAGGGTGTGGGAGTATGGAACGGAACCGGTTTTTCCGGTGAAAGACTTCCGGCAGGTGTTTACAGCATTACAGATAATGATGACTTTTCCAGAACGGTTACCCTGCTTAACGAATAACCTGCAAAGCCAGGCTCTGCTCTACAATGTTCTTTATCTGGCAGACAATGCTTCTCCTCAGTATCCTCTCGGTCGCCAGTCTTCTCTGCCAGTGATCCCCCATCTCTTCTACTTCCTGAATCAACTCGTCTGGAAGCTTTAGCAGATTGAGCATCTGAGTCACCCTTGCTCTTGAGATGTTGAGTTTTCTGGCAAGCTGGGCTTTGGTCAGGTTGTGTGATACTCCATCTCAACCTGCATCTCTTTCGCCTGTATGATGGGATTCCTGAAGGTCTTCTTCACCTTCATCGGCTTGGTCGGTTCGATGGTCGTGTCATACCAGAAAAAAGTTCGCTGGGAGACACGGTCGAGGCGCCAGATTAAAGGCCCCATGCGAAAGCGTGGGGTCTTTTCTGCTGTCACTCATCCGCTTGTATCAGTGGCGGATTCTTTGAGTTCGTATTGCCTTGGTGTCTCTTCAAACCTTCCAGTAACATATCTGTGAAGTATGCTGCTAATAAGGGTCTGATAAGGAAGTCCGTCTTCAACAGCAAGCAACTGAAGGGATTCCAGGTCTTTTGAAGAGATCCTGATGTTTATCCTTTTATCCTTCTTCAGGGTGTTCCTGGCATATCTCTGATGCTTCCTGATCTGTGCTTCCTTTTCAGGAACAGACACCCATTCACCTTTTTCAAAGGAATCCAGGATCTTCTTTTCTTCAGAAGTGAGTTTATCTTTACTCATTTCCATCTCCTATATACATCTTAGTCGCCTTGCGACTTGGAATTATTGTTTTCAGGAACTTCCCGTTCTCATCCCCAAAATAAGGAACGAGATAACAGTACCGGTTAATCTCCACCACAAGAATGCTCTGGTTATCGTACTTGCTTCTGTTCGGATGTTCATACACTGCTTTCAGGTTTCCTCCTGCGATCTGGATGACAACCTGTTCAAAGCTTACACCACGCTCGATCTTCAGTTGTTCATTCTTCTCGTTGCTCCAGTTGTAGTGTTCCATGGGATTAGGTTATTCCATTGTATGCCTTTTGTCAATATTCTTTGTGATATCTCAACATTCTCTTCGTCGCCAGCCTTCTCTCCCAATGATCTCCCATGGCTTCCACTACCTGACACTGAATAAGGCCCCATGCAAAGCGTGGGGCTTTCATTCTACTGCTGCGCCAGCTTACCAGGCGTGACTCTTCCATGTTCCACCCAGATGATCTTGTCATTGTCAGCTTCCGCCTTTTCCTCTGAAGGAGCTTCCACTTCCCACTTGACGAATCAAAAGGCATCATTAGGTTTGTACTGCAAACTTATTTGTAGAGGAGACTCATGAACGATCTGAAACTGGAGATTGATCAGGCCACCCTGAGGGACGGCCTGCTTGACCTGGTTGCCGGTGCATTTCTGCTCGCTGTCGGCGGGATCTTCCTGCTGGAACCGAAGCTGGTTCCATTCATTGCGGTTCTGTTCCTTCCGGGCAAGCCTCTTTTCGAGAAGCTGAAGGAAAGGTACGTGCATCCCAGGGCGGGATATGTGAAGCTGGTGGATGACAGTGAAAAGGATACCAGGGGCATCGGGGTTACCGCAGCCCTTGCCACCGCTGGTCTGGCAGTGTCTCTGGTGGTGCTGCTTGTTCTTAAGGGCGCCCATCAGGGTAGGGAGCTTTTCATGAGATGGGTCTTTCCTGCAACGGCTTCCCTGCTCTTCGCCATGGGACCTCTCTACCTGGGAAGGAAGTATGGGCTGAAAAGGGGGTACATCAACGCCATGCTGATCGCGGCTTCAGGTGCGGCGATCACCGCCACCGGGCTCGTTACAGGTTACAGGGCTGTAGGCGCGCTGTGCTTGCAGGCGGGGGTGTTCTTCATGATCACCGGAGGGGTGCTCTTTGTCAGGTTCCTGACTCTTAATCCTGTTGCGGAGGATGAGGATGAGTAGGATCCTCCTCTCGATCCTGGAGCTTGACCGGACGGTCCATGAACCGGCAAGGCTTGCGATACTGGGAATGCTGAGCATAGTGGAAGAAGCTGACTTCCTCTTCCTGCTGAAGGAGACCGGCCTGACAAGGGGCAATCTTTCGTCACATATGTCGAAACTGGAGTCCCGGGGATACATCACTGTAAGCAAGGGATACTCGGGCAGAACGCCCAGGACGGCTCTGGCCATAACCCCTGAGGGCAGAAAGGCCCTGGGGAACTACAAGGCGAAGATGGGGACGATTCTGAAGGGTCTGTAGCGAAGGGGCCTTCTTTGCTCTGCACTTGCATTGTGCCGTGGGGCTCGGATATATTCAAACAGCTTTTTTGGAGGGGTCTGGAAAGGCTTTCGTTGCTGGGCAGGATTCCAGATTCGTTCGCAGAAACAATACTCTGCTCCATGGGCGAGCCAGCCCTGATATTCGATGAGACCATGTCCCTTGTATGGGCCAATCCCTCGGCTGAGATGTACTTCGGCCACAGCTCCGAATACATGCACGGCAGGAAGTGCCTTCAGCTCTTCGGTGAACATGTGGAGTGCATGGACAGATGCCCTGTGGAGAAGGCCTTCGCCACAGGAGAGGAACAGGTGCTGGCTGTTGATGACCTCGCTTCCCCGAAAATGCTTGTGGAAGCTGTCCCATGCCGGGGGAAGGACGATCTATTCGTGCTGGCCATCATCCATTCCCCTCCCGAGAACAGCCGGAGCACTGCTCTTTCCAGGGAACTATCGGCGAAACTGAACAGGTGCGCAAATCTCGAAGAGGCCGCTCCGGTCCTGCTGGAGGCTCTGGGATCCCTTGCCTTCGTTTCCAGCATGGGTCTTTACCGGCTCACAGGAGATACTTACGAACTGCTTGCGGGAAAGGGAGTTCCCCGGTCGTTCCCCGCAGCCCTGTTCGCCGAGCTGCCTGTGGGTACCGCTACTACGCTGGCAGCCAGGTACACCGGCACTCCGGAAGGCGCTTCGGTCTACCCCTCTGAGAAGGATCTGGTGCTCTATGCCGGAAGGGATTCCTGGGGCCCCGCATCCTGCAGCATGCTCGAAATGGTTGGAGAGGCTCTGAAGGAGTTTGCCATCCGTCTTTCCCGCTCGTCCTGAAGCGCTGCTTATGGCTTTGCCGCCGGCACAGCCGTATACTACTATGTACACCCTGACAACCCAACTATTCGGATGGACGGTCATGAACGAACAACCTAAGAAGAGATCAGAAACAGCAATAGAGGATACCTGGGATCTTTCGCCCATGTATGCAGACAGGAACGAATGGGCAAAGGACCTCGCCCAGGCGGCATCGCTGCCTGAGAAGCTCGCCGCCAGGCGGGGAGTGACCGCCTCCTCCGCTGACAGCCTGCTGGAAACCGTGGAGGCCATTCTATCCGCCACCCGCCGCATTGAGAAAATATTCACATACGCCCACATGGTAAACGATCAGGACCTTTCCGACCCTTCGGGAAGCGAGATGAACCAGAAGGCCATGGACCTCATCACCTCCCTCTCCACCTCCGTGAGCTGGTTCAATCCCGAGGTGCTCTCCATACCTGAAAAAACAATGGAGAAATGGCTCAGGGAAACGAAGCTCTCGGAGTATTCCGTGTGGCTGTCCGACATACTCAGGAACAGACCCCACATCCTTTCCGCAGGAGAGGAAAGGATACTCGCCCTGGCCAGCGACGCCACCAGGGGCTTCAGCGGAACCTTCAGCAAGCTGAACAACGTGGAGATACCGGCTCGCTTCCCTTCAGTGGCCGATTCCTCCGGCAAAAAGGTGAAACTCTCCCACGGGAACTTCGTCCCATTGCTTCAGAGCTCCGACCGGGAGCTCCGAAGGAACGCGTTCCACGGATTCTACGGCGAGATAAAGGGAAACACCGAAACCCTGGCATCCCTCCTGGACGGTCAGGTAAGGACCAATATCTTCCGAGCAAAGGCACGGAACTACCCTTCCGCCCTGGAGGCATCCCTGTTCCAGGACAGAGTGAACAGGAAGGTCTACGAATCACTGATAGAAGCCGTTCACGAGAGCCTGCCGGTCATGCACAGGTACTACCGCATGAAAAAGGCATCCATGGGTCTCGACAAGCTGCATCTGTACGATGTTTACACCCCCACCGTTCCCGGGGTGGACAAGAAGTACACCGCCGATGAGGCGAAAAAGATGACCCTGGACGCGGTAAAGCTGCTTGGAGACGGCTATGTGGAAGACCTGGCCGGGGGTTTCAGAAGCAGGTGGGTCGACCTCTACGAGAACACCGGCAAGAGGAGCGGCGCATACTCAGGAGGCTGCTACGACAGCCCGCCCTACATGCTGCTCAACTATTCCGGGACCCTGGATTCCGTGTTCACCATGGCCCACGAAGCCGGTCACTCGATGCACAGCTGGTACTCAAGGAAGAATCAGCCCTACCACACCTCCGACTACAAGATACTGGTGGCCGAGGTTGCCAGCATCACCAACGAGATGCTCCTGGCCAGCACCCTGCTGGGGAGGACCACCGACGAAAGCGTTGCCGCCTATCTCGTTGACAGCCAGGTTAACGATTTCCGCACCACCCTGTTCAGGCAGACCATGTTCGCCGAGTTCGAGCTTATGGTTCATCAGAGGGTGGAGTCCGGGGAACCCATCTCAGCTGAGTGGCTCTCCAGCGCCTATTACGATCTGGTGAAGCTCTACCACGGCGATGCCTTCGAATACGACTCCGAGGATTCCCCGATAGCGTACGAATGGGCCAGGATACCCCACTTCTACTACAACTTCTATGTTTACAAGTACGCCACCGGGATGGCCTCTGCGGCCTCCATAAGCGAGAGGATCATCTCCGGGGACGCCCGGGCGGTTCCCGCATACCTGGGCTTCCTCTCATCGGGAGGTTCCCTTCCTCCACTGGAGCTGCTCAAGGCCATCGGTGTCGACCTTGAGACCCCAAAACCGGTGGAAGACGCAATGGAAATGCTGGAGAGTCTGGTGAACCGGCTGGAGAAAATGCTTGGAATCGGGTAAGGAAGAACTCAGCAGGTATCTGGAGCTGGCCTTCAACCAGGCCAAGGAACTGGTATACATCAAGGACAGCCAGCTCCGATACCTCACCTGCAACTGGGCCTTCGCGGATTTCTTCGGGCTGGACAGCCCGGAAGCAGCGGAGGGTCTCGCTCCCTCTTCCCTGATGCCAGCCCTCACCGCAGAGATGGATGTAAAAGGCGACAGGGAAGCCCTTGACAACTTTCATTCCATACGCACCACCCTGTCATTCGACGAGGGGAATGGAGAGAAGAAGGTATTCAGCTGTCTGAAGGTGCCCCTCAGGGAACTGGACAGCCCCGCCGGCATATTCTGCATTATGCGCGATGTAAGCCATGAGGAGCGGGAGATCGAATCCTTCAGAAGCCGCGAAGCCGTGAACGAGGCCATTATCCGCAACGCTCCCGTGGGCATAAGCGTAAGGGACTCAATGGGGAACCTTCTGCTTTACAACGGAGCCTGGATGAAGATATGGGCAACCACCGAGGATGAGGTGGCCCGGGACATGGCGAAGACCAGAACGGAGCTGAAACTGGATGACTCCGATTCCTACCTGTCCGGCTACAGCGACAAGCTCACGAAGATATACACCGAGGGGGGTGAGCTCTTCGTGCCCGAGGTGAAGACCCACGCCGTGAGGAAGGACGGGCTTTCAGTCTGGGTATCCCAGCACTTCTACGCCATCATGAACCCCGATGGAACGGTTCAGTGCGTGGTGGTGATAACCGTTGACATCTCCGATCAGGTCTACAGCCGCAAGGCGCTCAGGACAACACAGCAGAACTACAGGAATCTATCGGAGACCATTCCGGTGGGGGTTTTCAGGGCTGAAGTCAGGGAGAACGCCCTTATCCTCTCCATGAATCCTGCCTTCAGGCGGATGTTCGGGTTCGACGAGCAGACCGGCCAGGAGATCCGTCTTCGGGACCTGATGCTCACCGACGGCGACGAAGAGGAGATACTGGGTCTTCTGCTTGGCAAGGGGAAGGTGGACACCAGGGAGATGATGATGCGGAAGGCCGACGGCTCAACCTTCTGGGCATCACTGACCATAAGCACCCTCACCGCCGCCACCGTCACCATAGCCGAAGGAGTGGTCAACGACATCACCGGCAGGATGCAGGCATTCCAGCAGCTGGAGAAGACCATAGAGGGCACCGTCATGGCCATGAGCCGCCTTGTTGACATGAAGGACCCATACACCTCGGGCCATCAGAAGAGGGTGGCTCACCTGGCATGCGCCATAGCCGGGGAACTCGGCCTGAAGAACGAGCTGATCGATGGACTCAGGCTTGCGGGAATACTCCATGACATAGGCAAGATGGCGGTTCCCTCGGAGATACTCACGAAGCCAGGTTCCATCACGAGGAGCGAGGTGCTCCTGCTCCGGGAACACGCCGAGAACGGTTACGACATCCTGAAGTCCATCGATTTCCCGTGGCCTGTGGCGGAAATCGTTCTGCAGCACCACGAGAGGATCGATGGAAGCGGTTATCCAATGGGGATCAGGGGGCCCCAGATCCTCACCGAGGCAAGGATCCTCGCCGTTGCCGACGTTGTGGAGGCCATGGCAACCATGCGCCCCTACCGGGGAAGCAAAGGGCTCCACGAAGCACTGCAGACCATAACCGCAGGCTCAGGGATCCTTTACGACAGGCAGGTAGCGGAAGCCTGTGTGAGGCTGTTCATGGAAAAGGGATACAAGCTGCCTGACACCGATCCCCTGGACGGGAACACACTCACCTGGTAAGGCTATCGATGGCCTTTCTCACTTCTTCCACATCAACCCTTGTATCCACGCAGTCGCCGCAGGGACGGCTGTTCTCGATCCCGTAGACTGGAACGGGCCAGGCGTCCAGCATCCCCTGCCCCAGGTCCCTGGGGCATGCAACCGCGATTACCGCCAGGGGCTCGCTTTCCTTCACATGACGTCTGGCAAGGGTTCCTCCGGTGGCCACCGCAATGCGGACCCCCTTCTCCCGGGCCAGGTCCACAAGCTCCCCCACCTGACATCCGCCGCACCTGCGGCAGTTCTCCGGATCGAAGGTGATCCTGTGGATGCAGTCATGGTTCTGCAGGCAGTGGGGAAGCAGTATCAGTATCCGTTCCGGTGGGATCGATCCTGTCTTCCTGAGGGTCTCCATGGAATCCAGGGCAATGACCATCCTCTCCGGAGCAAAACCTCCTTCACCCAGGATGGATGAGAACGGTTTCAGAATATGGTACGCGATGATCACCGCAGCATGGTTCCCGAAAAGGGCCAGCAAGTTCATGATTACGGCGCAGGCCGCCGAAGCCTGCCACCAGCCTGTGACGAACCAGAAGACCGCCGCCGGGAAGAGCGAGAAAACCGTAACGCCCAGGTGAAGGAGCGCTCTGTACCTAGCCAAGACTGTCCCCGGGCTCAGGCCGGTAACCCCTGACGAAGTCTTCCCCGCTCATTCTCTTCTTACCCTGGGGCTGCAGGTCGGTGAGGACCAGGGAGCTCTCTCCGCAGGCTATCACAAGGGGCCTGCCGGAGACCACCGTACCGGGTGTACCGCCGATGGGATCCACCCTGGCTCCAAAAATCTTCAGTTCTCTGCCCCTGAAAGCGGTTCTGGCGCCGGGGACGGGATTGAAAGCCCTGACCGCTCTCTCGATGGAAACGGCGGAGCCCCTCCAGTCGATCCTGGATTCCTCAGTGGTGATCTTTCCAGCGTAGCTTTCAGGGCCTTCCTGGGGTGTCGGGCTTAGTCTGCCCTCGGTGTATTCATTCAGCAGAGAGGGGAGCTCTTTGCCGGCCATCTCCGCCAGTTGGTCTTCAAGTTCGCCGGCGGTTATCCCCGGAGGGACCCGGCAGCGGCTGACACGGAGGAGATCGCCGGTATCCCACCCGGAATCGGTGAGCATGAAGCTCACGCCGGTGTGTGTGTCGCCTTCGAGGATGGTCCTCACCACCGGAGCCGCTCCACGATGCCTGGGGAGCAGGGAGGGGTGAACGTTGACCACGCCGAACGGGGCAAGCTTCAGGAACCAGTCGGGAAGCCATCCTCCGTAGGATGCCGAAACCATCACATCGGGCTTCAGGCTTTCGATGGTATCCCTTATCCCGGTGAGTTTTTCAGGCTGCAGAAGCGGTATCCCCAGCTCTTCAGCTTCACAGGCGGCAGGAGGTCTTCTCAGCTTCCTGCCCCTGCCCGCCGGCCTGTCGGGCATCGATACCACGGCAAGGGTCATTTCAGAAACGGCCCTGAGGGAGGGCACTGCGAACTCAGACGTACCCAGGAATACCGTTCTCAGCAAGTTTCCGCCTGCTCCATCATGGAGCGGAGCTTCCTCCTGAGGAACCGCTTCTTCATGGGGCTGAGCCTGTCCACGAAGAGAATGCCGTCGAGGTGGTCGGTCTCGTGCTGAACGAGCCTTGCAGCCAGCCCTGAGAGATCCAGGGTGAACCTTTCACCTTTTTCGTCGGTGGCGGTTATCCTGGCGCTGCCGGGTCTGTCCAGGGTCTCGTAGATTCCCGGAATGCTGAGACATCCTTCCTCGCGTTTCTCTAGGGGGCCATAAGGCTCCACCACGGGGTTCAGGAAAACGGTGTGCCCCTTCAGCTCTTCGAGGTAGTCGGGAAGGGCCACGAAGACCCTCACGGATTCTCCCACCTGGGGAGCGGCAAGGCCGAGACCCTCCTCCTCCTGGAGGATGTCGAACATCCTTTTCAGGAGCTTGCCCAGGCTTTCATCATCCCCTCCCCCGGAGTGGACTTCCCGGGCCTTCTCCCTGAGGACCGGGTCTCCAATGACCCTGACTCCGCTCCTTTTCATCATTCCTGTGGAGCTTCCTCCGTTGTGAGGGTAAGTGCGTTCCTGTCCACGTCTATCTTCACGGATTCTGCTATTCTGACAGTTATGATATCACCCTTGAGGTTGGTTATGACTCCGTGAATACCCCCGGATGTTACGACCCTGTCGCCCTTCTGCAGGGAACTGCGCATCTGGGCCAGCTGCTTGCTCTGCTTCTGCTGGGGCCTGATGATCAGGAAGTAGAAGATCGCCACCATTGCAACTATTGGAAGCAGACCGGTTATCCCCCCTGATCCCATGCATCCGGCGGGAGCAGCTTCTTCCGCGGCGGGCGCGTCCTGGGCAAGGGCCGATGCCCCGAGGGCAATAACGGTCAGCACTGTGTTCCTTATTCTCATTTTCGCCTTTCCTTTTCGTATGAACCGGCCAGGGCGCCAATCGTTCCCGTGAACGCCCCCAGTAGAATCACAACGGTTATCCAGCCCGGCGGTATGAACCTGTGGCTCACCGCCGACGCCAGGATGGACGAGAGGGATGCCGCAAGGATGAGACCTCCGGCGGAACCCGCGGTTCCCATTATAACTCCCTCCACTACAAATGGTATTCTAATAAACCACCAGGGTGCCCCCACAGTTCTCATGATATCCACAGTGAGCGCCCTGCGAACCACGGAGAGCCTCACCGTGTAGAAAACCACCATGGAAATGCTGAAGACAAGTACTATTCCCAGCAGGAGGACCAGCCTTCTGATGGTGGAGACGGTCCTTATCAGACCCGGCAGAAAATCCTCTCCATATACGGTTTCCCGCACCCCCTCCATTGCGGAGACCGCCCGGGAAACGCTTTCCATCACATCCTCCCTGCCGGCCTGATCCACGAATGTGACCTGGAGGGATGCCGGAAGACTGAACTCGTTTCCCATGACCTCCAGCAGGTCCGAATGCTCGGGCAGCTCGGAGCGGAACAGGGCTTCGGCCTCAGCGGGGGACACATAGTACACGGATTCCACCCCCTGTATACCGGCGATCAGATCCCCTATGGTCCGCGCCTCGGCCTCGGAGACTCCTACCTCGAGGAAGACCTCCATGCCGATTGCGCCCCTCTCCCTGTCCATGAGGTTCTGCAGGTTGAAGGAGATTATCAGGAAAGTATCGAACACGACGAAGGCCAGGGATACCATGAGAAGCGTAACGAGCCTGGACCCGGGCCTGTGTCTCAGGCTCAGCGAGGTCTCGCGAATGGCCTCCTTGATCATGCTCATTCGCCGTCCTCCAGTTCAGCCCATCTGTCGGCGCCTCTCAGCACACCCTTGTCAAGGAAAAGGAACCTGCCCTTTCCAGGGGGAACCTGCCTGGGATCATGGGTGGCCATTATCACCGTGGTACCCCCCCGGTTGATCTCCAGCAGAAGGTCTATTACCTGCCGGGATACCTCCGGGTCCAGGTTTCCCGTGGGTTCGTCGGCGAGAAGGAGCACCGGATGGTTCACCATGGCCCTGGCGATGGCAACCCGCTGCTGCTCACCTCCGCTGAGCTGATGGGGATAGGAGTTCCTCCTGTGGCTGAGCCCCATCCTCGCCAGCAGGGCTATGACCCTCTTCCCAACTATCCTCTCCCCTGCCCCGCATACCAGCAAGGGAAGGGCGACATTCTCGAAAACGGTCCTTTCAGGGAGAAGCCTGAAATCCTGGAAGACGATGCCTATCTTCCTTCTGAGAAGGGGCAGCTGTCTTTTTCCCGTGGTGTCCGAGCTGAAGCCGGCAACCTCCACCACACCTGTGTCCGGACGGTCTCCCATCCATATGAGCCTGAGAAAAGTGGTCTTACCTGCCCCGCTGGGCCCTGACACCACAAGGAACTCGCCCTGCTCCACGGAAACGTCGATCTTGTCCAGGGCAGGCCACCTGCCGTAACTGAGCCTTACCGAACGCATGGTCAGAAGCAAGGGGGCTCGCTCCTCTCGATAACCTCGTAGAGCGAGGTTCGCTCCTTCCTGGAAACGCTTTTCGTTTCAGGAACGGAGATCACCCTTATCTTAACGGTGGCTCCATGGGGCTGAACCAGGGTTATTACGCTTCCCTCTGACACCGGAGTGGAGGCCTTCACCGCTCCGCCGTCCATCTGTACCGCTCCGGCGGAGATGGCCTTTCCCGCTATGGTGCGGGTCTTCAGCAGACCGGAGACCTTCAGGAAAAGGTCAATCCGCATCGCCGTCGCCGGTGTTGATCCTCACTGGGATCTCGGATGCCAGTGAATCCACCATCTCGTCGTAATAGGAGTTCCAGACAACGGACTGAAGCATTGCCTGAAGCTCGTCATCCTCGAAGGAACCCCAGTCGATACCTGTCTCCTGATCCCTTCTGAAAACAGCCACAGCCATGCCCTGTTCCAGGGCCACAGGTTCGGAGATGTCCCCGGGCTGAAGGCGAATCACCGCTTCCCTGAGAGCCCCATCCCAGTTACCTGTGTTCACCGTGCCTATGTATCCTCCGGTGGCTTCCGTCTCGGGATCCGCGCTGTATTCCCTTGCCAGATCGGAAAAGTCCGCTCCGGACATTGCCAGTTCCCTGAGATTCCATGCCCTGGCGAATGTGGAGTCCAGGTCAGCCTGGGTCGGGCTCACCATCCTGAGGATGTGGCTGGCGCGAACCCTTTCTCCGTCCACATCCGTCAGTTTGACGAGATGTATCCCGAAGGGGGTCCTGAACGGGCCGGCTATTTCACCCGGTTCCAGGGCGTAGACCTGGGTCTCGAAGGTTGCGGTCATGTCACCTGGGCCGAACCAACCCAGATCCCCTCCCATGGAGGCGGAGCCGTCCTGGGAATACTGAACCGCGGCGGCGGAAAAGGTGGTCTCCCCGGCCTCGATGGCGGTTTTGAGCTGCGAGAGGAGAACCTCTTCATCCAGAGCCCCGCCGGGAAGCACAGGCAGATATATCCAGCTGAGTTCCCTGGGGGCCAGAACACTCTCCACTGATTCGGGATGCTCCTGGAAATAGGCTGCGGGATCCAGGGGGAGGGCGCTCATGACCCTGCCGGCCCTGGTCCTTATGTAGTTCTCCCCGGCGAGCCTGTCTCCCATGATGGTCTCGTAGCTGGCCCTCAGCGAACTCACCGACATTCCCATGGAAGCAAGGTAGGAGGTGAACTCCGCCTCGGAAGAGAATGTTTCCCTTGCCTGGGCCATCGCATCATCCACTGCGTCTTCGATCTCGTCCCTTGTGGGATACACGCCGCTGCGTCTGGCGGCCTCCACGAGTAGTTTCTCCCTTACGAGGCCCTCGAGGGCGGCTGTGTACTCGTCTGAGCCCTGTTCAGATGCCGCGGCGGATTCCTGATCCATTCCCTCCTCGATGAGCATGGTCACCACATCGGAATGAAGGACGGGCTCGGAGCCCACTACAGCCACCACCCGTTCCATGGTGAAAGGCTCTGAGATCAGGACGGCTGCGGCGATAAAAGCTGTGATCACAATCAAATCTTGACCTCCATGGTGAATCTTTCTTCCGCGGCTTGAAGCAGGCTGTCCATTGCGGCGTCGATACGCCTGCCGTACAGCACTTCCCCTGCGCTGCGCACCGCCCGGAGCGAGTCTTCCACTGCCCTGGTCTCCGTTACCCTGAATATGTGCCATCCCAGGCTGGACCTGACCACGGGGCTCAGGCCATCCAGCCTGCCCACATGTTCCGGAAGACCGTGGTTAAGCATTTCCCCTCCGGTGACGAAGCCCAGGTCTCCTCCTATTCCGGCCTTCTGCCCTATGGAAACATTCATGGCGGTGACCTGAAAGTTCTGGCCCCAACCCAGCCTGGTGTGGATGGAATCCGCCATTGCCGAATCGGCCATTATCATCTGATAGTAATGCCTTTCGATGAGGTACAGCTCCGGATCCTGCTCCATGAACACCAGTATCTCCTGTTCCGAGGGGGGTGATACCGAACGCATCAGGCTGTCCACCATCAAATCCCTCAGATAGAGCTGCACTGCCCTCTGGGCAACGAACCTGCTCACGGCGGGGTTTTCCAGACCGGCCTCCACGGCTGCGCAGGCAAGCAGCTGGTCGTCGGCCCAGGTCTCCGCGGCGCTTCCTGAAGCCCTCACCAGGGCCAGGTCGGTGGAGTAGAGAACATGGTCACCGACCCTGGCCAGGGTGTCGCCCCTGCCCGGGGCTGAGGACGGGTCCTCCAGCGGTGACTGGCCCTGAAGACCATTCCCGGGAAGGACGAACCATACGGTAACCGCAGCAATGAGTGCCGACGCTGCCCACGGGATCCACTGGGTTCTCAACTGATCACCGCCTAGATGTGGTTCAGGAGACGATCGGGCCATGCGTTGACCGCATGCTCCGCCCTGAGACTGTCCAGCATGTCCACCAGCAGTATCTCCTGTCTGGCTGAAATCAGCTCCATGGTTGCAAGCTCGATTATCTGGTTCCTTCCGGGAGCCGGGGAGATCGGTCTCTTCTCCATGAGCTGTATGATGTGATAGCCCATTGGTGTTTCGATCACACCCGATATTTCTCCGGTTTCAAGCTGGCAGACAGCTTCCATGAATGATGGTGATGCCATGCCCCTGCTCATCCAGCCCAGATTGCCTCCTGAGGAAGCGCTGGGTCCCACCGAGTAGTTCGAGGCAAGGGTGGCGAAGGATTCGCCTGAGTTGAGCCGGGAGAGTATCGATGATGCCAGAGAGTTGTCCGGGAAGAGCATATGGCGTATGCTGTATTCCGTGGCATAGGTTTCCGACCATACATCCACATAGTTTTCCACCTCGAGCCTGGAGACCTCCACTTCGTCCAGGACCTGGGTAATGTAAGCTTCAAGAACTATCTGATCCACGGCGGACTGGATCATGGCCTGGACCTCAGGCTGGCGGGATATCCCGCTCTCATCGGCGGCGATCAGGATAAGCTGCTCGCGGATCCAGGATTCCAGTATCTCCCCGGCTGCCTCTTCCGAGGAAATACCAAGACCGGCAACGGACTCGGGCCCTCCGGCCATTTCCACGAAGGCCTCCCAGGTAAGTTCCCTTTCGCCCACCGATGCAAGGACGTCGGCGGAGGCGGAAAAGGCCGCAAGCAGAACCAGCGATGCTGTAATGTAAAAACTTCTCATCAAGGAATCCTTCCGGTTACTCCACAGAACCCCAGAGGTCTATCTGCGATACCGCGGCTGTGTCAACTTCTACGCCGTAGACGCTGCGAAGGGAATCCATCAGTTCCTCGAAGCCCTGATCGAAGAACTCCCCCGCCGCCGACGCGGCAACCACCGGGTAGATCTCATCCAGTTCCGCAACCCCCGGGGGTGCAACCTCCACTACTTCGAACCATGCGGCAAGTTCCCCCTGCAGGAATACGGGTCCGGCTGGAACCCCCGGCTCCGCTGCGAATATCTCTGGCCCGAGCACCTCTCCAAAGGACTCCATTACCTGCAGCGGCGTGGGAACGGGATTCCCGGAACTGTCAGCAACGGTCTGAAGCCCCTCGATACCGGCAATTCCTCCCCGAAGGTCCACCGAGGCGGCGGAAACGCTGTCGGTGTATCCCAGCAGGACTGAACGCCTTTCCGGCAAAACGAAGTTCGAGGAGTTTTCATCGTACCACCGGGCAATGGAGGAGCTGTCGGGGATGGATGCCCCCAGAACCCTCTCCCTTACCACGCTCTCCGCCCTGGGATAGTCCATCGTACCTTCATCCAGGGTGATCCCGGAGCTGGCTGCCATTCCAGCCAGTTCAAACCTCTGGGCAACGGTGGTCACATGGAACCAGAGGGTCACCATGGGGCTGATGGTAAGCTGCGGAGGTGAGAAAACGGATATCTCTCCCGGCACCTGTCCGGTAAAGTTCTCTGGAGAGGCCGTTCTCATGATGCTGATCATATCGGCCACCGTTGATGTATCTCCGCCTGCGATGAACAGGGGTACCGGACTGCCGTCGCCGGAGGGGATAAGAGTGGCCCCTGAAACCTCGCAGTGCGACGCAAGTTCCATTATGCCCCCGGCAAGAACGGTTTCACCGGTTCTGCGTGAGATAAGGTTCATCATTCCAGTGGAGGCGGCGTTCTCATCCAGTATCCATTCTCCCTGATGCAGATCGAGCATGCCCACGCACCATTCACCGTACATGGGAAGTACGACGGCCGTTCCAGGGTCTGCATCCATGAAAGGCATGAAATTCGTTGTGAGGCGGTGTATCGGGCCTGAGATGATCCTCTGACTGGAACCGTCGGTGGCGCTCCATGGAGCGGGAAGGGATGTGACGGAAGCCGGGAAGGTCCCCTGGTTCCAGGAATCGGCGAGGGAGGCTGCCTGTGCGCTGTCGTCAAGCAGAACGGCCCTCAGGGTAAACGAGGAGTAACCGCAGGCTGCAAGGGAATCCATGTAGGACTGGGGATCGTAGTCCTGGGCGAT
The DNA here is from genome assembly GCA_036743055.1 of Candidatus Sabulitectum sp. Lineage (GTDB taxonomy): Bacteria > Fermentibacterota > Fermentibacteria > Fermentibacterales > JCC-6 > Sabulitectum. The sequence continues at coordinate 33,654 of DAINQE010000014.1, read as the reverse complement.
CCTGCGGAGCATGCTGTCAGCCAGGAAAGAAGCGGAATAGAGAATTTCATTGTCGGCGGAGATGGATGGATCCTCTTCCCAAGCAAGCAGAAGCAGCCTTTTTCGCACGATCCTCTCCATCAGTTCCATACGGCCCCCCGGCTCCAGGACCTCCACCTGCTCCTCCGCCGGGAGTCCGTTGAAGACAGTGAGGTACTCCTGCCTGGTTATGGAATGGTCACCCACCCGGCCCAGTTCCTCGGAGCTTCCGCATCCTGCGGCAAAGAACAACACTGCAATTACGCCAATTATCTGCGTCGCTGACCTTTTCGTCATCGGTTCACCTCAGATTCAGATTCATTCGTTTTCGGGTTTTCTCCGGAAGTAATCGTAGAATATACGCAAAACACCCAGTACAGAGGAAATCCGCTCTTCCGGAGAGCGGTCAGGGAAAGTAGCCCTGAGGGATATCCTGTCGGTCTTGTCCCTGGAAACGGACCATTTCTCCCCGGCCAGGGCCTGGGTTTTCTTCACGGAAGGAGCCGTTCCGGGGGAGAAAACAAGCCCGGCGGAAGACCCGGATACCACTGCGTCCTCTATCCCGCAGGAGGAAGCCAGCAGGTTGATCCTGGCCCTCATGGCCACTCCGGCCACAGGGTCAGGCACCGAGCCGAACCTGTCGGTCACATAGTCGAGCCATTCGTCGATCTTCTCCTCGGAACCCGCCCGCCAGACCCATCGGTAGAAGTGTACCCTTTCCGCTGTGTCAGGCATGTACTCCTCGGGTATGTAGGCCGCTCCGGGTATCTCCACACGGGTGCCAGGTGCCCTTTTGTCGCCTCCTTTTTCTCCCTTCAGGAGACTTACCTCCCTGGCGAGGAGCTCCTCGAACATGGAATATCCCACTGCATCCACCTGACCGCTCTGTCCGGCTCCCAGGAACTCTCCAGCCCCCCGGAGTTCAAGGTCCCGCATCGCGATATGCCATCCGCTTCCCAGCCTGGTGTACCTTTGTACCGCCTCCAGCCTGCTTCTGCCCTCGGGCTTCAGTTTTCCCAGCCCTCCAGGGGTGAGCAGGTAGCAGTATGCCCTGTGATGGCTCCTCCCCACCCTGCCCCTGAGCTGGTAGAGTTCAGCAAGGCCGAAGTTCTGGGCGTTGTCTATGAACATGGTATTCACCCTGGGAAGGTCGATTCCCGATTCGATGATGCTCGTACAGAGAAGCATCTGGTACTTTCCCGCCATGAAGGAGTGCATCACGTCCTCCAGCTGCGAAGGCGACATCTGCCCGTGACCCACGGCTATGTCTATGTCCAGGAAATCCTCCAGCTTCGACCGCACCTTTTCGATGGTGCTTATCCTGTTGTGAACGAAGAAAATCTGCCCGTCCCTCTCCAGCTCCCTGGCAACCGCTCTCTTTATGATCTCCCGGTTGAAGGTGGTGATCTCGGTCTGGATGGGATATCTGTCCCTGGGGGGAGTGGCGATAATGGATATGGCCCTGAAGCCGGAAAGTGCCATGTGGAGGGTCCTGGGTATTGGTGTTGCGGTCATGGTCATTGTGTCCACGTTGGCCTTCATCTCCCTGATGTATTCCTTCTGCTTCACCCCGAATCTCTGCTCCTCGTCGATGACAAGAAGCCCCAGGTCGTGAAACCTCACATCCTTCTGAAGGAGCCTGTGTGTACCCACCACTATGTTCACGTCCCCCTGGGCCAGGTCATCCAGGGTACGCTTCTGTTCTGCGCGGCTCTGAAACCTGCTGAGCACGTCTACCCTGAGGGGAAACTCCGCCAGCCTGTCCCGGAAGGTGTTGTAGTGCTGTTCTGCCAGCACCGTAGTGGGGGCGAGCACCGCGGCCTGGTGCCCGGCTTCGGCCACACGGAATGCGGCCCGCAGGGCAACTTCAGTCTTGCCGTAGCCCACATCACCGCAAACCAGCCTGTCCATGGGCGAATCCTGCGCGTAATCCTTCATGACAGCGCCGATGGCATGGGCCTGGTCCGGGGTCTCCTCGTAGGGGAAGCTCTCTTCCATGGCCTTCATCATATGACCGGGCGGAGGGAGTGGGGTCCTCTTCCTCACCGCCCTCTCAGCATAGAGAATGGCCAGGCGCCCTGCGATCTCATGGGCCTTTCTGGCAGCCCTTGAAAGCCTTCCGGACCAGGAGGACCCGCCGATCTTGTCGAGGGAAGGGGCGCTTCCTCCGGGACTCAGGTACTTCTGCAGCTGTCCTATCTGCTCCAGGGGGACCAGGAGTTTGTCATCATCCTTGTAGACCACCTCAAGGCAGTCCATGTCGCCGGTCTCCAGGGAGACCCTCTTCAGCCCTGTGAACCTCCCTATTCCGTATGCCTCGTGAACGACGAAATTACCGGGCTGGAGTTCCTCCCAGGAGGCAAGCACTTCGCCGCCCCTGAATCTCCTGACCCGTTCGGGTCTTCTCCTGGTGCTGAGAAGCCTTCTTTCGCAGAGAAGGGCTATGCCTCCCCCAGGGGCGTCCCTGGCTATGAATCCGTCGGAGATCGAAAGGGGGACAAGGTCCACGGAATCAGAAAGATCTTCCGGAAGGAGCGCCCTGAATGTTCCCAGCTCCGCAGAAGTGTCGCATGCCACGGCTATCCTGAAACCCTCGTTCAGCCAGCTTCGCATCTGGCGGAACATCTCTTCCCTGTGTCCCATGAATCCTGTCTGGGGTTCAGTGGGAAGGTAGAAGTCCACATCACCTGATGGAACCAGGGTGTGCTCCAGCACTCTCCCGCAGCCGTCCATTCCACGGCTGATGGCGTCCCACCCGGCGAAAACATCCTCCATCGTGAAGGGCAGGTCCGCCGGGAAACCTCCCACCCGGGAGGAAAGGGTCTCCTGTATCACCGAGCGGAGCCTTGAGGGTTCTATAAGGATCAGAGTCCCAATGTCCGCCAGGTAGTCGAAGATGGTGTCCAGCTCGCTGAAGAAAAGGGGAAGGTGGTGTTCGATCCCCGGGAACCCCCCCGAACCGTACATGAACTCCTCCAGGGGATGGCCTTCAGGGATCAGATCCGCCGCCCTGTCCCACTGTTCGGGACCGAGTACCGCCTCCCTTGCGGGGAGTATCACCGTCGAACCGATCCTGTTGATGCTTCTCTGGGAATGCTGATCGAAGATCCTTATGGATTCTATCTCGTCGCCGAAGAACTCCAGTCTCACTGGATTATCGGAACCGTATGTCCCTATGTCCAGTATGCCTCCCCTTCTTGACCATCTGCCCTGCTCGTAGACCGCCGTTTCCTTGATGTACCCTGCGGAAAGGAGCCAGCCTTCCAGCCTGGCCGGGTCCATCCTCATACCGCGGTAGAGGGAGAGGGTCTGAAAGGAATCCCTGGGGGGAAGTTTCTTTGTCAGTGCCCTGGCCGGCACCACCACCAGTGTATCTGGCCTTGCAGATGCCAGCCCCGCAAGGCATTCGACCCTGTCGGCAATGACTCCCTGGTGGGCTTCCTCGCCCTGATACGGAAGGGTTTCATAGGCCGGGAAATACAGGACTTCCCTGCCTGTTATCGACCTGATGTCATCCCTTATGGATTCCGCGGTGGTCACCGTGGGTGCAACAACGATGGTAGGACCGGCCAGCCTGTGGGCGGAAACCACCGCCATCGCCAGGGATGCTCCCCCGAGACCCCCGGCTGTTGTCCTCGGCTTTTCCCCCAGGCTGTCCAGCATCCTGGAGAAGACCGTATCCCAGAAGAACTCGTCGGCTGCCCAGGAGCTCACTCTGCAGGCGTCTCCGGTTCAGGTTCCACGGCGGGTACGGGAAGGTCCATTCCCGAAAGAAGGCTCCACTGGGCCTCGAGGACCGGCAGCTCCGCCAGGAAGCGTTCCAGTTCCTGGCCCTCAAGGGGATCGGCAGGGGGCACTATCTCCTCCGCAGGGTTCACATAGGAGCCGTTCTTCTTCATCTCGAAATGCAGATGGGGGCCTGTGGAAAGACCGGTGGAGCCCACATAGCCAATGATCTCGCCCTGGCGGACGTAGCTCCCAACGCTGTGGCCGGAGGCGAACCCGTTCATGTGGCCGTAACCGGTCTCGTATCCGTTGGCGTGCCTGACCCTGACTATGTTTCCGTATCCCCCGCTCCATCCCCTCTGTGTGATCGTGCCGTCGCCCACGGCGTATATCTCCGTTCCCAGGGGAGCTGCGTAGTCTATTCCCCTGTGGGCCCTGGTGTATCCCAGAACGGGATGCATCCTTGCGGAGGAGTACCCGGAGCTTATCCTGCCGTAGGGCACGGGCATCTTCAGGAACATCGTCCTCAGGGAAGCCCCGTCGCGGTGGTAATGGTCGAGGATGATCTCAGCCTCCTCCGCTTCCTGGGGTCTGTGGAAGAAAGGCAGTGCTTCTGCGACCCCTCCTGCGGCGAAACGGTACTTAGCTGCAATGATCCTGCCGAAACCCGTTTCACCGTCAACCGGATATCGGTTCTCCTCTATGAGTATCCAGAGGCTGTCGCCCACCTGAACATCGTAATAGAAGTCGATATCGTAGCAGAAAAGCCTGTCGGTGAGTTCCCGCTGCAGCTCGGAGATGTACCCCACCGCCCTGGAAGAATCCCTGGATGTGAGGAGCATTCCCGAAGGGGTCAGATCAGAGGGGATGGCGGTGTCCCACAATGCGTCCCACACCGTGGTGGATACGACGCAGAATATGGCCCGCTGCCTAACCCACCTTTCCTGGGGAACATACTCCCAGCTGGAAGGGCTGCCCTCAAGGAAGGAGACCCTGTAGAAGCCCCTTCTGTTCCGAGGAAAAGCCCTCACCTCGGAGAGGATTCCTCTGCAGTAGATGGCGGTGAGTGTGTCGCCGGTTCTCTGGACCGACCATCCCAGGCTGTCCATGAGCACGTTGCAGGTTGCCATGTACTGCCCGCCGGATAGCCCAAGCTCCCGCACCGCTCCGCCAAGGAAGCCCTCACCGATCGTTGAGGTGAGAACCTCGACGGTATCGGCCATCTCCGCCAGCATGAGGGTCCTGCAGGAATCCATGGCCCTGAGTTCGGAGGAGAACCCCCAGGGCTCCCCCGAAACCCTGCCTTCGGTGCCTATTAGAAGCCATGTGACGAAAGCGGCGGCGGTTATAAGCAGCACCGCTGCGATGTTCCTTCTGTGGCGCAGCAATGGTCCTCCCGTCGGGATCAGCAGTTGTCGGCGAAAAGCCTGTCTCCGTAGTCGCCAAGACCGGGACGGATGAACCAGTTGGAATCCAGCTCCCTGTCCACGCAGACCGTTATGATGGTAAGATTCTCGAACTCCTGCAGTTTCGCTATGCCCTCGGGCGCCGCAACCACAGAGACGAGGATGACCTCGGAAGCCCGTTTGCTGAAGAGATACTCTATCACCGCCCCTGCGGTTCCCCCGGTGGCCAGCATGGGATCCAGGACGAGGACCTTCCTGCCGGCAACATTGGGGATCGATGAGTAGTGCCAGCTTGGCTCTCCGGTATTATCGTTCCTGCTCATTCCGATGAAGGCCACAGGCGAATCGGGGAGGAGGTCCTGGAAAGCGCCGAGTATCCCCAGACCGGCCCGAAGTATCGGCACGATCACCGGAGGATCCACCAGCACTTCCCCCAGGGTTGTCTCCAGAGGGGTGGTTACCTGGGCGGGAACGGTCTTCAGGTCCCTGGTTGCCTCCACAGCCAGGAGGTAGGCCAGCCTCGCCGAATACGCCCGGAACCTGGAGGGGGGGGCGTCGTGCCTGCGCAGGCGCGTAACAAAATCCCTGGCAACAGGATGCTCGAATTCGATTATTTCCATTTGTGGGTTTCCCTTTCTGCAGTTCGTTGACAAAATACAGAAAAATGGTTACTGTCGCCAGATGCCTTAACCAACACCGTGAAGGAGCGTAAGATGGAAGTGCTTCGGGAGCTTAACGACAGAAGCCTGGTCTACCAGACCACCAGCGAAGAGAAGCTGAACGAACTCCTCGCCCGCAGCTCCACGACCTTCTATATAGGTTTCGACGCAACCGCCGAAAGCCTTCACCTCGGGCATCTGGTCCCGCTGATGATAGCCAGCCACCTGCAGAGGGCCGGGCACAAGCCGGTGATCCTCATCGGAGGAGCAACCGCGCTTGTTGGAGACCCATCCGGCAGGTCCGCGGAGAGAACCCTGGAAAGCAGGGAAACAGTAGCAGCATGGGCGGAGAGCCTGAAAACCCAGATGAAGAGGTTCCTGAAGTTCGGCGACGGTCCCGGGGAAGCGGA
>DAINQE010000014.1:2116-27335 GCA_036743055.1 Candidatus Sabulitectum sp. | reverse complement strand
GCCGAGGCCTACGGATTCACCTGCCCCCTCGTCACCACATCCACAGGGGAGAAGATGAGCAAGTCCCAGCCGGGCGGAGCGATCTGGCTCGATGCTGAACTTACCTCACCCTATGACTACTACCAGTTCTGGATGAACGTAGACGACCGGGACGCCGTCTACTTCATGAAGCTGTACACCTTCATGCCCATGGAGGAGATAGCCGGTTACGAGAAGCTCCAGGGAGCTGACATCAGGAAGGCGAAGGAAAGGCTGGCCATGGAGGCAACCTCCATAGCGCACGGGAAGACCGAGGCGGAAAAGGCCAGGGATGCGTCCAAGGCCCTCTTCGAAGGGGGAGGCAGCCAGGAGGAGGCCCCCACCACTGAGATCCCCGCGGAGAGGCTCGCAAGCGGCATGAACGCCCTTGACCTCTTCACAGATACGGGTCTGTGCGGAAGCCGGGCAGAGGTCAGGAGGATGGCCTCACAGGGTGGACTGTACATCCAGGGAGAAAGGGTGGACGACCCCCTTGCCCATGTGGACCCCGCACTTCCCGAGGAAGGCGTTCTCCTGCTCCGAAAGGGCAAGAAGAAGTATCACCGGGTGAAGTTCACCGGCTGATCACCGTCTTGCGATCCCTGGAAGCAGGTATCCCTCCAGTTCGCTCCAGGTGAAGAAAGGCTCCCCATCGGGTTCTGCTGCCTTAAAGGCATGCGGATAGTCGAACGGGTATAGGAAAACAATGCCCTCGCTGCGCATTCCAGCCGTTGCAAGATGCTCCACGGTAAAGACATGATCCCTCTGAGCGCTTACAGGCGGATCCATGGCCGTTTCTGCCTGAATGTTCCGGGAAAGCTTCTCATTGCACAGAACGGCAAGGGCCTCCATTGCTTCCGGTGCGAAGAGGTCCGCCGGCTCCTGAACCATTCCGGTCTCCAGGCTGAAGAGGAATGACCTCTCGTGCTCCGAAGGATAGGCCCCGACGAAGCTCCAGGAAACGGTTATATCCAGAAAGTCATCATCGAGGTGGTTCACCCTGTAGTCAGATGATGTTATTCCCCGCCCGAATTCACGGTAGTTCGTAACGGTCTCCCAGAGCGATTCCCCGGTAACCTGCCGATAATCCAGAACTCCGTTGATCTCCCCTGCCTGGGGTTCGCCGCAGACCACCACGGGCCAGACGATGGCCAAATCCCCATCGGAAGAGAGAGGCCATTCCGCGGAACCTACCACCGGCAGCGACAGGACCAGCCAGGTGATCAGAGGGATCTCAGAACCTCCAGGGCCGCTTCATAGTCCGGTTCCTCGCCTATCTCCGGGACCAGCTGGGTGTAGATCACCAGATCTGACTGATCAAGTACCACAACCGCCCTTGCCAGGAGACCGGCAAGGGGGCCGGATGTCATCATCACTCCGTAGTTCCTGCCGAAATCGGGAGAGCGGAACACGGAGAGGGGAACGACATTGTCAAGCCCTTCTATCTCGCAAAACCTGGAATGGGCAAAGGGAAGGTCGGCGGAGATGCAGAGGACAACGGCCCCCTCCAGGGATGAAGCCTCGGCGTTGAACCTTCTCACGGATGCGGCGCATACCCCCGTGTCGATGCTTGGGAAGATGTTGAGCACCTTTTTCTTTCCCTGATAATCCCTGAGTTCCTTCATGGAAAGGTCGGTTGCCGTCAGCCTGAAGTCCGGGGCCCTGTTCCCCTCTTCCGGGAGAGCTCCCGATGTTTCCACCTGATTGCCCTTGAGCGTAACTGTTCCCATGTCATTCTCCCATCATATCCCTGATGCTGAACATCACTACGGTATCGTTGGCGGTGATCGCCCAGAGGCGCATATCGTCGTCTATGGTGAAGCCGTACACGCTCACCCCGGGGTCAACGGTGGTGACGAACTCTCCCGCCCCGCTGAATACCTTCAGGTCGCCGAAATCGCTCACCCATATCCTTCCCTCGGGATCGATATCCATGTCGAAGACCATTGAAAACATCTCATCATTTCCGAACCGGTCGGTGAACCGGCCGCCGGTATCGTACACCAGCACCGCTGAATTGAATGAGCCGAAGAGGTAGGTCTCGCCTGCGTTCCCGGCTGCTACGATCATTGAAAGTTCGCTGTCGCCGGTAACACCGCTCACCGCCTCACGGACATGGGTTATCATGTTCCCCTCCGGGTCGTAGAGGAGCAGGTCGTCCCGGTTACAGTACCAGGACGCGGCGATGCCGTCACCAGGGGACACGTCCACATCCTCGAAACCCCATCCGTCGGGGTGGTGGAGCATTCCCAGAAGCTCTCCTGTTTCTCCGTCATGAACGAAGACCTCGCTGTCATAAGCCATGAACAGAGTACCGTCGCAGGAAGCGGACATGGAGCTCAGGTAGTACTCACCAGGTCGGGCGAAGGACCACTGACGGAGGAAGTTACCCGCATCGTCGAACACCTGGACCCTGCAGGACTCCCTTTCACCCACATAGATATTGCCATCGCCGTCGGATGCGATGCATTCAGGATCGTCGAAGTAACCCCTCCCGGTCCCAGACCCGCCGAACTCCAGCTCAGGCGATACTCCGCCCTGGAAAAAGGTGGTGGTGATGGGATTCTTGAAGGGCTGGTCCTCGGATGCAGCGGCCAGATAGAATACAAGGGCGGCTCCCCCTACTACCAGGAGCCCTGCAAGACCGGCCACAAGGGCGACACCCCTGCCGCATCCGGCCCCGGAGCTCTGGACCGTCTGCTGGTGAGAGGATTCCATGTGCTCTCCTGGTATTATTACGGAATTGCCGCAGTAGCTGCATACCGCGGAGTACTGTCCCCTTTTCACCGTGACCGAAGCTCCGCATGACGGACAGTCTATCTGATGCGCCATTCTTCCCTCCTTCTCGTTGAAGGATAGTATAATTCCACTCACTATCACGCACCATAAGAAACTGCATGACGGGAAAGAATGCTCCACCTGCTTGCCGCGATAGCCTGCAGCACTGCGATAGCCCTGATACTGAAGCACGGGGAGGAGAGGAACCACCAGCGGTTCGTGATCCTCTCCGCAAACTACCTGACCGCTACCGTGGTCTCACTGTTCCTCGTTCTTCGGAAAGGGCTTTTCCGGTACATTCCCATGGGGTCGTTTCAGGAGCTTTTCGCGCAGCTTCAGGAAGGACACACCACCGACGGATTCCTGGGGCATGGGAGCACGGCGCTATGGGCGCTTGTAATCGGCGTGCCCACAGGCGTTCTCTACTTCCTGGGATTCTACTACTACCAGCGCTCCGTAAAGGAATCAGGTGTCGGTATGGCCGGGAGCTACGCCAAAATGGGGATACTGGTCCCCATGATCCTCAGTGTAATCTTCTGGAGGGAATACCCCACCGGACTCCAGTGGGCCGGCATGGCCCTGGCCCTGGCGGCCATAGCCACGTCCAACCTGAGGTTCTCAGGGGGCCTGAACCCATTCAGGGAAGCGAGACCAGTACTTCTTCTGCTCTTTCTCTCATGCGGTATATCCGAATTCACCAACAAGCTCTATCAGAGGTACGGGATGATCCAGATGAAGGACCTGTTCCTTTTCTGCCTTTTCTTCACTGCTCTCCTGGTGAGCCTCTTCAAGGTACACGGCAGACCGAAGGCCAGCGAGGTCATCACCGGACTGGCGGTGGGAGTGCCTAACTTCTTCGCTTCATTCTTCCTGATCAACGCCCTTTCTCAGCTTCCGGCAGCGGTGGTCTTCCCGGCCTACAGTTCCGGCTCCATCGCGCTTATCTGCCTGGGAGGACGCTTCATATACGGGGAAAGGCTCAGCAGAAGGGAGATGGTCGCAGTAGCGCTTACCATGACGGCGCTACTGCTGATCAACCTCAGGGCCTGATCCTTCCCATTCCTCTCTGGTGATGGAGTTCATCACGAGGTCAACGTTACGGCCGTGATGGAAGAGCGCCTTCCTGAGTATTCCCTCCCGCTGGAATCCGCATTTCTCCATTACCTTCAGAGAGGCCTGGTTCCCCTTGATGGCGGTGGCCTGAATCCTTTCGCAGGGTTTCCTGGAGAACAGGTACCCGACCAGGAGCCTCAGGGCTTCCGACGCGTAGCCCTTCCCCATATCCCGGGGCTTGTATATCCTGTACCCGATCTCATAGCCGGTCCCATAGGGAATTCCTTTGAAAAAGAAGATCTGTCCCAGTATTCTCGAGTCATCCAGACTGGTCACCAGCAGATTGCCCGAGTGTTCGTCGAAGCATCCTGATTCCTGATAGTGCTTCTCGAGCTTCCTAAGGGACATGAAGTCGCATGGCCAGAAGTCTCCCATGTCATCGAAATCCTCCGCCAGTTCATGCACCGTCCTGATGTCGCTCTCCCTGAAGGTCCTCAGCTGTACAAGCCTGCCTCTTATCATTTTCGCTCCTTCCTGCTTCCTTTAACATTCTGTTACAGTATGGTAAAACCTCCTGGAAACGCAAGTCTCATTGTATTTCCGCCGGGGTGTCCCGGCGGAAGGAGGAAAAGAGATGAAGAGAACAACACTGCTCGTAACGGCCTGCATGACTGCATTCGTGTGGGGATGCGCACAGTCCCCGGAGGTAACCGACGAGGAATGGATCTCCTCGCTGCTGTCATCCTCGGACCTTGTGAGGGGTTACGGGCTGAACGGCACCGGGGACCCGGGAAAGGGATCCGTCGGTTTGCCGGAGGTCTGGTACAGGGAGCTTCTTTCGGAGCCTGGCAGACAGATCATCCTGGAGAACGACCCTGCGGCGGGGGTATGCACGGTAACGGTGATCCACAACATCGATGCTCAGCTTGTTATCGACACGGTTCAAGACGGCGTATTCGAACCGGGATACAAGCCGATATCCGACATCAGGTTCGTCAGGGCGGCACTGGAGCGGGACGAAACCGCCGAAGGATACGGAGGCTGGGATGTGGTCTCAGTTACGCCCGCCCGGCACATGCTCGCCTCCGGGGAACAGGAAGTGTTCATTGCTTCCATGAAGATATGGGTAGGCGATGAACTCATCTGGGAATGCGCCGATCCTGGACAGTTCTACGATGTTCGGTCCGAACTCCCCTGCCTCCGGGAGGGTGACCTTGCCAGGATGGAAGTCACTGTAAACCACATGAACCCTGCATACGACCCTCCGTTCTTCGTGATCGCCCACGGACCGCTTTCCGGGCATCCCAGGCACATCATGTACGACAACGGTCTGTACGGGGATCAGGCAGCCGATGACGGTGTGTACACTTATGAATGGTACGTCGAGTACACCTCCGAGCACCGGAGGATTGCCGCGGACGTTATCGACGCCGACACATTTGCCGACCAGGTGGAAGATGACTACGATGCCGGAGCCTGGGGAACAGCCTTCAGCAGATAGGCTCACTTTTCATATAGTACCCCTCATGAGAGTTGCGATATTCGACCTGGACGGAACCATAAGCGATCCTTCAGAGGGCATAACCGCCGGCATCAACCACGCCCTGAGCATGATGGGGCTTCCGTGGATCGATCCACGGGAGCTCCTCATGTTCATAGGCCCGCCCCTCACTGAGATCTTCCAGGAACTTGCGCCGGGCCGCCGGGAAGAGGGAACCGCCCTGTTCCGGGAGTACTACAGGGAAAGAGGGTTTTCGGAGAATGTCCTCTATCCGGGCATCAGGGAAGCGCTTGAGAACCTCCGCTCGTCTGGGACCATCCTCTGCATAGCCACAGGAAAGAAACCGGAGACCGCCGTTGATGTTCTTGAGATGTTCCGCTTGAGGGAGCTGTTCCATGAGATAACCGGGTGCGGTCACGGAGGAACGAAGGCGGAACTGATCTCGGGACTCCTTGCTCGGTACGGCGACAATACTGTTATGATTGGGGACAGGAAGTTCGACTTCGAAGCAGCCACCTGCTGCGGTATCCCATCCGCCGGGGCGGCCTGGGGCTTCGGAACCCCCAGGGAACTGGAGCTGGCCACGATGACAGTTGACAGCCCCGGGGATGTTCCCGGGGCGGTGGACCTTCTCCTGGAGGGTATCTGATGGAAACGAGAATGCCCGTGAGATCCGTATGTCTGAAGATAATTGGAGTCGAGGAGATGAGCGGCTCACTCCTGAACCGCATTCTGAACGAAGCAGGCGATTTCAGCAGAAAAACCGGCTGCACGGTATTCCCGCGCTACTTCAGCGAGGCCACGGGTAGGGCTGACTTCGTGGACATAATCGAGAAGCAGTTCTCACTGGGGCTTACCTTCGACAGTTTCTGGTTCCCCACGAACGGGCAAGGTCTGGCAAATCTGCCTGACGTAGAGTGGAGAAGGCTGGCTGACACGGGTTTCTCCTGGCTTCGCCTTGCTTTCCACGGCGCCGGAACCGAACACGATGACTTCCTGGAGAAGCCGGGAGCATGGGACATCCTGGTGAAGACCGCCGAAAAGGCCGAGAAACACGGTATCGACTGGTTCCCGGTGATATTCATCAACCGCGGCAACGCCCACAGGTACAGCGAGATAAGGTCAGCGGTAGAGAGGATGGGATCACCTTCCCTGGCCGCGGGATGGATGGTTCCCAACTGGCAGAACAACCCTGAGTACGATGCCAACAGGGTGAGCATCTCCCAGATAAGCCACCTTACCGAAGAGAGATCCCTCTGGCGCAGCGAGGGAGCCATAATCCAGATGATAGATGATGACGGGGTGCTGGCTTCATCCCCTGTTTTCGACTCGAACACGGGAATAAGGTATCTGGGATGTCTTCCAGACGGAAGGGTATGCTACGCCGGTGGCTGCCATGGGGAGCCCTTTACCGCTTTCAGGGAGAGCATGGTGATCGGATCGTGGAACGACGGTGACACCATAGAGGACCTTCTCCGGGCCGGGGATGATCCCCCCGAACAGGTGAGGGCCCTGGAAAAGGCCACCTTCAGGGAACTGGCGACATCCTTCGGCGTGCCAGGAGGCGAACTGGTCTACAGGATACAGGACCTGGTGGTGAACAAGTGGGGCAGCATGCACCTGTCCAGCCTCTGATCTACCCCGGATCTATCCTTCCGGCTCCGGAGACCCTTCTCTCCACTTTGGCGGGATCGCCGAAGTAGACCACCCTGCCTGCGCCGCTCACCTTTGCCTGCAGTTCCTCGCTGGCATGGACCCTTACCTTGCCCGCCCCTGCGATGGAGACCACCGCGCTTACCGACTTCAGATCGGAGCAGTCGATCTTTCCCGCACCGCTTATCCGGAGCTTAAGGCTCTTTGCTTCGCCGGAAGCGCTGATCTTCGCTGCGCCGCTTCCCCTCAGGGACAACTCCTCCGAAGACACCCCGGATATCTCGGCCCTGCAGGCGCCGCTGGCGTTCAGGGATTTAAGAAGAGGCAGGCTGATGGCTATACCGGGAGCTTGCTTCCAGATGGCGGGTTTCGAGATGGAGATGCGGAGTTCGCCTCCCGTTACCGATGTTTCCAGGTTATCGAGGAGATTGTCGTCGGTGGAAACGGTGACCTGCTGCTCCCCGCCGCAGGTAACCTCCACCGAAGCTACGCCGGAGATCCTCACCGAATCGAAGGGCTCCAGTACCCTGGTCTCGCTTTTTCTGTTCCCGCTTCCCTTTTCCCTGCGGCTGAAAACCACTCCCAGGAACGCCACGAAGGGCAGGAACACCACCAGCAGAACGAGGATCACCGCCACAACAAGAAGGGCTCCTGTGAGAACGGCGGCAAGCAGTGGAAGGACCAGGAGAAGGACAAGTGCGGCCAGGGCCGCGGCGAAAACCGCGGCCCCGGCTGCAACAAGGATCTTCAGGATCGGGTTCTCGATCTCGCGACCGAAGAACATCACCGTCATCAGGTCCTGCCCCCTCCGGAGGATGAGCCTGAGGAAGTGCCACTGCCGGTCCTGCCGCCTGTGGAGGAGGTGCCGCCGGTCCTGCCGGCGTCTCCAGGATTGGCCCCCAGTGCGTCTATCCTGCTGTCAAGGCTGTTGATCTGCCACTGGAGGTTCTGTATCTGAGTTCTCAGGGAATCGATGACCATCGCCTGTTCCTGGGCGAGGAGAGTCATCTCCTCCATCAGGGAATCATTGTCGGCGGTGATGCCGCCGATAATGGAGTCGGTCCTGTGGCTGACCGCCTCCAGCTCCTGATTTATGGATTCCAGGAGACCCTCTGTATCGAAGTCGAACTCGGGTATCTCTATCTCTCCCGTGGCAGATGTGAACCGTTCCTCAAGGGCTTCGATCCTCTCCTTCAGGTCATCGGTTTCTTCGGTGACCGACTCCATCTGACCGGAGATCTCTTCGACCTGACCCTCGATCTCCTCGGCGACTTCCTCCACGCCGGGCATCTGGCAGCCGGTCAGGAGAATTGCTCCCGCCAGGAAAAGAATGGATGCTATCCTCATTTTTCCTCCTTTTTCATCTTTTTCAGTCCATGTTCGATATCGTTTTCACTGAAAACCTCTGCAGTATACGAAAAGATTCGAGCCGCCGGGTCCCGCCAGGCATCCGGGGCAAGGCCAGCCTTCATGCATGTATGTGAAAGGAACTCCTCCCGGCCCCAGCCGTACTCGGACGCCACCTGGGGCAGCAGGGTTCCCGCCCTGTGGCCCATTGTAACATAGAGCCCGTGGACCCCGGGCTTCACATCGGATGGGTCCACAGGTTCCATGGGAGAGAGAACGGATATCTCTATGGATAAACTGCCGGTTTCCTCAGGTGCCACCGGCATGAACCTGGGATCACCCACCGCGGCTTCCCTTGCCATGGCCCTGACCGTTTCCCCCAGGGTGCCAAGGCCCGAGAAGTGCCCTATGCATCCCCTGAGGGCTCCGTCTGCCTTAAGCGTAACGAAGGCTCCTCCTTCAAGACGGAAAACCTCCTCATCGGGTATCTCCGGAGGAGGAAGCCGCCTTGCAGCCAGTTCCATGGAGCGTCTAGCCAGCGCCAGCAGCGCCTTTCTGTCCGCTATGGTCATGTGGTTACCAGTCCGGAGAAGTAGCCCACTACCTCATCCGTCCCCGCTCCGGCATCCGCCGAGGTTGAATAGCGGAGCTCAAGCGCCCGGGTTGCCTTCCTGAGAGCGGCCAGATGGAGAAGGGTCAGGATGGGATGCCTTCCGCATGCCTCGCCACCAGAATGCAGGGCTTCGCTGAAGGCATCCGGGGAGAGCGACAGGAAGCCGTGGATGCACCTCCGGTCGAGTTCCCTGGCGGTACTGAGGGGGTGGAAGTGCGAGAGGTCGCTGGAGGCCACGAAGAAGGATCCCGGCGCCGCATTTTCAACCAGCCGGGCGATGACCGCACAGTCCGGCGACATGCCCAGGATGACCGGGACTATCTCCGCCTCCGGCCATCTTCTCTGAATGAAGGGCACCATCACTTCGAAACTGTGCTCGTTGAAAACGACCGTTTCGAGGCTCCCTGCAAGTTTTCCCGCCACCTCCCGGTTCACCGGGCAGACCCCCAGCGGTGTCCGTACGCCGTGGATATCGAAAACGGAAGCTTCCATGAGCGGATACCTGTGGCTGGGGGCGCATACCACAACCGTGGAGACATCGTCCGGGGCGGAGGAAAAGCCGAATCCCGCAGTCAGTCCGCTGTAGACATACCCCGCATGGGGAACCACCATCCCCACGGCATTCCCGTGGGGCTCCGCCCCGCAGTCCAGGAAACCGTCCACCATATCGGCCAGTTCCCCGGGGTCCCCGGGAAAAAAAGACCCGGCGAAGGCTGTTCTCAGTATGTCAGCCAAGCATATCCTCCATACCGTAGAGCCCCGGGCTTCCCATTCCAGCTATGAAGACCACGGCCCTTGCGGCTCCCGCGGCAAAAACACCCCTGCTGGATGCGGAATGTGTCAGTACGAGCCTCTCACCTGTTCCCATGTAGTGAAGCTGGTGCTCCCCGGCGAGGTCTCCGCCGCGGATCGAGTGACTGGGCGAGTTCCCGGGCCAGTTCTCCATGAGCTTTTTCGCCGTGCCGCTGGGTTTGTCGATCTTTCCCCGGTGATGGAACTCTATGAGTTCCCTGTCCCAGGATCCGTCGAGGAGCTCCTCGGCCCTCTCAACGATCCTGTTAAGCACGAAAACCCCCACACTCATGTTCGAGGAGTAGAAGACAGGTCTCTCCTCCGCCCAGCGGTGGAGGAGATCCATTTCCCCCTGTCCCAGGCCGGTGGTACCGGATACAAGGGGCACGGTGTTTCCCCGGAGGAGACTGTTCAGATCGTTCCATGCGCAGGGGAGTGAAAAATCCACCACGACCTGAACACGGGGATCCAGGGTCAGATCGTCCCCGCTGTCGATTCCCTGTATGAACTCCACCCCATCGAAGGACCCTTCGGCCAGCAGACGGCCCATCCTTCCACGGGAACCGAAGACAGCCGCCCTTATCACAGGCCTGCTTTCCGAATGACCCTCTCGAGGACAGTTACGGTCTTCTCACCCGGTGGGACCAGGGGAAGCCTGGGAGAACCATCGGCAATTATTCCCATCATCTCCAGGGCCTTCTTCACGGGAGACGGATTCGTTTCCAGGAAAAGGGCCCCGAACAGCGGATACAACTTCTCGTGAATCTCCCTGGCCTGGCTCACATTGCCGTTGAGACCAAGTTCCACCATACGGGACATCATCCCCGGCGCTGCGTTGGAGGTAACGGAAATTACCCCGGAAGCCCCCATGAGTATCTGTGGCAGGGCAAGGTGATCGTCGCCGCTCATGTAGGCCATCGAAGACATCCCGCGCAGGGCGGTTACCCTCTCCACGCTTCCGGCGGCGTCCTTGACACCGATGATGTTCGGGTGTTCCCCGAGCCTGGCAAGTGTTTCGATGGTCATGGACGTTCCGGTCCTCCCGGGGACGTTGTAGACCGTAACAGGCTTCTCGCTGGCGTCTGCCACCGCCGTGTAGTGGGCTATCTGCCCCTCAGGCGTGGGTTTGTTGTAGTAGGGAGTTATCACCAGAACTCCGTCCACCGGGGTTCTGCTCACCTTCCTGGTGTACTCCACGGTGGAAGCGGTGCAGTTGGTGCCGGTTCCGGCCATGACCGGAACCCTTCCGCCGGCGGCCTCCAGAACGGTGTCTATGACCCTCTTCTTCTCGTCTTCGGTCATGGTTGCCGGTTCCCCTGTGCATCCGCATGCAAGAAGACCGGAGACCCCCGAGGAAAGCTGGTATTCAACCAGCCTTCCCAGGGAGTCGGTATCAACTTCACCGTTCCTGAAGGGTGTAACTAATGCGGTTACCGTTCCCCTCAGTTCCATTGCAGCCTCAGTCCTTATGACCGATGAATGTCTTCATCATCTCGATGGGGATCGGGAAGGCGATGGTGGAGTTGTTCTCGGTGGCTATCTCCCCCAGTGTCTGGAGATATCTCAGCTGAAGGGCCGAGGGGTGTTCGTCAATTATCGCCGCAGCCTCCGAGAGCTTCTTGGATGCCTGAAGCTCCGCGTCGGCGTGGATTATCTTCGCCCTTCTGTCCCTCTCCGCCTCGGCTTCCCTTGCCATCATTCTCTGCATGCTGTCGGGAAGGTCCACGTGCTTCACTTCAACGGTGGAGACCTTGATGCCCCATGGATCGGTCATCCTGTCGAGGATATCCTGGAGCTTGGCGTTGATCTCGTCGCGGTTGGAGAGGAGCTCGTCCAGGGAAGCCTCGCCGAGAACGCTCCTGAGGGTGGTCTGGGCCAGCTGGTTGGTGGCGTACATGTAGTTGGTGACCTCCAGGACCGCCTTCTTGGGGTCCACGACCCTGTAGTAGGTAACCGCGTTCACCTTTACGCTGACATTGTCCCTGGTTATGACGTCCTGCGGAGGAACGTCCATGGTTATCACGCGGAGATCCACCTTTTTGAGGGAATCGATCACCGGGAAAACGAAGATAAGGCCCGGCCCCTTGAGACCTATGACCTTTCCCAGCCTGAATACCACGCCCCTCTGATACTCCTTCAGCACCCTGAGGGAGCTCAGAATGAGTATTCCCAGTATTACCGCAGGTACGCATAAAAATCCCATGTCATCCCCTTCCAACCGGTTCGACCACGAGCATCATGTCGTCGGGATCGATGCCCTTTACCACCACTTCGTCGCCGGGGTCCACCGGTGACCGGGACTCGACCCTGCACCACCAGTTCTCCCCCCTTACTTCCACAACTGTTCTGTTCCTGTAACCCGAGGTCTTCTTCACTACCCCGGTTTCACCTATCATCGCTTCGTTCCCGATGGGGTTCGGTCTGTTCTGCGCACGAAGCCCTGTCCAGAGAAGGAAGACCACCACCCCCAGGACTGTAATGCCCAGCGCCCATATGTACAGTGCTGACATCCTATTCAATCCTCCAATCCTCGGCGGATTCAACGCCCTTTATCTTAAGGTCGAGACCGGTGGGGTTGGTTGCCGCGGCAAGGGCGGTCTCTTCGTCTATCTTGCCCTGCTTGAGAAGGTTGTAGAGGCACATGTCGAAGGTCTGCATGCCATACTGGTTCCCGCCGGACTCCATTGTCTCGTGGATCAGGTGAAACTTTTCAGGGTCGGAGATGCAGTTCCCGATGGTGGCCGTGTGCACCATTATCTCAGAAGCCAGCACCCTGTCTTTGCCCTGGACCCCCGGAAGGAGCCTCTGGGAGATCACAGCCTTGAGCAGACCGCCCAGCTGTACCCGTATCTGCTTCTGCTGGTAACCGGGGAACATGTCTATGATCCGGTTGATGGTCTCGGGGGCGTCGGTTGTGTGCAGCGTGCTCATCACCAGGTGGCCTGTTTCAGCTCCTGTGAGGGCGATCATGGCGGTTTCCGCATCGCGCATCTCACCTATCAGTATCACATCGGGATCCTGCCTGAAAACGGCTCTCAGGGCGGAGGGCCAGCTGGGTGTGTCTATTCCCACCTCACGCTGGCATACGGAGCACTTGTTGTCAGGGTGAAGGAACTCGATGGGATCCTCTATTGTTACCACATGGGCCTTCCGCCTGCTGTTGATCTCGTTGATCATCGCCGCCAGAGTGGTGGACTTGCCGCTTCCGGTAGCGCCGGTAACAAGGACAAGCCCCCTGCGCTCCATGGCTATCTTCGCCACGATGTCCGGGTGGCCCAACTCCCCCAGCCTGGGTATCTCGAAGGGGATCTTCCTCATAACGATGGCCGGGGTACCCCTCTGGCTGAAGATGTTCACCCTGAACCGGGCTTTCCCTGAAAGGCTGTAGGCCAGGTCTACCTCGTTGCCAGAGGCGATTTTCTCCCGATGGCCGAGGGTGGTAACCTCGTTGGTGATCTGGATAAGATGGTCGGAGGTGAATCTGGGAAAACCGTCGGCGTGTATCACATCCCCGGACCTTCTCACCACCGGGGGCGAACCGACCTTAAAATGGATGTCGCTCACATGCTCGTCCACAAGAGCTTCAAGAATTGTGTCTATGGCCTTTTTCTGCCCCATACAGCCCCCTGTTCCGTATATACGATTCTACCTCCGCCGGTACAAGGTAAGCAATGCTCCTCCCGGACGCAATCCTTCGTCTTATATCCGATGAGGAGATCCATACTCCGGGGAACTCGAATAGCTCCACCCTTTCCAGGAGATCCTGCCGGACACCGGAGGGATCGAACCCGGGCCTGACCCCCACCAGGACCCTGGCCAGCTCCAGTATCTTCAGTGGATCCTTCCAGGAATGCATTTCCACAAGGCTGTCCATACCCATGATGAAAGCAGGTCTGAACCCAGGGCAGGATAGCCTCTGGAGCATGTCCACGGTGTAGGCGGGGAAATCCCTTGTCTCCAGATCGGCGACCTCGAAACTGGCGTTCCCCTGGATAGCCCTCTGGAGCATGGCCATCCTGTGGCTGAAAAGCGTTAACGATTCCGGGTCCTTGTGGGGCGGGAACCTTGCAGGAACGAAGGTTACCCTTTCCAGGGAGAATCTCTCGAGGGCTTCGGTGGCAAGTGAAAGATGACCGAAATGAACAGGATCGAAGGTGCCCCCAAGGAACCCCCGGGTCACTGCAGCTCCCTGAGACCTTCCAGGGCCTGTTCCTCCTCGTCGGGGGTGAGGTCGCAGTTGTCCAGGGCCCTGTTGTAATAGGTTTTCGCCGAGAAGGAATTACCCATCGACCTGTAAAGGTCTCCCATTGCGATCAGTACGGAACCCCGGCATGAGGTTTCCCCGTAGCTGTCAAGGGCATCCCTGAGGTAAAGGAGCGCCGCATCGGTCTCGTTCCTTCTTGAATAGAACCTTCCAATGAAGAGCGACCGTCGGGCGAGATGGTCGTTGATCATGGTAAGAAGGCTTTCTGCCTGCTCCGTCAGGGGTGAGGACGGATACTCTGAGAATAACCTGAGCATCTCCTCCCTTGCCCTTACCACCTGTGTCTGGTCCCTCCTGAAATCTCTCCTCTGCATCCACATTGTCTCCGCGAGGGCGTACTGGGCGTCGTCGGCCCAGGGACCTGTGGGAAACTCGTTGACCACCCTGTACAGGTGGTACTCGGCATCGGCCCAGAGTTTCATTCCCCTGTCGGAGAGCCCCGTCCTGTAGAGGAAGAAGTCGGTCTGCATGTCTCCGGGAAACCTGAACATCAGTTCCGTGTAAAGGAATGAGGCCTGGCTCCACTTCTCCCTCTGGAAGTAGCTGTCCGCAAGGTCGATTATCTCCTCGCGGTTCATCCCTTCAGTTGAGGGAAAGGTACTGCAGCCGGCGAGCACCAGCAGGACTGAGGCTAGAAGAAGACGTTCTTTCATAATAAAACCTCTTTGCTTACGGAAGGGCAAGATAACGAAGGGAATCCCGCTTCGCCGCAGCCGCAGCCGCAGCCGCGGAAGAAAGCCCGGGAGATGCGGAACAGGCCCTGTTGTACCACATGAGTGCATCCACGGGGTCGCCGGCTTCTTCGGCCATGAGTCCCAGGCGGTAGGCCGCCTCGACCCTGACTCCGGTGAAACTGGATCCCCATGCCTCCAGGAGCCTTTCCCTGGCAAGGAAAGGATCTCCGGCCTGAAGGTCCCTGTCCGCCAGCAGAAGCAGGACCTCCATCCTCCGCTGCCTTTCGGAAGGGGTAAGGAGGCCCATTCTGTCGAGTTCGGTAAGGGCGGCCAGCTCGTCCCTCTCCCTTCCCGTGGTGTATCTGTATAGACTGACCTTGGCCATCAGCACCGATCCCCTGAGATCGGTCCGCACCAGGGGAACCCTGTCAAGTTCCACGATATGTCTCTCGGCGGCGGCGGCGAGCAGACTGTCGGCGACGGGGGTGCCCGCAAGGGAATCGACGATCCCCGCTGCAGCCGCCGGATGGTCCGCCGCATAAAGCCCCCTGAGAAGCCACTCCTCCTCGAAGGCCTGGCTCAGTTCAGGCGCCATTTCCACGGCCCTGCCGAAGGCGTCGAATGCCTGGAGGGAATCATTGTCCCTGGCCATTTCCCAGCCGAGCCTCCGCCAGAGCTGACCGATCTCCGTGGAATCGCAGTCCCCTGGCCGCATGGAAAGATACTCAAGGGCAGTTCTTGCACGCTGTCTGTGACCCCTGTTCCGCTCGGCCTGGCTTGCAAGTACCGCGGTTTCCGCCAGCCTGAACTGAAGTGCGGCGTCGTACCTGGAAGTGTCGGCGCAGAGTTCCTCGTACAGAGGGAGAGCCTGGGCATACCTTCCACCGGCGAAGAGCACTTCGGCCTGTTCCAGAAGGTCCTCGTTCCCGGGTTGGGGGCCGCAGCCCAGCAGAAGCAGCGCGGCCAGGAGCAGAAGCGGAGAGCGGCGTACTGCTGTCATCAGTTCCTGCTGGAATAGAACAGGTAGACCAGGGCCGTTACAACGCCGGTGACCACCAGCGGTTCAAGGAGATTTCCGCTTTCCTCCTGGGAAAGCTCACCGTTGACCCACCTTTCGCCTGCGCTCTCGAGAACGGCCACATCACCCGCAGAAACGGTGCTGTTGAGAACGGCACCTTCCCTCATTGTAAGCACGACGCTCCCGTCGGGATCCACCAGTGTGGCCGCCAGCTGACAGGTTGCCTGCCTGGGAACCTGTCTTCCGCCCAGGAACCAGCTTCTTCCAGTCTGCCCGTATGTCACTGCCATTTCCATCGGGCGAAGACTGAGGGTCCACACGTCTTCACCGCGGATGGTAAGCACCGTTATGCCTGCCTGGTCCAGCAGCGAAACCGCCGTCTGCTCCAGAAGCCAGCTTCCCTGGTGTTCACCTTCCACTGTGAGAACAAGGGATCCTATCCCCTGATCGGCCACCTGTTCCGCAACGGGGAGCATGGCGTCGGCCACCGCGGTCTCGAGCATTTCCATGTTGGTCATCGAGCCAGTAAGAGCAAGCCCGGCAAGGATAATAGCAGTCATTTCCCGTCCATTCCTTCTTTGTTAGAACAATGCGTATCGGTTGCGATTATATCAATCGGAGAGCGGTTCTGCCAGAATATCCGCCCCCCGGGCTTCCACTACCCTTGCCCGGACAAAACCGCCTGGAGCAACTTCCTCCGTGAACTCAGTGGTGGAATCCACATCGGGAGCGTCCCAAACCGTGTGTCCGAACCAGGGATCGTCCGCCAGGACCGTGAGTTCCATTCCAGGGAGCCTGTGGTTCCAGGATTCGTAAAGGGAATCACCAATGGAGGAGAGCACCGCCAGCCTTTCCCCGGCGGTTCCCGGATCCACGGAGTCCTTCTGCCTTATAGTCCTTTCGTATTCCCGTGTTCCCTCCTCGGGATACCATGTGAATGCGGCTATGTGCCTTCCGCAGCGGTAGTCCCCCAGGAATCTCACCAGCCTCTGAAAATCGGCCTCGGTCTCACCGGGATAGCCGGTTATCACGGTATACCTCACGGCAACCCGGGGAACGCAGTTCTCGAGTGTTTCCATGATTCTTCGGATGCGGTCTTCCCCATAACCCCTTCCCATCCGTTTGAGAACAGCGGTGCTGGCATGCTGTACCGGCATATCCACATAGGGAAGAACATTGCTTCGCCTCTGGAAGAGGCCGGTTAGCCCCTCCGGGAAATGGGCGGGATGAATGTAGTAGAGCCTGAACCATGTATCCGGGTGGCGCTCGGCAAGGGATTCGGTGAGCTCAACCAGCCCTGAGCCGTCGGAGTTCCAGTTGCCGGTATCCTGGGCAACTACGCCTATCTCCCTTGCTCCCTGCCCCACCAGGATATCCGCCTCCTGGAGAATGGTCCGTCGGGGAACGGGGACGAAACCGCCCCTGATGGACGGTATGGTGCAGTAGGCGCACCGGTTGTCGCAGCCCTCGGCTATCTTCAGGAAGCGGACCGGTCCGGAACCATGGGGAAGCGCTTCGCCATGGACAGCGGTACCAAGCCATGAGGAGAGGCTCCTCCATTCACCGGGACCGATCATCAGGTCGATCTCCCCCAGGCCCCCGCTGCCGTCGTCCTCGTACCTTCCCGGAAGGCACCCTGCAAGGACCAGCTTCCTTCGAGCCCCCTCCCTCTTCCAGTCAAGAAGGTCCTGAAGGTTGTCCATGGATTCCTCCACCGCTGGCTGTATGAAGGCGCAGGTGTTCAGAAGGGCCAGATCGGCTTCTTCCAAGCTCTCCGCCCGACTCCAGCCGGAAGTCCGGAGAACCCACTCGAACCTTTCGGAGTCCACGGTGTTCTTGGGGCAGCCCAGGGAAACAATGAAAAACTTCATCTTATCAGATCGTCCCGGCTTCTACAACGGCGTACCCCGGAAGGTCCGGCAGCCGGAAGACCTGAGGAGCTTCCTGGAGGATGGTCAGATCCTGGATCTCCCACCTGGTTGAATTACCGTTGGCGTCCACGGTGGAAAGGGTGTACGGCAGGGAGTCCGAAATGGTGTACCCGGCGGTAATGGTGCGGATGCCCCCGTCGAAGGTCCCGGTCACGGTGACGGCAAGACTGTCGCCATTCTCCTCCACTGAGGCCACATCGCCCTCTTCGGCTCCGTAGAGTATGTGGAGGAAACCGGTGGGGGTACCGGAATAGACGAGTATCTCCCGGAACTCGGGATCCACTGTGAAGACCGTGTCCCCTGTACAGCCGGTGGCCCTGCCTGGCACATCGTCGTATTCCAGCAGGAAAAGGTTGGGATGGGCAAGGTGAAGGGTGCCTGAGGTGCTCTCCGAATCCAGTGTCAGGGCCCAGTAGTCGGTCTGCACGAAGCTTCCCGTAAGGTACACCAGGGATTCCAGCCTTGCGGTGAGGGGCTCCAGTGCAGCGGCGCAGACAATGGTTGACAGCAGAATTGATGTCATGGATGCCTTTCTCAGGGAACCGAGGGTTCGAAGACGGCGTCGGTTCCGATAATGACCAATATGTCGTATCCGGCGGCAACTGTTTCTATGAGTTCGTCTCCCGGTCTCAGCGGTATTCCCTCGGGTCTCAGCAGCCATCTCTCCAGGGAATCTGCCAGTACGGAGGCGCTTTCCTCGTAACCTTCGGCATGGAACAGCATGGTGAGGTCCGAAGACTGATCGTCCGCCATGCCGGTGACCGAAGGGCAAAAGGAACCCAGCAGGTCAGCGGTCCTGTTCACCGATGCGGTGACAGCGGCCCTGCCCACCACCGCAACCCTGGCGTTCAGCCTTTCCGGCAGTGGGGAACCGTTGCCACTGATCTCACCTGTGGAGAGATCGCTCTCGATCCTTCTCACTGCAAGCCTTGCATCCTGGGCGAAGGGTGAATCCGGAAACCTGTACACGACTCCGTTGAACTCCTCCAGGGAGGCCGAGAGCCTGCCGCGGAAGTAGAGCTGGCTGGCCCTTGTGAACTGGCCCCGGGCGGAGACAGCCTCAGCGAGACCTTCTCCGTCTGTCTGTTCCCCTCCGCAGGCTGCAAGCAGCAGAATAACAGCCACCGCCGTTATCCTATTCATCGGCTTCCTCCTTAGTTTCCTGTTCAGGCCTCATCAGGACCTGCCTGGGCTTGCTTCCCAGGTGGGGTCCCACGACACCCATTCTCTCCAGCATGTCGATGAGCTTGCCGGCCCTGGCGTACCCCACCCTGAACTTCCTCTGTATCATGGACACCGAGGCCCGCTGCTGTGAGATCACCGCGTCCTTCACCTCCTCCAGGAGAGGGTCGTCGAAATCTAATTCGCCCGGGTCATATATGTTCCCGCCGTCGTCATCGGGGGGCTCGTACTCGAACGGCATTTCCGGCTGGGAACTCCAGAACTCCACAAGGGCTCTGGTTTCCTCGGTGGATACGTAGGAGCCATGTATCCTGACGGGTTCAGGGGCGCTGGAGGGCACGAAGAGCATGTCGCCCTGACCGAGGAGCTTCTCCGCTCCATTCATGTCAAGGATGGTCCTGCTGTCGGTCATGGACTGAACGTTGAAGGCGATCCTTGATGGGAAATTGGCCTTGATCACCCCGGTGATCACATCCACCGACGGCCTCTGGGTGGCCACCACCAGGTGTATACCCACCGCCCTGGCCATCTGGGCGAGCCTTGCTATGGGGGGTTCCACGTCCCTTGAGCATGTCATCATAAGGTCCGCAAGCTCGTCGATCACGACAACGATGTAGGGCAGGTGCTCCTCCGCCTGCTCAAGACCGAACCTCTTGTTGTACTCCCCTATGGACCTGACACCGCTTCTGGCCAGAAGGGCGTAGCGCTCCTCCATTTCCCTCACCAGGGCTTCGAGCAGATACCTTGCTTTCTGGGTCTGTATCACCACCGGGGCCCAGAGATGGGGAATTCCCCTGTATGCCGAAAGCTCCAGCATCTTCGGGTCGATCATAGCCAGCTTGACCTGATAAGGTGTTCTGGTGAGGAGTATGGTGGAAATGATGGCATGAACGCACACGCTCTTGCCACTGCCGGTGGCCCCGGCAATGAGCAGGTGCGGCATCTGTGTGAGATCGGCGATGAAGGGCTCCCCCTCCAGTTTCTTTCCAAGGGCGACGGGGATCCTCTGGTTCCCCAGTCTGGGCAGAAGTTCTCTCAGATAGACCGTTTCAGGGTTCCTGTTGGGTATCTCGATTCCCACGGCCCCCTTGCCCGGGATCGGGGCCAGGATCCGGATCCTCTTGGCCGCCAGCGCAAGGCTCAGGTCATCGGCAAGGTTCAGTATCCTGTTCACCTTGACCCCGGGTCCGGGTTTCAGCTCGTACCTGGTCAGTACAGGGCCCGGACAGTAGTCGGCTACGGAGCATTCCACCCCGAAGGCGGCCAGTTTCTCCACTAGGATGTCCGCCCTTTCCTTTATCTCGGCGTCACTCTGAACATTCCTCTCCCCCCTCGCCGGAAGCGAGAGGAACTCTGCTCCCGGCAGGCTGTACTCGTTGCCGTCGGAGGGGGCTGACACAACCAGGGTGTCCGGTTTTACAGGAACTATCTCAGGGAGGGTTTTCTCAACTCTTTTCACTGGGGGCGTTGTCCTGACCGGTTCCGGTTCTTTCTCAGGCACAGACTCAGGCTCAGGCTCAGGCTCAGGCTGAGGTTCCGGCTCGAACCTCCTTCTCCATGGAACGGAACCTTCCTGTTCCGCGACTGTCTCCGGCTCCCTGCGGGGCTTCCCTGCACTCCGCTTTCCCCGAAGCCTTCCCGCGAGGGAATTCAGATTGGACGGCAGGTCCCATCCGGTGAAAACGACCAGTGAGATCATGAACAGCACGAACATCGCAGTCCAGGAGACCAGTCCGCCAACCAGTCCTTCCGCTGCGATGACCGTCCTGGCCGTGAGGGCTCCGCCAGGGAGGAAGAGGAGCTCATCCCTTATCCTGCCCAGGATCATTGCGGTCATAGCCGAGAAGAAGAAGGTTATGATGAGAACCGCCCCGGTTACCCTCAGCCATCCTCCTGCGAATCCAAGGCGGAGTACCGCTGCCCCTGCCAGGAAAACTGCCACGGGAATGAATACCGACAGGAAGCCCAGCGTACCCGTAAGGGCGGAACCGGTCTGGGAAAGGATGCCTGCGGGTGGAGCAGTCAGCGAAACGGCAATCGCAAGGGAAACGAGAAGCAGCAGGAAGAAGACCACGGATCTCCACCGCCGGCCCTTATCCCTTACTGCTCTTTTCCTGCTTTTCCGGGCCAAGGCTATACCTGCCTCCTGGTTCTGCCCCCGGGGCCGGCGGGATAGGCCGGATCGGAGACCTCCGTTCCGTCCACCCAGAAGCAGTAGCTGATCGTCTGACCGGAGGAGAGGGTCAGCTCAGCGAACCAGCTTCCGTCCGGGAGCTTCTGCATGGGGCACGCCCCGGGATCCCACTCGTTGAAACCGCCAGTCACGGAAACCCTATTCGCATCGGGCCGCCCTATGCAGAAGAAAGCCACGCGGGTCTTCGGGGCAAGGCTCTCCTGCACAGCGCTCTTCAGAGCTGGATATGCCTTGAACACTGGTCTGTACCTGGCGGGGATCTCCATTACTCCCTCGTCCCTGGGATCACGGACCCGTCTTTTCCTGCCCTTCCGCACGGAAAAGCTTCCGAAACCCCTTATGAAAACCGAATCCCCCGCCGACATCCGTTCCTTGATTATGTCCAGTATGGTCACAAGGACTATCTGCACTTCCTTCATAGTAAGGCCGGTTCTTCTGGAGGCCTCACGGGCCAGTTCCTCCCTGGTCATTTCTCCACTCCTCGTATGAGTTATCTCACCATCCCATGTACCGTTGAATACCAGCGGCGATTCCCGGCGTCAAGGAGTTTTGTATAATCAACCCATGAATAAGCGCCTAATCGCCATCGCAGGCCCCCCATGCTCCGGCAAGAGCGCCACCGGAGCCGTTCTGGCCGAAATCCTGAAACTCGGCTTCCTGGAGACCGATGAAATGGTCGAAAAGGCAGCCGGAGCTTCCGTGGAGAAGATATTCCACACCCTTGGCGAAACCACTTTCAGGCAGCTGGAAACCGAAGCGCTGAGAAGGGCGGTTTCCGGAGCGGACAGGGTAATAGCCCTTGGGGGAGGCACACTTCTCAACCGGGAAAACCTCACCCTCGTCCTGGGTCACTGCAGGGTGTTCACCCTCTACGCCGATACCGGAACCCTCTGGCGAAGGAACTCCGGGGGAAGGCCCCTCACCCGGAACAGAACTGATTTTCAGAAGCTTATGGAGATCAGATCGGAGCATTACCTCTCCCTGCCGGGGAGGATATGCTCGGCTGACAAGACGCCTTCTCAGACAGCTCTGCTGATTGCAGAGGTCCTCATTGCAGAAGATCCTGTTCTGTGGTCTCGGTGAGACCGGCCCTTTCGATGGTCTTCCTGGCGTGATCCAGCCCCACATAGAACCGTTCCGTGTACAGGGTGTAATCGTCCCTGAGATCCCTGGGGGTCATGTTCACCGTGATCACGTTCGCCCCGGCCTGGAAACACTTGTACTGGCCGTCCTCCATGAGCCTCTCGAAGGTGCTGGTGGCCGGTATGAGGGTGTTCCTGAGGAAAAGCCTCATTGCGGCGATGAACCTGAGACCAAGCTCCGGATCTCCGGTAGGATAACCCTCCAGCGGGGTTCCCGCGGCGGGCAGGAAAACCGCAACGCTGGACATCTCCACCTGAAGGTCCTTCAGCAGGTACAGGTCGTCCACCAGTGACTCGATGGTCTGACCGGGAAGCCCCAGTAGCGGACCTGATCCGATGTGGTAGCCGTGATCCCGTATGGTCCTCAGCCAGCGGACCCTGTCCGAAAGGGTGAAGCCGGGCTTCATCCTGGCGAACAGCTCCGGGTCGGCTGTTTCATGCTTCAGTATGAACTTGCCTGCACCGGCTTCCCTCCACAGGTCCAGGTCCTCCTCGCCGTGGACGCCCACGCAGAGAAGCACGCCCATTCCCAGGGCATGTATGTCGGAGATAACACCCCTGAGCCATTCAGCGCCGTAGCTCTCGCTCTCGGCGGCCTGAAGGAAGAAAGTCCCTATGCCGTTATCCTTTGCCTGCCTGGCAATGTCCACTAAATGTTCCCTGGTAAGGGAATACCTGAAGCCTCCGGGGTTGTTCAACCGCATTCCGCAGTAAAGGCAGCTGCACCTGCATGAGTTTGCGAACTCCACCACGGCCCTGATGAAGGCCTTCCTGCCGAAAATGCCGTCGCGGACACTCCTTGCGGCGGCATACAGGTACCCGGCCTCCTCAGGAGAACTCCCGAGGATCGCAAGAAGGTCATCCCTCTGAAAACCCTTTTTCTGCCGTTCCTCTATCCATAAGGGGTCAATCATCGTCATCGCTGCTTTCCGTTGCTATCCTTTGAACAAGGCATTCCTTGAGTTCACTGCCGGGAGTATAACCTGTCCAGAGGGCGAAGGAACAGGCTGCCTGCTCCACCAGCATGACCTCTCCGGTAACTACCCTGACCCCCATCTCCTTCAGGGAGTTCCTCCATTTCCAGCCGGGGCTGTAGTTCAGGTCCATGAAACACCACCCCCGAGGTAGATCCAGCGGAAAGACATCATCTGCGTTCCATCCCAGGGGGGTTGCGTTCACCACCGTGCCCGCGGCACCTGTCAGTTCCTCCGGGAACGGATCCCCCCTCCCGAGGAAACAGGCTTCCCTGCCGCAGGAACCCGCCTTCACAGAAGCAGCCGCACCGCCCTTCCCAAGGACCACCAGTGGACCGGGAAGGTCCCTTGAGGCTGCTTTGAAACCCTGGATGTCGGTATTGAAACCCGTCACTGAATCCCCATCGAAGAGAAGGGTGTTCACCGCGCCGGTCTCCCTGGCCTCCCTGGAAAGGGTTGTGCACATGGGAATGACCGCCTTCTTGTGGGGAACTGTCAGGTTCATGCCCCTCCATTCCCGTTTCCGCACACTGCTGAGGGCCTCCTGGATCATTCCCGGCTTCACAGGGAGCAGCAGGTACTCGCCGCTCAGACCGGCCGCATCCATGAAAGCCCGGTGAATCAGTGGAGAGAGGGAATGTGCCACCGGCCAGCCGGCAAGGCCCAGTCTTAGAAATCCGTTCACCTTCTGCGCCTTCTGATCCACTGGAAGCCCCTGGTTACAAGATCGGCGACCCCCCTGGGCCTGTAGAACACAGGTTTGAAAAGGTCCTCCCCCGGGTAAAGCTCCCGGGAGAGGGGCGCTCCCGGATAAAGCCTTATGGTGCCTATATTGATGAATGTACTGCCCCAGCCCAGGAGCAGTCTTGCCCTGGCCATGAACAGGAACTTGAGCACGAGGGCCAGGAAGTTCTCCCCGGGGGAAGCGCTGAAGAAGTTGACCCCAACGGTGAGACCGGCCTTCCTGGCAGCCTTCACCGCAGGCCATAGCATGGAGGGCGCTCCCCCCTTGCCCATGAGCTTCCAGCCCTTCCCGGTTATCACGTCCGGAGAGAAGTCGACCCATCTGCAGCCCGCCTCGAAGAGTGTTCCCAGGGTTTCAAGGGGAACCGACTCGGAGAGCCAGGCTTCCCAGCGGGGTATGTTCTCGATACGCTTCAGTTCCTCCAGGAGGCGGTGGTAATAACTCCTGGGATGGTCGAAGACCGAATCCACGAACATGAAGCTTTCGAAGCCTTTCTCAGCCAGACTCCTTACATCGCGTATCACATGCTCCACCGGGCGAAGCCTGAACCCTGTCCCCCCCAGGGACCTGTAAGTGCAGTAGGCGCAGTTGAAAACGCAGCCGCGTCTGGTCTGTATGCCCACTGAACCCTTTCCGGGGTAGTCCGCCGACGGGAAGAGACCGTAGTCCGGAGGAGGGAGGCAGGCAACATCGGGCCTCGGAGGGGTTGCCAGCCGGCCTTTCACCCAGGGAGGTTTCTCACCCCCCTGGAAGAACCTCAGCAGTTCAGGCAGCGCCTCCTCGCCCTCTCCTGAGAGGCCCATGTCAATCCTGGGCCACCGGTTCAGTATCTCCCGCGGGTATATGGAAAAGCCGGCTCCCCCCACCAGCAGGTGACCCTTCCATCCTTCGAGGACCTCCATGGCCTGTGAGAAGGAGTCCAGATACCAGTGCGTTACCGGATAACTGCTGTCATCTATGTTCCTCAGGGAAAGTGCCACGATGTCCGGATGAAATTCCTGGAGCCGCTTCCTGAGGTCTTCACAGGGTGCTCCGCTTACGCTCAGGTCAAGCCCGGAAACGGTGTGCTCAAACAGCACTCCGGCCAGGAAAGCAAGTCCCACGGGATATATGGGAGCTTCTGGTCTCCCCGCCGGCGACTGTACAAGGAGAATTCTCAAAAAGGCATCCTTTCAGGGGCTTGTCGGTTTTTCGACATTTACTATAATGAAAAATTGCGACTCATCCTATTCTATGAACGAAGCCTCAGGGGGTTTGGAAGTCCGCCTCGACCGTTTTTCCGGCAGATTCAGTATTGCCGCAGGGGTGATTCCCGCCGCCGCAGCGGCGGCTCTGTCACC
>DAINQE010000014.1:0-2016 GCA_036743055.1 Candidatus Sabulitectum sp. | reverse complement strand
AACGCCTTCCTGGGTGCCGCGGGAACGCTGGTCAAGATGGCGGACAAGAAGGATTCCGATACCCACAGGCACTCCATTCGAGTATCTCAGACGGCGGTTAAGCTGGGCAGGATACTGGGCCTGAGCGAACCGGAGCTCTTCCAGCTCAAGATAGGAGCCATCCTCCACGACATCGGAAAACTTGCCATTCCAGGAAGCCTGGTGATGAAAAAGGGTCTCCTTACACAGGAGGAGAGGAAGATAATAGAGACCCACCCGAGAGCCGGCGCGAAGCTCCTTGAACCCATGGAAAGGTATGGAAGAGCCTCAGCCGTTGTCCTGCAGCACCATGAGAGGATAGACGGCACAGGTTATCCCTCGGGTCTTGTGGGGAACGAGATCTGCCTCCAGGCAAGGATAGTCGCAGTGGCTGATACCTTCGACGCAATCATCTCACCCAGGTCCTACCATCTGGGTAAACCGTCCCACATAGCCCTGAGGGAGATCAGGAAATACCGGGGCACCAGATATGACGCCGTGGTGGTGGATGCCCTGGAGGAGATGCTCAGATGAGCCGCGATTCCAGGAACCTTATCCTCTCAATGCTTCTTGTGCTTCTGCTTTTTGCCTTCCCTTACCGGGGAGCACAGCATAACAACCCGGTGTTCATCCTTCTCGCCGGCGGAGGGATACTTCTTGCCCGAATGATGATACTGTCATCCAAATATCAGGATAGAACAGGTATAGAACCCTCCGTATTGGCTTTCATCGCCGCTTGGGGCTGCGGATACCCTTTGTATCTGGTTGTTGCCGCCCTCGCCGCCGCCGGAAGCCTGATAAACTCCATTAGGGCTGAAAGACCAGTCAGGCAAAGTCTAACCGCGGCACTGTATCAGGGAGTATCCTTCGCGTTCCTTCTCAGGCTCGGCGCTTTCCTTTTCCCGATGTTCGTCTCACTCTGGAACACCCCCGGCGCAGTGGGCACATATGCATCACTGGCAATGACCTCGATTGTCCTGACCCTTCTCAGGACCCTCTCGGTGAACCTTACCGGAGAAAGGGGTTCTTCCCCGGGCACAAACCTGAGGAGGAATCTCTTCTCGAACACCTTCATTCTCCTGATAGCAGTACCGGGAACCATGGCCGCATCCGTGCATCCCTGTTCAGCCCCGGGTCAGGTTCCTGTTGCCGTTTCCCTGTTCGCCATGCTTGCGGTTCATGGGATAAGCATAGGGCTCAATCGTTCCACCCATGAGAGAACTGAGGAGCTGGAAACGGTTCTCAAACTCAAGGAACTCTCACAGAAGCTTTTCTCCGCGGAGAACGAGGGCGAGGTTCTCAGGACTCTCTGCGGCAGCCTCTCAGGGGCATGGAGATGCGCGTCGGCCGCAAAATGGCGGAATGTGACCTGGTGCGAGGGCGAACCCTGGAATACCGCCGAGGGCGTGTCCTTCGCCCACCCCGACGGCCTCACGGTCTTTGTCGACTCGATAAACTCCACCGTGCCCGAGTACCTTGAATCCTTCGCCGAAAGGACCGTTCCAGTACTCCTGGGGCTGGAGGCTGAGAAAAGGATGGAGAACGCCTCCTGGAAATCGGTGGAAACCATGGTTTCATTCCTGGAGGGCAACGAAAGCGAGTTCGCCGGTTTCAGCAGGATGGTTGCCTCCACAGCCGATGAACTTTCCTCCGCCCTGGGAATGAACAGATGGTTCGCGGACTGCCTGAGGCTCGCCGGACTGCTTCACACCATAAGCCTTGCTGATGGAAGCGAAGAGTCCCCGGAGCAGACCCTCGCCCTTCCCGAGGTGACCCAGACGGCGCTGAACCACATGGATGAGCACTGGTGCGGAACCGGCCCGGGAATGCTGAAGGAGAGTTCGATCCCCCTTCCAGCAAGAATCCTCGCGGTAAGCATAGGATGGGAAAGGGCGAAACTCTCCGGGGCAAGGGTCGCCGAAAGGGACTTGAAAATGAAGGCGGGGACCATTTACGATCCCCGCCTGGTTGAGAAGCTCCTGGAACTGAACTCCTAGT
>DAINQE010000013.1:50135-52852 GCA_036743055.1 Candidatus Sabulitectum sp. | reverse complement strand
GGGGGAAGGCCGAAACCTTCCCCCTCTGTCGATGTTCTGTGAACTAGAGTTTTACCGCCCTGAGGGTCTCTGACCCTGCGGGAGTGGTGAACCTGATCACATAGATGCCCGCCGGCGCGCTCTCAAGGCCGGCCGGAACCGTGTGGCTTCCCTGCTCCAGCATGCCGCTCACAGGGGTGGCTACGATCCTGCCTGCTATATCCAGCACCTCCACCGTGGCCTGGGAGGTCGCGGGAAGGGTGAAGGACACTGCGGCGGTGGAGACCATGGGGTTCTGGGAAATGGCGAAGCCCAGTGAAGGGATGCCATGGTTGTAGTCGGAGACCGAGGTGGAGATGAGGCCGCCCAGGTAGTAGTCGTCACCGCAGCTGTCGGGGGTGTCGTCCCACTGGGGGTGCTCCTGGCCGCTCTGGGCGTATGTGTCCCATTCCTCGGCCCTTGTTGCCGCCTCATACATTGAGACATGGCCGTCGCTGTTCATGTCGGGATCTCCAGGAAGAGCTCCTCCGGGAACGCTTGTTGCAGGCGGCGTCGAGCCGTGAACCGCTCCGGTCCAGTAGTAGACGTACTCGTCGTACTCGGGATAGGTGGCTCCGGCCCAGCTGACTTCGCTGCCGTTGGCGGCGCTGGCGAAGGTCCTGGGCTGTGCGGCGCCCGCATGAATGACTTCAGCCAGGAATCCGCCTGAGTAGCACTGTTCCATTACAACATGGATCGATGCCGCAGTGAGGGCATCAAGCCATCCTTCGAAGGTGTCGTCGTCGAGGGTGCCGTTCCAGAGGTTGAGAATGACCTCAGGTGGGTTGTCGAACCCGCCCTTGCCGGGGCTGCCGTGGTCGGTGGTATAGATGAAGAGGTGATCATCGGCGCCCACCATGCCGGCTATGTCATTGTAACCGTTCTGAACTCCGGTTGTAGTGGCGTCATAGATTATGTCACTGTCGCCGTCGTCGTCGAAGTCGGGATTGGAGTTGATGCCGCCGGACTGATCCGGGGCGGGATTCAGGCCGTCGGCGAAGCAGACGATGATGTGGTCGTCGGGGAGGAGGTAGTCGTGGGCGAGAACGTTGTAGATGAACTGAACGTCGCCGTAGTACCTTATGTGGTTGTTACCCTGGTTGGCTCCGCCGGAGATGATCCAGGCATACATATGCTCGGCGTTGCCGGAGGTGGACTGCACATTAGGTGTGAACCAGGCCAGGAAATCCTCGTACTGACCCCTGCCGTCGCCGGCGGGGGGAAGGGAGGTGTATTCCACATTCATCCTGGGAAGTGCGTCGGGAGGGATGACAGTCCGGATAACCTCTGTTTCCCCGTCAGGGGAGACGAATACCCAGCGGCAGGGGTGGGCCCAGTTGGCCAGTGCGTAGTCGTCAATCAGAACGAGGTAGCCGTCAAAGGGAACCACTATTCCCGGGTAGGACCAGGCTCCCATTATCTCTCCCTGCTGGAGGAAGTCGTCGAGACTTCTGACTTCCTTGTTGGAGAGATCGGTGAGCATGGTTTCCATTACCAGCTGAGCAGCTTCTGATCCGCTGTTGATGGCGGAACCGAAGGCGCATGCGGCGAAAACCGATGCAATGAGCAGTTTGAGCATTTCTCCTCCAATTGTTGAGCGTGCGAAAAGTTGTCGAATAGTATAAGTTGCGGGAACCTCAAAAGAAAGATGCCGTCTTGCAGAGCTCCCTTCTGATCATCTCCGCCAAAACACCCAACCCCGAAGCGGGAAATGGTTCCAACGGGCCTTCCCGCAGAACGCTTGCCGCAGTTCCGAAGGGAGCGTTCTCACCGTCCGGTGTGAGAACGGCAGTGCCCTGTCTTCCCCTCAGAGCCCCCAGGAGGTATCTCTCCTCCGGAAAAGCGCCGTTACTGATAAGCACCGCCGGTTTACCCGCTGCAAGTATCTGAGAAACGATGCCGTAGCCTGGTTTTGCTATTACTACATCCGCGGCTGCAAAGAGGTCGGCGAAGCAGGCACCCTTCTGCTCAAGGATGCCGTGATTGATGTTGAGCCAGCCTTCTGCCGCCGGTTCAGGCAGGGAGGTGAACGGCTCGATGCCCTCGGGGGGGATCGCCGGGAATCCCTCCGGAAGATGCCTGAAGGCTACCAGGCACTTGATGCCTCTTTCCGGGAGGAGGTCCATGACCCTTTCCGGGTCTCCTTCAGGCCCGCCCCTGAGGAGGGGAATGTCCTTCTTATGATGGAAAGGGGAATGGTCCGGCCCCATGGGAAGCTTCAGGTAGGTTCCCCATCGGTACATACGGGATACCCTTCCGGCCTCTTCCACGAGGTCGGGGCACATCCGCTCCAGTATCCAGTCCCAGGTGAAGTTGCCTATGGCCAGGGCTGGCAGGCGGTTCACCTCGGCGGCCCTCACCGGCAGGGGATCGATGTCGGTCAAGATAAGGTCGGCGCCGAGTTTCCTCTGAAGCTTTACTTCCTCCTTCAGGAGCTCCTGCTCATTGCCCAGGAAGTGGATGAGGTTCTCCCCTGTAAGTCGAGCGCTGGGAACGCCTTTCTGCTCCACCGCCACAGGGGAGGGTCTGCCAGGGAACGATCCGTCAACCGGCACCCCTTGCCAGAACCAGTCCGGGACCGAAGAGAAGAGGATGATCCTGATATCGGGAAGGGCGCCCTTCAGCGCTCTGATAACTTCCCTCTGTCTTGCGGCATGCCCCCACCCGTGGGCGGAGACATGCCACAGAACTGTTTTACC
>DAINQE010000013.1:46140-50035 GCA_036743055.1 Candidatus Sabulitectum sp. | reverse complement strand
TAACGTATCGGCCGTCGCTGGATATGTCCACATGGAACATGGAGCCCGGAGTATCGATTGAGAAAACGGGCTCAGTGGGGTTCAGGTCGTCGAAGACGTTCACCTCGGCCCCGCCGCCGTTCTCACAGCCCCACGTGGCCGCCGCGAGCCATCTGCCGTCAATCGAGCAGTCCATCCACTCCATTACGTCCTGGTAGCCGCCGGAGCCCACCGGATAGTCATAGGTCCACATCGGGGCGGAGGTGTCGAGGTCGTAGCGAATTATGCGGTTTGTGGTGTAGTTGCTCTTGTAGAAGCCGAAGTACACGGTGTTGTTGTCCGCGGCCACAGCCGCCGCTCCGCCGTAGTACCCGGAGACGGACATTCCGGCCTGAAGGCTGTACTGGCTGCCGTCCCACACCGCGATCCTCGCCGCTGTGAATCCGTAGGCTACCACGGATCCGTCAGGCGACACTCCGAAGCAGTCGTTGGATGCGTCCAGGGCGTAGGATGCCTCCAGGGTCCCGGTGGCCGTGTCTACCCTGTAGAGAGTGGCGGAGACCCTGAAGATGCACTTGCTGCCGTCGGCGGTGATCCTGAGCTGCCGGGGATAGTAGGCCAGGGACGGGTCTTCATAGACCGCTATGGGGGTACTGCTGTCAGGCCCGAAGAAGAGCACTGCGAGGTGCCCTCCGATGGCGCCGCCCACCGCCAGCACCGAGCCGTCGGTGGAAACAGCGTACTTGCCCGGGCCGTCAACCGAGCCGGAATCGAAGTAGCCTGTGCCGTCGTATGTCCATACCGGAGTTGCTGAACCGCCGTTGAAGCAGTGAACGGCGGTGAACTGGCCTTCGCCCCCGTCCCAGTTCTGAACGGCGTAGTAGATGTCTGCGGACTCCGCGGCCACGGTTCCCGTACCCAGACCCGCCCAGCCAGGAGGTGGCTCATAGCTCCAGAGAACCGTGCCGTCGCCTCCGGTGCCCTGGAACATCCTGGCTCCACCGAACCATCCTCCGGTGAACACCCCCGCGGAGGCATATCCCATGGGGGCCATTTTCTGCTGGGGGCCGGTCTCCAGCGAGTAGTGCCAGAGTACCTCAGGGGGGTCGTAGACAGGGGTTCCCGATCCTTCCGGAGTGTACTCTCCAGTTGTAGTCTCAGTTATCTCAGCCATGTCCGTAACCGTGGTGATGGTGGCGGTGCCCGTGGCACCGTGGGCGATCCATGCCATGGCAAGGACGGCCATGCCCGATCTGAACAGCACGCTCATGTATCCTCCCTCTTAGTTTTTGTCGAAGCCTTCTAGCTGATGTTGTTGAGAAGGCTGCCTCTTTTCTCTACCGCACCAGAGCGAACCTGCCTGTAAGGGATGCCGGCTCCCCCTGGAACTTCACGGTGTAAGCACCGGAAGGCAGGTGCTGCGGCAGCGTGCACTGAACCGAGTTCTCCCCTGCCTGGAAATCCCCAGCCGCCGCCGACGCAACCCGTCTTCCCGAGGTGTCGTAGACATCCAGGGTCCCGCTCTGGGCCTCGCCCAGCTGGAAGGAGAACGAAACCGCTCCTGCCGTGGGGTTCGGACCGGCCGAGATGCACCCTGAAAGGCTTATCGGCCCGGACTGCATCCCCTGGGAACCGTACTCTATCACATATGCCATGTCCGGTCCCGGCACGGCCACCACCGCTGTATTCGTTGCGTCGCAGAAGTCGAAGGTGCAGCCTCCGGCGGGCAGGTCGGTGTAGTCCGTTCCCCGGTAGATCCGTGAAGGGATGCCCGTTGCGGTCCCGGTGAGGGCCATGAGTTCGCCGCCCTGGGTGAACATGGGCTGCCAAACAGCAGTGGGGTAGCTTTCCGTTCCCTGCAGCGTACCTGTCTCCCCGTCGTACAGCCTTACCTGTGAGCTGGCGTAAACACCCACTCCGAACCTGTCGTTCGTGTGGTCGTAGGCTACGCGCAGCGGGCCGTCGCCGGCGGCCCAGTTGCCCAGGACCGAGGTGGAAGCGCCGTCCACATCAAGAAGATAGACCCTGTCGCCGGAATAGCAGGTGACCATTGCCCTTGTTCCGTCACCGTTGAAGGCCACCTTAAGCGGGAAGTCGCCCACGGGAACCGATGCGATCTGCTCGTATGTGGACATGTCGTAGACAAGCACGTTGTCGTTGAAGCTGTCGCATACCAGGACAAGGGCACCGTCCGGGGAGATGGCAAGGCCGCTCTGCACCCCGTAGCATGCCCATGATACGCCTATGATACCGCATGGCTTCTCGGCGACCTCGGAGCTTGCTGCCCCGTTCAGTTCCACGAAGGAGATGGTGTTTGCGGAGATGTTCAGAACGCAGGCCATGGAGCCGTCGGGGGTTATTGCCACATTACCTGCCCTGCTCCCCGTGGGGACTTCAGCCACCACCGCCGCGGTGTCGATGTCGACGATCTTCACCGATGCGCTCTCGAAGCAGCAGATAACGGCGTATTTCGAGTCCGGGGTGAACTCCACGTTTTGCACCCTTTCTCCCATGGGAAGAATGGCCACGGTCTGGCCGGTTGTAAGGTCGATGATGGAAGCGTTGCCGCTGAGTACGCCTGTGACCACGGCGTGGAGCCCGTCGGGGGATATCGCCACCCTCCTTGGGGCGTCTCCCTCCACCGCGGACCCTGATAGCACCGTGCCGTCGTAGCTCACAGAGGAGTTGTCGAAGGAGTAGAGGTAAAGCCCCTCGTGGCGCATGGGGTCGCAGCCGGCGGCCTCATTGGCCACCGGGGATACTGCGCCCAGGTACTGGGTGTTCCCCTGGTGCTGGGCGACCATCGTTTCGGAGGCGAAGTCGATGATGCTGAAACGGTACTGACCGCTCACCGCCAGGGTGTGGTCGTAGTTGGCCGAGGTCCAGAATGCCGAGTAGGTGCTTGAGAACTGTGTGAAGGTGCCGGTGGTGAAGTTCACCAGGGTCGAGGTGTTGCCGGAGGTTGAGATGAACGCCTTTGAGCCGTCGTGGTTCACGGCTATCTGCTTCGTCATGCCCGATCCGCTTCCGGTGACGGTAACGGTTGAGAGAATCCCGAAGCTGGAAAGGTCTATCCTGTGAAGCGCCGCGTCGGTGGAAGCGCTGAGGGC
This sequence comes from Candidatus Sabulitectum sp., assembly GCA_036743055.1. Lineage (GTDB taxonomy): Bacteria > Fermentibacterota > Fermentibacteria > Fermentibacterales > JCC-6 > Sabulitectum. The sequence continues at coordinate 46,946 of DAINQE010000013.1, read as the reverse complement.
AATGAGACAGCTGCCGTCCCCTGACAGAGCCACCGAAGCCGCTTCCGCTACGGGGACTGAGTGCTCCATGGCCCCTGTGGAGGTGCTGTAGAACTCCACCGCATCCTCCCCGTTGGGAACCGCCAGGTACAGGCCGTCAGGGGTAACCTCGAATCCGCTGAACACTATGTAGTTCCTGGGGTTCTCGCTGCCCCAGCCGTAGCTCTGAAGCCAGAAGGGGAAGTTCTCTATGGTTCCGATCACGGTCTGCTGATACAGGTCCACCACTGTGACGCAGTCGTCTATATCACAGGCTATGTAAGCCGTTTCTCCGTCGGGGCTGAAAGCCGTTCTCCATGGCTGTTCCCCGGTGGGAACCGTTCCCAGCAGGGTTCCTGAAGCGTCGGTTATCGCCGCGGTGTCGTCAAACGGAAAAAGGGTAACGGTGTAGCCGTCGCAGGCGGCCACCGCGCCGGGGCGCATTCCGCTGGTGGGAATGTCGCTGATCACCGTTCCGGTTGCAGGATCTATCAGGGAGAGGTTCTCCGTCATGTAGTTGGCCACGAGAATGGCCTGACCGTCCGCCAGGTAGGTCAGATCGTATATGTAGTCGCCCTCCGGGAGCTCGCCGGGCTCGACCTGGGTTCCCGCCGCCTGGTCCAGACCCGTTCCCATCAGCATGTTTGCCGTCATTCCCATGTCAGGGGTGAAAGACTCGAAATGAATGTCCTCTTCCCCGGTGGGAGAGAGGGAGCAGAGCAGAACCAGCAGAGCGGTCATGTCATTCCTTTCATGTCATGGCAGTATGGTGAACCTTGTGGTAAGCG
>DAINQE010000013.1:43994-46040 GCA_036743055.1 Candidatus Sabulitectum sp. | reverse complement strand
GCGGTCATGTCATTCCTTTCATGTCATGGCAGTATGGTGAACCTTGTGGTAAGCGGGGTGCCGTTGTGTTGGATCATGGCGAAATAGATTCCCGGGGCCAGTGTCCCGGGCGGCAGGGTCCCCTGGCATTCACAGGCCAGTCTTCCCGCTGTGTCGTAGATACTCACCCTTCCCGGGAGACCCTCGGGCATGCGGAAATGCAGTGTCTCACCGGAGGCCGAGGGGTTGTCCATGGGACCGAAGATGGGTGGGGAAACGCCTGAGCAGCTTCCCCCAGTTCCCGTTTCCAGCGTGAACCTCACGGCGTCGAAGGAGATGTACTGCCCCTGGGTACCGGTGTAGTCCCCCATCCTTACCATGGCGGTGGAGGGTGTGAAGTCCCATGAACCCAGCACAGCCCACTCACCGGAGTATGAGGACTGGTTCAGATACGCCGTTTCCCAGCCGGACTGGGTGAGCAGGTGATAGATCCCGGTTGCCGTGGCGTGGGACGGGGGTACATAGGTCTCAACGGTGTAGGTCCCCGCTCCGGGAAGCTCCGGTATCCACTCAACCACGCATGTGTCCGGAGGGGCGCCGGTGGAGTAGGTCCACCAGGAGTAGCCGCCGTAGCCGGTGGTCTGCTCATGCCAGTACTGGCAGGGTCCCAGCTTCATGTAGCCGTGGGTCCTGTCGTCTATCAGGGTGCCCTGTTCACCCAGAACCTCTGAACGGGCGCGGAAGAGCTGAGATATTCCCAGCTGAACGTTGCCGTTGTTGTACCCCGGCCAGTCGTAGACCACATCCTTCCCGTTGTAGTAGCTGCCCCACCCCGGTTCGTTCTGGTCGCCGTAGGCATCGTTGCAGATCAGCGAATGGTTGTCGTAATAGCCGTTGAACAGGAGTATGTGGCCGCCGGTGTAGGGGCTGGTGGTTGAGGCCACCACCGGCCAGTCGCCGTTGAGTTCGGTGGCGCAGGCGCTCCAGGTGGTTCCCAGGTATTCGGAATCGAGACCGTGCTGCTCCATCCAGAGGATCATGTAGGACCAGTATGCCCCACCGGCGTTGCGGCAGATGAAGCCGTGGGCGCCGGGGACCCAGACGGTTCCCGGGGCGGCGAGTCCCATTATGTCATAGGTATGCCCCAGGAAGGTGTACTCCACAGGTATGTAGTTACCCCACTGGCTCCAGTGCCCCTCAGGGTAGCTGCACCAGATGGAATCCGGGGTGAGCCGCTGGTAGTACTGAGCGGCCATCATGCACGATGTGGGGCCGCAGCTCCAGCTGCCGTTGAACCAGTCCGGAGTGTCCCACCTCTGGTGCATGTAGGGCACGTCGAAATGAGCCGCTGGATCGTCGGTTCCTTCCGATCCCATTGGGACCGGCCCTTCCAGGGGGATCGAGGTTTCCGCCCCTGACGCAAGGTTCACCGTTACCAGCTCCCAGTCAGTTGCCTGGCATCCCTGGGATCCTGACCACCTGCAGATGGTCATCGCGTCGTCCCCTGTGAATGCCGGCATGAAGCCGCCGGGAATGCGATGGGTGATCGCACCATCGGTGGAGCAGACGAAAACAGCTCCCTCCGCGCTCTCAAGGAGCAGCCTTCCATCCATGAACTCAACGGTAAGTGGGGTAAAGTCCAGGTGGACATCCACGATGGTTCCGTCCTCAGGGTCAAGCTTCCGCAGTACGCCGTCCCTGGATGAGACGAACCAGATGAAGCCGTTCCCATGACACAGGCTTCCCGGGTATTCTCCGGTGATGCAGGAAGCGGTGATCGCACCGTCGGCATCCAGAAGCAGGATCTCGCCGGGTACCGAGATCATGAAGCCGTATTCCTCCGGGGACTCGAACGGACCGGAGAAGTACTCCCTGCTGAAGACCTGACCAGCTCCCAACCGAATGACACGCTGGGCATCACCCGGGGGACATTCTTTCCAGAAAAGCTCACCACCGGCTGAAACCACATTCCCGCCACAGCCGGGAATGGAGGAGATCAGTTCCTCCCCAATGAACAGCGAACCTCCACCTGCATCCGCGGTGACCGCCTGATCGCCATGGACTGTC
>DAINQE010000013.1:0-43894 GCA_036743055.1 Candidatus Sabulitectum sp. | reverse complement strand
GAACAGCGAACCTCCACCTGCATCCGCGGTGACCGCCTGATCGCCATGGACTGTCAGGGGAATCCCTCCGAATACGGTTGTCAGTATAAGAAAGATCATGTGGCATCCTCCCTTTGGGAGCGGTTATACCGAAAAGTCCGCTTCAGGGGAGTAATCCCCTTACCCGATCTTGAGCTGAAGGTAGCTCCCCGGCGGGGACTCTGGAAGGTTACCCCGTACAAGCGCTTCATAGAAAGCGAGCAGCACATTCTTCTCGCTGTTCCTGGAAGCGGCCTGCCACACAAGATCGGGTGCCGCCCAGTAAGCACCGTCAGGAGAGACCACCGCCCTTACGCTGGTACCTGGATCGATCATAAGGTCCACGTATCTCCAGCCGGCCGCTTTCTCCAGGCAGTCTATCATCACGCATGAGGCTTCCGGGAACATTATCTCATCCCTCATTGCGGCCTCAGAGGCGAATCTCATCACTTCCCCGGGGTCTTCCCTGCTCAACACGGGGTTTTTCCGCTGTAATGTCTTCATCGCATACTCGAGATCGTTCCGCATCTGATCCAGATGCTCCTGGGAAAGCTTTTCTTCTTTCATAACATTCACTCCCTTGATGTTTTTTTCACAGGGATGGAGTTAGTATATGTTTTCCCGGCCTTAACCGTACCGGGTCAGTTCCAGACTATTCCTATCCTAAGGAGGATGCAATATGGCCGACGACAGAATGGCGCCCTTTTCCACTGGTGGGTTCTTCCTTGTTCAGCTTGCGCTGATGATCCCCTTCGTAAACTTCATACTGCTGCTGGTCTTCGCCTTCGGGGGGTCCGTGAACGTAAACCTGCAGAACTACAGCAGGGCCATACTCATCTGGATGCTGATAGGTATAGGCCTCGCCCTGATCCTCGGCGTGGTTGGCGCTATTGCCGCCGGCGGGCTGGGAGCGTATCTGGACAATCTCTCCACCCAGTACAAGTAACAGGATAGAAGCGTTTTGCCTGGAAGGGCGGCTTTCTCCGACCTGAGGAAACTCTGGCTCGACCGGAAGCTGCTCTTCCGTACCCTGGCGTTCCTGAAGCCCTGGCTCGGCTGGCACGGGCTGGGGCTTCTTCTCACCTTTCTCTCCGCCGGTCTGTCGCTGGTGCAGCCCTGGGTGAGCCGCCTGCTCATAGACAAGGTCCTGATACAGGGTGATGTCTCCATGCTGGTGAATGTGTGCCTGGCCTTCTTCGGGGCGGTTGTTCTGGGAAGTCTCGTAGGCATGGCCATGTCGGTGCTGTTCAGCTGGGTGGGGCAGAGCGCCGCCATCGACCTTCGGATGGCCCTCTATTCCAGCCTGAACAGGCTCTCCATGGCCTATGCGGGCAGGAAGCGCCTGGGGGAGCTGATGGCGGGTTTCACAAGCGACATTCCCGTGATGCAGGGCCTCTACTCCTCAACCCTCTCCAGCGCTGTCAGCGAGGTGGTGCGGTTCTTCGTGGTGCTGGCGGTGATGATCACCATCAACCCCGGCCTTACACTGCTGGCTGTTCCCTCCATACCTCTTTTCGCCGTTCTGATAGCCCTTGCGGGAACCATGATAAAGAAGGCAAGCGCCCATGTGCAGGACAGAAGGGCATACTTCACGGCAACCCTTCAGGAACAGCTTGCCGGGCTCAGAACTGCTGCTGCCTTCGGGCTTCAAAGGACCGAGAGCGGCAGGTTCAGGGATTCGATGACGGACCTGATGAAGGCCAACATCATGCTCACGGTGAAGGGCTTCGTTTTCAACGCAGGTTCCCTTCTCGCATCCTGTACCCTTATCCTGGTCATATGGCTGGGCGGCAACCAGGTGATCCGGGGCGAGATGCAGGTTGGTGTCCTGATAGCCTTCATAAGCTACTTCGGGATGCTCTTCGGCCCTGTCGGCTCCATAGCCGGGATCGCTTCCCAGGCCCTGAAAGCCATGGGAGCGGCGGAGAGGGTCTTCGGAGTGATCGACACCGAACCTGCGGTGAGCGACCTGCCAGGGGCGGCGGATCTCCAGTGCCCCCGCGGCGGGATAGAGTTCAGGGATGTCTGCTTCGGCTACGATGAAAGTTCCCCTGTGCTCCGTGGGTTCAGCGCGGTGGTGGAACCGGGCGAAACGGTGGCGATAACTGGCGACAGCGGAGCGGGGAAATCTACCATAGTGAGCCTTCTGCTGCGTTTCTACGACCCCGACGGCGGGAGCATCCTCATCGACGGAACCGACATAAGGAAGGCAACCCTCGAGTCGCTTAGGCGGAACATAGGGGTGGTCTTCCAGGACCCGTTCCTCTACCACTGCTCAGTAGCCGACAACATAAGGATAGGCATGCCCGACGCCGGAATGGAGCTTATCGAGGAAGCCGCCCGGGCGGCTCATGCCCACGGGTTCATTCAGGCCCTTCCCCAGGGCTATGATACCGTGGTGGGAGAGAGGGGAAGCACTCTTTCAGGGGGGCAGATACAGAGGATCGCTCTGGCCAGGGTGTTCCTCAAGAATCCGCCCATAGTTATCCTGGACGAGGCCACCAGCGCCCTGGACCAGACCGGAGAGGAGAAGGTTCAGAGCGCGGTGAAGGAACTGCTCCGGGACCGGACCTGCATAGTCATAGCTCACCGTAAATCCTCTGTGGATACAGCCGACAGGATACTGAGGATCCCCCTTCTTCAGAAAAGTTAACTTACGGTTAATCACCCTTCCAGTATACGGTGTCAAAAGTGAAGTTACGGGTTATCCACAGAGTTTTCCACAAAAATATCAACGGCTTTGGCAAGGGTTATGCGTGGGGCTTTAATTCGTATTTATATCACTCTAACCACAAGCAGTGCATGAAGATAAGAAATGCAAACCTGATGCGACGGTTTTTCCGGGACATGAGTGTGTCATTTTATTTTATGCCCTGCAGATAATACAACTGTGGATTTTTGTGCAAAACCGTGAGTGTTAACGGTTCAGCAGTTTCGATGCGGTTTCCACCGCTGAATAGGCATCCCCTCCGTAGACGGCTCCTATCTCCGAAGCGAACTCCGTTGTGACCACCGCTCCCCCAACCATTACCGGGATCCGCATGCCGTTTTCCCGCAGCAGACGCACCACCTCTTCCATCCTTGCGGCGGTGGTGCTCATGAGGGCGGAGAGAGCCACCATGTCGGCGCTGTTCTCCCTGGCGGCTTCCACTATCTTCCGGGAATCGATGTCCTTGCCCAGGTCGACCACCCGGAAACCGGCGTTCCTCAGGAAGAGGGCCACCAGGTTCTTCCCTATGTCGTGTATGTCTCCCCTTACCGTTGCCAGAACGATGGTCCCCGCGCTTTGGCCGGCCCCTGCTGCGAGGTGCGGCTCCAGGGCGGTCATCAGGGCCCTTGCCGCTTCAGCTCCAGCTATCAGGTGGGGAAGGAAGAGTTTCTTCACGGCGTAAAGATGACCCAGCCTGTCCATTGCCGGGGCGAGGCCGCTCTTCACTATTTCCTCAGCCGGGGTGTTTTCCAGAAGCAGCGTCTCCGCCGCTTTCACGGCTCCAGCTGTGTTTCCGGTGATAAGGGCCTTCTCAAGGTTTGCGAAGTGGTTCTCCTCCAGGGCCATCTCTTCCTCGTCCAGCGGAATGTCCCCTGGATCCACCCTTCCGGAAAGCACACCTGCTCCAGCTGTGATCCGGCCGGTGAGACTGTCGTTCACATTCACTATCCCTGCGTCGAGGCCCTGGTAAGCCAGAAGGGAGAGGAAGGCGCCGTTCATGCCGGCCCTGCCGGGCAGGCCGTGGGATACATTGGACACCCCGGCGATGGTATGGAGGCCAGCCGACTTGTAGAGCCTCAGGGTCTCTATTGTGTCCACTGGGGAAGCTCCGGTTGCCAGGGCTTTCACAATGGGGTCCGCCAGTACACGGTTCTTCGGGAAGCCATGCTCCTTCAGTATCTCGAGGCCCCTCCTGAGAACCACGAACCTTTCCTCGGGGCGGTCGGGAAGGCCTTTCTCGCCGATGGGAAGCAGAACCGCATAACCGCCGTGGCGAAGCAGTACAGGAACCCTGGCGGCTATATGCTCCTCGGTGCACATCAGCGAATTGAGAAGACCTATGCCTCCCATCTCCCTGAAGGCTATGCCTATGAGTTCCGGGTCGGAGAGGTCTATGGAAAGGGGAGCCCCTGTGCAGAGCCCTGCGATCAGCCTGTGGAGGAATCCATCGGGAACCAGCCTTTCCAGGCCCAGGTTGATGTCCAGCAGGTCGGCTGTTTCCTGTTGACGGGCAACTCCGATGACATACCCGTGGTCACCGGAACGGATGGCCTTCTTCAGGTCCTTCCTTCCGGTGGGATTGATCGATTCGCCCACCTTGAGCATTGCCCCGCCCAGGGAGACCACCCTGTCCACCGATGAGAAACCGGCCACCGGAGTGTGCTCCACACTCTCCGGCGAACGGATCCCCACGGTCCTTCTCAGGGCCGCTATGTGTTCCGGCGTGGTCCCGCAGCAGCCTCCGATGATCGAAGCCCCGGCCCAGGCTATGTCCTCCGCCGCCCCGGCGAACAGCTCCGGGGTCATGGTGTAGTTCCCCCTGGAATCGGGAAGCCCGGCGTTGGGTTCTATGGTGACGAATCTAGATGATGCCGCCGCCAGCTGTCCGGCAACGGGTATGAGCCCCTCGGGGCCTGTGGAGCAGTTGGCCCCCACGGCGTCTACCTGAAGCTGCTCGCAGAGCATGGCAAGCGCTGTGGGGGATGTTCCCGCACCGCTCCTGCCGTTGTCGGCGAAGGTGAGATGGGCGCTGATGAAACCGCCCGGGCAGGCGTCGCGAACCGCCAGCACAGCAGCCTTCAGCTGCCTGGGATCGGTGAAGGTCTCAAGGAAGAACACCGATATTCCAGCTTCCACAAGGGCATCGGCCTGTTCCCTGAAGCCACGGTAGACATCCTCCCAGAGTGCGTCTCCCACGGGGTAGATCAGTTTGCCGGAAGGGCCTATGCTAGCCGCGGCGATGGCACTGCTCCCAGCGGCCCGCAGTGCTGTTTCCGCAAGCAGATGATTTACGGGAGCGCATCTGTCCCCCAGGTGGAAAGGGGTTCCTCCGAAGGTGCAGGCGAGGATGATGTCGCTTCCAGCTTCCAGATAGGCGCGATGGATGGAGAGGAGGGAGTCGGTATGCTCCGAGGCCCATATCTCCGGGGAGACCCCGGCGGGCATTCCATGGCGCATGAGCATGGTCCCCATGGCTCCGTCAAGGAAGACTATCCTCTGCTTTAGAAGCTCTCTCAGTGCTGCTGCTTGATCCATCCTGTCACCCCCGTCATGCTCTTCACCGGAGAGAGCATGAAGCCCTCGGTGCATCTGATTCGTGAAGCGGGAAACATACCGATAATCTCCCTCTGTATCGCAAGGGGCATGTTCCCGTATCCCGGGGCGACCCTCTCCGTGGGCATCATGCCCAGGGTTTCGGAAAGGTGCATCTGAAGCCTGCGCATGAATGCCTCCACCTCCACGGATGCCGCGGCGTCCGCCAGGAATGCCTGGAGTTCTCCCTGCTTCCGCAGGGCGTCATAGCCATCTCCCAGTGTAGCCGCCATCACCGTAACGGGCAGGTCAGGGAAAACCCCCTTCAGAAAGCCAGGCTTCTCCTGGACAGGGAGGAAAACTGCTTCGCACCACGCCGTGGAAATGCCCGAGACCGAGGCTATTGCTTCAAGGGCTGCCCCCTCGATGTCCTCACCGGCCCTGCCCGGCGGGCATCCGGCTCTTGCCAGGACCTGGTTAAGCGAAGGGACGGGAAGGGGCAGGGAGGGCGTGAACCTTCTCAATCGTTTTCCAGCTTCCTAAGCCCGGAGTCACCCACGATCTGTCTTATCTGCTTTACCCTGTTCATGGTGTACAGGTGAATTCCTCCTGCGCCGTTCTCCATGAGGTCGGCAACCTGGGAGGTGGCGTACTCCACCCCTGCGGCGGCCAGGGATTCAGGGTCACCTGCGTAGCGGTCGAACATGCTCAGCAGCGATGCGGGAACGGATACCCTGCACATCATTAGAATACGCTTGATCTGCCTGTAGTTCTGAATGGGCATTATCCCGGGGATGACCGGCACGGTTATGCCAAGGGCCTCGGCCCTTTCCAGGAAGTCATAGAAGACCCTGTTGTCGAAGAAGAGCTGGCTGATAAGGAACTCGGCGCCGGCGTCCACCTTCTCCTTGAGCCTCTTCAGATCGGCGCTTACCCGGGAGGACTCGAAGTGTCCTTCGGGATAAGCTGCAGCCCCGATGCAGAAGCCGCTTCTGCGCTTTATGTGAGCCACAAGCTGGCTTGCATGGTCGAAGTCGCGGGAAGGGGGTTCCTCCCCTTCCGGGATATCCCCCCGAAGGGCCAGAACATTGGATATGCCAAGGGACTCAAGCCTGTTCAGGAGGAGATCGATCTCTCCGGTGGTATGGCCTATGCAGGTAACATGGGCCAGGGATTCGCAGCCGTACTCGTCCCTCACCCTGGAGGCTATCTTCACGGTCCTCTCCACGGTGTCGCCTGCGGAACCGTAGGTCACGCTTACGAATGAGGGCTTCAGGTCCCTTAGGCCGTCCAGGGTCCTGAACACCGTACTCAGGCTGTGTTCAGGCTTGGGTGGGAACACCTCCAGGGAGAGGACGGGCTTTTCCCACTTGTACAGGTCAGCTATTCTCAAAACAAGATTCCTTTTTCGTCAGAAGTTATTCGCAGACATACGAAAATAACCACATGGGCAGAACGGGAACAGCCTGGTTGACGAATCTTTTGCCCCGGCTTATCTTCCTCACAGCATCAGGAGTAACCCCCCGAGGGGTCGCCAACCGAGACGCAGGTCCACGGTGGCTGGCTTTTGGCCGATGTGCGGGAGAAACCCGAAAGCACCTGCCGGAAGCTCTGCGATGCAGGGCTTTTTCTTTTTGCAGGAGAGAGGAGAGAGATGCTTATTCGAAAGACCGCTTCTGAAGCCGCACGCATCTCCGCGTATCTCCCGCATCCCCATAAGACTTTCATGTGCATGATGATGCCCCGGCCCTGCGGCGGTCGGGGACATTCGGAGCTGTAAGGCTCCATCCCCATCCTCCGCAGGGCCTTCCAAGAGGCTGAAACCATCTTGTATCACCTTTGCGCGGAGAGAACATGCACATGTATACCGAAAGATTCTACAGGAACTGGACGCAGTCCGGCTGTCTTGCCACCTTCAGGGTGGTCGCCGGGGAGAGCGACCTTCAGATATACGCCGAAAAGGACCTGCGACGCGTTGCCCTCAGCTGCCTCGTGGGGCTCAGGGAGCGGCTTTGCTCCCACATCGCCCTGAACCCTCTCTTCCTCAGATCACTCACCCCGGTGAGATCCTCCTCCAGCGATCCCCTGGTGAGGAAGATGGAGGATGCCGGGGCAAAGTGGAACACCGGGCCCATGGCCGCCGTGGCCGGGGCCATCGCCCAGGCGGTCGGGGAGGAGCTGCTCAGCCATTCAGGCACCGTGATAGTAGAGAACGGCGGCGACGTCTGGGCCAGGTTCCCGGAGCCCCTGGATCTTCTGGTCTATCCCGGGGAGGCTTCGCCGCTGTCCTCCGGAATACCCTTCTCCGTTGACGCTTCGCAGGGGGTCTCGGTCTGCACCTCAAGCGGAAAAGTGGGGCCGTCTTTCTCGTTGGGCAGGGCCGATTCCGTAACGGCCATTCATCCCGACGGCGCCCAGGCAGACGCTGCGGCCACAGCCCTGGCCAACAGGATAAGGGGTGCCAGGGACCTTACGGGAGTCGTGGAGTCGGTGGCCGCCATAAGGGAGCTTCACGGGATCCTTGCGGTGTGCGGGGAGTCAATCGGCATATGGGGCGGGATAAGACTGAGGAAGGAGGCCTGACATGGCCAAGACCGTGGAAGAGATAAACGGCAGGATACTTCAGGGAACCGCGGTTGTGCTCACCGCAGGGGAGATGACCTCCCTGGTGAGGGAGCGGGGAGCGAAGAGGGCGTCTGAACTGGTGGATGTGGTAACCACAGGGACATTCGGGCCCATGTGTTCCAGCGGTGTACTTCTCAACACCGGGCACTCCTCCCCCAGGATCAACTACAAAGAGGCCGCCCTGAACGGGGTGCCCGCCTACTGCGGCATCGCCGCCGTGGACCTTTTCCTGGGAGCCACCGCCTCCGGTACCACCCCCTGCTATGGAGGGGGGCATGTGATAGAGGACCTGGTGAGCGGCAGAACGGTTTACCTGGAGGCCACCGGACACGGAACCCACTGCTACCCCAGGAAGGAACTGCACACATCGGTGAACATCCACACCCTGGCAAGCGCCGAGCTTACCAACTTCCGGAACTCGTACCAGAACTACAATGTGGCGGTGAACGGCTCCTACTCGGAGAGGCAGACCTATCTGGGCGTGCTGAAGCCGGGGTACGGAAATGCCGGATACAGCGGAAGCGGGGAGTACAGCCCCCTCATCAACGATCCCTTCTTCAGGACCATAGGAACCGGGACCAGGATTTTCCTGGGAGGGGGAACCGGCTGGATAACCGGCCAGGGAACCCAGCACTCTCCTGAGCCCATGCGGGGCCCCAACGGAGTTCCCATGGAGGGCGCCGGCACCATCTCCGTCAGGGGAGACCTGAAGAAAATGAACCCCCGTTATCTCCGGGGCGTCTGGATCAAGGGCTACGGTGTCTCTCTCAGCGTGGGCATCGGGGTTCCGATACCCGTTCTCGACGAGGAGATGGCCGCCTTCACAGGGGTTTCCGACGGAGACATCCTGGCCCCTGTTGTGGACTACGCCTCGGACTATCCGCAGGCAAACGGCAGAGTCCTGGGTCATGTTTCCTACAGGGAACTCTATTCCGGTGAGATCACCGTGCAGGGGGTCCACTCGAAGACCTTCAGCCTTTCAAGCCGGAAAATGGGCGAGGAGATAGCCCTGGAGCTGAAGAACCGCATTTCAGCCGGGGATTTCCTCCTTTCCGTTCCTTCGGAGCCCCTACCCGCTGGCCGCCCGCAAGTTTGTCAATCAAATGCTGTAACTGACCATCTTATGAGCAGTTAAACCTGATACTGCGGCCTGAGTGTATTTGCCCAGGCCGCAGCTGGGAAGGTCTAGTTGAAGACCCTTACCGCAGTACAGGAAGATTCATTGAGGCGGAACAGCAGAAGCCCGGATGGCAGCGCGGATGACGGAACGGAATGAGTTCCCGTTTCCAGCTGCCATTCGCCTGCAAGACGGCCGTCGGCGGTGTAGCAGAAGAGCGTTCCCTGTTCCTCAGTAACCACCTGGAAGCTGGATGTGAAGGGAGAGGAAACAGTGAGCCCCGCAGGAGTAGCAACCGATGAGGCTATCCCGGTGGTCGAGTTCACCGCGGCCACGGCGTCAAGGTCAAAAAGCCCGTCGTCTGAAACCGCATCACCGCAGTCCGTTAATCTCACGAACCTGATCCAGTCGAGCCCCAGGTCCGCCAGGTCGAACTGATCGCCTCCTGAGACGGATGGATCGGTTGGGTCCTCCCCTGTGGTGGGCCAGACTCCCGCGAGGCCTTCCTTGGTTTCGGCGTTCCAGGGGAACATTACCCAGTAATCACCATTCTGGCTCACCTCCACGAAAGCGCATTCCCTGAAGTACCCGGCCCCTGTCTGCATCACGTTCTCGAACACCGTGAAGTCGGGCCCTTCACCGTCGATTATCGCATTGTCGATAAACTCAAGAACCACTATCCCGTCCTTTCCCAGGGTCAGCAGTTCGTCCTCGCCCACTGCTGGTGACTGGGTCGTGGCCTCTGGATCGGGCGGGCCCAGGATGTTCTCGGGGTAGTACGCCTGACCGTAACCGGCCCCTTCGCCGTACTCCACGAAGGGAGAGCCATCGGCCCAGGGATCAGCGGCAAGCGCCAGCATCAGAAGAAGGATCATCGCGCTGTCACCGTGAATCGGGCGCAAGAATTACCACATACGGCATTGTAAAGACCCTGTGGCAGATGGCCGACGCTGAGTTCAGCGGTGCCGTTGGATCCCTGACCCTCCGCCACTTTCCTTCCTGTTATGTCAAACACGGCTACTGAAACACCAGCGGGTACTCCGGTTACTGCGATGGAGCTGGCAGCGGGATTCGGCGATACCCTCGTTATGCTAACCACTGAACCGCCTTCGGAGCTGATACCGCTAAGAGATCCTGAGACCGCAAGGGGACCAGGAGTGGTAACCGTGTAGGTCTGAACCAGGGTTCCCGACTGGTCGTAAACCCTAACCTGACCCGCGGCGGTATCCGAGACCCAGAGATTACCCTGATCGTCGGCTGCAAGGCCGTTCCCGCCGGAACAGAAGGGGTTGCTGCTGCTGTGGAGAACTTCCAGGGATGTCATGTCAATGGAGAATACACCCCCGCCCCATGGATCGGCGGTGTAGAAGGTGTTTCCTGCTGCTGTGCTCCATGCCGGGAAACCGCCCACCTCAAGCTCGGAAATGATCGAGCCTGAAGCAGGGTCTATTACCACAACGCTGCCGTTGTTGCTTCCGTATGTTCCGCTGCAGGTAACGAAGAGACGTCCATCATCCGCTATTACGACGGACTGGCAGTTGGTCCCTGCGGTAAGGGTGTCGGTTGTTATGCCTGCTGAGATGTCCGTAACGACTACCGAGTTCCCCGTGCCCCATCCCCCGCAGGCCGCGTAAAGCGTTCCTTCGTCTTCAGCCATCCACTCCGGGTTGGGGCCTGTTCCGGCGATGCTGCCTGTGACGGTCATTGTCACAGGGTCAACCACTGCTATGGAGTTGTTCAGTGTTGCTGACACAGCCAGGTTTCCATTGGAAAGGGGAAGCGAAGCCCAGCAGTTCCATCCTGTTCCCATACCCATCTCAACAAGCGTCCATGTGTCCATTTCAAAGCGCTGAAGGGTTCCGGAGTCGCTCCCGGAGTTCACCACGAAGGCGTATCCGTCGTGGATGGCTATGTCGTTGGGGTATGTGTGCAGGACTCCCACCGATGGGGTTACAGTTCCGGATTCCGTGTCGATGTGCGCCAGATCCCCGCCGCAGATCACCAGGGCGTCCCCTGATATCAGCGACAGAAGAAGCAGGCCGATTCCCGTCGAGAGCATTTCGTCTCCTCTTGTCGGCCGCGTGAAAAAATGGGATAGGAAAATCCCCCCACCCTTCCCGCGAAGGTGAAGTTAAGCGCCGGCAGAAGGTCTTCTGGCTTCCGGAATTGCCGGTGACGCGCCTTCTCACGGAGAACCGCAATGGCCTGTGCGTACCGTAACCGGTTACAGCGGCGGGGCCGCGCGGGATTCTCACCCGCTTCCCTGACGCTGCCGACGGGGCTAATATATTCCGGGTGCGCCCTGATGCGGAAAGGAGACTCATGGAGGGCTTCTTCAAGACCGTTCACCGGATCGTGGTGGGGATCCCCAGTGGAAAGGTGATGACCTACGGGCAGGTTGCGGCCATGGCTGGCAATCCCAGGGCGTCCAGAGCTGTGGGGTACGCCATGAGGGCCATACCTGACGGAGAGGATGTGCCCTGGCACAGGGTGGTGAACTCGAAGGGCGAGATAAGCAGGAGGCGCACTTTTCAGGGAGATGACGACAGGTTCCTTCAGAGGGTCCTTCTGGAGGCTGAGGGAGTCGAGTTCAACGACTCCGGGAGGATAGACCTGAAGAGGTTCGGCTTCGCTTAGGGAGCCACCGGCTCCTACTCCCTTCTATCAGGTGTCGTCGGGTCCTCCGCTGCAGCAGGGAGGTTCAGCTGGGAGGGGCGAGTCATCGTCCAGGGCTTTTTCAAGGCTTGAAAGCGCATCCATCAGGTTCTTCCTGGGACAGGCAATGTTCATCCTCATGAATCCCTCTCCGCCAGGACCGAACATGGATCCCCCTGACAGAGCAAGCTTTGCCCTGTTCACGAACAGCGAAGCCAGCTCATCATCTGACAGCCCCAGTCCCCTGCAGTCGAGCCAGAGAAGGAAGGTGCCCTGTGGTTCAAGGACCGAGATTCCCGGAATTTTGCTCCTTAGGAAGGAAGCCACTTCGAGGTAGTTCCCCCACAGGTACTCCAGAAGCTGATCCAGCCACTCCCCTCCGTTGGCGTACGCAGCCTGTGTTCCCACGATCCCGAAGATGTTCGACATGTTCATGTGGAGCTTTGCAAGGGATTCCTTGAACCGATTCCTGATCACTTCTTGCGGTATGATGTTCACGGAGAGCTGCAGACCCGCAAGGTTGAATGTTTTGCTGGTGGCATATGCACAGATGCTGTTCTCCCTGAGGAACTCATTCACGGCGGCGGTGGGCATATGTCGATGGGGCGGGAATACTATGTCGGCGTGTATCTCGTCTGAGAACACCATGAGATCATTCTGCCGACAGATCCTGCCTATCTCCTCAAGCTCTTCCCTGGTCCATACACGGCTGACGGGGTTGTGGGGAGAGCATAGAACCAGCATGCTGGCATTCCCGGCACGGCGTTCAAGGTCCTCGAAGTTAATCACATAACGGTCTTCATTGAGCAGCAGCTGGTTGTTCAGGACCCTTCTTTCGTTCAGTCTTATGGATTCCTCAAAGGGGAAGTACACAGGAGGTTGGATGATGATGCCTTCCCCTGGTTCGGTGAAGGTCTGAATGGCCAGGTTCAGAGCTGGGACTACCCCAGGGGTTGCAACTATCCAATCCCTTTCTATGCTCCACCCGTACCTCTTCAGGAACCACTGGATCACGGACTGATAGAATCCTTCCGGTTTTGCAGTGTAGCCAAAGACCCCGTGCTTCGCCCTTTCGATAAGGGGCTCGAGGATTTCAGGAGGCGTCTTGAAATCCATGTCCGCTACCCATAGGGCATTCAGATCTTCTTTTCCGAAGAAAGCCTGCAGATAGTCCCACTTAAGGCAGCTGGTGCCTGAACGGTCAATCGGTGTATCGAAATTGTGTTTCATTCTGTATCTCCAAGCGGCTATTCGAATGCTGGAGTAATATAGAGAAAGCATCCGCTCCCCTGGATGCAACAGGTGTCCCGTTCTTGAGACTGGTCATGGAGGTAGGGTTATCGAAGACAAAGGGTGTAAAAGAAACCCGGCAGCTTGTCGGCTGCCGGGTTATCTCAATACTGAAGACTACTCTAGAAAGCAGCCTTAATGCCGGCCCATGTGGATCTGTCGAGGGAAACCGCATCATCCCAGATCAGCTCGAAAGCGGCATCTGTTGTCTGAGCTGTCCACCATACAGTTCCAAGCCCGTCAAATCCCTGAACACAGGGGGACATAGCTATGGGTTCGGCCTGAATCCAGCCATACTGTCCCAGTGGGTCGAACGGGAAAGCTTTCCTTATTTCGATCCAGTACTTTGTACCGGCTTCGAAAACTACCCATGAAGGGAAAGTATACTCCATAACGTAGTTGGCGCCGTCGGGAGCTTCAGTGTAATCTCCAGGATCAACCATCCAGCTCTGAATGGCTGAAGTGTGCTGGGGAAGGGTGGGTGCATTGCCGGTACCGTCATCGTTGTAGAGGTAGATCTCAACGGGAGAGTCAATGGGAGCACCGGCGGAACCGTTCCAGTAGCCGCCCCACCAGCGAATCTTGTTCACTACTGTCTCGGTGGCGAACTCCACGTCATCAGCAACGCCTGAATCGTACTCAGGATACATGTCATCGAAGTACTGGGACGCCATAGCGTATCCAGTGGGAGGCTGTGACCAGAGGATGGTCTCAGCATCGGAACCGCTGAAAGTGCTGGTTCCCGCTACACCGCCGGAAAGTGTAAGCTCTCCTGCAAAACAGAAAGCAGCCACACTAAGAAGAACAATTAGAATCTTCATCTTTTCTCCCTTCCAGAGATTGGTTCACTTGGGACTATAGGCGTGTATCATCGTCATGTCAATATCAGCGTCAATACGGAAAAGCCCCCGGCGAACCGGGGGCAGGTATGGCTACTGGCAGCCTCCGCCAGGGCAGCCTCCGCAGGGAGAAGGTGCGGGTTCTTCCTCGACGGGTTTGTCTTCTTCACAGGTGCAGTTCTCGCAGGTCTCCTGGCACTGGCAGCATTCACCTTCGCAGGTGCATTCCTCAGAGGAACAGTCATCGCAGGTGCAGTCTTCACAGGTGCATTCCTCGCAGGTGCAGTCATCGCAGGGCTCATCGCCGTGACCGGAGGCAAGAACCGTTCCGGCAAGCAGTACGGTAAGCATTATGGCCAGCAGATTTTTCATTTCTTCTCCTCTTCGCAATCGCAGCCGCAGCAGCAAGTGTTTTTCTTCACGGGACCATGACATTCCTCGACCTGTCCCGGCGAGCAGTCCTCGGGCTTACCCTTCAGTTTTTCAGGGTGTTCGCATTTCTCTTCGCACATGGCTCTTTTTCCTTTCCGCAGTTGAATTTTTCTTTTCTGCTCCTGCCCATGGAAACGAGATGTTCTCCGCAGGCAGCAAGGGTCTCGCTGTTTATCTCGTAGTGTACCCTGTATCCGCATCGTTGATCTGTAACCAGGCTGGCTTCCCTGAGTATCCTCAGATGCTGGGAAACCGATGGCTGAGAAAGCTCAAGCTCCCTTGCAATGGCCCCCACACAGAGGGGACCCCGGGCAAGGAGCTGGAATATCTCGTGCCTGGTTCTGCAGCCAAGAGCGCTGAACGCCGGGACTGGATCGAATACCGTTGCCATGATCCCCTCCAAATATAAGTATATGCTTATAATGTTATCGGACAATCCCTGCGTCAACCCAGCCTGAGGGTTCGTGTGCTTTCATGGAATATACATACTAAACTACTACAGAATAGTTCCAATGAACCTCAGGCCGAACAGATGAAGGTGCCTTAATGAAGACCTCGTCCGGTGAATGGACATGAGAATTTCCCGGGAATAGGTTATCTGGCATGAAGTAATGGAGGGGTAATGGATAAGGATTTCGATTTTCAGGCAAGGGTGCTCATGTGTCGGAATTGCGGCGCTCCCCTTAGAACAGGGTACACTGGCGGATCCGTGAACTGCAGTTACTGCGACACTGTGAATGTATTCACTCCCCGCAGGGAAGAGCATGTGGAGCCCCTTGCAGCCGCCAGGGAAATTGCTGAGGAAGAACGCATGGAGCTTCTCAGGAGGCAGGATGGTACCCAGCCTGACATACCTGCCGGCATAGGTCAGCTGCTGTCGGGTGGAAGGCTCGCTCCCTGGAAGGAGACCGAAGCACTTTCCATGTGGAGGACCACATGCGGAGAACTTGCCTCTGGAAGCGATATCAGCAGCGCGGAACTCCTCTACTTCCTCACCATCATCCTCTCCAACCACTACTCAGAGACGAATGACTGCCTGAGGCAGAGGGCGCTCTACGAATCAGCGCTGGAAGTGCTTACCCTCCCAAGGCACAGGCAGCAGATCAGGGGTATGCTTGCCAGGAACGCAGCTCTTGCCGGTGATCCGGAAGCGGGGGAGAAGTGGCTTGAACCTTGCAATCCCCGCTCCGAGGACCTTCAGTCCGACAGCGCTTACAGGGTGTCGAAAGCAGAGATACTCACTGTGAAGAGAGACTGGAAAGGTGTTCTGGAGATCCTCGGAGAAGACCTTGAAACAGTACCCGTGGATTCCACCCTGGACGGCAAGGCCATCGTGCAGAGAGCCAATGCCCTGGAAATGACCGGGCGGGAGAAGGAAGCCGCTGAGCAGCTCAGCCTGTATATCCAGGCGAACGGCGCTCAGGGAAGACATGTCCTGGAGATGATAACCGGAGTCTATGCCCACAGCGGTCTGGAGGTTTGTCCCGGGAGCCTGAAAATGGCTGATGATCAGTCCTCCAGGGCGGCGGGTGCAAGTGAGGCTGAAATGGAGAATCCTGGGGGATGCTTCGGGCAGATATTCGCTGTAACTGGTGTACTGCTTCTGCTTCTCACGCTAGGGCTTACCTACTTCCTGGGGATACTGAAGGGCGAACCTGTTTATGGCGCTTCCATAGGGGTAGGCATCACAGGAATCGTTTTCCTGATCGTGGGGATCAAGCACATCAGGGCCGGCAGAATGGCCATTCGCATTCACACCAGAGGCATACCTGCGGAAGCCAGGGTGAGGTCGATCACTCCAACGGGGTGGAGGATCAACAAGGTGCCCCAGTATGCCATCGAACTGGATGTGTCCCTTCCCGGGGAAGCTCCCTATGCCGTTTCACTGAAGAAAGCCATACACGACATTAACAGGCAGCTCTATGAACCCGGTTCCATGCTACATGTGAAGGTGGACCCTGAGGACTGCAGCAGAGTAGTACTGACCGGATGACGATCGCTCCCTGGGAATGATGCCGACAACTCCTGTCAGGAGGGGAGGGCAGACCGAAGCTTCTTCCTGAATCCTTCCATCCTCTCATGAGCGTGTTTCAGAACTTCATGGGTCCTGTCGAACTCCAGTGTGCCCACTTCTTCCAGGCATGGATTCCAGTACAGAGATGGCGGGTGCTTCTCAAGGGAGTCCCGGGTGATCTTCCTGAGAAGGATGTCGAACATGCCCAGGGTAGCTTCAAGCATTCCCGGCGGATCGGTATCGCCGGGGTTGGGCTCCGGTATCACATCCATGGCTATCACCGCAGCGCACGCCGACAGGTGGTTCACCGGCAGGTTGTTCACTATTCCTCCGTCAACGAGGACCCTCCCCTGGTATTCTACAGGCTCGAATACCCCGGGGATGGACATGCTGGCTCTGAGTGCAGGCAGCAGGTCACCGCTCCTGAAGATTACTTCCTCCCCGGAGTTGAAATCCGTCGCTGTGACCACCAGTGGGATCTGCAGTTCCTCGAATGTGTCGACGCTTATCTCTTCCATGAGGTCGCTGATGAAGCCGTCGGCGTTCAGCATTCCTTTTCCGCTCCAGGAGACCTTAACCGCCTTCAGCCATTTTACGATGGCGTTCTTCTTCTCGAACACTTCCTTAAGGCCATGTTCTCCTGAGATCGTATTCCTCTCTATCACTTCCCGGATTGATTCGCCGGACCTTCCCGAAGCATAGAGGGCACCCAGGATCGCCCCCATGCTGGTTCCTGAGATGATATCGGGTCTGATCCCCTCTTCATCCAGAACCTGGAGCATGGGTACGTGGGCTATGCCCCGGACTCCGCCTCCTCCAAGAGCCAGTCCCAGTCCCGTTTTTCTCTTTTTGAACAGATCTCTCAAGCCCATCAGAGCTGCTCCTGGGCCGCCGCCGACTGGTAAAGCCTTTCCAGAAGAGCGTAAAGCTTCGCGCCATACTCAGGGTCGGCGGCCCAAGTTCCTGCCAGGGACCACAGGTCAGGGGCCTTACCTCTGGGGTTCACATAATGGAACCTGGGATCCACCTGTTCCAGGTTCAACTGTTCCGTGGAACCGTATGCCTTCAGGTGCTGTACATGGGCCCTAACCCCTGTGCGGACATCCTGGAACGAAACGCCCCGCTGGGATGCGCCTATCGCTCCCAGACCGCAGAAATTGTTCATCCAGGGTTCCACCAGCCCCTGAAAACGGAGGAAGCCGGTTTCCAGGCACATCTGGGTGAAGGCCACATCGGAGTTAACCCCCTCAGCCGTGCATTCCTCGAGATAGAGTGAGGCGAGAAGGGTAACCTCATCCAGATCGGCTGCAGGGTTGTTATCCATGAAAAATGCAACGAGGTTGCCCCTGCTCATCAGCCCCTGCCCCATTATCTCCACTGGAGGGCTGGGAGCAGGACCCTGAAGACCTGCGCAGACGCAAAGCATAACTACCTGGAGCATAGTCAGATACCCACCGCCACTTCGCCTGAGATCATGTTGTAAGAGCCTGTTCTCTGTAAGGAAAGGGCAAACTCTCCGTAGGAGAGCACCGGGAGGAAATCCATGTCGAACCTGGTGCCCAGACCGATGGAGAGCTGCGGATCCCAGCTGCTATCGGTCCTGCGTCTGAAACTGTATTCCGAAGAGCCTTCGTTGTAGTCCAGCAAAACGCATGCAGCGCCTGCCGTTCCCCTGAGGAAGAAGGCATCAACCCCGGGAAGCCATGCCCTGGCGCCACCCTCCATCGTCCAGAGTCGTCCCCGGGGATCAGATACATAACTGCCTTCCGCGGGTTCCGGAGGGACGGATGGTTCAGCGGTTCCGTAGCCGGTCCTTATCACTATCCCGAGATAGGGGGAAACATCCAGGGTGGAGCTCAGCCTGTAGAAACTGAAATTGTCCGATAGCCAGGGGTGCTGGTCGGAGAGGAACTGTACCCGGGCCCAGGAGCATTCAAAGCTTCCCGAAAGGGAGAATGCAGCCGTGGCCGCAACAGGGACCAGGAATAGAACTTTCACGGCCGACCCCCTTCGCTGGGAGAAAGGTTCACTGAGATACCCGCGGTAAGAGTGAAGAACCAGTCCTCGAAACCCTCGGTTGAAGCCCCCGCCCTGAGTACGCCATGATTCCCAGTTGGAACGCTGAGGAAGATGGAAGAGATGAATCCTGTTTCATTGTAGTTATCCTCACCGTACCTTTTACCGGCTCCGGGAACCCAAGTCATTATGTTTCTGGAGTAGCTGCCGCCAGAAACGCCCAGGGCTACAGGTCCAAGCTCCCTTTCCACTCCCAGCTGGATCCCTTTGTGCGTGTCCTCGTACTCACCGAAGATCTCATATCCCCAGGGGGTGGAGAACTCTATGAAGTCAGGCATTGGCTCCGTCTGGTGGAAGTTTTTCACACTCCAGAAGGAACCTCCGAAAAAAACACTCCAGTTCTTGTGTATTCCCATCTTGAGCCTTAGATCGAGGTTCAGCGCCGGGGTATCACCCTCCGGTGAGCCGGGCAGCACGAGGCCGCCCCCGGCTTCCAGGGCGATATCCGACGATATCAAACCCATAAGCATAGACAGTATGAACAAATACATGAACACCTCCGCAATAGAATAAGCAATACGGAATTCTATTGATAATAGCGGCCACGGAAATCACTGGCAATCCCCATCAAAGGCGATAGAAAGATGCCCCGAGCCATAAGCCCGGGGCATCAGATCGTATGCAGAAGGAAGGTCATAGCATGGAAACAGGGCACATCGATGGGGCGGTTCCATCGGGAACCTCTCCAAGATATGTCCAGGATGTGGAACTGAAGGCCGTCCATCCGCCGTCTTCCGATTCCATTATACCGGAAGCGTTCCAGTAGTTAACGATCATGAGGGAACCTTCGGCTATGCTGTCCATGTCCTCTTTGCTCAAGCCTTCCAGAGTAATGACCCTTTCCATGTTGCCTTCATGATCCATAAAGCTGTCGGCAAAATAGTCCGTTGCCGAAGCCTCGTTGTCCACTTCGAAGAAGTTGACCACCAGCTCCATTGTTACGTTTTCCTCATCCAGTGAGACGATCTCGATAACCTCACCGTGGCACACAAGGTCAACAAGGGTTGATGCTGATGCAGCCCCTGCCACCAGGAAAAGGGCGAGGAACACAATTAAACTGCTTGCTTTCATCTTTATCTCCCTTCCCGGATGAAGACGGTCATTCGCCTTCGAAGGGTGATACCACGTTAGATGGAAGCGTATTCCACCATGAAAGCGGCCCAGGTCTGTCTCTTCTTCTTAAGGGAAGATACAGATTTTAATTGACATACTTGCGGGCGGCCTTGGGGTAAGACCTTGGGGGAGTGCCGATGTATTCGATGGATGAGTCAGGGAGGTTCCTGAGGATGGAAGGGGCCTGTGCGGCGCCTTCCACGGCGTTGGCAAGGAAGACATTGATGGTAAGGCCTGTGTAGAGGGAAGCGAGTTGCTCAGGCTGGAGCCCCATGTCCAGGCTCAAGGCCGCAACGGGGAGACCGACATTGCATGAGAGACCACGGGTCCCCCTTACGATGCCGGTGATACGCTCCTGAAGCTTCCAGTATTTGCCTGAATCCCTTCCGGTCTCCCTGGCCCTTTTCTCCAGGGCAACCGCCCTTTCGTCTACTTCCCTGAAGGGAACGCCAAACCCGGCTATCCTTCCCTGATCCTGAAAGGACCTGGCCACAGCAGCCTCGAGGTCCACGGTTTTCTCCATCTCCAGGAGCCAGAATGCGGCGCCCATGGAGATCTGGGGCCCCACTATGGCTCCCTGCATGGCAGCAATTGCGGCAGAAAGACCCGCCAGGGGATCGCCGTAGGAAGACACCAGACGCACAAGCTTCAGAGGGTAGATCCTCGGGTCGGCAACGGTGAGGATAACGGCGATGTCGTCCAGCAGCCTGCAGTCCTCCTCGGGCAGTTTCCTCCCAGAGGCTGCCATGGCTATCAGGCCTGTGGTGCTTGTGGTTCCGGCGAGTTCTCCGAATACGGAGTAGCCGAAGTGGCGGTGGTCGTTCCACCCGGCGTGACCCACCCTGGTGGTCAGCCTGTCAGGTTCGCCGGTCATCGTATTCGTACTCCGGAAGTCCTATGGGGTAAGTTCGGAAGTTGCCGGGTTTCGCGGCCATGCCCTCGGCCAGTGTGCAGGGCAGCCCCGCCAGGGTGATCACCGTTTCCATTATTCGGCGGTTCCGAATGCCGCAGCACTCCATGAGAACCGCCATGCATGCCGCTGGTGGAGGGAGTTGCTCCAGTTTTCCGGGGTAGCTCACCTCGGCTTCCCGGAGGGCTTTGAGAAGAAGCCTGGTCTCCTCCGCCCCTTCCGATGCGGGTAGGTCTTTTCCCCCAAGGGCGGCTTCTGCCAGGGGCAGGTATTCGTTTACCATGTTTCGCGATCTTTCGGCGAGGGCAATGGCCGAGACCCCTGTGAGTCCTCCCGAGCCCGAGCCGCAGAGACCCGCCAGCAGAGAGGCGTGGCCTGCGGCCTCCGCGACGGAGACAGGCGCAAGAAAGACCAGAACCGCCTCGAAAGCCATCAGGGTATCCGGGGAGGGCAGTTCACCGGTAAGTGAGAGGAACATGGTCTCGGCGAAGGAGGATATCCCCAGCATCTCACCCCTTACATCATAACCGTGGATCCTGGGCATCGGGGCTGGTGTTGAAACCGAAGCCTGGAGCTTATCGGTCCACTTCAGGTCTTCCACCGGTCCCCTGCGGCCGGTCATTTCTGAACGAACCCCGCGGAAACGCTTTTAGCGCGGTCCCCCAGCGGGGGCGGCACCTCCGGATCGACCCTGACCTCTATCAGTGATGGTCCTGGCACCTTCAGGGCCTCGGGAAGGATCCTCTGCATCTGACCGGGACCGTCGACAATGAAAGAGGTCAGACCCATGGCCGAGGCAATGCCCGCAATATTCAGCTTCTTCCTGTAACGCACGGAATCCATGGGGATCTTTCTGCCCACCTGTCTGCTGCCGTGCCAGGTTATCCCGTGCATGTTGTTGTGCTCCACTATCCACACCACCGGAATGTCATATTCTGCGGCGGTGATCAGCTCCATGCCGTTCATGGTGAAGCAGCCGTCGCCTACTATTGAAAGAACAGGTCTTCTGGGGTCTGCCAGGGCGGCTCCTATCGGGGAGGCCGTGCCGTGCCCCATTGATCCGAAGCCCAGGTTCAGAACGAACTTCTGACCTTCGTGGATGCAGAGGTGGTGAATGTTGAAGAGCATATGACCGCCGATGTCGGAGAATACCATGGCGTCCGAGGGAAGGACTTCCTGAAGGTCGGCCCGCCAGCGCTGGGGGGTCACCGGTATTGCGTCGGAGTAAATGAGTTCCGGGGCGAGGCACCTTTCGTGCCAGGATGGAAGCGAGAGCTCCGAAGACCAGTTCGATTGACTTTCTCTTCCCTCTCTGATGAAACGATGGGAGTGATAGACGATCTCTGTAAGTATTGCCCTTGCGTCCCCCACAAGCGGGATGTCCACGGGGTAGTTCCTGCCTACTTTGTCGGGGTCGACATCCAGCTGAATAAGGCAGGTGGAGGGGGTAAGGTCCGTGTGCCAGTTCAGGGTGGTTGTCTCGTTGAGCGAGGCCCCTATGGTCATCAGAACGTCCACACCCTTTCCCAGAACCGTTTCCCTGGCCAGGCGGTGCCCGGCGAAGCCGAACACTCCCAGGGAAAGGGGATGATTCTCCGGAAAGACCCCCTTCGCCCTCGGGGATGTGGCAACCCTGGCTGGAAGCAGCTCCGCGAGGCTCTTAAGGTTGGAGCCTGCGTCTGCTATTTCCACCCCGGAACCCACGAGAAGCACGGGATGCCTGGCGTTAAGAAGGGCCCTGGAAGCTTTCTGCACCGCCGTTCTGTCGAAAGTCCTGGTCTCGGGCCTGTAGGTTCCCGGCGCGAACCAGTCCTCGGCCACCGGCCTGTCCCAGAAGTCCACGGGTATGTTCAGGTGCACCGGGCCGGGCCTGCCTGTGAGCGCGGCCCGCAATGCCCGTCTCAGGTGTCCGGGCAATGCCGCCGGGGACTGGACCATGGCGGAATACTTGGTTACAGGGCGGAACATGGAGACTATGTCCATGTCCTCCCTTCCGGTTTCCTGGGCGGCCCCCTTTCCGATGGCATGACTTGCCGCCTGCCCGGTTACCACCAGCATGGGAACGGAATCTGCAAAGGCGCATGACACCCCTGTGAGAAGATTGGTGGCCCCGGGGCCTGCGGTTCCCGCGCACACCGCCAGGCGGTGGCTGGTACGGGCGTAGCCGTCGGCCATGAAAGCTGCACCCTCCTCGTGCTTGGTTACTATGAGCTTGAACCTGGGATCCAGCGCCACCGCCTCGAAGAACGGATGCAGAAGGCCTCCGGGAATTCCGAATACTACCCTTGCACCCTCCGCTTCGAGGTACTTCAGGAATACGCTGAGTGCGCTGTCTTCGCTGGAGGGGGTCACTTGACCATCCTTATGGTTACGACCCTGTCGGTGGGGTCCGAATGGTCATCCTCGGATGTACCCGGAGGTTCAACGGGGAAATGGATCCAGAAGGTGGTGCCCCTCTCGGGGAGGGACATCACCTCGAGCTTGCCGCCGATGCGGTCGAGCAGCCTCACCACCACCGAAAGACCTATGCCGTGGCTGTTAAAGCTTCTGCTGTTCGGATCGGAGCCTCCAGCCTGGAAGATCCTGTGCATGTCGTCGGGGTCTATTCCCCTGCCGGTATCGGACAGTTTTATGGTCAGGAAGCCTGGAGTTCCGTCGAGCTCCAGCACTATGCTGCCCCGGTCGGTGTACTTCACCGCGTTGGTCAGAAGGTTGTCCATTACCCTGTCAAGGACCATCCTGTCAACACTGATCAATGGAGGGGCTTCCCTGGTGGTTATCACGCTGATGCGAATGCCTCCCTCGCCCGCAAGGGCCCTGAGCCTCCTGCGGAGGGACTCGGCAAGGGGCGCGGTGTCCACCTGCTCAGGCATGAACTGCATGGTGGCCACGTCGGAGGTTTCCAGCTGCAGCATGTCGTCGAGGAGGCACCTTATCCTCTTCACCGCCTGCTTCTGTTCCTCAAGCATCCAGAGGTTCTCCGGCTTCACATCATCCTGGATGATCTCGGCGGTCTGCAGAACCACGGTAAGGGGGTTCTTCATGTCGTGGGTAACACCCTTGAGAGCAGTTGCCTGTTCCGTCAGTATGGAATGGAGGCGGCGGGTCAGTTCCTCACTGGCCCTGGTTCTCTGGGCCACCTGCTCCTCGAGCCTTCTGCTCCAGTCCCTCTGCCGCTCATGGAGCTTCATAATCTCCTGCTGGGTCTCCTGGTTCTCAACCACGATATTGGTAAGGCCCCTGTTTATGTCGTCGGCAACCTTGAGGTTGTGTCTGTTGGCCCTTCTGAGTTCAAAGATGTACCCAAGGGCTGCTCCGATGAATGGAGTGGCGCCCCACAGATAAGTGGCCATCAGCGCCGGCCAGAGGTTGAGGAAGTATACCGCCGCTGATACTCCGGCTCCCAGGATGCTGCCGATCACAACAGGAAGAAGCCTGCTCTTCTCGAAGACCGAGAGTTCGTACTCGCACCGGTCGTCGCCGCTGCAGATGCACGCAGTTTCCCTGATCGTGGCCGGGGGAAGGTCCCAGAGCGTGGGCAGTGCCCTGGACTGGGCCTGTCTGGACAGGCACATCAGCCTGCTCTCGCTCCTGGATGAACGGTAGCGGAGGCTGAACCTGGTGTCGCCCACCTGCAGGAAGTCGCCGCTGCTGAAGGTGGATATGGAGGAGAAGTGTTTCTGCCCCATCTCCAGCATTTCAGAGGGGGTGGTTGCCCACAGAAGGAACCTTAGGGGGCCATAGCCTTCCCGCATCCTGTAGGCGCATGCTTCCATGAACTTCTCGTCGCTGCCTGCAAGGGCCCGTACGAAATGGAGCACGGTTTCCGTCTGCTCAAGGGTGATCCAGCCCTTGCAGCTCTTGAGTTTCTCGAGGGGTATGCCGGCCTCGAAGCCCATGGCCTGGAGTTTTTCAGGGCCGTAGTTGTCTTCTATGTACCAGACCGGGGACTGGATGATGCGCATGTTAAGATCGGCCCGGGAGTCGCTCCCGGGGGCTACGGTTTCATCAGAAGAACTCAGGGAATGCACAAGATCCACCGTTCACCTCTTTCAGAAGGCAATACAACGCGAAACTGTGACCCCTGTATCTGAAACCCCACCCTGAGAGTATGATAATCACCATTTATTGCCGGGGTCAACCTGGTCCTTTTGCCTGTTCCTTATCCATGTTTCCCTGGAAACGATATAAGTGAAATAGCGTACCGGAGAGGTGTATTCGGCCATGGTTTCCGGGAAACGACTCACCCCTTCCCCGGTTCTGACCCCTCCTGCCTTTTCCTGCATCCTTATGGACGCGGTATTGCCCCTGTTGGGAGTGGCCTGAACCCTGGCGCAGTCCGTCCCCGTGAACAGGAAATCAAGCAGGGCCAGCTTCACCTCGGTTCCCAGGCCCATTCCCTGAAAGGCCGGAAGGAGTTTCAGGTCGGTGGATGCGGTGCCTTCCCCGTCGGGTGGGTGCATGTAGCACTCACCGATGGGCTCCCCGGTCTTGCGGAGTATCACCACCAGGAGACGGTCGAGGTCGGAGTCGGGCTCTCCGGCTATTCGGGTTTCAATTTCATCCATAGTAATGGGAATCCCTCCGGGGAATCCGACATTGGCCATCACCGCCGGGTCTGTCCACAATGAGAAGTAAAGCCCTGCATGGGTCTGTTCGGCCCTTGCGACGATGGTCCTCAAAGTCTGCAATACCTGTTTCATCACAACCTCCAGACATGTAAGATATGGAATGCGTAAGGATGGAGTAACCGACGGGCCTGTACCAGCCTGAACGGTTTTCTTATGGTTCATTGATGGAACCGGTATACAGAACTCCGGCGCACTCAGGATCGGGGGAAGCATGGAAAAGGGAGCCAGGGATCACATAGCTCAGGCGGACCTCCTCGTGGAGGAGAGCGGAAACAACCGAAGAAGGGCAAAAAGGAGTTTCCCGACGAAGGCGATCCTGCTGGTGTTCCTTTTCCTCCTCCTGGCAGCCTCAGCAGTTAAGCTCGCCCTGGCGCTTGCCGTGGAGGCCAAGCCTGCCTACACGGAGATACTCCCTGATTCGGCGTCCATCGCTGAATCCGCCATCCTCCTCGAGGAGATGGTCAGAGCCCGTGGGGGCTTTCCAGATGGATTCGTGGAGCATTTGGAAACCACCGATGGCGTATCCCTCACAGTGAACGAAGACGGCTCCTTCACCTATAGCGAGGGAGGTATCGAGCACCGCTCCGCTCCAGGGCTCCTCACAGGGGAGGCAAACCGATGAACCGCGCAAGAAGGGCATTCACACTGATAGAGCTGATGGTGGTCGTGGTGATCCTCGGGATCCTTGCGGCTGTAGCCATTCCCAGATACAGGGATATAACACTGAAAGCCAACGCCGCGGCAATAGTTGCTGACACCAGGGTGATAGTTCATGCGGCTCAGCTGTATCTTGCGGACAACGGACACTATCCCCAGGACGGCTGGTGGGGAGAGGTCCCTCCTGATCTCGCTCCATACCTCCCGGAGGACTTCAGCTTCTCAAGGGCCCCCGAGCTCGATGTGATGTATTCACTGGACAACGCAATGTATCCCGTTGAAATGGGTAGCTACGCAAGATCGGTGGGGATGTGGGTCTCGGTAAGTGTCTGGACGAAGGACCAGAGCATTCTGAACATGATCATGGAGGTCGCTCCCGACTACATGATTCCTGCAAAAGCCCTCTGGGGAAGGAAAAGGGTAGCAGCCGTGCTGGTGCCTTACTGAAAGAGCAGGATGGGCTGAATTGAGTCTGTCGGAAGTTCTGCATATCTCCTGGAGACCCGCAGCTCTGGCGGGTGTTGTTCTACTGGCCGTTTCCCTGGCGGTGCTGTTCCATTTTCCCGGAGGAACCGATCCCTTCGAGCTAACGGTCCTTACCCCGGAGGAAAGGGCATGGCTGAACGAGAATCCCGACAGGCTTACCCTTTTCTACAACACTGACTTCCCGCCGATAGAGTTCGCCGCAGAGGACGGCTCCTTCACCGGTCTGGGAGCCGATGTGGCCTCCGAGGTGGAGAGAAGGCTGGGAATAGAGTTCATAAGGATACCCTGCCAGGACTGGAACAGGCATCTCCAGGCCCTCGCCGACGGTGACTGCGCAGTTGCTCCCACCATAGTCCGAACCGACGAGAGGGAGGAGTACTCCTACTTCACCGTACCCTATGCCAGCGTTCCGGTGGTGATGATAGCCACATCGTCCATTGCGGAAGACCTTGCTCTGCAGGATCTGGAGGGCCTCAGGGTGGCTGTGGTTTCAGGATACGCTACCGAGGAGTACCTCAGGAACACCGGCCTGGATCTTGATCTCATACCCATGTGGAACGTACAGCAGGCGCTGAGGTCAGTAGCCTTCGGGGAGGCGGACGTACTGGTGGAGAACCTGGCGGTGGCATCTTACTACGCCGGTACCGAGGGCCTCTCCAACCTCAGGGTGGCCGGAGTAACCGATTACTACTTTGACTGGAGCATCGGGGTCAGCAGGGAGTATCCCCTGCTTTACAGCTCGATTCAGAAGGCGATGGCCGATATATCCAGAAGTCGTCTCGAGGAGCTGTACGGAACATGGATAACCATGACCCCCCGGGGTGAGATAAGTGCCGCCCTGATGAGGAAACTCCGTCCTGTGGGGCTTTTCCTGGCAGTGCTGCTGCTGTCCCTGGCCATCATCACGATTTACCTGAGGCAGAGGCTCAACCAGAAAGTCAAGACACTCGAGAATGCGCAGAGAGAGCTTCTGGAGCAGACGGCCAGGCTGCAGCACGCCGAGAAGATGGAGGCTCTGGGGAACCTTGCCGGGGGAATTGCCCACGACTTCAACAACATACTGCAGGTCATAGTGGGTTACGCACAGCTGCTCCTTGAGAAGAATGGGTTTCCCCCCGAGGAGAGAAGGAGCCTCGAGCACATCGCCGGAGCCGGCAGGAGGGCATCCACCCTCATTGGTCAGCTGATGGCCTTCGGCAGGCACATGGAGTTCAGGAAGGTTCCCGTGGATTTGAACAGGGAAGTATCCAATGCGGTGGAGGTCCTTGGGCAGACCATACCGAAGATGATCAGGATAACCACCGATCTGGAGAGAGACCTTCCTCCTGTGCTTGCTGATCCTGTTCATATAGAGCAGGTGATCTTCAACCTTGCTGGGAACGCAGTGGACGCAATGCCCGAGGGGGGTGAACTCGAAGTGAGGACCTGGGGTGTTGAAATTTCCGAAACTGAATGTGGTGAAACTGGAACCATCCTCACAGGCAGGTACGCTGTCCTTATGGTCTCCGACACCGGAAGCGGCATTCCCCCCGAGGTCAGGAAGAGCATGTACGACCCATTCTACACAACCAAGGAGCCTGGGAAGGGGACCGGTCTGGGGCTGGCATCGGTCTACGGTATCGTGCGAAGCCTCGGCGGGTGCATCCGCTGCGAAAGCGCGGAGGGGTCGGGCACCGTGTTTACCATACTGCTTCCGGTTGCCGAGGGAGCTGAGGTAAGACTGGAGGCTCCCGCGGGTATGGGTTCCACACCATCGGGAAAAGGAGAGACCGTCCTGGTGGTGGATGATGAGCCTGATATTACCTCCCAGTCCCGGGAGTACCTCACCCACATCGGCTACCATGTACTCACCGCCTCAACCGGCGAGGAAGCCCTGGAACGGATAGAACTGGAAGAGGTGGACCTGGTCATCCTCGACCTGAACATGCCCGGGATGGGCGGCTTCAGATGCCTTGAGGAGATAAGGAAGAAACGCCCTGCCCTGAAGGTCCTCATAGCAAGCGGCCATTCGGAGTTCGACGTTAATCTCGAGGAGCTGATGAAGGAAGCTTCAGGGTTCCTCAGGAAACCCTACAGGCTGTCGGACCTGGCTGAGAGGGCAAGGGAAGTGCTGGACAATGACGGGTAAAATCCCTTGAAGCCGAAAGAGACCGGGCCTATTCTAAAATGAAGGGCTTAACCGCAGGGAGGCTGATATGCATCCTGGGCTGATAGGGGGGATCGTTGGAGGTGTTCTGGGTGTGGCCGGCGGACTCATCGGAACCGCTGCCGCGCTGCGAAGCGCTGGAAGCCCCGGCGAACGCAGGTTCATAAGAAGGGCATCAATCCTTTTCTGGGCCGTCTCAGCCGCTTTCATACTACTGTTCCTCATTATTCCCAGACCCTTCAACTTCCTTCTGTGGATCCCATGGGGGGTATTCCTCCCTCTGTTCATAAGGAACTCCAGCCGCAGGCTTGGTTCCTTCAGGAACAACGCCGCCGAAACACATGGAGATCCGCCCTAGCCATGGGCTGCGACACATTCCTTTTCACCGATATAGAGAATTCCACGGGCCTCTGGGATACCTGCAGGGAGGAGATGTCGGAACTTCTGGAGAGGCACGATTCCCTCACCATGAAGCTTGTTGACCGCCATGGCGGGACAGTGGTAAAACACACCGGCGACGGGTTCTTCATCCACTTCTCCATGGCCTCATCAGCCCTGGCCTGCGCAGTGGAACTGATTCGTGATCTGGCAGGGATAGCCGGAGAGGGTTCGAAGAATTGCATACTCGCAAGAGCAGGCATACACACCGGTATTGCCGTTGAGCGCCGAGGGGACTTTTTCGGACCCGCGGTGAACCTTGCTCAGCGGGTCATGGCTTCCGGGTCGGGCGGACAGATACTGGTGACGGGGGATTTTCTGGAGGCGATGGAGCAGGAGCTTCCAGCTGTTTCTTTCAGGGACCTGGGCATGCACAGACTTACTGACCTGAGTAAACCAAGAAGGCTTTTTCTCGTGGAAGCCCCAGGTCTTCCACGATCCTCCTCCATCTCTCCGAAAACCCTGGGCAGCGTTCCCAACAACCTCAAGAGGCCTCTAACCCCTTTCGTGGGCAGGAAAGGGGAACTTCTCAGGATATTCCGCCTCCTTGAGAGGGATGATGTACGATTCCTCTCCCTGCACGGCCATGGAGGAACGGGCAAGACAAGGCTGGCGCTCCAGGCGGGAGCCATGGAGGCC
Source organism: Candidatus Sabulitectum sp. (assembly GCA_036743055.1). Classification (GTDB taxonomy): domain Bacteria; phylum Fermentibacterota; class Fermentibacteria; order Fermentibacterales; family JCC-6; genus Sabulitectum. The sequence continues at coordinate 14,566 of DAINQE010000013.1, read as the reverse complement.
TTCTCCTTCCCCGACGGCGTCTTTCACGCTGACATGGAGAAGGTGGACACCGAAGAGGGAGCCCTCTGGGAGATTGGCAGAGCCCTGGGGCTGGACCCGCAGAGCGACGGTTTCGACAGATCGGTACTCGAGAAGCGACTCACAGGGAAAAGGATCCTTCTGATACTCGACGGATGCGATTCCCTGGCAGGGCATGCCGGCGAGCTGGCTTCCTTCCTGTCTTCACTTCCAGGCCTCAAGATGCTTGCCACCAGCAGGATCCGGCTCGGACTCAGCTGCGAGCATGTGTTCCAGGTCGGAGGCATGACCTCTTCGGCGGGTTCAGGGACCTCCGATGGAGAGATACTCTTCAGGGAAACGGCAGGAAGGGCCCAGGCATCAACCACGGAGGCTTCCCCGAATGATGAGGCAGTAAAGGCCATATGCTCCCTTCTGGGGGGTAATCCTCTGGCCATTGTGCTGGTGGCCTCCTGGACCGGGATGCTCTCATACGATGACATTCTCCGGGAACTTGACAATCCCCTCGCGGTATCCGCGGAACTGAGCGACCTTCCCGAAAGGCACAGGAGCCTCAGGGAGGTTTTCAGGTTCTCCTGGAACCACCTGATTCCCGGGGAGAGGAGGGTCCTTGCCTCCCTTTCGGTGTTCGATTCCGCCTTCAGCCTTGCCGATGCATTGGAAGTGAGCTCCACAAGCCGCACCGACCTTTCCATTCTTTTGGGCAAGTCCCTCCTCGAGAAGAGGGAGGACGGCCTTTTCAGGCTTCATCCGCTGGTACGGGATTTCGCCTGGGAGAAGACCGCCGAGGTCCTTTCCCAGGAAGAGAAGGCTTCCCTTGTACGATCCCATGCAGAGAGGTTCCTTGGACTTCTTCTGAATGATTCGGAGGCCCTGCAGAGGGGAGATTGCATCCAGGCCCTGAAGCGTCTTACTCCATGCAAGCGGGAGATCATCGCCGCCTGGGAACGGTCAGTGGCCGCTGGAAGTTATCCGGTGTCCACTGAGACAGCCGGAGCCCTCAGGGCACTTCTGGGTCTGCTGGGCATGTACACCGCAGGGGAGAAACTCTTCAGGGAAAGTCTGGAAGCATACCCGGGAGACTCATCGGAGTTCAGGGGGGCGATGCACTCCGCCCTGGGCTGGTTCTGTTCATTCTGCTCCACCAGGGACGAAAGCATAAGGCAATTGAAAAAAGCGGTGGAGCTCTACAGGGAGGCCGACTCCCCCGGGGGGCTGGGGGATTCCCTGAACATGCTGGGCAATGTTCATTACATAGCGGGAATGTACAAGGATGCGGCAGACGCCTACTGCGAGAGCCTGAACATCAGGAAAGGGCTGGGGGATGATGCGGGAGTAGCCGCCGTTCTTAACAACCTGGGGAACCTGGCATTCGAGGAGGGGGACTTCGCTGCTGCCCAGCGGTACTACCGGGAGTCCCTGGAAACGGAGAAGAGATCCGGGAACACCAGGGGAGCCTCGTCCACACTCACGAACCTTGCCATAGTGGCCATCGAACTCAACCGTCTGGATGAAGCCCGGGAAATGCTGGAAATGGCACTGGAAGAGGAGCTGAAGATAGGTGACGACTTCAATGCCGCGATAGTCAAGGGGGTGTTCTGCACACTTCATCTGAAAGCCGGGGAATACCGGAAGGGGGAGGAACTCTGCCGGGAGAACATCGAGACCTACACCCGCCTGGGGAACCGCTGGGGGCTTGCGGAGAGCCACAGGGTCATGGGTGAGATCGATCTGAGGAGGGGTAGCCTGGAGGGAGCCAGGGCAAATTTCCTCCTGGCACTGCATTCCGTATCCGGCAGGGGGTGGACCCCTCTTTCACTGGAGATCATGGGCGGTTCCGTGATGGTCCTCCTGGAAGCCGGGCAGGAGGAAGATGCGCGGGAACTGGCGGGTTTCATTGCCGCCAACCGGTCCGCTCCCGGAAGGACCGTTAAGCGGATGAAGACCCTTCCAGTCAAGGTCTCAGCGCTCCGTGACCTGGAAGAGGCCCAGAATATGACAGAAGCCTGCCTGAAGGGCCTCAGCATTTCCGCAGGGAGCTGAGAGACCACCATCCGGGGGTCTTTCTTTTTTCTTGAAACGATCCTATACTCCCCGCTCAGACCGAAAGGAGCTACGATGCCGTCACTGGCATTTGCAAGACGCAACTGAACCGCAGCGGTGAGCCCCGGAGGGGCTCGTTTGGCCGAAGGCGGCTGATCCGGTCTGTTCCCCGGCAGCCATTCGGCTGGAGGGGAATAATGGGAAAGAGACTCGACTCGAAGGAACTCCACCACATGTGGACCGATCTGGGCATGAACGTGGAGCTTCATGACAGATTCCTTGAGAACGGGCACAAGCTTCACTGGAGGAACTTCCTCTGGCAGAAGAACCGTCCGAAGGCCATGAAACTCTTCGATACGGCCCTTCATAACAGCCACGGCCAGCGGGTGAAGGAGATAATCGACTACCGCGCAGCCGGCGGAAAATCCATAGGCTCTTTCTGTATCTATGTACCCGATGAAATAACGATGGCGGCAGGTGTCCTGAACATCCCTCTCTGCGGTGGCAGCGGATTCACCCTTGACTATGCGGACAAGGTGCTTCCCAGGGACATATGTCCCCTGGTAAGGTCCACCTTCGGCATGGCTATCAGCGGCACCTGCCCCTACAAGACACTGAAGGACATGGTCCTTGGAGAGACAACATGCGATGCGAAGAAGAAGACCTGGGATCTCTTCGACATCACCTCCCTGGAGGTGCCCCAGAAGAAGAACCGGGTCGACAGGGACCTGTGGCTCTCAGAGGTAAAGGGCTTCAGGGAAAGGATGGAGAAGCTCTCCGGTATCCAGGTGACCGAGAGGAACCTCAGGGAAGCCATCATCAGGCAGAACAGGAAAAGGGATATCCTGAACAGGATAAACAGGTTCAGGAAGAACGAGAACCCGCCCATCAGCGGTCTGGACTGCCTCCTGATCAGCCAGGTTGCCCTGAACATGGACACAGACGCCTTCATCAGCGCAGGCGAGATTCTCATAGAAGAGCTGGAGAAACGGGAGGAGCAGAACATCAGCGCCTACGAAACCCCCGGAGTCAGGGTGTTAATGGCCGGAACCCCTTCTCCCATGGGCTTCGCAAAGGTCCACGCCGCAGCGGAGATGAGCGGTCTCAGGGTGGTAATGGACGAATCCTGCACAGGGATAAGGTACGCCAGGAACAATGTTCCAGAGGACCTGGAGACGGTTGATGAGATGATCGAGGCCATTGCCGACAGGTACTTCGAAATCGACTGCGCCTGCTTCTCCCCCAACACCGAGAGATTCGACAACATCGACGGAATCATAGAGGAGTACCGGGTGCAGGGGGTGGTGCACAATGTGCTGCAGTACTGCCACGGATTCAATGTGGAAGCCGGGAAGTTGGCCGCGAAGCTTGAGGAAAAGGGCATCCCCGGCATCAAGATCGTAACCGACTATTCCCAGGAGGACACAGAGCAGATCAAGCTCCGCCTCGAGTCCTTCAGGGGAATAGTCGAGAACACCAGTAGAGAGAAGTAGCCACGGATCCAGAAGCGTCGGCCGTTATTGCCGCCGGGAATCATGGAGGGGGCCGCCATGCCTCCTCCTTCGACATATTCCCCTGTGAACGGAAGGGGAGCAAACATGAAAGTTCTCGTTGCACACTATTCACGAACCGGAAGCAATCGCTATCTTGCCGAGAGGGCCGCGGCGGAGCTGGAAGCCGATGTGGAGGAGATCAGGCCCATATTTGATCTGCAGCCACTGATGCTGCTTGGAACCTGGCTGGGGATCGGTCCCGGGATCAGGAAACCGAAGCACGACCCGGGAGAATACGAAAAGGTAGTGGTGATAGCGCCTCTGTACCTGGGAAAGTTCGCCCTTCCAGCGCAGAAGTTCGTGCGCAGGCACTCGAAACGCATCGGAGAGCTGTTCATGGCGACCTGCTGCGGAAGCACCTATGAGAAGAGGAACGACAAGTTCGGTTATGAAAGCGCTTTCCTGCACATCGGGAAGGTCGCCCGTGGAAGGTCGCTCCATTGCGAAGCCTTCCCCATAGGGCTGGTGATACCGCCTGAGAAGCAGGAAGATTCGGAAGCCTTCATGAACACCAGTCTTTCCGATGACAACTTCAAGGGAGAGATACTCGAGAAATTCGAGGGTTTCATCGAACAGGTGAAGGAGTGACTTAACTCGGAGGAGTTCCGTGAACTTGTCCATCCCGATAAACTGAGCATAGCTAAGATAAGAACTCGAAAAAGGCTTCAGGGCAGGCAAGGACTTTCAGAGGTACTGCAATGACATGTGTTCTTTTCTGCATATCATGCCGAAAACTAACATGGAATCTGTAAGCTTCAAGTACATCTTTCATGGAGCTGTGGAAGAGACAGCAGAGCTTGCGATAGTCATGCAGCTTTCGTGTTTTCGGTCCAGACCTCAACCGTTTTCCCTGATTGGGGCGGCCTCCTGACGAGTGCTTATCTTCCCAATGCATTCGATGCAGTATAACGGAAGGTTAATGAGCCATCCTTCATCCCTGAAGTTCGACAGAGAGCAACGAATGCTTCTTTCAGGAGAATACTTCTGTGAATATACCCTGAGGCTTTTTGCCTGCAGGTTCTCCGCCGCTTTCACCTCGAGGGGAATGATCCCTGAAGGCATCTGGAGAAGGAAATCGATCTCAGCATTCCCCTTCGCAGCACTCCAGTAGGAAGGCTCAATACCCAATGAAAGAAGCTGCTGAAGAACGAACTGCTCAGTAAGGGCTCCCTTGAACTCCATGAATACCCGGTTCCCCTCCAGAATGACCGAGGGCTGAATCCTCCCCATGGCGGATAAAAGGCCTACATCAAGAGCGAACAGCTTGAACGCGGAAAGGTCCCTGTAACCCGCTAATGGAATTCCTGGTCTGGTAACCCTGTTTACCCTTGTTACCACACCACAGTCAAGCAGCCATTGAATTGCTGACTCGTACTCCCTTGCCCGGGCTCCGTTCCTGACAAGTCCCCAGACGAACTTTCTGTTCTCCCTGGCAAGCTGGGAGGGGAGACTGTTCCAGACGCTCCTTATCCTGGGAACTACCTCTGCAGGCGAGTGCTTAGAGAAATCCTGTTCATATCCTGTCAGAAGCTGCATCTGTACGGAACGAGCTGCACCGTAATCCATATTCCGTCGGAATTCCAGTACTGCCTCGGGCATTCCGCCGACCAGAAAATAACTTCTTAGTTTATCCCTGTATTCAGAGGAGAAGATATTGGTCATCTCGAAATTGCCTTCACGCAGAAGCCCGGCAAGCCTTTCGCTGCCCGTGGCGAGAAGGAACTCTGAGAAAGACATCGGGTGAAGGTCGAGGAACTCCACCTTTCCCACAGGGAAGGATGCTCCACTGTGCATCGCCACTCCCAGCAGGGAACCAGCAGAAACGATGTTGAGTTCAGGCGCGTTCTCATAGAAGTACTTCAGTGAAGAGAGGGCTTCAGGTACCTGCTGAATCTCATCGAACAGGATCAGTGTGTTTCCAGGCTCTATTCGGCAATCGGCCTCCACCTGCAGTCCGGTCAGCAGTCTGTCAGTATCGAAGTCCATCTCAAAGAGAGCCTTCATTCGGGGGTTGCCGTCGAAGTTGATGTATGCGCAGCGTTCATAACATGTTTTCCCGAACGTCTTCATAAGCCAGGTCTTCCCTGTCTGTCTGGCTCCTCTGATAACCAAGGGTTTTCTGCTTCCCCTGTCCTTCCAGTCCAGCAAGTTCGCAAGTGCATATCTGTGCATGGCCTACCTCCTTACTGGGTACAATGTAGTGTGTTTTTGCACAAAAGTCAATTGACTTTTGTGAGTGTATCCACATAACACGATCGATAATTGTGATCATCTCACAAAAATCAATGCACTATTGTCAGGACAGCGAATTCTTGATGCTGTAACTACAATGCGTGCAATGCTTTGCCGAGTTACTTGACAAACTTGCGGACGGCCTCAGGGTATCAGATGCTGCCCCTGGTGTAGAGCCTGTGGTAGTGACCGCCCAGTTCCATCAGTGACGTGTGGTTCCCGGATTCAGCCACTGAGCCCTCGTGGAGAACGAAGATCCTGTTCACATGGCTGACTGTGGACAGCCTGTGGGCGATGATGATGGTGGTGCGGTCCTCGCTGAGGCGGAACATGGCCTCCTGGATCAGGCCTTCGGACTCGTTGTCCAGGGAAGAGGTGGCCTCGTCGAAGATGAGTATGGGAGGGTTCTTCAGGAAGACCCTGGCGATTGAGACCCTCTGCTTCTGACCGCCTGAGAGCTTCACCCCCCGCTCCCCCACATATGTGTCGAAGCCGTCGGGAAGCGACATGATGAAGTCGTGGATGTTGGCGTCCCTGGCCGCTTGCACCATCTCCTCCTCGGTGGCGGAGGGCTTGCCGTACATGATGTTCTCCCTGATGGTGTCGTCGAAGAGGAAGACGTTCTGCTGAACCAGGCCGATGTTCTCCCGGAGGAAGCTCTGCTTAAGGTCCATCACATCGTGGCCGTCTATGGAGACTGTTCCCTTCTGAGGCTCGTAGAACCTGGGTACCAGTGAAACGATGGTGCTCTTCCCGGCGCCCGATTCCCCCACCAGCGCCACCGATTCACCGGCGGGTACCGACAGGGAAACGTCCCTGAGTATCCAGTCCGGTGAGGAGGAGTACCTGAACCATACCCCTGAAAGCTCCACGGAACCCTTCACAGGTCTATAGGAACGGGCATGGGGCGCGTCTGCTATATCGGGTTCTATGTCCATTATCTCAGTGAACCTCTCGAAGGAGGCGGCGCCCTGATGGAACTGTTCGGTGAAGTTCATGAGCCTCTGAATCGGGCCCAGAATGATGTTCACATAGAGAACGAAAGCCAGAATGTCGGCGGGGGTTATGCTGCCCTGCAGATACAACCACGCGCCTCCGGCGATGACCACCAGGTAGTACATGTCGTTGAAGAAACCGAAGCCCGAGTAGAACACTCCCATGATGGTGTACATCTTTTCCTTGGCCAGGCGGAAGTGGGTGTTCACCGTTCCGAACTTGGTCATCTCAAGCTCTTCGTTGGCGTAGGACTTGACCTCGCGGATGCCCTGAACCGAGTTCTCAACGGCGCTGTTTATGTCGGCTATCTTCTGGCGGACCCGGCGGAAACCCCTGCGCATCCTTCCTCCGTAGCGGATACCCCACATGAGCATGAACGGCAGGGGGATCAGGGCGATGAAGGCCAGGGTGGTATTGAAGCTGAACATGAAGAAGAACGAGCCCACTATAAGGAACACCGAGAGGATAAGGTCCTCCGGGGCGTGGTGGGCCACCTCGGCGATGGTGTTCAGGTCGTTGGAGATCCGTGACATTATGTGGCCGGTCTTGGTGTTGTCGAAGTAGTTGAAGGAGAGCTTCTGAATGTGCCTGAAGATGTCCTCACGCATGTCGTACTCCATGCGTACGCCCAGTATGTGCCCCCACTTCATCCTGATGAACTCGAAGACCATCTTCGCAAGGTATATCCCCGCCATCAGTGCGAAGTAGAGGATCATGGCGTTAACGTTCCTGGAGGGGATCAGGTCCTGCAGCAGTGTGCGCACCATGGAGGGTATCAGTATCGCCAGCCCGGATGACAGCAGCGCCACCAGGATGTCTATGAAGAAAAGGAACCTGTGGGGTCCGTAGTAGCTCAGGAATCTTCTTAGCATGAGATCTCCTCAGAAACGGGAGCTGCAATATACAACCTGGGCCAACCCCGACCCCGGCTGCCGCCGGGGGATCAGTCCTGGGATATCCAGTCAACGATCTCGCCGGCTATTCCGGAAGGTACGCCGGATACCCTTGGGCCGTTTTTCAGGAAATCGTCGAACTCCTGAAAAGCTGCGCCTGCCGACGGGGAGTGGGGATTCTCCCTGTGGGTGAACCAGAGGAGTTTCCCTTCGAGTATCTGAACTCCCTGGTATCCCTCTTCCTTCTCATCCCAGATCCAGGTCCTTGCCTTCACCGGGTCCCTTACAACATGGGAGCGAAGGAAGTCAGCCACCTCGGTGAAGCCGTGGCTTTCAGCATATTGAAGGGGGGTGGTTCCCGCCGGGTTGGTCTTGAAGGGCTTCGTGAGGCCCAGACTGAAGTCGGCGCCGTACCCCGCAAGCACCTTGAGGGTTTTCAGGTCATTAGCCGAGGCAGCCTCGAAAGCCGGGGTGAAACCGAATTCGTCCCTGGGATCGGGTGATGCTCCCCGCTCAAGGAGCAGCGCGGCTGTTTCCGGATATCCCATTCTGCAGGCGTAGTGAAGTGGCGTGAGTCCCCATGGATCCTTCTTGTCAAGGTTCGCCCCATGGTCCGCAAGGAGGACTATCATCCAGTCAGCGCCTTCTCCGGTGGCGGTGAACACGGCGGACTGCCCGTTCTTGTTAAGGGAATCGGGGTCAGCCCCTTTATCGAGAACGAAGAGGGCTGTTTCATAGCAGAGCCTGAACTCATCGTCCGGGTGACTGCCCAGTATCCTTCTCACCTCTTCAGGGGACTCTATGGAAACCTCGGATCCGTTCAGCCTGGTTATCTTGAAGTTCAGCGGTCTGTTCGCAGCCTTGAAGATCATTTCCTCGAGCACCGTGGTGTCACCGTCTGTCCTTGCGTTCAGGTCCACTTCGCCCTGGCTGAAAAGCGCCCTGGCCGTCTTCAGCTCCCCGTCGATGCACGCTGAGATGAAGGGTGTTTCACCGGGATGAGCGTTATAGGTTGCCTTTCCCATCCGAGTCCCTCTCCTTCCAATACATTTGTGCTGCATAATAATGCCGAAGGGAGATGTGCAACAATGCTCAAAGCCATACTTGGGGACATCACCAGACTCGAGACCGACGCGGTGGTGAACGCCGCGAACAGCTCCCTGGGGCACGGTTCCGGGGTAAACGGCGCCATCAGGCGAGCCGCCGGGCCGGGTCTGGTGAAGGAATGCAGGACCATTGGGCACTGCCCCACAGGCGAAGCCAGGGTCACAGGGGGATACGACCTCCCCGCCAGGCATGTGATCCACACCGTGGGACCCGTGTGGCATGGGGGAGGGCAGGGCGAGGCGGAGCTTCTGGCGAAGTGCTACCGAAGCTGTCTTTCACTGGCCGCCTCCATGGAACTTGCATCCATTGCCTTCCCCTGCATAAGCACCGGCGTGTTCGGTTACCCCGGGGAGGCCGCAGCCGAGGTGGCGGTGGATGCCGTTCGGCGGTTCGCCCGGGAGAACGCCCTTCCCCGTGAGATAGTATTCTGCTGCTTCTCGGAGGGGGACCTTGCCCTTTACCAGCGGCTCCTGGGGGGAGGAGAATGAACGATTCCACCCTTGCGAGACTGTTCAGATATGCGGCGGTTTCGCTGCTTTTCTTCCTGCCTCTGGCCGTATGGCTCGCCCTTGCCGTCGGTGGCCGGATCCCTCCAATAAGCCAGGAGCGGTTCGATCACATAACGGGGATGATAATGCTGGGATGCTCCGCCCTTTTCCTGCTTGTCGGGGTTCCCTTCGTCCTGACCCGGGCCTGGAACGGAGGGGTTCCCAGGCAGAGGCTTCTGAAGAACGGGCGCAGGGCAAGGGGTTTCCTGGTCTCCCTTGAGGAGGATGTTGGAGAACCCCGGGGGGACGGCTCATTTGTAAGGATGCTGCTGGAGATAGAGATAGAGGAGCCGGACGGCAGGTACCTCACCTGCCCGGAAGCCTTCGATGTTCCGGCGGGAACGGCTGCTCTGCTCCATACGGGGATGGAACTGCCCCTGAGGATCGACCCGGGCAATCGATACAGCTTTACGGTGGACTGGGGGGAACTGAGGGCTTCCAGTTGAGGAAGCAGTACCACTTCAGGCAGTCGGAGAGGGGTCTTCTTGCCTGGGACGTTCACCGGCTCATCGAGCTTTCCTCCGGGCTGCCGGTTCACCGGATTCCCCTGGAGAGCATCTCCGAGCTGGATGAGGTTTTCTGGTATGACCTCGAGGGTGACAGGCCCACATGCAGGAGCGTTGCCCTCCACGCCCGGCTGATGGAGGAGGTGGACCTTGCCCACCCGATCATCCTCTCCAGCGACGGCAGGGTGATGGACGGTATGCACAGGGTGTGCCGGGCCCTTGTGCTGGGCCTTGACTCGGTTCCCGCGGTGCGGTTTCCCTCTGATCCGGATCCCGACCATGTGGGTGTTGCCCCGGACGAACTCCCCTATGACGAGGAGCAGTCGTTTGACCGTTAGTTCCCTCTGCCATATTCTCAGCAGACCGACTCCCGCCGGAGGGCATGGATGCGCAATGTGATACCGGGATTCATCAGCGGTGCGGTTCACCGCGATGGGGAGCAGAGAAGCGGAAGCTTTTCAGCCGCCGCTCTGAATGTGGACATCGCCGGCTTCACCTCCATTACCGAGTACCTCATGGAGAGCGGCAGGCAGGGTGCCGAGGACCTCTCCATCCTGATCAACAGGATCTACGAGCCCCTGATCAGGGCCATATACACCAGGGGCGGGTTCGTCACCACCTTCGGGGGCGACGGGGTCACCTCGGTCTTCCCTGGCGACTCGGGAAGTGCGGCGCAATCCGCCGCGGAAGAGATCGGGGATTTGCTTTCCCGCAGGCAGAGGATTTTCGTCAGGTACAGCGGCGGCGGGGAGATCAAGGCCCGTCTGGGGCTGGCCGGGGGTGAGATACACTGGCGTGTGTACGGAGATGTCCGGAAGGCCTTCTTCTTCCACGGTCAGGCGCTGGAGGAATGCGCAACTGTCACCAGGGGAAGTGAGGCGGGCAGTGTCTCCGTTGCCGGGAGCCTAATCAGCTTCACCCCGGCGGGAGGGGAGGATCCCTTCTCCCTGGAGAGGGTGAGGCCCTCCATCGCGGGGATGTTCTATCCAAAGGAAGTTCTCAGGGCCAGGCCGGGCGGGGAGTTCCGCAATGTGGTATCCCTTTTCCTGGGGCTTCATCCCGGCGAGGTGAACGGCGCCTGGGGCACGGTTGCCGCTATACTCTCCAGCACCGACAGATACGGTGGCTATTTCAACGGAATGTTCTGTGACGACAAGGGTCCCCATATGCTCATCGTCTTCGGAGCGCCGGTCTCATATGAGAACAACATCGGAAGGGCGCTGAGCCTGGCCCTCGATCTGAAGGCTTCTTTCACAGACCGTATCAGGGCGGGGATCACATACGGCACCGCCTTCGCCGGGGTGGTGGGCAGCGCCAGGCGATGCACCTATACGGTGCTGGGCGACTGCGTGAACACAGCCGCAAGGCTGATGCAGAACGCCGAATGGGGGCAGGTGCTTCTCCCGGGGAACCTGCGGAGGGTATTCTCCGGGGAGATGGTTACAGGCACTCCAGGAAGACTTGCGCTGAAGGGCAAGAGCCGCTCCATCGAGGTGGCCGACCTTATCGATGTGACCGATGTCAGGCGCAGTGGTGAGTTCGAAGGAGTCTTCGTGGGCCGCCGGGGGGAAACGGAGGAGCTTATGAAGCGCCTTGCTCCCCTGGAGACCGGCGGCTTCGCCGGAGTAACAGTCCTTCACGGAGAAGCGGGGGTGGGGAAGTCCCGGCTCCTTGCGGAGCTGACCGCCCGGTTCCCGGAATACCTTTCCTTCACCATGCAGACCGATGGGATACTCAGGAAGGGCCTGGGTCCATTCACCCATCTTCTGAAGGTGTTCTTCCAGCAGGATGACCCGGGGGCGAGCATTGACGGCGAAGCCGTTTTCGCGGAGGGATGGAACAGGCTTACAGCCGCCCTGGAAGGGCTTCCCCACAGAGAGCGTGTAGAACCTGTACTCCGGGAGCTGAGGAGGACCCGGTCGATGCTGGCCGCCATGCTGGGTCATCTTGACCGGGATTCGCTCCACGGTCGCCTGGATGCCAGGGGCAGGTTCGATAACACCATTCTGGCCCTGAAGGCTTTCTTCAAGGCGCAGAGCCTGATGGCACCCACGTTATTCGTTCTCGAGGATTTCCAGTGGATCGACACCGAATCCCTGACTGCCCTGAGATCCATAACCCGCGGTGTCGAGGATTTTCCCTTCGCGGTGGTAATAACATCAAGGACCAATGATGACGGCACCCTGCTCTCCCCGGACCTTCACGAAACGGTCCCTTGCCATTCGATGCTGCTGAATCCCCTGGAAGAGGGGAACGCCATGGACCTGGCGGTGGAGAGACTGGGCGGGCACCTCTCCGGGGACCTGTTCCGTTTCATCATGGATCGCACACAGGGAAACCCCTTCTACATAGAGCAGTTCTGCAGATACCTTGCCGAGGCGGGTTTGATCAGCCTGGAGGAAGACCTTCTCTATCTCCGGCAAGGAGAGACCGAGGTGCCGGACAGCATCGGATCCATCATCCTGGCCAGGATAGACAGGCTCTCGGTGAAGCTCAGGGAAGTGGTTCAGACCGCTTCCATCCTGGGCCGCGAGTTCGATGTTCAGGTACTATCGGCGATGCTCAGGGGAGATCATGACCTGCTGCGCACCCTTCTCGCGGAGGGGGAAAGAGAGGCCATATGGGCAGCCCTGAGCGAACTCCTCTACATCTTCAACCACACCATGCTTCGTGAGGTGGCTTATGACATGCAGCTTAAAACGCAGCTGCGGCAGCTTCACCGTCTGGCGGGAATATCCATGGAGGAGTTCTACGGGAACAGCAGGGACAGATTCGCCGACATCGCCTACCACTATGAAAAGGCCCTCATCACAGAAAAGGCGGTGGAATACCTCAGGAAGGCTTCCCGGTTCGCCATGGGAGAATACCGGAACCAGGAGGCGGTGGGCCTGCTGAAGAGGATGATCCCCCACCTGAGCGGCCTGGAGGAGAGGATCGAGACCGAGATCGAGATGCACAGACTTCTTGTTCTCATGGGCAGGTGGGCCGAGGCGGAGGAGATCATCCAGCGCAACAGGTCGGTCTCCCGGGAGAAAGACCTGATCGACTGTTACGCTGACTGCTGCAGGCAGCACGCGGCCCTTGAGAACAGGAGGGGCGACAACGATAAGGCGAAAGCCCACCTGAAGGAGGCCTGGGAATACTACACCCTTGCGGGTAACGAGACCGGTCTCATGAAGTGCCTCAGCGTCAGGGCCAATATCAGCATGATCCTGGGGGACTTCGACCAGGCGGTGGAGGACCTGAAGCTTTCCGCCGATGCCGCAGAGGCCAGGGGGGACATGGACGAGCTGGCCAGGAACACCTCCGATCTGGGCACTGCATACCTCTACGGGTACCATCTGGAAGAAGCGGAGGAGTGCCTCCACAGGGCATGGGAGATCTGTTCGAACACCGGGAACTTGCGGGTTGCGGCGAATGTGCTGAACAACCTGGGAGTGGTGGAGTACAACCGCACCAACTACGACGGCTGCCGCGGATACCTGCGGGAGTACATGGACATCGCCGAGAAGGTGGGCGACCGGGAGAGCATGACCTACGTTATCGGCAACATAGGCGTTCTGCACCAGGAGAAGGGGGATCTCGACGAGGCGATGGACTGCTTCGAGAGGCAGCTCGCCATGGCCCGGGAACTGGGTATAACCTACACCATTGCCTTTGCGGCCCGTCAGATCGGGCTTGTCTACCGGGACAGGGGGGATTTCGATCAGGCCATGGAGTGGCTTGCCCGCAGTCTGAGGACCGCCGGGGATTCCGGCGACTCCAGGAATACCTCCATGACCGCAAGGGAACTGGGGGAACTCTGCCTTCAGACTGGCGATCTCCGTGGATCCAGGGAGCACCTGGAGACTGCAGTGCGCCTGGCGGCGGAGATAGACAAGGAGACCCATGCCACAAGCCTTCTGATGCTTGCGAAACTCTCCGCCAGGGAGGGTAAAGGGGATGAGGTCCTGGCGCATGCGAACAACCTTGCCGCCCTGAGGAGGGAAATGGGGGAGGAGATGCGGCTGCTGCGCTCGCTTACGGATTCCGCCGGTTTACTGCTTGCCTCCGGTCACGAAGAAAGGGCCGGGGAGTTCCTCCGGGAGGCAAGGGAGATCGCTTCCGGACTCTATGCCGGGGAAGCCATGCAGCACCTTGAATTCCAGGAGGCCCTTCTTCAGGCAAGGTCGAATCCCGCCGGTGCCGAGGAGAGGCTGACCGGGCTTTTGAAGCGCAATGTACGGGGGGAAGACTTCTCGGCAAAGGTGCTGTTCCATCTTTACCGGATCACAGGCAGGGAAGAACACAGGCAGTCTGCGCTTGAACTATACGACGGACTCTTCCGCAGGGTGCCTTATGAGGAGTACAGGGAGAAGCTTGACCTCCTGCGCTCAGCCGCCTTTGCGAACCCTCCCGAAGTGCAGGGCCAGGATAATGCCGGTGGAGAGCGCCCCCAGTGAGAACACCAGTGTCCCGGGGTTCAGGCCGAAGCTGAAGCCCGGGCCCCGGTCTCCCAGCAGAAGCCCCGCTCCAGCCAGGTTCATGAATCCCCACAGCACATTGACAACAGGGGAGGACTCCCCCTTCCCCGGCGGCTTTGCGAAGGGGCTCTGGAACCGGCCTCCGCAGACCCCCCGGACGAAGTGGGGTACTCCGTTCACCAGGAGCATTCCGGCAATGAAAAGCAG
>DAINQE010000012.1:49385-55294 GCA_036743055.1 Candidatus Sabulitectum sp. | reverse complement strand
TGCCGATGTCACGGCCACATGCGGCTGGGAGGGCTCCGACACCATTCTCGGCTCTTACGGCGACATTATCGCAAGCATAGACACCGATCCGGTCCACGGCGGCAGCCAGTCACTGAAGCTGGTGGACGACCAGGCCTCCGGTACCCCCCAGGCATTCGTTGCGTGGGTCACCGGCCTCTCCGACGGCGATGTGGTCACCGCCAGCTTCTGGCGCTACGATATGACGCCCTCCGCGTCACCTTCCTGCAGGATATGGGGCCACTGGAACGACGATCCCGGCGACATCGAGGGCTACAACGGCAGCGCCGGCGGTCAGGAGGAATACGGTCCAGGAACCGGATGGGACATGGCCGAGTACTCATGGACCGTGGTTGAAGGCCACACCGGCCTCGTGATCGAGGCCAGGACCTACTCCGAACCCGGTGACACAGTCTGGATCGACGACCTTACGGTCACAGCCCCCGACGGCTGCACCATAGTGGTGCCTTCAGACGCCCAGTCCCTGGATTCTGAGACATGGGCGGCGATCAAGGCAACATTCTAGGTCTGAACTCGAGTCCCATTTCTCTGAAAAGACGGCGGGCCTCCTCCAGACGGAGGGGCCCGTCTTCCTCTTCACCCAGGATTTCCCCCAGCCATCTCAGGTTCACCGCCAGATGGAACCTTGTGCCCAGACGCCTGTAGGTGTCGCAGGCCCTTCGCAGCTTCCTGAGCCCTTCCTGGAGGTAACCTTCGGCGCAGGATACCCTTCCCTGGAGTGAATCGGTGCCGGCTTCCGCGGTCTCCATGCCGGTCTTATCTGCTATCTCCGCGGATTCTACGGCAGCCTGGCGGGCCTCTTCCACCCTTCCATTGTCCAGGAGGATGGTGCCCTTTTCCATGAGGATCCTGTGCTGGAAAGAGAGGGACTGTACCTTCCGGGAGATCTCGAGTGACCTTTCGTAGAGCTCAAGAGCCTTCTCTGACTCGCCTTTCTCCGATGCCAGCCTGGCGGAGGTGAAGAGGGTGTGGGCCTCGGCCCTCTCCATGTACTTTTCCTTCAGCAGCTCCCCGGCCTGAACAAGGAAAGCTTCCGCTTCCTCAAGCCTGCCGCAGGTGATGTGAAGCTCAGCCATGTGGTTCAGGGCCAGATGCCTGTCGTGGCCAACCTTCATTGCGGTGGAAAGTTCCAGCTGCCTGGTGGTGTGCTCCAGCGCTCTGGTGAAATCCCCCATCATGGCGTAGGTCATCCCCAGATCACCGTGGGCGCTCAGAATAAGGAGCTTCTCACCGATCTCGGTTGATGTCCGGAGCTGCTTCTCTATGCTTTCCACGGCTTCCTGATATCGGCCCTGCTTTTCCAGGGTGAGTCCTATGTTTCCCCAGGTGACCGCGGCTTCCCTCTTCAGGCCGTTCTCCAGGGCCAGTTCTATGGCCTTCTCATAGAGCTCCCTGGCGCTGTCGAGTTCGGATTTGGCCCAGTGCACCGTAGCAAGGGTGTTAAGGGCGTGACCCAGCTTCCTGGCCTTTTCATAGCCGGTGTAACCCGAAAGGCTCTCTCCGATTTCCACTGCCTTCAGCGCATGCTTCTCAGCCCTCTGTATCTCTCCCTTGATGCAGCAGGTCCATGCCTTGAAGGCCTCCGCGTGGGTGCGGATGTCCATGTGGTCATCCTCCGACTGCTCTGCCAGGGCTTCCACCTCGGTGATGAGTTCCATGGATTCGTCGAGGTTTCCCTGGTTGAAGATGATATCGGCCATGCTCAGAAGGGCTTTCAGGGTGAGTTCCGGGGTCCTGGAGGCGGCCACCGTTTTGCCGTAGTACTCCAGCGCGGGTTCGTAGCTGCCAACCCTGTCCAGCACGTTGCCGCACAGGAGGCAGCACCTTGCCAGGGTCTCTTTCTTTTCCACCATGTGCTCCTCAAGCACGGATTCAGCAGTGCGGAAATGGTCCAGTGCCTGGCCGTTCCTGTACTCCTCGGAGGCAAGCTCCCCTGCCTTGATGGAGTATTCCACCGCCTTCTCCCAGACCTCTCCCTTGAGGAAATGCTCCGCCAGGAAAGGCTCGGAACCCCCACCTGTGTTCATCCTTTCGAGGTGCTCTCCGATCTCCCGGTGAAGTTCCCTTCGCCTTTCGGATAGCAGGGAGTCGTAGGCAACGTCCCTTATGAGCATATGGCTGAAGATGTGTTCCAGCTCGGCATAGGAGTTCACGAAGGTGAGACCGGCTTTCATGGATTCGGAAAGCTCGGCGTGAACGCTGCGGTTCACAACGCTGCTTAGAAGGGGTTCGCTGAACCGCATGCCGACTACGCTGGCCACTTTAAGGCTTTCCCTGGTGCGTTCCGCCAGGGTGTCTATTCGGGCCATGATCATGGAAAAGACCGACTCGGGGAGCTGCTCCAGACCGGCATCCCCGCAACTGATCCACATTCCGTTCTCTTCCTTTATCAGGTTCCTGTCCCTGAGGTACATGAGGAACTGGACCAGGAAGAACGGGTTCCCATGGGACTTCTCCTTGAGGAGTGAGGCAATGCTTTCGTCCAAAGGCAGCCCTTCGGAGTGAGATGAGAGCAGGGCGTCTGATTCGTCGTCGGAGAGACCTTCCAGGCTGATCCTCCCGGGAACCGTCTCCTCCGGTATCATGGGTTCCCCTTCAGGACGGGATGTGAGCAGGAAGAAGACCTCTGATCTCTGCCTTACCCCTGTGATGACCTCCATGAGGAGTTCAAGCTCCTCTTCGCCCGCCCTGTGGGTGTCTTCAATGATCACCAGCGTTCCCCGCATGGACAGAAGAAGGACCAGCGCGTCGGCAAGGTTCTCCCTGCGGAGCTTTGGCGGCACTCTGAGGAAGCCCGGATCATCCACCTCCAGGCGAAGGAGCATTCCCGCCAGGAAGGGCTCCCGCCTCTTCAGCTGCTTGTCTCCCGTTCTGTCGATCAGTTCACCAAGTCTTCTCCTTTTTTCCTCAGGAGCCATTCCCGGTTCGATCCCGCAGGCGTTCATCAGAAGGCTTCCCATGATGGAGGATCCGGATCGGCGCTCTCCGGCGAAGCCCTTCAGCAGCCTGGGGAACTCAGGTGATATCTCGTCTGCGAAGCGGTGGGTGAGAGTGCTTTTTCCCACACCGGCCCCGCCATGGAGTAGAACAGGGTCTCCTCCTATCCTGGCCAGTTCCAGAAGCCTGGCCAGTTCGCTCTCCCTTCCCACGAAGGTGCCGTCTGTTCCTCCGGGGACCACTCCAACTGCCGGGAAGGCCCTCTGCACACTGCTCTTCCCCTTGAGGGTCACAACGGCGGGAGATTCGTACACTATCTCCCGGGAGGAGGCCCTTGCAACCGCTTCGGATACTGTCACTCCTGTTTCGGAGGCCGTTTCGGAGAGTCTGGCCGCGGTGTTGACCGGGTCGCCGATCACCGTGTAGCGCTTTCTCTCCTCATTCCCTGTCATTCCCGCGAATACGAAACCGGTGTCGATGCCGCAGGATACATGGAATGGGGCGTATGTGTCACCGGAGATCGCCAGGGCGGCTTCAACGGCGCTCACGGTGTCCCGCCCATGGGAAACCGGGGCTCCGAACAGGGCCATGAGCCTGGTGCCTCCGGCCACCAGATCGTCTATGTGATGCAGGTAGCCGCCGTGCTCTTCGATGATGTCCTGAACCCTTACCACAAGGTCCTGAAAACCTCTGACGGACCATCGGTCAGAGGGGCAGCTGGCGGTAACGAATACAGGCGTCACCGGTCTGTACTCGCCGTGGAGCCTCTCCGCGCCGGGGGAGATGAAGGACCCGGGGTTGACCTCGGGGGGGGCAAGGATCTCTGAGATGGGCTCGGCGGAGCTTTCCAGCAGTATGAGCTCCCCAGGTGAGGCTGTGTCCTCCCTGGCGGCCAGCTCCCTGACCACCCCTCCCGTCACCACCATGTGGGCCCTTGCTGGACTGCCGAGTATGAACTGGTTCCAGCTTCCCTTTCCCGACACCGCCTTCACCCTGATGGAGAACCGTTCGCCGAGGATCACCACCCGGCGGAAATCCTCCATTGCCGCAAGCATCTGCCCGCCGCAGGACTCTCCCGCGTCACCTGAGCCGAAACGGGCAAGTATGGAGTCGCCTGAGAAGGAGAGGACCGTCCCGCCGTTGGCATGGACAGCGCCGATCATTGCGTCGAAGCACCGGTTGAGCAGGGAAGAGAGTTCTTCCACGCCTTTCTTGCCGCCCCTCGTCAGGGCCTCCGTGATCTCGGTGAATCCGGAGATGTCCGCAAGCAGCAGCGATCCCGTGAAAACGCTCTGCCCGTTCAGGACCAGGCTAACATCCTCTTCGGGGAAAAAGGGGCTGTCCTTCATATGCTCCTCCTGGAAAGGCATAAGATAAGGTTTTTCAGCAGCACCGCGGAGGTCGGCCTTTTGCTTTGCGCCCCTGCCTTCTTATAGTCATGCATCATATCACTGCGGGGAAAGGAGCTTATATGGCATCGTTCAGGCCTGATCCGGATGAAAGGGTGTTCACGGACACGAAAAGGTACACCCTTCAGGGCAAGAAGGTGAAGTTCCCGGTGAGGAGCAGGATAGTTGTAACCGACCGCAGGTTCGTGTTCCACGACCTGGGTAAGATGGCCCCGTTCCAGATGCAGATGGGCATCCTCATCCAGCTCATGGTGAAGGGAAAGCCGGTGAGCCTGCCACTGAACGGCCTCAAGGTCTCCCGGGGAAAGTACGCGAGGAACACGAAGCTGCTCATGCTTTCCACCGATGATGGACAGGAAGTCCTTCTGGACAGGTTCGACAAATCGCTGGAATGGCTGAGGGATGTTCTGGCACAGGGCGGCGCCGGGCTGTCCCAGACAGCCGAGGAAGAGTGGCGGATCTCCATCTGACCCCGGCGGGAGCATGAAAAATGAATGAGGGAACCACCCACGGCGAACCCCTGGGCCTGGGAACACCGGCACAGGAGGGCAGAAGCGTGGCCAGGGCAGCAGGGCTCCTGGGAGTACTTACCTTCCTGAGCAGGATACTGGGGCTGGCAAGGGACGTGGGCCAGGCGGCGGTGCTGGGCACCGGGATGTCCGCCGACGCCTTCACCATTGCTTTTATCATTCCCAACATCCTCAGGAGGCTCTTCGGGGAGGCCACGGTTGCATCCGCTCTGGTCCCCACCTATACCGAGCTCCTTGTAACTGAAGGCCAGGAGAGGGCCGGGAAGCTGGCTGGAAGGATACTCACCTTCACCGGTACCGTCCTGGTTGTGATCGTTCTTCTGGGAATGCTCCTGGCTCCGGTTCTTGTTGACGTTTTCGCAGCCGGATTCAGGGACGTTCCAGGCAAGAGTGAACTCACCGCAAGTCTTCTCAGGCTCCTGTTTCCCTACATCCTTTTCGTGGGGCTTGCCTCGGTGTGCATGGGCATTCTCAACAGCCACAGGCACTTCCTCGCCCCGGCACTGGCCCCGCTGCTCTTCAACCTTTCGGCCCTCTTCGGCCTCTTCGTGCTGGCAAGGGCCTGGATGACCGGGCTTCCGGTATGGGCCTATTCCGCAGGCGTGCTTGCCGGAGGTCTCCTGCAGCTGCTGGTTCAGGTTCCCTTCCTGAAGAGCAGGGGCATAAGCATCATTCCCGACTTCAACTGGCGGAGTTCGGGCATGAGACGGGTCCTCAAGCTGGCGGTTCCGGCGCTGATCGGGCTTCTGGCCGCCGAGGTTAACATTCTGGTGGACCAGCTTATAGCCTCCATGCTCCGGGAGGGTAGCGTTGCCGCCCTCTCCTACGGCCTCAGGGTGACCCAGGTGCCCCAGGGCATATTCGCCATTGCCCTTGCCACCGCCCTGCTGCCCACGCTGAGCAGGCAGACCGCCATGGGGAAACTCGGTGAAGCGGGCAGGACACTGAACTTCTCAACCGTTGCCCTGAGCGGGATAATGATCCCCGCATCGCT
>DAINQE010000012.1:45845-49285 GCA_036743055.1 Candidatus Sabulitectum sp. | reverse complement strand
GGACACTGAACTTCTCAACCGTTGCCCTGAGCGGGATAATGATCCCCGCATCGCTGTTCATGGTGGTGCTTGCTGAACCGGTGGTCAGGGTGATGTTCTTCAGGGGGGAGTTCACAGGCGACTCCCTTGCCCTCACCGCGGCAGCCCTGCGCTACTACTCAGCGGGAATGGTGTTCTACGCCGCTGTTAAGATCACCGCACCGGTGTTCTACGCCATGAAGGACACAAGGACCCCTGTGAAGATAGCCGTGGGCTGCATGGGGCTCAACATAGTGATGAACATCGTTCTCACCGTTCTCTTCCTCAGGACCGGCTTTGCGGAACCCCTGGCCGGGCTGGCCCTGGCGAGCAGCGTTTCGTCGGCGGTTAATCTTTTCCTGCTCAGGCGAACCCTCAGGGGAAGGGTGGGCCCCTCAGGGATCACCGCCGGCAACTGGCTTTCCATGCTCTCAGCGGCCGCGGCGGCACTTCTGGTGCTGCTCCCGGCAAGGAGCATTGTGAATGGCTATGCCGCGGAAGGGCTGCTCCAGGGAGCCGCAGCGGTTGCCGCGGCGGGGCTTCTCGTGATGGCTGTGTCCCTGTCGGTATTCCTTCTCACCGCAGGAGGGGAGACCAGGAGCCTTCTGAAGAGGCTGGTCCGCCGTGGCCGCTGATTCACTGAAAAGGTCCGTCTCCGGCGCTCCCGACCTTCCCGGGGTCTACAGGTTCCTGGACGGCAGGGGCAAGGTGCTCTACATCGGCAAGGCGAAGAGCCTGATAAAGAGGCTCAGGGGGCACCTCTCCAATCCCGGCGACGCAAGGCACAGAACCCTTCTCGAGAAGTCGGAAACGGTGCAGTGGACGGTTACCAGGACCGAGCTGGAAGCCCTGGTCCTGGAGTCCGAGCTGATAAGGATGCTCAAACCGCCTCTTAACGTGGACCTGAGGAGTTCCAGCAGGTATCCTTGGCTGGAAGTCACTGCCGGGGAGAAGTATCCCAGGCTTGTGATAACCAGGAACCCGGACCGGTCCCTTAACATCCCGCGGTTCGGGCCCTATCCCGACGCCGGCAACCTGAAATCCCTTGTGGCATTCCTGATGGACCTTTATCCGCTGAGGAGGTGCGCCGTATCCGAACTCAAGCCCAGGAAGCGCCCCTGTCTCATGGGTCAGATGGACCGCTGCCCCTCGCCGTGCTCCGTGGAGCAGGAGCGGGAGTACGCCCAGCGGGTGGAGAGAATTCTCTACATTCTCCGCGGGCACTGGGATCAGGCCAGGAAAGAGATCATCACAAGAATGGAGAACGCCTCGAAAGCTCTGGAGTTCGAAAAGGCGGCGGCCCTCCGGGACCTGCTCCGCAGGCTGGACTCCTTCGGCTGGCCCACCCCGGAGTCCCTCAGGGACAGCGTTCCCAGGGATGTAATGGCGGTTTCGGAGAACTGGGGAATAGTCATTCAGGTAAGGGGAGGGCGTTTCATGGGAAGCCTGCGGCTGCCCTTCACCTCGAAGTGGAAGCTGGCGGGTAAAGGTGAGCTTATCTCCATACTCGTGCGTTCCTACTATTCGGAGACCGGGGACGTCCCAAGACAGGTGGTCCTGGGATCGGAACCCGATGACAGGGAACTCCTGGAGACCTGGCTCTCCGAGAAGAGGGGATCCCCGGTGGAGATCACCGTGCCCGAGCGGGGAGGTCTCCGTTCGCTGGTGGACGTGGCAGAGAGGGATCTGAGGAACTTTCTGAACAAGCTGGAGTGGAAGCACCCCGCAGGGAAGAAAGAGCGCCTGGAGGCTTCTCTGGAGGCAATAGCGGACATCCTTGGCCTTGAGGGCCCCCCCGAGTGGATGGTGTGTCTGGACGCTTCCACGATACAGGGGCATTCGCCGGTTGCGGCGCTGGTGAGCTTCAGGAAGGGAAAGCCCGATAAGAACGGCTACAGAAGGTTCACCATGCCCGAGGACATATCCAGGAACGACCCCGCCATGATAGGCAACGCGGTGACCAGGTTCGCCTCGCATCTCGAAGATGAGCACCCGGGTGTTTTCCTGATAGACGGCGGCATCACCCAGCTCAGGGCCGCCTGGGCCGCAGGGTCGGAGTTCATGCCCGGCACCAGGTTCGTCTCCATCGCCAAGAAGGAGGAGGTGCTCCTCACCGCCCCGGAGGAAAAGGAGATCAAGCTCCCCAGGGACGCCCCGCCGCTGCTGCTGCTCCGGGCCATGAGGGACGAGGCCCACAGATTCGTTATCTCCTTCCACAGGAGCCGCAGGGCCAGAAGCCATTTCCACTCGGCCCTGGATGACATACCCGGCATAGGCCCGGCGCTTAAAGCCTCATTGCTTGGGAAGTTCGGCAGCGTATCCAGAATAGCAGCCGCCAGCGAGCAGGAGATAGCGGAGGTTCCGGGTATAGGCAGACGCAAGGCCGCCGAGATACTGAAGGCATTGAAATGACACAGTACCCATTGCTGGTACTGACGGCCCTTGTTCCCATGCTCCATCCTGTCTCCACAGGGGGAGACCATGAGTTCCGGACCATGTACGGCCTCGTGCCGGAATCAGGATGGGAGTGTGTTCAGGGAATACCCTTCACACCTGGAGAGGATTTCGCCGAGGTGATCTGCATGCACGGCCCCCAAAGGGCCTTCAGAGTGCTCTCAACGGGTTCCACCGCAGGCTTGAAGCCTTCCGTGGGCTCATGGGTAACCGAAGATGAGTACGCCGGCTTCCTTGAGCTTTCGGGGATCGAACTCCGGTTATGGGAGTTCGAAGCGGGGAAGGGCGCGGGATTCCGCTGGGCCGGGGCATCCCTGGAGGCAAGGGACCTGTCAGGGGAGGACCCCCATTTCTTCGGGGAATACTCAACTGAGACCATCCAGGCCGCCGCAGGCGAAGAGGCCTTCTGCGCCGGGGTTGCCCTGCGGGTCTGGGATGGTCTTCGCCTTGGCCCCGCATGGCTTTATCACCAGGGCAGGAGCGAACCCTGGGTCACGGCAAGGGCCTCCATGGGACCACTTGAGCTCCGTACAGGCGGTGCCTTGGAAGACTCTCTCTCGAGACGCAGGATCTCCGCCGCGCTCACCGCCGGGCCTCTGCTTTTTCAGGCCGGTGTCGACGAGGATGAATTCCTGGCAAGGGTAGCCGCATCGCTTTGGGAATGCAGCCTTTCGGTGAACCCCATGGAGCCAGGTGTTCATCTTATGGCAAGGCCTGTGCCCGATGTGCTTGCTTCCTTATCCCACCGTGAAGGGGGAGAGTTCTCAGCGGAGGTTCAGCTGGCCATCTTGAATCGAATGTTCATCGCAGGCGCCGCCGCCAGGCGGGACTCCAGGGACCGCTGGACTGCGGGTTTCATGCTGGGGATTTCCCGCACTCCCTGAACGGTTTGCTATATTTGGTGCGTTAACAGTTTTCGCGGTGCCGGAATGGTGAAATGGCAGACACAGCGGACTTAAAATCCGCTG
>DAINQE010000012.1:43675-45745 GCA_036743055.1 Candidatus Sabulitectum sp. | reverse complement strand
TTTTCGCGGTGCCGGAATGGTGAAATGGCAGACACAGCGGACTTAAAATCCGCTGCCCCACAAGGGCGTGAGGGTTCGACTCCCTCTTCCGGCACCAGAAAATGCTGCGCATTTTCTGGTGCCGGGGGGCTATAGCCCACTGCCGGCGCCGGGTGAATTCAGCACTTCTGGTGCCGGGGGGCTATAGCCCACTGCCGGCACCGGAAAAGGTATTTCGGGCGGGAGAGTATGGCAGAGGTAAGAAAGCTTCCGGATCAGCTGATCAACCTGATAGCCGCCGGGGAAGTGGTGGAACGACCCGCTTCGGTGGTGAAGGAACTGCTGGAGAACGCCCTGGACGCAGGGGCTTCTTCGGTGGAGATCGAGCTGGAGGCCGGAGGACGCAAACTGATAGCGGTGAGGGACGACGGCGGGGGAATGTCGCGCCACGACCTCCTCATGGCCGTTCAGCGCCATGCCACCAGCAAGATAGCCTCCGCCTCTGACCTTAACGACATACACACCCTGGGATTCCGGGGTGAGGCCCTTCCCAGCATAGCCAGCGTATCCAGGATGACGATACTGACTTCCACCGGGGAAGAGGCCTGGAAAATGGTGATCACCGGCGGGAGGATGGACACCATGGAACCGGCGGGAAGGACCAGGGGGACCACTGTCACCGTGGAGAACCTGTTCTTCAACCAGCCGGCCAGGAGGAAGTTCCTCCGCTCGGAGACAACGGAGCTTTCCTGGATAGAACGGATGGTCACCGGGGCATCACTGGCGGCTCTGGGCTGCGGTTTCAGGCTGCTGCATGGAGGGAGGGAAGTGTTTTCCCTTCCGGCGGCTTCTTCCGTAGAAGAACGGCTTCGGCACCGCTACGGGCTTTCAAAGGGGCAGAGGTGCGTTTCCGGCTCCTCCGGAAGCTCAGGCGTGAAGGTTGATCTCACAGTGTTCCCGGACAAGAGATGGACCTCCAGGGCCCACCAGTACATCCTGGTGAACGGAAGACCGGTAACCGCCCCTGCGGTGTACAGACCGATCAGGGAAGCTTTATCAGGGCCGGCTGGCGAACCCCTGCTGGCATGCTCCGTTTCCCTGGAGCCATCGCTGGTGGATGTGAACGCCCATCCCGCAAAGAGGGAGGTCAGGTTCAGGAAGCCCTATGAGGTGGAGTCCGCCGTGCGCTCGGCGCTGGTGGGGATAACCGCTTCCAGGAGGGAATCCACCCTTTCGTCATCTTCCGTTTCCTTCACAGGGGGAGGGGGCTACAGACCTGCGGAGCGCCCTTCCAGGGTGAGCAGCGGCGTATTCCAGACCGCGCTTGATTTCGAGATGCCTTCCCGGGAGAAGACTGAGCCCTCTGCACCGGCTTCCTGGGAGGACCCTGTGGAGATGCTCATACTCTCCAGGTCCTACATCGTGACGCAGACCGCCACGGGACTGCTTCTGGTTGACCAGCACGCCGCCCACGAGAGGATACTCTACGAGAAGATACTGGCGTCGCTGAAGGGGGCCGCTTCTGCAGGTCAGCAGAGAATGCTCCTTCCCGAGGAGATATCGGTGGATGGCGATGACCTGGCCGTGCTGAATCTCTACGGCCCGGTGATAAGGCAGGCGGGGTACGACTTCAAGGTGGAGGGCGACACCCTCTACCTGCACAGTGTTCCGGTGGGGATACGCCGTGGCGCGGAAGCCCTCAGGGAGGTTATGGACGCCCTCTCCGGCGGGGGTGAGGCCTCCATGTCGGAGCTTGAGAGCATAGCCGCCTCCAGCGCCTGCAAGGGGGCCATCAGGTTCGGGGACAGCATGACACAGGCGGAAGCCGCCAGTCTGTTCCATACGTTGTTTACCATGAACGACCCGTTCCACTGCCCCCACGGCAGACCCACCATGATAGAGATACCCTTCAAAGAGCTGGAGAACCGTTTTGGAAGATAGGGCATTCATTCCTGTCGTCGCCGGATGCACCGCCTCAGGGAAGACCGCGGCGGCATTGGAGCTTGCAGAGAGGTACCCGGGGGTGGAGATAGTGTCCGCCGACTCCAGACAGTTCTACAGGGGAATGGACATCGGTACCGCAAAGCCCTC
>DAINQE010000012.1:20184-43575 GCA_036743055.1 Candidatus Sabulitectum sp. | reverse complement strand
CCCTCTCCTCGATCGAGGAGGAGATACCCGGCTCCCTTTTCAGGCTGCTTGAGGGCATCGACCCCGGCGAGGCCGGGCGGATAGGAGCTGCGGACAATGTCAGGCTCCTTCGCTCACTGGAGATAGCCCTGCAGAGCGATCTGCTCCCCTCGGAACTGAAGACCGGAGGGAAGGCCGACCCAAGGTTCGTGTTCGCGGTTATAGAGGCGGATAACGCCACCCTGAGGAACCGGATAAGACGGAGGACCATGGCCATGGCCGAAGCCGGGCTGGTGGCCGAGGTGGAGGGCCTGCTGGCGTCGGAGGTGCCTGAGGACCCTGTTCTTTCAGCTACGATCGGATACGCTGAGATACTGGACCATCTCCACGGCGATATCACCCTGGAGGAGGCTCTGGAAAAAATATCGGTGAACACCTGGAAGTATGCCAGGAGACAGAGGAACATGTTCAGAAGACTCCCGGGAGCGGCAAGGGTTCCAGGTGACCCGGACAGGCTTGCGGAGGTTCTTTTCGAAGGGAGGGTTTCCAATGGATAGAGACACCGAGGTAATGGCGGACCATCTGCCCCTCGAGGAGATCCTGATCACGGAGATAGACGGTATTGAACCCCCGGAGAACTGGTCCAGGGACGAGGGGGACGAGACTCCGGTGCTTCCCCCGGTGCTCATAGAGGAGGACAGGGGTTACTCCCTGGTGGGGAACCACAGGACCGTATGGCACCTGAGGACCGAAGGAAGGTCCATGGTGAAGTGCCTGGTGGTGCGCTCAACTGTCCATGTACGTCCGGCACACGCCCTGATCAGCAACTGCACCGAGGAGGCCATGCTCTTCGAGGCCCTGCTCAGGAGGGAGATAGTGGCCAACAGGAGCAGGCTTGCGGACATGCTGGGCTATTCCAGGGCCAGGATAACACAGCTGCTGAACCTGCTGAAGCTTCCCAGGGAGATACGCCAGAAGGTGCTGATAACCGATGACATAAGCGAGTTCCAGCTGAGGCAGCTGCTGAAGGTGATAGATGACGAACAGAGGCTCCAGGCGGGTTTCAAGAGGCTGCTGGAGAAGAAGCTTTCCGGCAGGCAGATGGCCCTCTTCGCCAACAGGGAGGAGGTTCCCGCGCCGCCTGTGGAACAGCAGGAGGCCGCTGAAGAGCCCGGTTCCGCAACAGGATCCATGGCGGAACTGGAGGAGGTATTCCAGGAAGAGGATGAAGAAGAGGAGCCGGTGGCCGACGAGGAAGAACCACCCGCCCCGGTGGAACGCAAAAAGCCGGTGGTGGAGCAAATACAGGAGTTCCCCCCGGAGACCCTGGACATGAGAGCCGTGATACAGGCCATAGGCAGCCTCAGGGACGCCCACTGGCGGGCCAGGGCCGGGGAGTACGCCCTGCCTCCGCTGCAGATGGACTTCCTGGAAGGGGTTGCCAGCCTGAGGAACGGTCTTTACGCCAGGGCAATGGACATACTCGGGGAAGTGGTCTCCGACGATTCTGACCATCACCTGGCCTGGTTCTACCTGGGAAGGTGCGCTAACCTTACCGGGGCTCTCACCGAAGCCGAGGAGTACCTCAGGAACGCAGTTTCCCGCAACCCTTCCGATCCGGACTACATCGTTGAACTGGCGATCGTTCTCGAAAAGATGAAAAGACACTCGGAAGCGGAGGGCTTCTACAGGAAGTCCGCCCAGATCAGGAAGAAGCTGGCGTCACGCAAATGAGGCTGTCAACGGCTTTTTTCGGCCTGCTCCTTCTGGCGGCGTGCGCCAAGGTGGTTGCCCCTTCGGGAGGCCCGGAGGACAGGGACCCGCCCGAGGTGGTATCCGTATCACCGGAGCCTGGTTTCCAGTCCGTCGTACCCTCCAGGGTGGTTATCGAGTACTCCGAGAGGATCTCCGGCTCTGAATCCCTGGTGGAGGTCTTTCCGGCTGAGGCTGTGGTCACCATCGAGGACAGGCGGATAGTGATACGCACCGACGACGGAGGTTCAGTGCTCACGGCAACCGTCTCGGGGCAGCTTCAGGACCGCAGGGGAAACCCGGTGGGGGAACCCCTCAACCTGGTGTGGAATTCGGTTCCCAGGGACGATTTCGCCTGGATCCGGGGGCTGCTTTCCCGTTCAGGGGGCGGAGAGGTGACAGAGCTTACCAGATGCGACCTTTTCCTTCTTCCCGACACCTCAAACGCCTATCTTACCGGCTACCCCGACTCCACCGACTCCGTTCTCATGGGATGGCTTCCCGAAGGCGACTACAGGGTGGTCTGCTACGAGGACAACGACATGAGCAGGTCCTGGGACCCTGAAAGGGAGCCCGGCGCTTTCGAACTGGTCACCCTGGTTCCTGGTGACACCGCCTCATTCTCCCTCACCATGACCATCGTGGACAGCATAGGACCGGTGATCTCCCACGCCGAAGCCATAGACGGCTGGCATGTGGAGATAGGCTGGAACGAGCAGGTGAGATCCCCCGGCGCAGGTGGGTCCGGCATCAGGATCACGGGCCCTGACGGTATGGATGTGCCGCTGCTGGGAGCAGAGGTGTTCCGGGGAAGGTCATCCACCGGTCTGCTTACCGTTTACACAGGTGAGAGGCTGCAGGACACCCTTTACACGGTGTCCGCCACGGGGATCGAGGACCTCGCGGGAAACCCTTCTCTCCCTGATTCCATCGAGTTCTGGGCTGTGGATTCACTTCCTTCATATCCCTTTGCGGTGCAGTCCGCTTATCCGGAGGACGGGGGCACGGAAGTTCCCCCGAGTGGTCCCTTCGTGATCTCATTCTCCGACTGGGTCGATCTGGAGACCCTGACTGTACTCTACGGCGTTACCCGGGTGTACGATCAGACCCCGGTTCCCGGGGAGCTTATCAGAACTGCGCCCACGGCATTCGAGTTCCACCCGGAAGGGGATCTTCTGGGGGAAAAGCAGTACCGCATAGACCTTGACTCAGGGCTGGTTTCCCTCCAGGGCGACACCCTTGCCGGGAAAAGCTGGACCTTCGTTCCCGCCTGGAGCGAGAGCCCCGGCTCCGTTTCCGGCAGGATAACGGGAATAGCTTCTTCGGTGATCTCCGTGGTGGTATCCGCTGCGGGAGGTGGAGATTTGATGATCAGGGGGGATTATGCTCCTGGGGACTACCGGGTTGAAGAGGTTCCCGGTGGAAGGTACACCGTTTCCTGCTTCGTGGACAGGAACGGCAGCGGGGTATGGGACCCCGGGGAGCCCTACGGGGCCTGGCCAGGGGTGATAGAGGTGCTCCCTGGCATGGAGACGCCGGATGTGGACCTGCAGGTGGTTCCGTGAGCGGCTTCGATGTAAGGGGAGACTTCCTTCGGGAGAGGTGCACCGGCTGCGGCATATGCTCCCGGGTATGCCCGGTTTCCGCCATCGTTACAGGACCCGGGGGAAGGGTTGAGTCCTTCTCACCGATCTGCATAGGCTGCGGCCACTGCGGGGCGCACTGCCCCGGGAACTGCTGGGACCTGGAACCCCTGGAGGATCAGGGGGACATGCCCCTTGCCCGGTGCGTGGACTGGCTCTTCGCCTCCAGGAGATCGGTGAGGGTTTTCGGTAATGGGGACCTTCCCGATGCAGTCATCGACGAGATTCTCTCTCCGGTTGGTCTCTCACCAACCGGCCACAACGACCAGGGACTTCGGGTTACCGTGGTGTCCGGGGCTGACAGGGTCCGCGGGAAGCTTGTGAAGCCTGTTCTCAGGCTTTTGTCGCTGGTGGATTGCTTCAGGCTGGTCACACTGCTTTCGGGTAAGGCCCGGCCCATGGTGAGAAGGCTTCGGGCCGGGGAGGACCTGCTTGCCTGGGGGGCTCCCTGCGTGCTTTTCTTCAATGCGCCCCTTAATAACGTCACCGGTTCCGCCGACACGGTGATTGCCGCCGCAGCCGTGGAGATGAAGGCCAGGGCCATGGGGCTGGGAACGCTGTGGAACGGGGTGCTGAAGATACTGAGCCCGCTGCTGGGAATGGGCAGGAGCGGTGCTGTTCTCTGTGTTGGTTACCCGGCTGTGCGGAACAGATGGAAGCTTCCGGAAAGAAGGTGGACCAGGAGGCAGCCCGGTTAGGGCCTCCAGGGGAGCGGATCGTGGAGGGAACTCCTGGCAATGCTCTCCTCCATGAGATTGTTCCAGCCAAGGAGCCTGTTCACGCTGTAGAGGGCCATGTCCAACCTGCTTATCCTGAACCTTCCAGTGCCGTTCTCGTAAACCCTGCTCAGGTTCTCCACCGCTCCGTCAACAAGATAACCCTGAACCACTGCTTCCCTGCCCATGTATTCCATTCCGGCGAGTACCTCCTCGGCTCCCGCCGCGGCGGGCAGCTTGCCGCCGGGGTAGGCCAGGGCGTTTATGGAGGAGGTTCTCAGACCCAGTCTTCGCCTGAAGGAATCAAGAGCCGGTATAACCTGCGTGTAGTAAGTGGTCGGGTGAATCTCCATGAAGGACCTGTGGTCGGCGGTGTGGTTGCCTATGGCATGGCCCATGTCCAGCACCTGGTTAAGCTTCTCCTCGGTTTGGCTGCCGAAGGGTACCTTGTCCCAGCTGATGAAGAATGTAACCCCTCTTCCGAAGTCGGGATGATCCTCTATGAAATCGTTCACTATGGCAACGGCGCAATTGGGGTCCAGGGACCTGTCGGTTCCGTTCTCGATGTACCTGAAGTTGTCCTCCCAGCCGTCGTCGAAGGTTATCATCACCGGTCTTCTATGAAACGGAACGTTCTGAAGGCCGTTCTCCAGGTCGCAGGGCTGGATCAGAAAGAAACCCGCGTCATAAAGTCTCCTGAGGTCGTCCCTGAGCTTGCCTGGAGTGGCGGCGTACTTGGAGGGACTGTCGGTTATCTGATGGTAGGTGAGTACCGGGACACCGCTCGGGTAGGCGC
Organism: Candidatus Sabulitectum sp.; assembly: GCA_036743055.1. Taxonomy (GTDB): domain Bacteria; phylum Fermentibacterota; class Fermentibacteria; order Fermentibacterales; family JCC-6; genus Sabulitectum. The sequence goes on along the minus strand of DAINQE010000012.1, from coordinate 38,689 downwards.
AGGGTTCGGGGTCGGGCCCGTGTTCCAGCGCCGGAGCGGTGGTCACCAGGGGGGCGTACAGCACAAGCAGTGCGATAAGTGCCGTCACAGGGGGACCACCGTTATCCTGTCCAGTTCCGCATCCATCCTACCATCCACGAAGACGCCGATCTGGCCGGTGGGGGGAACCGCTGTCCTGACCACCTGGATGAGCTGCCCGTTCACGAAGAAGTCGGTGTAGCTGCCGTGGACCTCCGCGGTGAGCTCCACCTGCTCCATGGAGTAGGGCAGGAGCCTCGAGTCCTGGAATGCGTCCAGGCCCATGACCGGTATCCAGAGGCCGTTCCTGCACCTCTGAATGGTGTACTGCCCCCTGCGGTTAACACCGAGGAGCAGGAAGTCACTGGGGCCGGAAGCCCTGAGGACAAGCCCGCAGACCGCATGGGAAGGGGCGTCGGTTATGGTGAAAGACGCCTCCACCAGACCGTCGCTCACCAGCCCGGCGGTGCTGAGGAGTATCACAGGGTCGTCGAAGTAACGGTTCGAAATATGAAGGGCTCCACCGTAAACGTCGTAGGGTATGTCCGGGCCGAAGGGCCGGTCAAGGACCCGCTGGAAGGAGCAGTTGAGGAGGGTGTCGTCGGGCATCGGCGCCTGGGACTCGGTCTGAGGGGTGCTCACCGCCTGGGTAACGGTCTCCGTGGCCCTGCCGGACACCGATCCCACGAAGAACCCGCTGGTCTGTTCAGTGGAGCCGCAGGCGGACAGTATCAGGACCGCCGAAACCGTTATGGTGTATATTCTTTTCATCGGGTATGTGACCGCCTTTTCACGAACTGGCTTGCTGGAAACGGTTTTTGAATGGTCTGGAAAACTATTGCATTCACGCTTCTCTGTCCAGTACTCCTGTCCGGCTGCGGCGGGGGGGAGAGGAACGAACCGGCGAGTAATCCTGCTTCCTCCGCCGGGCCAGTCATGGCGGTGCCTGCGCCTCCGTTCGCGGTGGAGGCCCCTGATTCCGTAAGGTTCCCCGTGGTCTGGTCCGGAAGGTCCCCGCTGACAGTGCTCAGCGTTTCCTCCGGAGGAGAGGTCCTTTCCACCGACACCGCCGCCCTTTGCGCCGACCCGTTCCTGGAGATTGAAACCGAGCGGATGAGGATGGAGCTTGAAATGGCCATGGCAAGAGGAGATACTGCCACGGTGCAAGTGCTTGTCGAAGCCCTTTCCGATTCCTCGGCATACACAGCTGTACTCTTCGGGTTCTCCGGGACCGCAGATGTCTTCACCACTCCCGGGAGCGAGCTTCAGCCTCGGGATACCGTGGCCCTGGTCACGGGAGCTCCCCCGGAATCCCTGTTCGTGGTGATCCCCGGCCCGGGACACCTGGGCTGGCCGGAAGGGGTGCCCGGCACAAGGCTCCCCGGCGGCGGGCTTCTCATGGAGGGAACCGTTCAAGGGGACTCCGTTTCCCTTCCCGGTTTCTATGATGTGCCCCCCGACCTTGTCCGGGAGGATGGTCTTTCCATCTTCCTCCTTTCCGCCGCAGGCGACACCATCGATGTTGCAGTCTTCAGGACAGGGGGACCTGCCAGGACCGTTTTTTCTTCCATACCCCTGGATTCCATTCCCCTTGTAAGGTGGAACTGAACACATCCTCACTCCGGGAATCTGCTTACCCTCACATGACAGCCCCTGACACCGTTCCTGTCGAAGTAGTTCTGATGGTATTCCTCGGCGGGGAAGAAGTCTCCCGCCGGGGCAACCTCCGTTGCCACCGCAAGTCCCTCACCTTCGAGGATTGAGATCAGATCCTGCAGTATCTCCCGCTGGCCCTGGTCGGTATAGAACGCCGCCGAACGGTACTGTGTACCCATGTCAACACCCTGGCGGTTCACCTGGGTGGGGTCGTGCAGCTCGAAGAACTGCATGGCAAGCTCCCTGTAGGATACCCTGTCCCCGTCGTAGAAGACCCTTACTGTCTCAGCGTGGCCGGTGGTGCCTTCGCAGACGCTCTGATAGGTAGGAGAAGGGTCGGTTCCACCCATGTATCCCGAAGTTGCGTCCAGCACCCCATCCGTGTGGTCGAAGGCGTACTCGACCCCCCAGAAGCAGCCCCCTGCAAAGTAGGCCGTTTCAAGCCTTTCCGCCGGAAGGAAATCCATGGAGACCGAGTTCACGCAGTGCCTGGTGTCCGTTTCGGTGTAACCCTCGCCGGTGAACACATGACCAAGGTGGCCTCCGCATGATGCGCAGCGTATCTCCGTTCGCATTCCATCAGGGTCGGGAAGCTCCTCCACCGCTCCGGGTACGGCGGCGTCGAAGGCAGGCCAGCCGCAGTGGGCCCTGAACTTGGTTTCCGATGTGAACAGGGGCGCTCCGCACCGCCTGCAGGTGTAAAGGCCCTTCTGGAAGTGCTCGTTGTATTCGCCGGTGAACGGTCTTTCCGTACCGCCGTGTACGATTACGTATTCCTCTTCCGGGGTGAGCTCCCTGTATCCCATTGCTTCATCTCCATTGCCGCTGCCTGTGAGCGCGGCAGCCGCAGCCACCGCGATCATCGCCACAAATGCCCTGACCGTTCCAGTCATGATCTTCCTTTCGTTTCAGCAGGAATACAAACCTATCGGTACACAGGTTCCCGGTGTGTATATTCGCCGTTGAACGAAGCCGCTGGCAAGGGAGGAAGAAGTGTCCGAAAAACTGTTCGAATTCAGCGCGCCCTATGAGTGGGAACCGGTGGGCACGGAAGCAATGGACCTGTTCGAGGAGTGGAGGCTTGCAGGCAGACTGGGGTTCCTTGACCTTCCGGGCATGGACTCGCTTCACCGGAGAACGGAAGAACTGGCCGGTGACCTGATGGACAGGTGTGATATCCTGTTCGTAGCAGGTATAGGCGGTTCTTCCCTGGGGTTGCGGGCTGTGCTCTCAGCCTGCGGGGAGAACCGCAGGGTGCGGCTCATCGACTCTCCTGACTCTGCACTGATAGCAGAGGAAGTAAGATCCGCCGGAGCGCGGAATCCGGCCATCTGCGTGATAACCAAATCCGGCGGAACCGCCGAGACCCTTTCCATCTTCATGGAACTCCGGCGCCTTCTGGGTCCGGAAGCCCCCGTGGTGGCCATAACCGACCCGGTGAAGGGAAGCCTGAGGCAGCTGGCGGCTGAGAAGGGCTGGCAGACCCTTCCGGTGCCCCCCAACGTGGGGGGGAGGTTCAGCGTTCTCTCCCCGGTGGGGATGTTCCCTGCGGCCTTCGCCGGAGTGGACACCGGATCCATTCTGCGGGGCGCGGAAGCGGTGGAGGCGGACTTCAACCGTAATGATCGGTCCAGCCTTGCAGGAAGGATAGCCGGGGCATACCTTTCCAGATTCTCAAGCCATCCGGTGCATGTCTTCATGCCCTATAACGACCGCCTGCATCAGACAGCCCTGTGGTTTGCCCAGCTGTGGGCGGAGAGCCTGGGCAAGGCCGCTAACCTCAGGGGTGATACAGTGAACACCGGGCAGACACCCCTTGCATGCCGGGGACCTGCGGACCAGCACTCCCTGGTGCAGCTCTTCATGGAGGGGCCGCTGGACAAGACCGTTACCGTTCTGACCGAGGGGCCCATGCCCAGTGGAAAACCTCAGCCGGGAGAGTTCAGCCACATTCCATCCATGGCCTATCTCCAGGGCAGGAGCCCCGACGAACTCAGGCTTGCGGAGGCTTCGGCAACGGCGGAAGCCCTCACCGAAAGGGGAGTTCCAGTTTCAACCATTACCATTCCAGAGGTGAACGGGGTTGTCATGGGCCAGCTGTTCATGGCACTTGAGACAGCAACGGTTCTCACCGGCCTGGCACTGGGGATCAATCCCCTGGATCAGCCCGGCGTCGAGCGGGGAAAGGTCCTCACCTACAGGGCCATGGGCAGGGAGGGCCATTGACGGTCCTTCTCATCCTCCTCTCGTTCCCGGTTCAGGACGCCTCTGACTGGTATGCCCTGCTGCAGAACCGATTCCTTCACGAAAGCTCAGCGGACTACCTCATATCCGGTGGTTCCAGTCAGGTGCTGGATGACGGCCTGCCCCTGGCGGGTATCGGCTCTGTCCCCGCTGACCTTTCCTGGCCGGACGCGGAGATCACGGATCCTCTTCAGAGCGGCATCTGGGGCGGCGGGAAATGGAACACCTCGGTTACCCACGGAGATCTGCAGGACACCCTCAGCCTCTCCAGGATAGGTCTGATACAGAACACAGGCGACCACAGCAGGTATTCCTTCGAGCTGGACAGGCCGCTTCCCTGGGGGATGGCCGGCAACTTCGACCTCACCAGGGACGATTCCGTTTCCCTGGCCCTGGGCATGCTTTCCCGGGGACCCTTCAGTCTGAAGGGCGCAAGCTGGGAGAGCGGAGGCCACGGCTGGGGGACATGGGGCCTCTGGAACGGCGGCCCGGCATATCTCAGGGCTGGTTTCTCCAGGCTCTATGAGGACGACAGGAGACCGGAGCTCCTTGCAGGCTTCTCCTCCGCACTGGGAGGAACGGTCCTCGAACTGGGAGCCGCAGCCGCACAGGTGGATTCAGCCTTCGAATACAGGACAGCAGGGGGGATTTCGTTCTCTCCAGGATTATTCAAGGTCTCCCTTTCCGGGGAATACAGGGAGGAAAGCCCCGGCTTCTGGGGAGGGCTTACATGGGATCCCGGGCCGGTTTCCCTTTCCGTGTTCCATTCATCCCCGGTGGAGGGTGATCCGTTCCAGGGCATGTCGTTCAGGGGCGATAACTTCAGTCTGCTGGGGCGGATCGGGGACGATCCGGCGGCGGCGGCGGACTGGACACTGGAAACGGGGCTCGTGAGGGGAAAGGCCGCGGCGGCATGGTTATTCGACGGGGATTCCCTGGCGGTGAACTGCAGGGTCCTCCTTGGCCGGAACTGGTACAGGGGAAGGGTTGAAGCCGGCCCCAGATTCACCGGCTCCATGAACGATTCCGGCGAATGGACCGGCTCCGTGGACGCGTTGCTGGGTTTTACGCTGCTTCCTTTCTCCATCGGGGTTGCGATAGAGGACATTACCGACGATCAGGGGCGGACATGGTCCTTCGGGATAACCTGGGCCTTTACCGATGGTCCTCCCGCTGTACCGGAAGGAGAGGAAGATGGCAGATAGCGAAAAGAGAGTGGCGGTCCTGGCGTCCGGCAGCGGCACCAACTTCCTCGCCCTGGCGGAGGGTGATACTTTTCCGGGGAGGGTGGTCCTGCTCATTACCGACAACGACGGCTGCGGTGCCATGGAGAAGGCATTTTCGCATGGTATAGAGGCGCGCTTCATGGATCCGGGGAAGTTCAGGACAAGATTCTCCACCGAGGCTGAGGCCCGGTGGGTGAGCTTCCTGCAGGAAAGGGAGATAGACCTGGTCTGCCTGGCTGGCTTCATGAGGATACTGAAGGGACCCCTGCTGGAAGCCTACGCCGGGAGGATAATGAACATCCACCCGTCGCTGCTTCCTGCATTTCCCGGGCTGGACGCCCAGGGGCAGGCTTTCAGGTACGGGGCGAAGGTCGCCGGCTGCACCGTTCATTACGTTGACGCAGGAACAGATACAGGGCCGGTGATAATCCAGAGCCCGGTCCCGGTGCTGCCCGGAGACACCAGGGACACACTTGCCGCCAGGATACTGGAGCAGGAGCACAGGATATTCCCCATGGCCGTGAAGGCCCACTGTGAAGGGCGACTGAGGGTCCGTGGCCGTCATGTGTATATTAGGGGTTGCGAAACGGATTCACACAAGGGGGATTCATAGTTGAGCTCGATCCTGTTCCTTTTTTCCCTGCTTCTGTTCTCAGGCGCCGATGATCCGGTCCCTGCGGATCCTCACTTCAGTATATCGGTTAACGGCACCCTGCTTCAGGACCACTTGCTGGCATTCACCGCCCGGCCAGGGGAAACCGTAAGGGTTTCCTGCGACGATTCGCTGAACTGGCGGGTGAACGGTATCGACGCCGAGGGAACCGGGAGGGAGTTTTTCTTCACACTTCCGGTGCGCCACGGGATCTATACCCTGTCCGCCGGTGATTCCCTGAACGTTCAGCAGTGGTCGGTGCTTGTTCCCCTGGGGTCAGCCCAGGTGAGAACGGCAACGATCAACTCCTTTCCGCTGGGGTTCTACGGCGACGGGAACACCAGGGATCACCTGCCTGACAGGGGCTTCATCGAGCTCTGGCCCGACGATTACAACACAAGGGTCTCCACACACCTTACCTTCTCAGACCTGCTCTGCCATACCGAGGGCAGCTGGCCCCAGTACATGGTACTTGACATGAGGCTGGTACACAAGATGGAGATGGTCCTGGAAGGGGTAAGGGAACACTACCCCGAGGCCAGGGTGATACACTGCATCAGCGGCTTCAGGACCCCGGCCTACAACGAGGCAATAGGGAACGAAACGGGCTTCAGCCTGCACCTCTATGGAGCGGCGGCTGACATCTGGATAGAGAGCTGGCCGGCGAACGGCCTGATCGACGATCTCGATAGGAACAAAAGAATAGACGTTTACGACGGCGATGTCATAGTAGCCACCGCCAGAGCCCTGGAAGCTACAGGTCAGGTTGCCGTGGGCGGGGCATCCGCCTACCGGTGGATACCCACACACGGTCCATTCGTGCACATCGACACCAGGGGAAGCGCAGCGGTATGGCAGACCACCCGGAACCTGGTGGAAAACCCGGTCATCTGAACGGAGGCTCGGTGAGAACCCCAATGAAAGTCCTTCTCGCTGTTTTCGCGCTGGCCCTGGGGGTCAGTCTTTACACCATTCACGGTCTGAAGGCGCAGGTTCGCCGTTACGACAGAATGGCGTCAGAATCCATAGCCCGTCTCGAGGATGTAACCGCCCAGAGGGATACTCTGGCCGTTCTGGGAAGGGTCCTGGCCGCAAGGGAAGACTCGGTTCCATTGCTGCTCCGCAGGGCCGACTCCCTGGAAGTTCGTCTGGCAGAGGCGGAACTTGTCCGTAATTACATGGATTATTATCTGATAATAGACACATATCAGAACAGGTTCCAGCTCCGCCGGGGAGGGCTTCTGGTGAGGACCGGCTTCTGCGGCACCGGCAAGGGATGGGTGGAGAACGACAGCGGCCTGGTGTGGGATTTCAGCACACCCAGAGGTCTGAGATACGTGGTGAAGAAGGGGGAGAACCCCTACTGGTACAGACCCGACTGGTACTGGCTGGAGCAGAACCTGCGACCTCCCAGGCCCGGGCAGGACATCCTGATCCCCGACAGCCTCTCCTGGGAGGAGCAGATCGTCTACTACAACGATTCACTCACCTCGTCGGAGAGGGTTTGGGTAAGGGCAGTCCCCGGAGCGCTGGGAAGCTACAAGCTCGACCTTGGCGGCGGTATTCTGCTCCACTACGGCGTGGGCAGGGGACGGAACGTGAGTCACGGCTGCATAAGGCTCAGCAACGAAGACCTGGAAGCCCTTTACCGGGCGCTCCCCGTGGGCGCTCCGGTGCTTATCTACTGACCGGGAGGAGTAACATGAACCAGACGGCATCCACCGAAAGCACCGGTTCAGGCGTATCCGCCGGCAGGATAGCCGTTGTTGCCGTTACGCTGGCGGCCGTCCTGGGGATCATTCTCATCCTGGAGGGCAGACACCCGGAAGCAGCCGAGGGAACGGAGACCTCCGCTGGAGCTCCTGCCCGGAGCTATCAGGCGGTTTCAGCTCCAGCCCTGGATTCCTCTCCGCCTCCATCTGAATGGCTTCAGGCATACGGTTCTTCCTCGGGGAACGCCGCTTGGGCCCCCGCGGTAAAGGCTCCGTTCGACACCCTGTGGGTGCTGGGGACCGGAGCGGAGATATTCGCTCCGCCTGCGGTGATGGGGGACCATATCTACATGGCCGGGAACGACAGTGTCCTCAGGGCCCTTAACCGGCACACCGGGGCGCAGCTCTGGTCAAGAACGGTGATATGCGGCATTTCAGGCGGGGTGGCAGCCGATTCCCAGATGGTCTACTACTCAGGCCAGGACGGATATGTCTACGCTATTCACCGCTCTGAAGGCTCCCAGGAATGGAGGGCAGGCCTGGGCTACCATGTCTTCACCGACGCGGCGGTTTTCAGGGACACCATGGTGCTGGCCGGGAACTCCATGGGCTCCATTGCAGCCCTTGACGCAGCCAGCGGAGAGGTGATCTGGAGCGGTACAATGGAAGGCCTCGTCCTGGGGCCGGCGGTTCGGGACACGGTAGCCGTCTTCTCAACGGAGTCCGGTCAGGTGGCGGCCTGGAGCCCCGGTGGGACCAGGCTCTGGTCACGCTCATTCGCCACCCAGCCTTCGGCTCCCTCCATATCCAGGGGCATGGTCCTTCTGGGATTCTCGTCTGGAAAGGTGCTGGCCCTCTCCCTTGCCACCGGTGAAACGGTATGGGAAACAGCCCTGGAAGGAGTCAGGGGAAGGACGGTGGTCTCAAGGCCCGCGGTCTACGCCGACTCCGTTCTGGTTGCCGGAACCTGCGACAGCAGGGTGGTATGCATGGACCTCCCCACCGGGGACATCATCTGGGAAACGGAGATGGAGAACTGGGTCGCCGTACCCCCGGCGGTCTGCGACACGATGGTCTATGCCAGCTGCGACGACCACAGGATACATATACTGAGCCTCAACACGGGGCTTCCCCTGGACACCATAGGGACCGGAAGCTACTCCGGAACCGCCCCGCTGCTCCTTGACGGAGTGCTCTACGCGGGGAATTCTGCCGGGGACCTGGTGGCCCTCCGGGGAACCGTGCCCGTAGACTCCACCGCAATGGAGGAAAATTGCCCAGCGGACTGATAAAAAGCGGATACGCCCTTCTGGCGGGTCTCACCAATACGGGAAAGTCCAGCCTGCTCAACGCCCTTACAGAAACAAGCATTTCACCCACTGCGCCCCAGCCCGCATCCACCAGGATGCCCATCACAGGAATATGCACACCGGGGAACTCCCAGATATGCTTCGTGGATACGCCGCCCCTGGACGGCGCAAGCGATTCCTCCATGGTCGAGTGGGTGGATGTGGTGGTTATGCTCCTGAACATAGTCACCTTCGAGGAGGACCTGCAGAGACCCGAAGTGAGCGGCTTCCTGGAGAGCGCAGGGGAGAGACCGCTTGTGCTGGCCCTTGGCAGGAACGACTACGTGAAGACTGAGCACAGGGAGGCATATCTCAACAAGGCCAGGTATACCAACAGGTTCAACGCGGCGGTAACCGTGAACCCCCTTACCGGAAGCGGGGTCAAGGACCTTCTCAACGCCGTTCTGGCCAGTATACCGCTCAGGGAGAGGCTATTCCCCAGATCCATCAAGACTCTCAACTCGAAGCGTTTCCTGATCTCCGAGCAGATACGGGCAAGCCTCTTCGCAGCGCTTCCTCCGGAGACCGCCATGGAGACCGCCGTTCAGATCGAGGAAACCTCCCTCCGTGACGGCAAGCTGTACATCAGATCCAACCTCATCGTCTCCAGGGCCTCCAGCAAGGGCATGCTCATCGGCCGCCGGGGCCAGACGCTGGAACGGATCGGACAGCTCTCCACAGAATCCATAGAGAGGTACACAGGTGACCGGTGCCGGCTCGACCTCTGGGTGAAGGTCCGGGAGGCATGGCCGGAGAACAAGACGGACATGCTGGAATTCGGTTATGTCTGCTGAGGAACAGAGAGCCTGCAGGATATCCCTGGAGGATTTTCAGGGTCCCCTTGACCTGCTGCTTTACCTCATCAGGCGCGACGAGCTTGACGTTACCACCATACACGTGGCCATTGTGGCCGATCAGTACTTGGATTACATACGGGCAGCCTCCGAGCTCGACCTGGACATAGCCGGGGAATACCTGGTGATGGCGGCAACCCTTGCCAGGATGAAGAGCCGTTCGCTGCTCCCTGTGGAACGGGCCGCAATGGAGGAGAACGAGGACCCCATGGAGAGCCTGATGCGGCATATCGTGCTCTACCGGGCCTTCAAGGAGGTCGCCCAGGAGCTCAGGGAGAGTGAATCGGTCTGGCGGGACGCCTTTCCCGTACCTGGAGAGAGGGAGAGGCACCAGGACCTGATAACCCCTCCGGATCCCGGTCAGACATCCCTGCTGGACCTTCTCATGGCTGTGGAGGACATGACCGGCAGGAACGCTCCGCCCCCGGTACACAGGATACAGAGACCGCTAATATCGCTCACGCAATGCGTTCAGGCCCTGGAGAGGATACTTCCTCCGGGAAGGACGGTGCTCTTCCGGGAGACTCTGGGAACCAGCCCCGAGACCGCCAGGATAGTTTCCTTCTTCTCAGCGGTCCTCGAGCTTATGAGAAGGGGCTGGCTGGATACCAGGCAGAAATATCCCATGGGTGACATCGAGATGAAGAGGACCGAAAGGTGGATTAAGAATGCTTGATCAGCTTGCAAGGCAGATAGAGGCCCTCCTGGCCGCCGCGGAAGAACCGCTGAGCCTGGACAGGATATGCGAGCTGACGGGCTGCGGCACCGAATCGGCTGAGCAGGCGGTGGAGAGGATCGAGAGGGAGCTGGGTTCCGGCGGCCACGGGATCATCGTTGCGAAGCTTGCCGGGGGATACAGGATAGTTACCGACCCTGAACTGGGAAGCGTGGTCGCCCAGCTCTTCGAGGGGAAAAGGAGGAGCAGGCTGTCCAGGGCGGCTCTGGAATCCCTGGCGGTGGTGGCCTACAGGCAGCCTGTGACCAGGGCCCAGATCGAGGCGGTCCGCGGGGTTAACAGCGACAGCGCGGTGAGAACCCTCCTGGAGAGGGATCTGATCAGGATAACCGGCAGGGAGGAGGTTCCGGGAAGACCCCTCCTGTACGGCACGACCGACTCATTCCTGGAGTACTTCGGCCTGAGCGATCTGGGGCATCTGCCCAGGATGGACGAAATAGAGAGTCTCCTTAGCCTCTCGGCGGAGGATCTTGACCGGGCCGCCAGCGAGGCGGCGGAAAGCGGTGACCCATTTGACAGCGAAGATTAGGACCGTTCCAGAGTTCGCGGCGGGCATGAGGCTGAACCGTTACATCGCCCGTTCCGGGACCGCTGCCCGGAGGCAGTGCGACCAGGGCATACAAGAGGGCATGGTAACCGTTAACGGAACCCTTGTGACCAGCCCGGCATACAGGGTAAAGACCGGCGACCTGATCCTCTGGGACGGAGAGGCGGTTACCCTTCCCAGGCCTTTCCTGGCAGCCATGAACAAGCCTGCTGGGTACGAGACGACCATGGAGAAGGATTCCCGAAGGTCCGTGGCACAGCTTGCCGGCGACATGCCCGGAGGAGCCGCCCCGGTGGGAAGGCTGGACCTCAAGACCGGGGGACTGCTTCTGTGGAGCAACGACGGAGAACTGATATACCGCCTTTCCCACCCTAAGTGGAAGGTGGAGCGGGAGTACATGATCGTGACCGGAAGACCCGTGGTTCCCGACGACCTGAAAAGGCTCCGGAAGGGCGGTTTCATAGAGCAGGGAGTTTACTCCAAACCCCTCCAGGTGAAGCAGGCGGGTGCCAGCAGGATCTCCGTGGTGCTGGTCAGCGGAAGGAACAGGGAGGTACGAAGGCTTGCCACTGTCTCCAGGATCCCTCTCATCGGGCTGGAACGGATAAGGTACGGCAGCATAGGGATCACAGGGATAGCCAGAGGCGCCTGGAGGGAACTCACCGAAGAGGAAAGCAGGGGACTTTACAGACTGGTGGGGCTGGAAGCCGGCCATTGACTCAAGGCCCCGGGCAGTGCATATTCGCGCCACTATGACGAGGGGATGTGACTTTGCCTGCCTGAAATAATCGCTGTAGACGGACCGGCCGCTTCCGGTAAGAGCACCACCGCGAAAGCGATTGCGGCTGAACTGAATTTCGAGTATCTGGACACCGGCGCAATGTACCGTGCGTCGGCTTTTCTCGTTTCCAGCTCGGGCGGCGACCTGTCCAGGGGCGCGGAAGCAGCCTCGATCATAGCATCCCATTCCATAGACGTATCCAGCAGGGGAGTGTTCCTCGACGGCCAGGACATCTCCGGCAGCATACGCTCCAGGGAGGTAAGCGATGCTGCCAGCAGGATCTCCGTGCTTCCGGAGGTTCGGCAGCGGATGGTGGCCATGCAGAGGGCCTTCGGAGATAAGTACAACACCGTAGCAGAGGGAAGGGACATGGGAACGGTGGTCTTTCCCCGCGCTGATCTGAAGGTGTATGTGGTGGCGGACATCGCCATCAGGGCGGTCAGGCGGCTGAGGGACCTTGGCGGTGGAGCAATGACCGAAATGGTCAGCTCCATGTTCATAAGGGACCACAGGGACCGCACCAGGGATGAGAGCCCGCTAAGGCTTCCCCCCGGCGCACTCTGGCTGGACGGTACCTCCATGACGGTGGCCGACCAGGTGGAGTTCGTTCTGGATCACTACAGAAGGCGGCGCCGCAGGTGAAGAGGACCCGTCTCACCGATTTCCTGGCCAGGCCGTTCCTTACGATGGTGGCCTTCCTTATATTCCGCTTGAAAGTAACTAATAAAAATATAATTCCTAAAACAGGCGGTATTATCCTTGCGGGAAACCATATCTCTGACTGGGACCCTCCATTCGTAGGGGTATCGGTTCCCCGGGGGGTGCACTTCATGGCCAAGTCGGAGCTTTTCAGGAATCCCCTGATAGGAAGCTTCCTGGGTGGTCTGGGGGCGTTCCCGGTGTACAGGAAGTCCTCGGTCAACAGAGATGCCCTGAACACCGCCGCTGAGATAGTTAACAGTGGTGAAGCGCTGATAATATTCCCCGAGGGAACCAGAAGCAAAACCGGGAAGATGCTTCCTCCCAAGCCGGGGGTGGGATACATTGCCCACGCCACTGCAGCTCCGGTCTATCCCTTCCATGTGAGTGGAACGGATAGCCCGGCAGCCGCCGCATTCTTCAGAACCAGGTTCAGAGTGAGATTCGGAGAGCCGATAGCCACCGATACCCTGGAAGGGATACACGCCTCCGGGGGACCGGCGGCTGTGGCCGTGTACATAATGGAACAGGTGAAAAGGATAAAGGAAGAGGAAGAACGAACGAAAGGAAAGAAAGAATGAGTGAACAGAACGAGTTCGTCGTGGGTCTGACCCCCGAGGAAATCGAAACCATTGAAGGTCACGACTATACCGCCGCCGAGAGGAACTCCCTGGAGGCGGCCTATGAGGGGACCATCTCCAGCAACTTCACCGTGAAGGTGGGCACCATCATCTCGGGAACGATCCTGAAGAAGGCCGAGAACGAGGTGATAGTCGACCTGGGCTACAAGAGCGAAGGCGTCATTCCCCTCCAGGAGTTCAGGGACGGGGAAGTTCCCCCCGCCGGGACCAGAGTTGACGTCTTCGTGGAAAGCCTGGAGGACTCCGACGGCCGTGTCTCCGTCTCCAGGGAAAAGGCCCACTTCCACACCGTCTGGAACGATATCAAGGTGGCCTACGACGAGAACGCGGTTCTCAAGGGCAAGGTCATCAAGAGGATCAAGGGCGGTCTCACCGTGCGTATCATGGGCGTGGACGCGTTCCTGCCCGGTTCCCAGGTGGCCCTCAGGCAGGTGCCCAACCTCGAGAAGTTCTGCGGCGAAGAGCTGGACTTCAGGGTCATCAAGCTCAACAAGAGACGCAGGAACATCGTCGTCAGCCGCCGTCAGGTCCTCGAAGAGGCCAGAAGCGAGCTGAAGGAACAGCTTATCAAGGAGCTGGAGGAGGATCAGGTCAGGACCGGCATCGTGAAGAACATCACCGATTTCGGCGCCTTCGTGGACCTGGGCGGAATAGACGGACTCCTCCACATAACCGACATGAGCTGGGGAAGGGTACGCCATCCGTCCCAGCTTGTGACCATTGGCGACGAGATCGATGTGAAAGTGCTCAAGTTCGACAGGGAGCGCGAACGCATATCCCTGGGTCTCAAGCAGCTGCAGCCGTTCCCATGGGAAGGCGTGGCGGAGAAGTATCCCACCGACACCGTGGTCAACGGCAAGGTGGCCTCCATCACCGACTATGGAGCCTTCGTGGAGATCGAGCCCGGGGTGGAAGGTCTGATTCATATCTCCGAGATGAGCTGGACCAAGCATGTGCGCCATCCGTCCAAGCTGATGAACGTAGGTGACGAGATCGAGGCCGTGGTCCTCAGCGTGAACGAAGAGGAGAGAAAGATCTCCCTTGGTCTCAAGCAGACCATGGAGAACCCCTGGAACTCCATCGAGGAGAGGTATCCCATAGGCAGCTCCGTCGAGGGCAAGGTCCGCAACCTCACCAACTTCGGCGCTTTCGTGGAGATCGAGGAGGGTATCGACGGCCTCATCCACATCTCGGACATGAGCTGGACCAAGAGGGTGAGCCATCCCTCTGAGATAGTGCAGAAGAACCAGGACGTTAAGGTCGTGGTGCTCAGCATCGACAGGGAGAACCACCGAATCTCCCTTGGTCTGAAGCAGACCGAGGAGAACCCCTGGGACTCCATGGCGGAACGCTACCCGGAGAGCACCGAGGTCAAGGGTATCGTTACCCAGATACTGGACAGGGGAGTGGTCGTTGACCTCGAGGACGGAATCGAGGGCTTCGTTCCCCTTAGCCAGCTTGGCTGGGACGAGCTGGAGAACCCCGCCGACGTACTCAGGTCTGGCGATGAGCTTCCCCTGAGGGTCATCGAAGTGGTTCCCTCCAGCAGGAGGATAGTCCTCAGCGTGAGAAGCTACTTCAACGGAAGGCCCATGGAGGAACTTGATGAGTTCAGGACCTCCCTGGAAGGCCGTCCGGCCATTCCCGAGGAGGAGAGGGTAAAGCCCGAATCCGCGTCCATCTACGAAGATGACGAGGAGAACGAGGATCCCGTCGACTCCGAAGAACCTGCCGATAAGAACGAAGAGCAGGCAGAAACGGAAGAAGAGGAAGCCTCCGAAGAGGAAAAGCCCGAGGAGTAGGGCAGAGGGGCCGGGGGTGACGCCATCCCCGGCCCGCTTTTTTCCTCTGGAGATCATGAGAAACCTTAATATCTGGGGCTACACCCTGGGCTGCAGGCTCAATTCCTACGAGACCGACGCCATCGTGGAGCAGATTATCGCTGAACTCCACGGCGTGAGGGCCGCCGTCCAGGAGGAGGCGGACATAATCGTGGTGAACACCTGCGCCGTAACAGGAAAGAGCCAGGCAAGGAGCAGGAAGGCGGTGAGGACCTTTCTGACCAGGAATCCCCATGCAAGGATAATAGTTACCGGATGTGTCGCTGAGGTTTTCCCCGGGGATTTCACCGATCTTGACGGCGAAAGGGTTACCGTGGTTCCCAACGCCGGAAAGGGGATGATCCCGGGAATGCTTTCGGGAACCCTGAGAGGGGAGACCCCGGGGCTCTTTCCCTCCGCCGCTCCCCTGAACGGCCCAAGGACAAGGGCGTTCCTGAAGATTCAGGACGGCTGCGACAACAGGTGCGCCTACTGCATCGTTCCCATTGCCAGGGGGCCTTCCAGGAGCCAGCCCAGGGAGCTGGTGATTCAGCAGGCCGGTGAGCTTGCCCGGGCCGGCTACAGGGAGATTTCACTCACCGGTGTGGACATAGCTGATTACGGCAGCGGACTGTACAGCGACTACGGTCTGCCCGAGCTGATTCTCGATCTGCTGGATATCGGCGGCTTCAGGATCCGGGTGGGTTCCGTGGAACCCCTGTACCTGAGTACCGCCGCCCTGGAGAAGATCGCCGTCCCGGGTGTGTGCAGCCATTTCCACATCCCCTTCCAGAGCGGTTCCGACAGGATACTGTCAGAGATGGGAAGGAACTACGGAAGGGCCAGGGAGAATGAACTCCTGGCGGCTCTGACGCAGCTCTTTCCAGGGGTGTGTCTGGGCTGCGACATCATCGCCGGATTCCCCGGAGAAACCGAAGAGGACTTCCAGAAGAGCATGGAACTGGCGGATGATCAGAGGATAGCCTATCTGCATGTCTTCCCGTACTCGCCGAGACCGGGTACCCCGGCGGCATCCATGGAGCAGGTGCACACCGAGACCGTCACGGACAGGGCGGTTCAGTTGAGAGAAGCATCGTCATCTTCAAGGAAGGCATTCAGGAAAAGGATGCTGGGAACGGTTCAGACGGTGCTGGTGGAGGGGAGAGCTGTCAACGGCAGGAAAATAGGTCTCTCCGGCAACTACATACCGGTCTACGCCCCGGAGGGAGCCTCCGAGGGGGATATGGCAGAGGTTGTCCTTACAGAGGATAACGTGGTCTGGGGGCAGCGCTGATGCTTGTGGGCCTCACAGGGTGCAGCGGAAGCGGAGCGTCCACTGTAGCCGGTGTGTGGAGGAGCCTTGGTGCGCAGGTCTGCTCCCTGGACGAAGCGGGGCACAGGTTCTTAGACAGGAGGGGCTGTGCGTTGGAACTGGAGGAGAAACTGGGGATTCCAGGGCTGGGTGCAATGGGCTCTTCGGATATACGTAAAACACTACGTGACAGGGCATTTGCGGATCCGGACCTGCTAAAGGGGATCAACGGCGTCCTCCATCCCAGGCTTCGCCGATGGGCCGGCCTCGCGGCGGCCACTCTCAGCGGCGTAAGGGGTATATTCGTGCTTGACGCGGCGCTCCTCTTCGAACTGGGCATGGATACCCTGGCTGACTTTACGGTAACCGTGCGGGACACAATGGAAAGATCGGTGGCCAGGATCGTCGAAAGGGATGGTCTCACAGAGGGAACAGCCCTGGGAAGGTGGCGGAGCCAGATGGACATCCACGAGAAGTGCGCCCGTTCACATTTCGTGATTGACAACCGCAAAACCACAACTGTATTACATAATATTGCCACTGATATATTTTTAAATGTATTAACCATTATGAACACGGAGGAATGAAAATGGCTCACAAGACCAGGAAGAAGCTCACTAAGAAAGAGATACAGCACGATCCGGTGGGAGAGAAGCTGGAGGGCGGCCTCGTTTTCCTCCAGACCCATCAGAAGGAAGTCATAGGCGTGCTGATAGCCGTAATTGTGGTACTCCTCGTGGGTCAGTACCTCCTGTCCCGCAGGTCGGCGGCGGCTAACGAGGCAATGGCCGGTTTCATCACATCAGGGCAGATATTCAACCAGTCGGCCTCAGCGGCATCCATGAACCAGCTGGAGCAGGCATTCCAGGGAATGGACGCCGCCTATACCATGGCCATGCAGACCTGGAACGGAAACCCGCAGAACCAGTGGGGCCGCCGCGCAGCTGTGCTCGCCGCAAAGATAGACATCATCAGGGGCAACTACGACTCTGCCATATCTACTCTGTCCACGCTCCTGGCGGCGAATCCCAGGGAATCCATAAGGATCTCAGCCCTTCTCCATATGGGAATAGTTCTGGAGAACCGTGGCAGCGAACAGGATCTTCAGAACGCCACGGGAGCATACCAGGAGGTCCTTCAGCTGGCCGACGAAGACCGCATGGTACGCTCGGAAGCGCTCCACGGACTCTCAAGGGTGAGCTTCGCCGCCGGCCGCGCACAGGAGAGCCTGGACTACCTCCAGCAGGCCCTGGCCATGGGAACCGACACCACGGCTTTCGAGAAATACAGGCTTCTGCAGCTTGCGGAGCTCACGGAATAGAGGACATCAGCGGAGGAGAGGGGAAGAGATGCTTCCCTTTTCCTTCAGATCAAAAACTTTACATAATATACATTATCGGACATTATGCATGCTCTTCACACGGTATCGCGAAACCCCTATATTCCCCAATAAACAACGAATCCGCATGGAGGGAAAATGCGCATTATCAGGATACTTGCAGTCTCTGGGCTGATGGCCCTTGTGGCCGGCTGCGGCGACGACCCGCTCTCGGCCTCGATTACCGTGAAGTACGAGGTCACCGGTTCAGCAGATGCGGTGAACATCGATTACCTCGACTCCAACGGAGACCTCGCGATAATCAACGGGCAGAGCATTCCCTGGGAGATTACCTTCTCCGCCAACAAGGGAGATCAGGTCTATCTTTCCGCTAAGAGAACAGGCGACACAGGTACGGTAACGGTGAAGATCTACCAGAACGGAACCCTGCTTGACGAGGACACAACAGCCGACGGCTCCCAGGCCGCGGCGGAGGGAGTATTATGATGCTTTTTACGATCCTTCTCTCTTCCATTCCCGTATTCAGTCCTCCTGAGCCATTCGTTCTCAACGGTGTTGCCCTGGATACCGGAATGGGATCGGCTCCCCTGGTCTGCGACTGGAACGGAGACGGCCTGAATGACGTTCTGATAGGAACGCGCGCCCCTTATCCGCCCTTCCAGCCCGTTGACGGCGCCGTTCTCTACCTGCCTAACACCGGTACTTCGAACTCGCCGCTTTTCGACTCCTGGACAATGCTGGAAGCCGACGGCCAGGTGATTACCTTCAACTCTTGATGCGGTCCCAACATTCCACAGGTTGTGGATATTGATTCAGACGGCATTCAGGACGTGCTCATGGGAATAGACGCCCAGGAGATAATGTACTACTCAGGATCCGATCAGGGAGACTCAGTCCCATGGCTCTCCTACCAGGGCTT
>DAINQE010000012.1:17205-20084 GCA_036743055.1 Candidatus Sabulitectum sp. | reverse complement strand
GACGACGACGGGCTTCAGGACATCATTGCAGGCTGCCACTCCGACGGTTATGGGTACCTGTACTGGCTCAGGAGGAACGGTCCCGGCTCTCCTTTCCCCTTCCAGTCTCCCCAGCCCATCTGCTTCCTGGGAGACTTGGCGATAGTGCATGAAAGCGGTATCTACCCCGGTGTGGGCGACCTGAACTCTGACGGCGTGCCGGAACTGATCGTTGGTGAGTACTATGGCGAAACATTCATCTACAACGGGATATCCACGGGTATCCAGGGAGGTTACCACTCCACGGTCTCTCCCCTTCTGCTGGTCAGGACCAATCCAGCCACCGGAATCCTTGTCCTTGAGACGGACTCACCAGGTGACCTGGCCGTTTACGACTGCGCCGGAAGATGCGCCCTGCAGGTGAACGACGCTTCGGCAGGTACTGTGAACGTGGATGTAACGAGCCTTCCGGTGGGAGTATATACCGTATCCCACATCAACGGATCAACTGAGAACAGGGCTGTGTTCACCGTTGTGAGGTAGCCTAGCCCTTCCTCCGGGCTATTCCCAGGATCAGCCCCAGGACCAGAGACCACGCCGCCGCCAGACCCACCTGAACATCGTGGTTCGACAGGCTGAAGGTGAAGGTGTGAGCCGGTATCCAGAACCAGAAGAGGGTCTTTATGGCGGTATCCATCCCCTTGTATCCCCTGGTGCCCAGGAGCAGGTTGTCCTCCCACCTGTGGAAGAGCATCATCTGCGGTCCGAAGAATGTGTTGGTGAAGGTGCTCATAAGGAAAGCGAAGAGCAGATCGCTTTCGGAGGTTATGTGAAGCTTGTCATAGACCGCCAGGGTGAACCCGTGCATTCCGGCGAAGCCCACCTTGATTATGAGGCCCAGTATCCCCCATCCCAGCATCTTCTTCAGGAACTTGAAGGGCCCGTAGGATATCTTCTTCCCTGTGACCGCCGAGGCTATCCAGTCCCCCGCCATACCCAGCACGGCGAACTGCACGAAGGCCGCCTGAAAGGGATACCTGCCTACGATATCGATGTACCACTGCACGATTCCGCTCATCTGTTCCGTTCCCTTTCGGTTGCGTCCAGGTCCCTCTTGAGTTCAGCAAGCAGTTCCCCGGCGGTCTTCTTCAGTTTATCGAAGTTCTGAGGGGAGAGTTCCCTTTCCCCTATTGAGTTTTCCAGGTCTTTCCAGAACCTGAGTATCCTTCTTGCCAGAAGGCTGTCCGTGTCGCATTCGTTCAGGAAGTCGTCAAGTTCCTCGAATCCCAGGTACTCCCTCCGTCCGGCCAGGAGGAGGGAAAGCTCGTTCTCAAGCCCTGTGAGGAGTTCGTCAAGGTCCTCCGCAGCGGTTACCGAAGCCAGCTTCCTGTCCCTGCGCCTGGCGGCGGCTCCCAGTATCACCGTGAGAAGCAGCACGCTTCCCCCGGCTGCCAGTATCCATACGAGCACAGGGGTCCTCTCTCCCGGTCGCTGAAGGACAACCTGGGATTCACTCCAGGGAATGCAGCTCACCTCAAGGGTGCAGGGTTCAATGGTTTCCATCCTGTAGGTCCCGTTCGTCCTGTCCAGCCAGACAAGTGTATCCGGGCCTGTAATGTGACATCCTGTCTCATCAGGCTCCAGGATGAAATCCCACCATTTCTTGTTGTCGGCCTCGCCCTGGCCGCAGGGTATCAGACTCGAGTTCCCGGTAAGGGTAAGTTCCGGAGGATCCTCCATGTACACTCTGCCAGGTCCCATGCAGGTGACCCTGAGCGCCAGCTCTCCCCCCTGCCCCGGCGGAGAGGGAAGCTGCTCCACCCTGACAGAAACGCTGTCCAGCAGAGTGCCGTCCCACTGAACCGGAGGGTTGCCGGGAAAGGGATACACCGGGAGGATCAATGGATCGGTCTGAACCGACCAGAAGTACGATTTTCCCCAGGGGTCGAAACCGGTGCCTGTGATATCGGCGCTGAACACCGGAGCTTGAAGGCTCCCCGGGGCGGCGGGTGTCATCTCGACCACCGCAAGCCTGCTCCTGCTTGAGTTGTCCCTCTTTCCCAGGCCCTCCCAGTTGCTGTCGGGGATGGTCTCCACATGTCTGATCACGCCCAGTTCAGGAGCCGTCCACCAGTAGCTCACGTTCTCCACACCGACCCTTGCGTAAACGTAATAGTCCAGGAGAAGCCGGGTGCCCGGGTATATCCTCCCGCCGGGATCCCTGAGATGCCCCTCGAGCCATACCGGCGAGCCGTTTCCGGGAGAGGTGGAGGGTTGCGGGGGTGCGGTGACTGATCCGGTGACCAGTACCTCGATCTCATCGATCTCGTATGTGCCTAGACCATTAAGATTTACAGTTATGGGACCAATTGACTGAACACCGGATGAAACGGCGGTAAAGTTCATTCCGTACACCAGGACCTGGCTGAGCTGCCTTCCCGACTGGGTGACGATGGACGAGATGCTCGTGGAAACGGAACTTCCCCTGTAGGAAAGTCCCTGTGACACATCGAAGCTGTTGGTGGTGATGCCTGTGCAGCCCGGCTCGGTGGTGGTTATCGCCACCGTGAAGTTTTCTCCGGGAGACACCTCTTCGGGAGCTTCCAGGGTGAACGGCATCCCTGAAGAGATCAGCATCCAAAGTAACAGAGTTACCAAACCGGCGCTCCTATGGAACCGCCTGGAACTGCGGAAGCAGTGTCGGCGCTGGCTTCTTCCACCATGTCCAGTATTGCCCTGGCGATCTCCGGGGTCATCTCCGGATTGGAGGGAGGCGGAGGCTGGTTCTCCTGCTCCTCTTCCTCCTGGTCCTCATTCTCCTGGTCTTCCTGGTCCTGCTGATCTTGCTGGTCTTCCTGATCCTGTTGATCTTCCTGATCCTGCTGGTCTTCCTGATCCTG
>DAINQE010000012.1:0-17105 GCA_036743055.1 Candidatus Sabulitectum sp. | reverse complement strand
TCCTGATCCTGTTGATCTTCCTGATCCTGCTGATCTTCCTGATCCTGCTGATCCTCAGGGGGCGGAGGTTCGTTCTGCTGGAGCCATTTCAGGGCCACCTCCCAGTTCTGGGCCATCCTCATGGATGCCTCCCCGGCGGATATCCTGGGCAGCAGCATCTCGACCACGCTCTGGACCCCGGCGTAGTCGCCCTGAGCCATGGCATTGCCAAGCCTTGCCGATGAGAGCGCTTCAAGCAGTGTGTCACCCTGGATGTTCCCCTGGGGCAGCGAGGAGAGAATGCTGTCGGCGGAGGCGAAGTCACCGGCCAGCATCGAGTTTATTCCACTGTTGTACCGTGCCCTGGGATCATCGGGCATCCTGGCTGCGATCTCCTCCAGCCTGCTGGAGGCCTCCTGGAGGTTTCCATCGGCCGCGTGGTCCGCCGCTTCCAGGTAGAGGTTGAGCAGGGGCGTTCTCTGGGGAGCGGAAAGGAGCAGGAAAAGCACTGCGATCATCGATGTCATTTTCCCCTCCCCTCCAGCCACACAGCGGCAAGGATGAGAACGAGCCCCGCACCCAGGAAGTACTGGAACCTGCGGGCGCCGGTTGCCCCGGCGATGTCGGCGTTCACGTCGGCGGAACTCATGCTGAGCATATCGTTCAGCGGTCCGGAAAGGTCAGGTGCTTCGGATATCCTGGTGTAGAACCCTCCGGTCTCCTCCGCCAGCTGCCTGAGGGTTTCCTCCTCCAGGACCGTCCTGACCGTGTCGCCATCCCAGACCAGGGGTCCGTTCTCCCCGGGCACTGTCACCGGGGTATCCCCTCCCACACCCACCGCAACAAGGGATATACGGCGGCTGTTGGCCTCATCGATGGCCCTTTCAAGGTTGAAGTCGTGGAAACCTCCGTCTGAGAACACGATCCCCACCTGCCCCTCAAGGTCCATGTCGGGCAGGGCGGTGGCCATCACCTCCACCAGGTTGCTCAGCGTGGTGCCGTCGGGAAGTGCGGTGTCGTCCATGGGCGACGAGGGTATCCTGTCCAGCAGGAAGGCGGTGTCCAGGGTTATCGGTACCGCGAGTCTGGCCCTTCCGCTGAAGAGGACAAGACTGAACCTGGTTCCCGGCATGGATTCGATGAGCCTTCTTATCTCAAGCGCAGCCCTGCCCAGCCTTGTGGGGCTCTCGTCGTCGCACCACATGGAGCGGGATACATCCAGGGCCACCACCACGTTCCTGCCGCCGGTGGGAATGTAGGCATCCGAATGTCCCCACACCGGCCCGGCGGCCGCGGCGGCTAAGAAGAGTATAGAGACGGAGAAGAGTATCCTGCTTGCGGTATGCTGCGCCGGAGGGGCAATGCCCACCTTTTCCCAGAGCACCGGGCGGACGAACCTGCGGAGCCTCTTCTCGTCATCCCTGAGCCATCTGGTCCTGAGCCACCAGTAAAGCGGCGCCGCCAGGGCAAGGAGGAGCATAAGCGGTTCCTGAAAGCTCATCAGTTCCCCCCCCCCGTTATCCTGAAGGCCTTCCACCGGCCGTACTCTGCCAATGCCAGCAGTGCCAGCCCGGCAATGAGCCATCCCAGGTAATGATCCTTGTAGACGAAGAGCCCTGATTCCGGCAGAAGGGAAGCCTCGAGGCGGTCGATCTCCTCGTAGACCTCCTCAAGTTCCCTGCCGCTGGAAACGCTGAAGAGCCTTCCGTTGTTCAGCGCCGCTATCTCGGAAAGCGTTTCCCTGTCCACCTCGTAGCCGCTCTCCTCCCTGCCTATGGCCACCGTATAGACGGAAATGCTGTCTCCGTGCAGGGTGTTCACCGCCTGGGCCACGGTAATGGGGTCGATCACACCTGCGGTCTCCACGCCGTCGGAAAGGAGTACGATCACCCGCCTGTCAGTGCTGGATGAGCCGAGACCCCTGGCCGCGGTGGCCAGACCGGCGCCGATTGCGGTGCCGTCGGTGAGGTATCCCAGCCGGGCGTTCTCGATGAACCTCCGCAGGGTCTCATGGTCGAAGGTGGGAGGGCATATGGTTACCGGCTCGGCGGCGTAGAGCACAAGGCCGATACGATCGTTGGGACGGTTCTCTATGAACTCCAGTGCGGCGTCCTTGGCCACCTCCAGCCTGTTGGGGCTGTAGTCCTCCGCCAGCATGCTGGTGGAAACGTCAAGGGCCAGAACGATGTCCACGCCCTCCCCTGAGTCGGGCAGCCTTTCGAAGCCGGTCTGGGGCCGGGCAAGGGCAATGATCAGGAAGAGGATGCCCGTCCAGGGAAGGAAAACGGTGAAGAACCTTCCCTCGGCGGATTCCGGCGTCCCGCTGAAGGGTCCAGTGAAAACCGCTCCCCTGGAGACCTGTTGGCGTTTTTTCCTGAGGATCGCTGACAGGAAGAGCATCACAGGGAAGGCGAAGAGAACGGGATATGTTGCGAATCGTATCACCTGGACCACTCCCTTCTCAGCTTTGCCAGCTTCCTGATGAACCCGGCTGCCCTGTCCCTGGAGCTTCCCCAGTCGGCGTAGAGCTGCAGTGTGATCTCCCTCACCAGTTCGGCTGCTTCTTCGTTGAACTTCCTTCCGTCTGCGGAGGAGACGATGGCGCGGGATATCTGATTGTGTGTAAGGGCCCTGTTCGCCACGCCGAACTTTCCGGCCACGGTGACCCTGTACTGCCTGTCAACTTCCGTGAAGAGCTGGGGCCACCTTCCGTGCAGGTAGTTCTCCGACTCCAGCAGGGCCAGGGCCTCCCTTTCTGCCTCCTTCCCGGGAGGTATCCTCTCCTCTGGTGCTTCTTCCTCCACTGTGCCTGAACGCTTCCTTCTGATGAGGAAATAAGCCGCCGCGGCCAGCAGCAGGACCCCGCCGGCCACGGGAAGCCATGGGAAGGGCGGAGACTGGGTCCATACCAGCCAGAAGCTCATGTTCCGCGCGTAGTCCTCCGGAAGACCCGGAGGGATGTCCATGAAGCAGGGATAGACCGGGAAGGAAGGATCCATAAGGGTGTCGGGAAACGAGGGGACCGCTATCACCAGCGGGGGCTGGAAGGTCATGGTGTCCCCCTGGGCATTCCAGCCCGTAAGGGGGGGAAGGTCCAGTGTATCGGAGAGAACCAGGGGCACCACGGTGAAGCTGCCGCTGTCACCGTTTACAACGACCCAGGTGGAGTCCACCGGAAGGGCTTCCGTCTGAAAGCCTTCGGGGACCATGTAGTCCACGGTTCCGGGAAGTCCGCTGCCTATCTCGGTGTAGGCCGCGGTCAGAATCAGAAGACATGCGGTAAGAACCGGCATCATCAGTGGGCCCTCCTCCGCTTGCGGAGGTGGAAAAAGCGCCTCAGGGGCAGCACCAGGTCGTCGGCGGTGGAAATGCTCACCACATCCAGCCTGGTTCTCCTGCAGAGCTTTTCCCTGGCGGCTGCGTCGGCCTGGACCCTTGCGGTGAAGGCCTTCTGCCAGGAATGGCTGGAGGTGTTGACTATGCTCTCCTCCCCTGTTTCCGGGTCCCTGAAGCGTATCCTCCCGATGTCCGGGACCCGCACCTCCCTGGGGTCGAAGATGTGTATGCCCACCATGTCGTGCTTCGATGAGAAGACGCGGAGCTTCTTTTCGCCCTTGTCCCCGAAACGGAAGTCGCTGACGAGGAAGATCAACGCCCTTCTCTTGAGCACCCTCCCCAGGAAGGCGAAGGCGTTCTCCACATCGGCCTTTTCCTGGTGGTCGGAAGCCTCGAGGACCTTCTGTATGATGGAGAGGGAATGGGCCCTGCCCTTGTCAGGGGGAACGTAGTTGTAGACCTTGTCCCCGAAGGTAAGGAGGCCGACCCTGTCGTTGCTCCTGGCTGCGGAGAGGGCCACCACCGCCGCGGTCTCGGCCACTCTGTCCGCCTTGGTGAGGTTGATGGATCCGAAGTTGAGGCTGCCGGAAACGTCCACCACCAGCATCACCTGGAGTTCCCTCTCCTCGGCGAGGATCTTCACGAAGGGATTCATGGTCCTTGCGGTTACGTTCCAGTCTATCAGCCTGGGGTCGTCGCCCTCCACATAGGGCCTGTAGTCGCAGAACTCCATTCCCTGGCCGCGGAAGACGGAACGGTAATCGCCCCCCATGAGCTGGTCCACCAGTTTCCTGGTGTGTATCTCAATTCTCTGAACCCGTCTGAAAAGGCCGTGTGCGGTTTCCATTACGGTCTACCGCCTGGTTACCGGGACCTTGTCGAGAATGGTGGAGAGTATCTCCCCCACGGAAACCTCCTCCGCCTCGGCCTCGAAGGACCTTATTATCCTGTGGCGCAGGGCGTCGGGGGCAACCTCCTTCACCAGGTCAGGGGTAACGAAGGCCTGTCCGTAGAGCAGTGCCCTGGACCTGGAGGCGGCAAGGAGTGCCAGAGAACCCCTGGGGCTCGATCCCACCTGGATAAGGTCTTCCAGGTCACGGAGGCCGTAGAGCCTGGGATGCCTGGTTGCGTCCACCATCCTCACTATGTAGGAAAGGACGTCTTCCTCGACGAGTATCCTGTTGGAGAGGTCCTTCAGGTTCGAGAGCTGTTCCGTGGTCATCACCCTGGCGGCCTTCGGCTTTCCTCCTCCACCCATCCTGGTGAGTATCTCCATCTCCTGGTCGGGGGTTGGATAGTCGATGATCAGCTTCAGCATGAACCTGTCCACCTGGGCCTCCGGGAGCGGGTATGTACCCTCCTGCTCTATGGGGTTCTGGGTGGCCATAACGAAGAATGGTTCCGGAAGGGGGTGGGTTATGCCTCCGAAGGTCACCTGCCTCTCCTGCATGGCTTCCAGCAGCGCGCTCTGAACCTTGGCGGGGGCCCGGTTTATCTCATCGGCCAGGACCATCTGGGCAAAGATTGGCCCCATGCGTTCTATGAATGTCCCCTTCTGGGGCTGGTAGATCATGGTGCCGGTGATGTCCGCCGGGAGAAGGTCGGGGGTGAACTGTATCCTGGAGAACCTTGCGTCCATGCAGTCCGACAGGGTGCTGGCGGCCAGGGTCTTGGCCAGCCCCGGAACCCCCTCGATGAGAACGTGGCCGTTGGAAAGAAGGGCGGTAAGCAGCCCGGTTCGAAACTCCTCCTGGCCAACCACCACCTTCGAGAACTGGGCTGTTACGTCCCTGAGCAGCTGGGAGGCCTCCGCGACCTCGCCCTCGAGCTTTTCAACGATTTCTCTGGACATCAGATATCCTCCCGGGCTTTATCCAGTGTTCTTCTGATCTCTTCTTCATATTTATCCGCAAGGTCTTCGGTCCGGGCTTCGAAACGCATTACCAGAACAGGCTGCGTGTTGGAGGCCCTCAGGAGCCCCCAGCCGTCCGCGAAGTCGACCCTGACCCCGTCAGTATCGTTCACACTGTATCCCTTTTCCTCGAGAATGTTCCTTACCCTGTCGACCAGGCGGAACTTGAGTCCGTCGGGGCAGTCCTCCCGGATCTCCGGAGTGGAAAACATGTCAGGAAGGTCCGCCGTGAGTGAGGAAACCGGACCTCTGCGGCGGTTCTCTATGGCTGTTTCCATGAACCTCAGTGCGGCGTAGAGGGCATCGTCGTAGCCGAAGTACCTGTCCCTGAAGAATATGTGCCCGCTCATCTCCCCTGCCAGAAGTGCGTTTTCCCGGGCCATCCCCTCCTTTATGATGGAATGCCCCGTGGGAAGCATCAGCGCTTTTCCCCCCAGCTCCTCCACCCTGGAGAAGAATACCTTCGATGCCTTGACCTCGCTTATTATCGTGGCACCGGGATTATCGGCCAGCACCTTCTCCGCCAGAACGCAGAGTATCCTGTCCCCGAAGATCGGGTTTCCCCTCTCGTCCACTATTCCAAGCCTGTCGGCGTCTCCGTCGAAGGCTATTCCCAGGTCGCATCCCTCAGTCACGACGGTTTCCCTCAGGTCCTTCAGGTTCTCCATCACAGTAGGGTCCGGATGGTGATTGGGAAAGGACCCGTCGGGCTCGCAGAAGAGAGGTATCACCCTGTGCCCCAGTTCCTTGAGGAGCCTCACGGAGCACTCTCCACCGGTGCCGTTCCCGGCGTCCACGGCTATCTTCAGCGACCTCTCAGGGGAGAACTCGGCTCTGAGCCTGTCCAGGTAGCGTTCGGTTACCGAAACCCGCTCCGGAGACGGAGGATCATCAGCCTCCACCGGTCTCGTTTCGATCATTCTTTGGCGAATGTCCTCTATCTCATCCCCCCAAAGGGTATGAAGGCCGGACATCATCTTGAAACCGTTGTACTCCGGGGGATTGTGGCTTCCGGTGATCATAACCGTAACCCGGGGCTTCAGCGTATGGGCGGCGAAATAGGTCATGGGGGTGGTCTGCACGCCAAGGTCGAGCACCCTGCATCCAGCGGCGGAAGCTCCCGCAGAAAGGGCTTTGAGAAGCCTCTCCCCTGTGAGCCTGCAATCCCTTCCCACCGCAATGGTTCCCCCCTCCGCCATCCCTCCCAGGACGAAGCCCAGCTTCCGTACGGTCTCGTCGGTGAGGTCACTGTCCGCTCTGCCCCTTATGTCGTACTTCCTGAAAATATCGAGGTTCATCCGCCGTCATCCTTTCGGGGAAGGATGAGGGTTATCCTTCCCTGGTTCCAGTCTTCGCTGAGCCATCCTCCGTGGGATGAGGCTATCAGCCTCGTAAGACCCGTTCCCAGTATGTTCTCATCCCCTGCCCTGGGGGCGGACTCACCTTTCCAGCCCAGTTCCAGCTCCACGTTGCCCGCTGCCCGGAGCTCCACCGTGAGCACCGTGTTGGGATCCGCCCTCCTCAGAGCTTCCTGAAGAAGAGAAGCAACCGCTTCGGAGAGTTGGGAAGGGTTTCCCATTACGGTTCCCTGACCTGAGATGTTCACGGATACCGAGACCAGCCTGTCCGCCGCCTCCTCGGCGAAGTCCATAACCGCTTCGGAGACCATTCTGTCGAGTTCTATGCCCTCCCGGACCTTCCCGGGTGAATCGTCATCTTCCCCGTCCTCCCTTGATATCTGCTCGAAAACGGTGAGTATCCTCACCAGGGAGTGAACCTCCTCGGAGAGCCTTGAAAGATCGCGGAGGACGGTATCCGGGAGTACCGGATTCTCCCTTCCCAGTTTTTCCGAGGTGGACTCGATCGCTTTCAGAGGCTCCGCCAGAACGTCGCCGATCCGGCCCAGGAACCTGGATTTGAGGGTTTCCATGGAGAGGAGTTCCCTCCTTGCGTCCTCCAGGTTCCGCTCCAGTTCCCTTATATGCTTCATTTTCATTTCCAGCCGCCAGTGGATCACCCCGATCATGGCCACCAGGAGGGCAGCAATGCCGAAAGCGAGCTGTGCCTGGATCATGGCAGCTCTCCTGTCGAGTCGGCGATCAGCACTTCCAGGCCGGTGTTCTTTGAAATGCTCCCAAGGTCATGGCCGTCCAGTGTCAGGCCATGGTGACTGAACATCGACGCCGGCAGGAAAACCTTCCCGCCGAACGGGCATCTCGCTGAAAGAGCCTCAATGACCTCATTTCCGCCCAGAAGACCGGAAACCGTTACGCAACCGCCCATGAGACGGTTCTTCACGGTCATTACCGTGTAGCCGGATCCCCTGAGAAGACCGGCGATGAAATCACTCGCTGCTTCGCCGGTGACAACCGTCCCTGAGCCCTGGAAGACCCTCTTACGGCAGGACTCCCTCTCAGCTGAGAGGAGGCCTATACCGTTGGCGGCCAGGGTGCATCCCTGATAGAACTCCGCCTCGGGGACCGGCGTTCCGGAAAGGAGATAGTACTCGTCTGCGGCGTACACCCATGGGAAACCCCTTTCCGCCATGGCCCTCTCCTGCCATGGACGGATGAGCTCCAGGGAGGCGGCCGCGGACCCTGGATCGTGCCCTTTCAGGGGTGTAAGCCCCTTCCTGTGGCCGGTGAGACCCACAGGGACCACTCCCAGTATCTTCACGCTGTCCCTGGCGTAGAGGTCCGCTATGGTCCTTTCCAGGGCCTCTCCCTGATTCCATTCCGGTATCTCTACGATCTGGGCCTGCACCTGGATGCCGCAGGCCGCAAGCCTGTCTATCCCCGGGAGGACCGGCATCGGCTGAGGTCTTCCCAGTATCCTCCCCCTGAGGTCCGGGTCGGTGGAATGTACCGATACATGCAGGGTGTTGAAGCCCCGGTCGATGGCAGTATCCACCTGTGAATCGGAAAGGGTTATGTAGGTCCCCTGCAGGAAGGAATACCTCACGTCGTCGTCCTTGACCATGAGGGTATTCCTGAGTCCGGGGGGCTGCTGGTCGATGAAGCAGAATACGCACCTGTTCCTGCAGGGAGCCGGCCCTGAAGAGGAGAGCTCTATCCCCAGTTCCTCCCCGGGGCCCCTTCTCAGTGTGACCCTCCGCAGGGATAGACCCCTCTTCACCACAAGCTCCGCCGATGAACCGGAGACCGCCGAGAGGAGATCGACCCAGTCCCTCACAGGGAGCCCTGCGCATGAAAGGATTATGTCGCCCTTCCTGAGGCCCGCCCTGGAGGCGGGTGAAGGGCGCTTGACGGATGAAATGGACGACCCGGAGGCAGTCATCTACTCAAGCTGGAGAGCCCGTGCTATTACCGGGTTCATCTCCTCGGCTATTCTCATCTCGGCCTCCGCGTGCCCGGTCCTTCCGGTGAAGTCGTACACCCTGGCCAGGTTCACGTGGAATCCCACCACCGCGTTCTCGTCGTTGGCGGTGTTGGCTATCACGAGACCCTTGCGGAAATGGTCTTCTGCCTCGTCGTACCTTCTCATGTCGAAGGTGCAGCGGCCGAGCATTTCCCTCGCCTTTATCCTGTAGTCGGGGCTTGCAAGGACCTTTTCGAACTCCTGTATGGCTTCTCTGAGTAGACCCATCTCCCTGTAGGCGATGCCAAGGTCGAAGTGGGTGGCGAAGTCTTCCTTGGAGATGCTGGCCTCCACGCCGGTCTTGAACTCCATGATTATGTCGGCGAGGATGCTCTTGGAGCTGTCGGTTTTCACGTTGTCGATGTCGTCGAGTATGTCTGCAACGCCGGTTATGCCTGTTTCCCTGTGCTCCTCGGGAAGGATACCGTTCATGAGTTCCATGGCGTCCCTGTACTCGGGACATACGTCGATGGCGGCTTCAAGGGAGGCCATGGCCTCGTACTGGCTGTCGTTGAGGAGGTAGGCCACCGCAAGGCGGTAGAAGGCCCTGGCCTGCCCCTCTTTGTCTATGGTGTGCCTGATGCGGACTATTTCCTTGGCGGCGGAGAGGGATTCGGGGCAGATGTCCAGGACTCCTTCCAGGAGCTCGAACACCATGTAGTCCCGCTCTTCGCTTCTGTATATCTCCGCAGCCCTGAGGTAAGCCCCCACAGCACCGTAGAAGTCCCCCACATCAAGCAGGAGGTTGGCCATTTCGATGAAGCCCAGTGCGTCGCCGGGATCGCGCTCGAGGCGGTTCCGCATGTCGGCCACCTGCTTGGAGAGGGCTTCCCTCACCTGACGCAGGGAAACCAGGTTCATGGCCACGAGAACGTCACCCAGCCTCGAGTCCTTCATCTCCAGGGCCTGCTTGTCCAGGGCCTTGAGGACGTCGGCGGCCTTGAGCATTCCGCAGGCAACGAAGTATTCCCCTATCCTCTGCGGGCCGGGGTCCTGTATCTCGTCTTCCTCCCAGTCGGGTTCGTCGCCCTGGTCTATGTCTCCCAGGAGGTCTTCGCTGGATTCATTGCCGCCCTGTATCAGGTCGTCCTGGTCGAAATGCAGGTTTTTAAGAACGGCCTCGGTATCGGTTGTCCCTGGAGCGGGTTTCCTGGCAGCCGGTTTCTCCGCAGGCGCCTTCTCGGTTTTCCTGGGAGGCGGGGCGGGCTTGGGTTCAGGTTCGGGATGGAGTTCCTTCCTGAGCTTCTGGAGCATGGCGGCCATCTTTTCATGACCGTTGAGATTCCTCTCCAGCGCTACGGAAACGGCGAAGTCAAGGAATGTCTCGTTCTTCTGACGGTAGGCAACCTTCGCCAGGTTCACCACCCACTTTGGGCTGTCTGGATCAAGCTCGGTGAGGGAACGGAGTGTTCTGGCTACTTCGGGAAGGTCAAGCGAAGGCTTTGCCTTCAGATAACTTACATATTCCTTTCGGGCCTGGTCGGGCTTGTCCTGCTCCATGAAGCAGTCGCCCATTATGAGATGGGCCTCCGACTCGTGTGGAAAGGAGCGGAGGAGCTTCCTGCAAACGGAGGTGGATACCATGTGGAGGCCTTCCTCGCAGTAGAGCCGCGCGGAGCTGATGAAATGATGCCTGGCCTCCTCGTCCCTTTTCAGCTTGAGAAGGACGTCACCTATCTTGTTGTGTACCGAAGCATCCTTGGGATCCTGCTCTATGACCAGGTTGAATATCTTCAGGGCGCTGTCGTGCTTCCCCTTCTGGACAAGATCGTGAGCTTTTTTCTTGAGAGAGGTGACATTCTCGGTCATTACCTGCGATCCTCCGTTTTGCTATCCGTGATTCGTACTATATACTCTTTCACCGGCACAGTACACCACCTTCACATCCGGATTGCCCAGATGGTAGGGGATCGTCCTGTGGTCGTCGCAGTCCCATACAACAATATCAGCATCACAACCCGGCGCAAGCCCCCCTTTGACCCCCTGGAGACCCAGGGCCGCAGCACCGTTTACGGTGGCTGACACCAGGGCTTCCTCCACGGTAAAACCGCACTGACATACGGCGAGGCTCACGATGAGCGGCATGGAATCACAGAAGCAGCTTCCCGGGTTGAAATCGGTGGCGATGGCCACCGCGGCCCCTGCGTCCAGGAGCTTTCTCCCCGGTGGGAAGGGCTTGTTGAGAAAGAGGGCCGTTCCTGGAAGAAGGGTGGCAACAGTACCGCTGCCGGCGATGCCGGCGATGTTACCGGGTGAGATGGAGAGGAGGTGGTCGGCGCTTCGGGCTCCGGCGTCGAAGGCGACCCTGGCCCCTCCGGTGTCGTGGAACTCGTCGGCATGGACACGGAGTTCGAATCCCTGCCTGGAGGATGCGGCCAGGTACCTTGCCGACTGTTCAGGGGTAAAGGCGCCCTTCTCGCAGAAAATGTCCACGAACCTGGCTATGCCCTGCTGCTTCACCGCAGGGTTCACGGTTTCGATCAGATAATCGATATATCCGTCGGGATCGCCCCTGTATTCCACCGGTACTGCGTGGGCACCCATGAATGTGGGAACGATGGTGACAGGAGAGACTTCGGCTTCCTCCCCTGCGATGGCCAGACACCTGAGTTCAGTCTCCAGGTCGAGGCCGTAACCGCTTTTGGCCTCTATGGTGGTGGTACCCGAGGCCAGCATGTTCCCCAGATGGCGCTGGAGGTTCGCCCTTATGGCGTCGGTGGAGGCTGCCCTGGTGGCCGCCACGCTGTTGAGGATGCCTCCCCCTGCTGCTGCGATCTCCTCATAATCCGCCCCTGCGGCCCTCATGGCGAACTCTTCCTGGCGGGTCTTCCCAAAAAGAGGATGGGTGTGGGAATCAACGAAGCCGGGGGTGACAAGCGCACCCCCGGCTTCCTCTACAAGCGTATCGTCATCGATGAGGCAGTTCTTCTCGAGGAGGCTCTCGGGGCCGGCCCATACGACCTTACCACCGCTGCAGACCAGCGCAGCCCCCTCTATGGCGCCGATGCTTCCGGCAAGCGTACCTTTCCTGGGCCCCGCAGGGCCGTCCATGGTGAGTAGCCTGCCTATTCCCCTGAGAACGAAGTCAGCCCTTGCGCTCAACTGCTCTAGGCTTCGGGAATAACGGAAGCTACCCTTCTGGCTCCCATGCGGTGGAACTTCACCCTTCCTTCGATCTTGGCGAAGAGGGTATCGTCCCCCCCCTTGCCCACATTGAGGCCAGGGTGTATCCTGGTGCCCCTCTGGCGAAGGATGATGGTTCCCCCTGAGACGTACTGGCCTGAAGGGGCCTTTACTCCCAGGCGCCTTCCGGCGGTGTCCCTGCCGTTCCTCGAGCTGGACGATGATTTTTTATGTGCCATGCTCTTCTTGCCTTTCCTGCGGTCTCAGTCCGCAACCACCATTCGAGTGGATGCGGAAAGCCCGTTCGAAGCGTACCTTACGTGGTACACTCCCGGTGGTAGAGCCGAACCGGCGTTGATTGAATGGGTTGCGGCGCCGGCGGCTATGTTCTCTTCATACACGGTTCTGCCGGAAATATCATAAATTTCCAGCAAACCTTCAACCCCTGTGTCCGGAAGTGAAACGATGCAGGAGGATGACACAGGATTGGGACTGGCGCTGATCTGCAGGAAAGGAACCACCGAAGTGCCGCCGGCTATGCCTGTTCCGAACACGAAGTTAACCGGGACCATCTCTTCGGAGCCCACTGTGATGTTATTCTGGGCCAGCGATCCCATTCCGCTCACCGTTGCGACCACATTGTAGGTGCCCGGTACCAGGGCCTTGGAGTATCCCCCGTCGATCACATCGGTGCGGCAGAACCTCAGGGGCGTGGAATCGGTGCCGTCCACCTTCTCAACTTCGATAAGTGCGTCCAGAGGGTTGCCGGAGGCGTCCTCCACCGTTCCGTAGACACCGTAGGTGCTTCTTACGCAGAACTCAAGGATGGGATCGTAGTTGGCGTCGGCCACCCCCGGCCAGTCCGCCGGTGACTTCACGTTGGAGACCTCGATGGTGTAGTCCACCGTTCCGCACTCGCCGTAGGACCAGTCGTTCACGTCACCCTCGGTGGCATACCAGGAAGCGCCGGGTATATAGACGATCCAGGGGCTGTAGTAGGAGGTTATGGATGGATGCTGGGCGTAGGCGTAGGACTGCTCGTTGACCAGTTCCAGGTCCTGTATGGTTGCGGTGGTGCTGTAGTTCCACACCGCGTTCACGCACTCCGCCCCGCCGTGGAAGGAGAGGCCTGTGGCGAAGGGGTTCACATAGTTGCTCTGGGCGGGCCAGTCCTGCATGGTCAGGTCCCTGATGGCTTCGCTTTCCGGGCCCTGCCAGTACGGATCAGGGTTCATGTAGCTGAAGTCGCGGTTCAGGTCTATTCCGCTGGCATTGTACCTCCGATTGAGAACGTAGCCGTCGGGGTTCACTATGCTGATTATCCAGAGTTCTGAGTTGTCCACGGCGTAGGTGCACATGTCGCTGGTGCCATAGTTGTCGGTGAGAACCTCAAGGAAGTTCAGCACTGACATGCCGCCTCCCTTTTCGTCGCCGTGGATGTTACCTGTGATGCGGATCTCCGGCTCGGCCTCGTCCTGGTTCACGTTGTCGCTTACGATCACCGCGTAGATGGGCCTGCCCTGCACCGAGGTTCCTATCTGCTCCATGCGGGCGATGTCGGGGTGTGAGGAGACCACCGCGGACATGGCGTCGTTGACCTCGGTTATGGTGGGGTACGGTACAAGGGGCGCGGGCACCTCTTCCGCAAAGGGTCTGTAGCCCAGGTTCCTCAGTTCGATTTCCTGGGAGGCGTTAACATAGAGCCGGGCCTTCGTTCCGAAGATCGCCTCGATGTCGTAGCCGTTCTCGTTGAAGAACTGCAGGTCGAGCCTGGTGACATCGGGAACCATCACCGAGTGCCATCCGGTGTCCGCAAGGGACATGACAGCAAAGACAGCGAGGAATGCAATGGTAAACTTCACTTTGTTTTCCTTTCGGGAAGTAAATACAAAAATCCATCATATACGGGGATACACGACTATCATGGAACCGGTTCCCCGGGTCAAGATTGGCCAGTCAGCGGAAAATTGCTTAGAATCGGAGCTGCGGTCGGGGCGTGGCGCAGTTCGGTAGCGCACCTGCTTTGGGAGCAGGGGGCCGCTGGTTCAAATCCAGTCGCCCCGACCAGCAATCCCTGTCAGAGAAGCTCCGTTCCCTTTTCCCATATGGTGTTGAACGCCCTGTGCCAGTCGTGCTCAAGGCCCCTCTTCCTGGCTTCCGATGCCATGGATGCCCTGAGTTCGTCGTTCTGAAGCAGCGTCAGCATGGCTTCCGCCAGCTCCTGGGAGTCCCTTCCCTTCACCACCAGGCCGCTCCTTCCCGGTACTATTATCTCCTGTGGACCGCCGGAGTCGGTGACTATGCAGGGAAGCCCGGCGGCCTGGGCTTCGAGGACCGAGTTCCCATACGTATCCGTGGTGGAGGGAAAGACGAAGATGTCGCAGGAGGCCACGGTCCTGGAGAACTCTTCCCCGGAGAGGTTCCCGCAGAAGAAGCCGCCCTTGCCCAGGATCTCGCTGCCCAGGTCCCTCATGTAGGGGCCGTCCCCCGCCAGGAAAAGCTCAGCCTTCGGGAACTTCGCCCTGACCTTGAGGAAGGCTTCCGACAGAACGTCAAGGTCCTTCTCCCTGGAGATCCGGCCTGTGTAGAGAAGCTTAAGGGTGTCCGGGCTTCCCCCGAACCGGGACATATAGCCTTCGGTGCGCCACTCCGGAGAGAAGCTCGAGTGGTCGGTGCCCCGGGGGAATATCTCCATTCTGCCCCTGTCCACCCCGAGAAGCTCCAGGTCGTCCATGTAGAACCTGCTGGGTACCATCACGGTCTCGGAGAGGGAATAGAACCATCCGGTGGCGGAGCTGATCATATCCGCCATCCTGGAGTCCTCTATTATCTCGTTGGTGTGCCTGGGGAAATCGGTGTGGTAGATGGATATGGTGGGGATCCCAAGCAGTTTCGCCACCCCCAGGGCAATCATTCCCAGCGGGCCGGGGGTGGAGATGTAGGCAAGCTCGAAATCGTTCTCCTCAAAGAACCTCAGCATTTCCAGGAAAGGCGGTACGGAGAGTTTCTTCGACGGATAGTTCGGCACTGCGAACTCCTTTATGGGCTTGAAGTTCACCACCCATCCAGGGAATGAGACCGCCCTGTCCTGGCAGGCCAGGATGGCCAGCTCCCGGCCGGCCTCCACGGAAAGCCTGCCGAACCTCTGTATGGTCCTGGACACACCGTTCAGGTCGTCGATGGTGTCGGTTACCCAGACCCTTCTGCCGGAGTTCCTGGCCGCCGGGGAATCAGCGCCGAGTTCCCCGCAGATCCTGTTCACGTGGTCCCTCCCCCGCCTCCGGTCGAGGTAGGCTATGGGAAACGGAGTGTTCAGGGCGAGTATGGGGACCATGGCGGTGAGGGCTTCGAAACCCTCGAGGATCTGCCCACGGCTGAACCTGATGCCAAGCTGCTCCACGGACCTCCTCAGAAGGCTGTTGGTGAGTTTGTTAAGTATCTCGAAGGTTCTCTCCTCTATCCCTTCCCGCTCCAGCTCCGGGCTGCCCCTGCGGAGGTTAAGGTCCTTGCCTATCTCTATGAGTTCGTCGGCGAGGAAGCTCTCGAAGTCAGGGCTGCTCCCCCTGGCCTTCTTGAGCATGTGGTGAAAGAGGAAGTCGGCCTTGTGCCACAGGGTGGGTTCCTCTGACCCCTGCTGGGATATGGGGCTCAGGAACCTGTCGGCGGCTATCGTTGCGACGTTGGGAACATTTTTCGAAAGAAGCCTGTCGCGGTAGAAGGAGTATGCTATGGAGTAGACGGCATAGGATGACCGAACGGCGCTGCCGTGGTCGCCCTTGAGGACTCCCCTGCCCCGGGATACCGAGTTCAGGAAACCCTCGGGGGTGCCGTCGCACTCCGCTTCGGTCCATGTAAGCCCGAAGAACCGGCCGCAGTGGTCATCGCTTCCACCAGTGAAGCCGCTGAAACCCTCTCCCCTTATCCGTCGGGTCATCTCCGCCGCCGCCTGGTTCTCCCAGGCTGCCCTGGTCCCATTCCTGCCCTCGACGAGTCTGACTCTTTGCACGAGATCGGTCCACTCGGCTGTGGTCAGGTCCTCCCCCGGGAAGTAGAACGGGTGGGCGAGGGCATTCACCAGTCCACGGTCGTTCATGTACTCGATCACATCGAAAACATTGGTCTTCAGCTTCATGAACTCATCGTGGTGTTCACCTGTGATGTTGTATACAAGAAGGTGAATCGGCTTCCTGGAGCCTGGTAACTGGGATGCCACCTCCTCGCTGAGGAAGGTCCCGGGGAGCTTCGCTATCTTCTCAGCGCCTTCCAGGGTGTTCACATCGGTGATGGTGACCAGGTCCATGCCCCTCTTCCTGGCCAGGTCGTAGATAAGCTCGGGAGGGGTGAAGCTCTCAGGGGCCTTCAGTGTTCTCAGTATCCATCTTGCCGACTGGCGGGATGCCTCGGAATGCACGTGCATGTCGCACTTTGTGTTTTTCATATGGATTCCCCTTCAGGGATCTGTGGTTCTGCCGGAGTAAGATAGTCTCACTCAGGGATCCACTGCAACGATCCCCTGGGGGCCCTCCCCGCCGGACTGCATCCAGAGGGTGGTTTCGAAGGTCTCAGGATCCAGAACGTACACCCTGTTCTCGCCGAAGGATGTGGCGTAGATCTTCCCTCCGTGGAAGGCAAGGCCGACGCAGGCCGTATCCAGCTCGATCCTTTCCCAGTTCCCCGCCTCATCGTAGACGATGAGACCTCCTTCCCCCCATCCGTCAGGTGAAATGAAGCTTCCGTTAGCCAAGACAGCTTCCCCCGGCGCTCCGCCGCACATGAAGGAAGATATCTCCAAGTAGGGCGGCTGGGCGTTCAACACAGTTATGGCGCCGTCGTTCTGATAGGTGGTCGAGTAGCAGTGAAGGTTTCCCGAAGGCTGCATGGCCAGCCAGTGGGTGTTCACCCCGGTGTTGAGCCAGCGGGTCTCCTCGCCTGTGTCGCTCCGAAAAACGGAGACACCACCAGGAGATGAGGTTTCCGGCCAGTTGGAGTAGCTCACGAAAACAAGATCGCCGCTGCAGGCGATCCCGCTGGGATTGTTCCTGGTGGAGAAGCCTCCGGACACTTCTCCCGTGGTAAGGCTGACCCTCACCACGCTGTCCGCCAGAAGGAGCGAAACCCAGGCAGTATCACCGGATACCGCCATCGAGTAGGGATTCGTTCCCTGGGGCAGCAGCGCCGTGGTCTCCCACGAACCCGTTTCCGCCGTTCCAGTCACTCTGAGTTCGGCATCCAGCGAGCTGAGCACGGCGAACCTGCCGCCGCCGATGGAAACCATGTGGTTGGGCGAGGAACCGGTGTACCAAGCTCCTGTGACAAGTGAATCCGCTTCTGTGTAGTAAGCGTCGATGGTAGCTGAAAGGCCGTTGAACCACACCAC
>DAINQE010000011.1:5515-57652 GCA_036743055.1 Candidatus Sabulitectum sp. | reverse complement strand
CTGGTAGCGGCGAAGGGACTTGAACCCCTGACCCGCGGATTATGATTCCGCTGCTCTACCAACTGAGCTACACCGCCTCCGCTGGAGTACGCAAGCATAAGAACCGAGGGTGGTCTTGTCAACCTTTTTCCGGGGTTTCGGAGGCCCTTATCTTCCTGAGCATGATCCCGTCGCCGGTCCTTACCTTCCTGAGTATCCCCCATCCGATGAAAAGGCAGACCACCCACGCGGTGAGGGAAGCCAGGAGTATCACCAGCAGGATGAAAGCGGGCACCGGGATGTAGTAGCTGAACCAGAAGGCAAGGGCGAAGACCGCAACCGGGATCACTGGAATGAACATGAACCGGAAGGCCTTGTTTGAAAGCTTCATCCTCTGCTGGAACCAGTTCTCCAGCATGGAGGCCATTCTTTCCCGCTCCGCGGTTCGGCAGGGTTCGGTAACGCCGTCAGACATTTTCGTTCAACCTTTCGGAAATGCTTTTAAGCACGGATTCCCTGGTTTCAGGGGAGAGCCCGTGGCCGGATTCCTGAACACGAAGGACCACCGAGACCACCCCGGACCACCTGATTATGCTGGCGGTAACGGTAAAGTCCCTCACCGTGGCCAGGAGGGCGTCCATGTTACGGCAGTCGCCCCTTCTTGCGCAGCATATAAGGGTAGCCACCACTCCCTTCCTGCCAGTGACCTCCCTGAAGGTGAGCCTGGTGGCCTGGCCCTGCTCGGGTATCAGTGCGGATATGGTGTCGAAGGCAAGCCTTATGTGAGCCGCCACCTCCTCCTCGGGAACCGAGGCGCGCATGAAATCCTCGAGGCTGTAGTAGAAATCGGTGACAACGGTTTCAGGGAGGTCCGAAAGGATCTTCCTTATTGTCTCCAGACGGTTCACGTCGTTCAGCCTCATGCCCTGATCGAAGTCCCTGAACTCCCCGAAGCTGTCCTTGACCACCTGCTTGACCATGGAGTAGGCGTCCTCCATCTGATCGAACTGCTCCCTCTCCACCACGAAGTCGAAAACATCCACCCACACGTCTTCCCTCCTGCTGGGGGACTTGAATGATTTAACGCCGATCCCCCGCTGGCTGGACAGCTCCCTTACCAGGGTGAGAATCCTGCTGTCGTGGTCCTTTATGTCTCCCTGGTTCTCGCCAAGGGTGACCAGGAGCATCTTCAGCTCGGCGTCGAAGGTGGTGGCGCTCTCCATGGCGATGTAGGCCTGGTTCATCCCGGTGCTCCTGCACTCCTTTATGAGAAGCGGCAGAAGTGCCCTGCCGATGTGCTCGGTGCCGCCGTAGTGGTGAATGGCGTGCAGCCTGTCTATACCCCTGCTAACCAGGAGCTTCCGCAGGTACTCCCTTATGAGCTTCAGCTCTTCCCGGCTGGCGCTCATTCCGTTGGGGCCTGTCATCTCCACCCTGATGGAAACTATGCCGTCGCTGGTGGTGTACCTGCGCTGATGCCTCACCGTGGCCCCGGGCCAGGCCACCGACAGGGTGGTAATGAGGTTCTGGAATGAGATGTCCCTCTCGTAGCCTACTATGTTGATCCCGGTGAGATGCTCCCCCACCGCGCGGATGTTCCTTATCCTGTAGAAGGGGGTGCCGCCCTTATTCCTCACCTTTTCAAGCAGATCGTAGTTGGTCTTCACTATCCATGCCAGGTCGGCGTGCTTCCTGGCAAGCAGGTACTGGTCGGAGCGGGAGCTGATGAACAGCACCAGCTGACCGTTCTCACCGGTTATCTCCTCGGGTATGTCTCCGTAGTAGATCCTGTCCAGTTCCTCGAGTATGCCCTCGTAGGTCTCGACCCTGTCGGATGAACGGTTCAGCAGGCTTATTATCCCCGCCCTTCCCACAGCAAGCCGCTCAAGCAGGTTGCTCAGCTTGCCGGCATCCTTTCGGAACTTCTCTCCGCGTTCCTGGTGGTCGCCGATTATTATGCCGGTGATGATTATGCCTCTTCTGGCTCCCTTGCGGTCAACGGTAAAACCCTCCAGAAGATCCAGATTCCAGCCTTCATGGTGAAGCTCTCCCAGAACCACTGAAGCAAGGCC
Organism: Candidatus Sabulitectum sp.; assembly: GCA_036743055.1. GTDB lineage: Bacteria > Fermentibacterota > Fermentibacteria > Fermentibacterales > JCC-6 > Sabulitectum. Next base: position 55,601 of record DAINQE010000011.1, on the reverse strand, counting down.
GGCCCAGTCCAGTGCGCTTACGCCAAGGAGCGCAAGACCATCGGCAACGTCCACCACCAGTGAGACATCCTTGCTGGAATCCAGCAGCGACATGTAGATGCTTTCCCGGCGCCGGGCCGGTATGACCACCACTGGGCAGGTATCTCCAACGCAGTAAGGTCTTTTGCTCAGCATATCCTTGCCGTTGTCCATTGGGCAATTATGAAGGCTGCCGGGGGAAAAGACCAGTATTGACAGTGTTGGAGAGCATCTAGTATAGATTCCGGCACCGCGGGCGAATAACTCAGCTGGCTAGAGTGCCTGCCTTACAAGCAGGATGCCGGGGGTTCAAGTCCCTCTTCGCCCACCATAATGTCAGGATGAAACCGGGGGAGACATCTCCCGGTTTTCCTATTTCACCAGCCTGAAACCGGCGTACCAGGTCATGTCGCCGTCGAGTATCCGCCTGCTGAAACCGATCTTCATGGCTTCCTCGGGCTGGGCCCAGCTTCCTCCCATGAGTACGGTGGTCGAGTCGGATTCGTCGTAGACCATTTCCGCAGCGTTTCCGGCAAGGTCCTGGAATCCACCCCCCGAAAGGGGATATGAGCCGCAGGGGGCGGTGTACGCGAAACCGTCGAGGTCCCTTTCCTCCCAGGTGTCCAGGGCCATGTAGTTCGCCGGCACCCCGGGAACCTCAGGCGGAGAGAGTTCACCCCATGGGAACTGGTCTGAAATGCTCCCGGTGAGACCCAGTGAGGCGGCGTACTCCCATTCGTTCCTGGTGGGCAGCCTGAGATCCAGAAAAGATGCGGCCTTCCTGGCCCTTGCTGGGCTCACGTTCACCACCGGATGATCCAGGGAATCGTAGAACCAGCCGGGTTCCATGGCGAACCCCGGATCAGGGGGATGGGAGATGCCGGAGCCGTCGGCCAGATACCTGTAAAGCCTGTTGTTCACTTCGCCGCGCATCATGCTGAAGGAAGCCACCTCCACGGTCTCTCCGGCGGAGTTGGTGAAAGTGCCTCCGGGAACCGTAACGAAGGCGGTGTCCCCCGTCTGAAGAGGCTGAGCGGAGGGAATGGTCTCGGTCTCCTGGCCGCAGCCGGACAGGAGAACGGCACAGGTGGCCAGAGCCATCGGGAGGACCTTCATTTTCCGGAGTTCTTCTTTCCCCCTGGAACGATGATGATAGCCGCGGGGATGACAACGCAGTATCCCAGGACAAGCATCACCGGTGAAACGGATATGTGGCCGGCCCTGAGCAGGAACCAGCCTGCGGTTATCATAAGCAGCCCAGCCGCAAAGAGTATGTAGTTCAGTTTTCCGAAGGGAACGGTCTCCCGCTTGTCCTCGGTAACCGGTCCGGTCTTCTTCCCTGCCATCTGATTCCTTTCGATTCTACCGTTCGAGGATATCCTAATCTAAGCCATCGGGTCCCGATTCGGGAACCCCGCCCACCCATCCGGCCTCCACGGCCCGGTTCAGAGCGTCCCCCACCACGAAGAAGGAACCTGTCACTATCATCCTTCCTCCCTCCGCGTGCTTCCTGCACTGGGAAACCGCCTTTCCTATGGGATCCACCGGTCTTGCGTCAAAGCCCTCGTTTCGCATGTAAGACGCCAGTTCCTCCGCCGGCAGTCTTCTCTCGCTGCATGGAGTGGTGGTGAAAACCGGATCGACCACTCCCCTGAGAAGGGATACCATGGTCTTCCAGGGCTTGTCCCCGAGAAAACCCACCACCGCGGGAACAGGCCTTTTCCATTTTTCCACATGGGCTGCCAGGGCGGACATTGACTGGGGATTGTGGGCCACGTCGAAGAGGATAGAGGGGTTGCCGGACCTGTAGTCGAGCCTTCCAGGCCATTTCAGGGTAACAAGTACCCTTTCGTACGCCTGGGCAATGTCTTCCCCGGGTTTGTCGAAAAGCTCCTCAGCAGCTGCCAGGGCAAGGGCTGAGTTCCTGAGCTGGTGCTCACCTGGAAGCGGGCTTCTGGAGACGGGCTTCGGTATAACCCTTCTCAGACCGTTCTCAGAAGTCGCCGATTCCAGAACGGCCTCCACTCCGGGGGTTTGGCGGAAGGCAACCAGCACCGTCCCGGGTTCTGCCACCGCTACTTTCTCGGAAGCTATCTTCTCCCGGGTATCTCCCAGTATCCTGCTGTGCTCCACCCTTACCCCTGTGAAGATGGTCCCGGCTCCCCTGTAGGTCTTCGTGGCGTCAAGCCTCCCCCCGAGCCCCGCCTCGGCGGCCACCCAGTCCACTCCTTTGCCCGCGAAGTGCCAGGCGGCCATTGCGGTGGTGATCTCGAAGAAGGTCGCGGAGTGCTTTCTGAGCATATGGATGTTGTCAGTGACGAACTCCGCCACCTCATCCGGGGTTATCCAGCCGTCCCCGGTGGCGATCCGCTCCCTGTAATGGAGAAGGTGAGGTGAGGTCCCCCTGCCCCATTTGAAACCCAGCTCTCCAGCCAGCGCGGAAAGTATCGCCGCGGTGCTGCCCTTCCCGTTGGTTCCGACGATGTGCACGGTCTTGAACCTTTCCTCCGGATGGCCAAGCTCCTCCATTATGGAGAGCATTCTGTCCAGACCGTACTTCATCCCCATGCGCCGTCTGCCGAAAAGCCAGCGCTCAGCTTCATCGTAGTTCAACTTCTCAGCCTTTCGACCAGCTTTACCAGCGCCGGTCCCTGTCTTTCGCTAATGGTTTCCTGTGCGGAAAGCACTTCCTGGTGGCAGACCGAGTCTCCCGCCTCCACCGCATTGGTTATCAGGGCCAGGGCGAGGACCTGGCATCCAAGGGCTCTCAGGGCCATGGCCTCCTGGGCGGTGGACATGCTCACCGCGCTGCACCCGAAACTCCTTATTAGATCCACCTCGGCGGCGGTTTCATAGGCGGGCCCGGATACGCAAGCGAACACTCCTTCCCTGGGCGAGTTCAGCGTTCCCTCCGCTACCGTCCTGAGTCTTTCCGAGTACATACCGCCCCCGGTGTAGAACGGCGGCACATCGGGGATACAACCTGAAAAGTTGATGTGATCCGTGAACACCATGGCGTCCCCCACCCTGAAGGTGGGATCCACCGCCCCTGATGAGCTTGTAAGAAGCCAGCGGCTGACCCCGAGGGAGGCAAGGGCGGATGGAAGAAGCGCTATCTCCCTTCCGGAAAAACCCTGGTAATGGTGGCGCCTTCCCATGAGGAAAACCACGCTGCCGTCCTGGCTGACCTGCAGCTTGTGGGCGTGGCCCTGGACCGCCGTGCCGGCCATTCCCGGAATGTCCCCGAAGGGTATGGTCCTGCCGTGGCCGAACCTCTCGGCCACCCAGCCGAGACCGCTGCCAAGGACTACCCCGGCCCGGGGAATACGGGAGAGCCTGCTGTTAAGGAAAAGCGCCGCATCAAGGGTTCCTGGGATGGGGTCGACGGATCTGTCCATGGTGATCCCGTTGAGCCCTTCGCCGTAGAAATCCCTCAGGAATCCGTTCTCTGCGAAGCCGTGCCTCCGATAAAAGCTCAATGCGGGAAGGTTGCCCTCCCTCACCTCCAGCAGGACCCGCCCTGCCTCCATGTGTCTGCCCCACTGCAGCGCACAGGAGAGAAGCCCTGATCCCACTCCCAGGTTCCTCATTTCAGGATGCACGCAAATGCTTATCACATGAAGCACTCCCGGCTCGGAGAAGGTGGCGGATACATATCCCACGGGTGTCTCGTCATGGAAGGCCGCAACGGTTCGAACTGAAAGCCCCCCGGACACAAGGGCCTTTATCTCGTCGATGTTCCAGGGGCTGGGGAAACAGAGCTTCTCCAGCTCGTAAAGCTGTTCTGCATGCTCCATACCGGGAATGCGGAAGCTAAACGGATCCAATTCCCACCCTCTCATTGAAGCCCCTCAGATACAGGGGTTCGATGCATTCCTGAAAACCCAGGCTTTTTGCGATGGTTGCCGCGGCAACCGCAACGGCGGAGGGACGAGGTGTATCCAGGACAGGTGAAGCCCAGCTCAGGTGTTCTCCCCGGGGAAGCTCGGTCCTTCCGGAGCCCGTTGCGGTGAATCTGTGGCCCAGGGAAAGGTCGAACAGGTCCTTCGAGGTGTAAAGCCCCTGGGGTATGATCTCATGGGAAAGGGGATCCGGGGATGCGAACGCCCCTGCGAAAACCTCTCCGGCCCTTGCCCTGACGCAGCAGAGGACCGGACCTTCCGGAAGGAGGGACGCCATTGCCCGGAGGGTGGAAACGCCCCTCAGCGGAACACCCCAGCCTGCGGAGAGGCCGTTGGCCGTAGCGGTGCCTATCCTCAGACCGGTATAGGAACCGGGCCCCCGGGAAACGCCTATTCCCTCGAGGTGCTTTCCTTCAATGCCGGCTGACACCAGCGCCGATGCGACGGCAGGCAGCAGTTTTTCCGAATGAAACGCTCCCACAGGCAGCAGGGACTCGGAGAGAACCTCACCCCCGCTGACCAGGGCAACCCCTCCCAGCCTGGAGGTGGTCTCAATACCCAGCCAGATTCCAGTCAATCTCAACCCTTCTGGTATCCGGGGTTTCCCCGGGCTCCAGCCTCACGGTACATCCTCTTCTATCGCGAATGTCCGGTATCCTGTCCGGCCACTCCACGAGGACTACCGCAGATGATTCGAAGATGTCCTCGAACCCCAGCATCTCGATCTCACCGGGAGCGCCCTCAAGCCGGTAAAGGTCCATATGGTGAACGGTAAGGTCCGAATCCGGGATACTATACACAGAATCGATTATGAATGTGGGGCTGGGGATCTGGCCGGTTACCCCCAGAGCCCTGAGAAAGGCCCTGGCAAATGTTGACTTGCCCATTCCCAGATCACCATACAGGAAATAGCGGCATCCCGGAGATGCGCTGGATGCCATTTCCGCGGCCAGCGATTCCAGGGCTTCCTGGTTCACCTCGAGATATATCATCTCACCTGAACTTCTTGGGTCTCAGGATGTCGCATGGCACCAGCATCTCTTCCATGGAAAGACCCCCGTGCTGGAACGAGCCCTTGAACTTATACCTGTCGTCCCGGTTCATTCCCTGCTGCATCAGAAGGTAATCATCCCTGGCGAAAAGATAGGACTTCCTGGGATGGTCATCCGGAAGACCCCACTGGGCAGGGCTGTGAACCACCAGGGCGTTCTTGGGATCGGCGAACAGGGAATGGCCGAAACGGTACCTCACGCTGTGGGACATACCTCTTGCTCCGCGGATGAATGCTATCCTCCCGGCGAGAACCGAGCCGTGATCGCTTGTTACTATCACCGTTGCGCCCCTTGCGCTGAGGGTCTTGAGCATCTTCAGAAGGAATGAGTGATCGAACCACTCCTTAGCCAGCCTTCTGAAGGAAGGAACATCCGGGGCGATGTCCCTTATCAGGTCCAGTTCCGACCTGCCGTGGGTGAGGTGGTCGATGAAGTTCACCACGAGGGCCATGAAGCCGTCCTTGAGGAAATGGGAAAGCCCCCGACGAACATTCTCGCCCTCCGAGCTGTTGGAAACCTTTGCGTAAACGGCGTTCTGCCCCCTGCTGAAGCCGTTCCTCACCAGCCCGTCGCGCATCAGCAGCTGTTCGTAGCTGTTCAGCCCGGGGCAGCCGTACTTCTCCACCCATCTTGTCCTGTAAAAACGCCATATGTCCCTGGGAACCAGCCCGCTGAAAATGGAGTTCCGGCTGTATGGAGTTGCTGATGGGATGCCGGCAATCATGAAATCCGACTCCCTGTGAAACCACTGCTCCATGGACTTCATCATCAGGAGCCACTGATCGTAACGCATACAGTCCATAACCAGGAACACCACCTCGCCGGACCCCTTCAGGAGTTCGGGCACCACCTTCCTCCCGAGTACGTTATGGGCCATCACAGGCGCATTGTCCGGTGATTCGAGCCAGTCCCTGTAGTTGTTCTCGATGAACCTGGAAAAGTCTGCTTCCACCTCTCCCAGGGCTCCGCCCTGCATTCCCTGCAGCTTTTCGTTGAGATCACCGCCCAGGGAAATGTCCCTGTCCATTATGGTCTTGAAAAGGTGGATCCAGTCTTCCAGGCTGTTGTCACGACTGAGCCTGAGTTTCTGTGTTTCGGAGATGACCTCGGTGGCGGCCCTGTCCACCCGGAGCCTTCCGGAATCCAGCAGTCTCTTTACCACAAGGAGTATCTGGCTGGGATTCACCGGTTTGGTCAGGAAATCGGCTATTGTACCGGAGAGGGCCCTGTCCATCAGCTCCTCTTCCTCACTCTGGGTGACCATCACCACAGGGAGGTCCCTGTAGTTCTTCCTGATCAAGTGAACGGTTTCCAGACCATCCATGCCCACCATCATCTGATCCATCAGCACCAGGTCCACCCTGGTCGTTCTCAGTATATCCAGGGCCTCTCTTCCGCTCCTGGCCTGTATCACCTCGTATGAACGCTTCTCCAGGAAACGGATATGTGCCTTGAGATGGTCTATTTCATCATCCACCCAAAGAATTGTTATCAGCTTCATCACCTCCCAGTCCCGGCAGTGTGATAACGAAGGATGTTCCCTCTCCGGGAACGCTGGAGGCAAGCCTGATGTTTCCTCCGTGATACTCCTCCACTATCCTCTTCGCAAGGGACAGTCCCAGACCCCAGCCGCCTTTCCTTGTGGTAAAGCCCGCATTGAAGACCTTCCCCTGGTCAGAATAGGGAATCCCAGTACCGTTGTCGGTAACCCTGAGTTCAAGGTCGTCCCTTCCTCCTTCCCCCTGGGAGCACTCTATCTTTATGAGCCCACCTCCAGGGCTGGAAGCACAGGCGGCAACGGCATTCTTGATAAGGTTCTCCAGAACCCAGCCCAGGAGTACTCCGTTCCCCATTATCCTCGCATCAGGGCATGAGTTCCTCTTCTCCAGGATGACCCCGGAACCAAGAAGCCCCTTTCGAAGGCTGAAATAATCAACCGTTTCCTCAACTATGTCCCAGACTCGAAGCGGGGTGAGCTTCGGCTCCCTCCCCATCTGCCCGTACCTGGCGGCAATGCTGGCCAGCCTCTCCACGTCGGCGTTCATGTGGGCCACCGCCTCGGCGGTTTCCGGATTCGACATGACCTTCCGGTCATCTTCCAGAAGCTGCAGCCACCCCATGAGCGAGGAGAGCGGAGTGCTCAGCTGATGGGCGGTCTCCCTGGCGAAACCGACCCAGGACATGTTCCTCTCGGCGGCGACCTCCGACCGGAGGAAGATGAAGATCACCGCCGACGCCGCAAGAAGCAGCCCCAGTTCCAGGAAAGGCATCATGCTCATCTCCGAGTCAAGCCCTGAGGTGCCGTAATAAAGGTACCCTATGGTATCACCTCTCACAAGGAGAGGTACAGGTTCGTTCTCCCTGCTCAGATGCTCCATCCTATGTCTGATCGATTCCATCCTCTCGCGGTCGAAGCCATCGGTCACCTCTCCGTCAACTATCTGTGGACGACCGTACCTGTCGGAAAAAACCGTGGGGAAATCAAGCCTGTTGACCACATCAGCGAAGAGCCTCCTGGTGGAAACGATGATGTCCTCCCTCTCATCCGGAAGAAGCCTCGCCGTCCTGATGAAGAGAGTGGTGTCACCGCAGACACTGCAGAAAACCTCTTCACTCTCCTGTCCATGGAACTCCCCCGGAGATCCGCACACGGTGCAGGACATTATCCCTGAAGGATTCCCGATCATGCTGAGGGGGTACTGAACCCCCGCCCAGAGTCTGGCGATCGTTTCGCAGTTCCTTCTTGAAGCGCTCTCCAGCCTTTCAACCAGGGAATGGGTGTAAAGGAGGAAGACCCATATGGACACCGCTGCAAGAACGATGAATATCAGCCGTCTCCTGAAAGTGTTATGCATCGGTTCCCCTCATCACCGGAAAAAGAAAACCAGCTCCCTCAAGCCTGGCCCCGCCTGAACCGGCCCGTTCCGGGAATCCGTAGTCATCGAACCGAAAATCGGTTTCCAGGGAGAGGCGGATCCTTCTTCTTATTGAGGAGAGCCTCAGCGCCGCGTGATCCCCCAGTAGGTAGTCCGATCTGTCCTTTGGCGGGTTCAGGATGCCTGCGGAAAGTTTCAGGATCCTGTCCATCTGCGGAGCCCCCAGACCCTCATTGCATGGGGATTCCAGAACAAGGCTCCCGCCGGTCTCAACGGCGTCAGCCCAGAGGAAAACCGCCTTCAGTGACTGATAGAGGCTTCCTTCAAGGGGTCCCCCAGGGGTTACCGTCAGTGAGCTGAAGGGTTCTTCCACCGGAACCCCGTGAATAACTGCGGCTTTCTCCGCTGCCTTCACGAAGGATTCACCGGGCAGTCCAGAGAACACCTCCCCCATGGAGGTCCCGTTGACCATCAGGCAGGGTGTCCTTTCATAGAGTAGACCCGCGCCCTCCTCCATGTCCAGGTGAACCGGGTTCCCGTGGAGGCGGCCGGCAGCCGATCCGGGGAAACACGCGAGAAAATGATTTGAGGTTATGGTCTTCCTGCTGGCGCAGCCGGGCAGGAATGACTTTCTCCCTCCGGTAAAACCGGCGAAATAATGGGGCTCGACGGTATTGATACCAAGAACGGAACCCTCCAGAAGCCAGGGATGAAGTTCCACCGGGGTTCCCCTGGATGTGGTTCCGATGAAAACTTGGGAACCGTCGTCGCAGTCATTGCTCGTTTCCTGTATGCCCATGTCTGCCACTGCTCCCAGAATCCTCCTCCTCTCCACTGGATCAGGCGGTCTGTGAGCGCCGGTTGCGAAGATTATCCTGAAGGATGCTCCCAGGAACGGTAAGAGAGACTTCAGGACTTGAGCTGGTGAAGGTCTGGTGCCGTCGTTGACAACGAGGGTCACAGGAGGGTCCATTCGACAAAGCTGGTCTGCGAACCCGTCCGGTACTTTCGATATGGACATCCCGCTCCTGTCTGGATAGACTTCTTTCATCGAATGAATAATATACGCCAGCCCTGGAGGTGCAACATGAACCTGCCCTGGAAGGGTCGCTTCCTGCCGGTCGCTGTCCTTGTAATCCTTTCCCTTCTTGCCGGAGAGGCAATGGCCCGGGCCGGGGGTGGTCAGAGCTATGGAGGCGGCGGAGGGTCCTCATCCGGTGGCGGAGGAGGCGACGGGCTGGGAATCCTCGTTTACTTCCTCATAAGGCTCTGCATAGAGCAGCCATGTATCGGCATACCACTTGTGATAGCCATTGTGGTGATATCCATCATCGTGAAGAAGAAACGGGTCAAGGGCCAGTACGCCGCCATACAGAAGGCCGGGAACAGGAACCTGAATCAGAGGCAGGCACCGGAAGCGAAGCGAACGGCGCTGGCCGATCTCATGACCCGGGATCCGGAGTTCTCCGAAGAGGGATTCCTGGCCATGGTCCGCAGGGCGTTCATCGAGGTCCAGAAGGGCTGGTCCGAACAGGACATCGCCTCGGTAAGGCGTTTCATCAGCGACGGGGTCAACGAGAGGTTCTCCCTGCAGATGCACATGCAGAAAAAGCAGGGGATCAGGAACCTGATGGAAGACGTTCAAGTCCTCTCAGCCGAAGTGGTATCGGTGGAGTCCGACAGGCATTTCGACACGATGCACGTGAAGATAACCGCCAGCGCCAGGGACTATGACGTGAGCCTGGAGTCAGGGAGGAAGATAAGGGAGAACTATACCGGCACCTTCGTTGAGTACTGGAGTTTCCTCAGGCGGCCCGGTGCGGTCACCACCAGCGGCAGGGGCCTGGTGGAGGGGGTCTGCCCCAACTGCGGAGCCCCCCTGGAGCTCAACGATTCCGGTAACTGCGGATACTGCGACGCTGTTGTGACCAGCGGCGAGTACGACTGGGTACTCGCGGAGATAACCCAGTCGGTGGAGTGGAGCACTTCTTCTTCGCCGGAGAGGATACCAGGCTACGAAGACATCACTGCTGAGGACCCGGGATTCAACCTGCAGACCATAGAGGATACCGCTTCGGTTGTATTCTGGAGATACATAAAGAGCTACTTCGACAATTCCGCGGACCCTGTGCGAAAGGTGGCCGCCGGGAACTTCGCCGATTCCCTGGAAGAGCGGATCTCCCAGACCTCTGAAGGAGATTCCCATCTCTTCTTCAGCGACGCCGCCGTGGGAGCGGTGGAGGTTCAGGAGATCGCCGTTGGAACCGGGTTCGACAGGGTCCATGTCCTTGTAAAATGGTCCGCCGCCAACGCCTGGATAGACGGTAACGGCAGGGTATCCTCAGTGGGTCCGAAGACAATACGGCCCAACCTTTTCACCCTGATGAGGAAACACGGTGTGAAGACACTGGCCTCAGCCGGTCTTCACAGCGCCCACTGTCACGGCTGCGGCGCCCCTTACACAGGTGAGGAGGGCGGTTCCTGCGCCTACTGCGGCCGCCCGCTGAACGACGGAAGCGGCTCCTGGGTGCTGGAGGGGATCATGCCCTTCACCGGGGCCAGGGTGAACTCCGCAAGGATCTCCCCGGTTTCCGGCGCCATGCCTGTCTCCGCGGACATCCTGCTGATAGCCATGGCCCGGATGATGCATTCCGACGGCAGGCTGGATCCACAGGAAATGGAAATGCTGGAACACTTCGCCGCACAGAGGGGGATCTCCGAAGAAAGGCTCGGCTCCATAATTGCAACGGCCTCTTCGGAGGACTCCCCGGTTCAACCTCCATCCACCGGTTCAGAGTCCATGGAGCTGCTCCGGGCAATGGTAAGGATGTCCCTTGCCGATGGAGAGCTTGACCAGTCGGAGAAAGCCCTTCTAGAGCGCTTCGCGGGGAGCGCCGGCATGTCCGCAAATGTGGTCTCGTCAACAATTGCCCGGGAAAGGAAATCCCTCTACAGGGAATCGAAAAGGATGAAATGAGGTTCGTAAAGGACGAAGAGCACTTCTCCCTGATCCTTGAGGGTTTTGTGATGAAAGCGGCGGAAAGGGTGTGGATAGCCACCGCCAACCTTAAAGACCTTCACCTCCCGCAGCCAGGGAAAAGGAGAAAGCCCCTGCTCCGCCATTTCGAGAAGCTCCAGAGAAGCGGTGTATCCTTCAGGATACTGCACGGAGGGGTACCATCCGCTCCATTCATCCGTACACTGAATGATTCTCTGGAGCTGAGGACCGGGGCGGGGTTCGAGATGCTTCACTGTCCCAGAAATCACTCCAAACTGATACTTGTGGACGGCAGAGGGGGCTACTGTGGCAGCGCTAATCTCACCGGTGCCGGAATGGGGGCCAGGTCCCCGGGCAAGAGAAACTTCGAGACAGGTTTTTATACGGAAGACCCATCGGTGATAGCCGAAATGGAGGAATACTTCGACGGCATATGGATGGGGAACCGCTGCGGAGACTGCAGAATGAGGAAGGTCTGTCCGGAGCCGGTCAGCGACCGGTGAGCTCCCTGATAAGACCGTAGGCCTCAGGCGCTCTTCGGGTATGGTACCTCACCTCGATGCGGCCCTCCCTTCCCGGATCGGCAACGGAGGGGTCCACAGCCATGACAAGGACCCTCCGGTCAACCAGGGAAAACTTCACCGCCTGTGATTCGGGGCCTTCGAAGGGTATGTGAAGCAGCTTCTTCCTGAAGGCGTAGCCCACCATCCTGCTTCGGGAGATGCCCAGCGAACCCCAGCCTGTCTCCCTCTTGTTCCTGAAGTACCTGCCACTTGCCTTGAAAAGATGGTAGACCACCGTTATCCTCACGCCCTCCTCCAGGAACAGCAAGCCTTCACTCTCCAGAACCTCAGCCGCCCTGCGGGGAAGTCCGGCAAGCCCGAAGAGGGACGAAGCCTTTCCTTTAAGCAAAACCGCTCTCAGTCCGTCTGAGCCAGGAATCGGCTTCACCCTCATTGAGGAAGTACTCAAAGTGACCCTTCTCCGGCCATGCGGTGGAGGCCAGTTCTTCGATCTGTATCCTGGTCAGGGGACCGCCCACGATGTTGGCGGACCTGTCCATTCCCCTGAGAAGGGCCTGCTGCATCAGTTCCCGGTGTATCTTCTGAACGGGTGCAGGCTGCACGGGAAACAGACGGACATCGGCTATAACGTTCCAGGGTTCGGTCGAACCCAGGAGATCCATTGCCTCTTCGAGCCTGCGCCGGTACTCCATGGCTTCCTCCGTGGACCAGAAGCCCCGTACGGAAATGCGCAACAGCCTCTCGTCGGCATCAACGGCAATGCGGAATTTCTCGGTCAATGACACCCTCCAGGATCCTCGGGGTTCGAGTATAACACAGGGCAAACCCGCTGCAACGGTGAATATGCGTTTAGTCGCACGCCCCTTGACCTGTTGAGGGCTTTGAGCTATTAACAGAAACACGACACGGAGAGTGTCCGAAAGAGGAAGGAGATACTATGAGAAAAGGTCTTGTTTTCGGCCTTGCGCTGATAATGGCATCGGCAGCCGCTGCGCAGTGGTCGGACAACTTCGACTCCTACGACTCGGGATCCGGCATCTATGGCCAGGGCGGATGGACCTGCTGGGACGACAATCCAGCCTACGACGCCTATGTCACCGGCGTGCAGTTCCAGAGTTCGCCCCATTCCCTCATGCCCATATCCACATCCGATGTTGTCCAGGAGTTCAACATCACCGAGGGCAACTGGGAAATAAGCGCCTGGCACTACATCCCCTCCACCGCAACGGGTGATCAGTTCTTCATACTTCTCACCTACTACGAGGGAGCCAGCAGCGACTGGGCCCTTCAGCTGAAGTTCGACAACGAGATCGGACAGATGATGGTCACCGAGGGATCCGGCGTGGTTGACATCATCGACGACCAGTGGGTAGAGGTGAAGGTCGAGATAATGCTCGGAGCCAACTCACAGAACATCTACTACAACGGCACCTTCGTGGAGACCATCCCCTGGTCCCCCACCAGCGGCATTCTCGAGTTCGACGCCCTTGACATCTTCTCAGACGGCGGAGATCCCATTTACTGGGACGACATCGTGGTTGCCGAAGGCCAGTCCCTTCAGCCCGCCACCTGGGCATCCATCAAGGCTACCTTCTAAGCCGATCTGGCTGCAGGAGAAGGCCGGGGTCAAACCCGGCCTTCTTCTTGTTGCGGCTTTTTCTCTACTTTATCTCGATGTCACCGTTAAGGGTGCTGATGAAAATACTTACCTCTCCCCCGTCGCCGAAGGAGGCGGACCTCGAAGCGATCCCCTGTTCCATCTCGGGCCTATGCTCAGGGTCTATGTCGATCTCCCCTGACATGGTCTCCGCCATTACCTGCGCTTCAGTCAGAAGCTCCACGGTTACCGATGCGTTCACAGTCTCCACCGACAGGTCCCCTTCAAGCTGCTCCAGGACCAGGTCCAGCGCGCCGTTCACCATATCCACGGTGTATAACCCCGGTGATCCGGCTGCGCTTACCTCTCCGTTCACCACATCAATGCTGGCTCCGCCCTGGAAATCGGTCAGGGTTATCCCGCCGTTCACCAGAGCCAGCCCGGCGGTTCCCCGCGCTTCGATCAATTCCAGATCTCCATTGACCGCGTCAAGGCTGTAGTTCATTGCAATACTCCGGGGCACGGTAAGAACGAAGTCCACGCTGCAGTCCACGCACCTGTCCCAGTCATCGCTGTAATCCACTGAGAGGCTCAATCCGCTCTCGGTGGAGACGATTACCTCCAGAGCTTCGAGTTCCTCTTCGGAACCGCAGTTCACCGTCCAGGAGGCCTGGACCAGTTCAGTGTCGGTTCCCTCTACATGAATGGTCCCGCTGATGTTATCCACTGAAACATCCATGCCCGTGAAGGCGTCAACCTCAACCGATCCAGTCTGGACAGCCTGCTCCGCAGCTGCACCGAACGGCAGGAGCATAGCAATGAAGAACCAGGTACCAATTCTCATGGTCTCTCCTTTCCAGGGTGCCGTGCCGAAGTTGATTATAGCCGGAGGTTCCGGAACGTCAAATCAGACCGGAGGATCCGCAGGCTTCAGGAGAGAGTGGCATTCCGCAAGAAGAGATGGAATGTCCAGGTGCTGGGGGCAGTGCTCAACGCACCTGCCGCAGGATGTGCATACATCACCCCTGTTCGACTGGTCGAGCATTGCATAGTGACCCCTGGCCCTGCGGATGTCATCGTACATGGAAGAAATGTTGTAATACTCGAAAATCCATGGTATGGCTGCTCCCATGGGGCATGGGAGGCAGTAGCCGCAGAAGGTGCAGCCAATTCCCGCCCTTTCTTCATAGGCGAGCTTAACCGCTTCGATCACTTCCTTTTCGGAATCTTCCATGCATCCAGGACCTGTCTCGCATGCGATCCTGATATTCTCCCGCACCTGTTCAGGAGCGCTCATTCCGCTGAGGACCATGGATATCTCGCTCTGGTCCCAGAGCCACCTCAAACCCCATTCAGCGATCGATCTCCCTGGAACGGCTTTCCGGAAAATCTCACCTATCCCCGGGGGAGGTTCCTTGGCCAGCTGCCCCCCCCTGAGGGGTTCCATGGCCACCACCGCAAGACCTTTATCAGCGGCGAGCCTTATGCCGGCTGTTCCAGCCTCCCTTTCCGCGTCCATGTAGTTGTGCTGGACCATGGTCATCGTCCAGAGATCGTACTCCTCGATTATCCTTCGAAAAAGGGGAAACATTCCGTGGAAAGAGAATCCCAGGTTTCCTATCACTCCGTCCGCCAGCTTCTTCTCCGCCCACCGGCGGAAGCCGGCTTCCTTCATCCTCTCCCACCAGTCCCTCTGAAGTGCATGGAGGAGATAGAAGTCGATACGGTCCACCTGAAGCCGCTCCATCTGGATATCGAAGTACCTGTCCAGGTCGTCGGGCTTCTCCACGAGCCAGCAGGGCATCTTCGTGGCGATCCGCACCTTCTCCCTGTAGCCGTCGGCGAGGACCCTTCCCAGAAATCCTTCGCTGCCTTCCCCATGGTAGTTCCACGCCGTATCCAGGTAGTTCACCCCTGAGTCTATCGCTTCCCGAACCAGCTTCAGCCCGGCTTCTTCGTCTATTCTGCCGTATTCACCGTCTATCACCGGCATCCGCATGATGCCGAATCCCAGGGCGGAAACGTTCCAGTCGAGGCTGCCGAATTTCCTGTACCTCAAGGTTTATCACCATCTTCCCCGATCTTCGCCCCCAGCCAGAGGATGTTGGCCGCCAGGGCGCCCAGGGTGGAAAGCCCCTCGGAATCCCCTGCCACCTCTCCGGGTCTCAGGCCGTACCCCACTGTCCAGTATCCGCTTCCCGGAATGATCATCTGGTTCAGGTGGAAAAAGTTATTCACCGCATGGAACGCCTCCACTGACCCGGCCCTTCGAACCGCCACCACAGCTGCACCTATCTTCCTTCTGAACATCCGCCTGTTTACCATCCCCACCAGCCCGGCCCTGTCGATCAGGGCCTTCACTTCCGTGGAAACGTTCCCGAAGTAGGTAGGAGTGCCTATCACCACCGCATGGGAGTCGATCATCTTCTCTATAAGGTCGTTCATCAGGTCCTCATCTATGGCGCACCTGCGGTCCAGCCTTCTGCCGCACTCCCCGCAGGCGGCGCAGCCCCTGATGGCCTCTCCCCCAAGCTGAAACCTCTCCACGACGGCTCCGCCATTTTCCAGGTGTTCCCTCAGGGCATCCAGCATCATGTCCGTGTTGCCGTTCCGCCTGGGGCTGCCGTTGATCAGCAGTACCTTCATACAGTCCCCCTAAGTTTCTATGGTTTCCGCAAGCTCTTCGAGGAGATCCCCAGTCCTGCCCTCCAGGGTTGCTGCCTCGTCCAGCAGCTCCACCTTCTTTTCGGCGGGGGTTTCCTTGAGGGCCACGCCTTCCAGCCTTCCGGCCACCTCTCCGTAAAGGGAAGAGAGTTCCCTCGAGGCAGCGGAGCATCCAGGATAGGCCTCGGCTATCTCTCCGAAGTACCCGGAAGCCATTCTTCTGCATTCCGACCATACGGTTCCGTTCCACCAGTTGCCGTGGCTTTCCCCGTGCCCGCCAAGAACTCCGGTCTTCCAGGTAGCGTACGCTCCGATGCCGGACACTGAGTCCCCCACAGGACGGACAGGGTTTCCATGAAGCTGGTCCAGGGCGAAGAGCAGGCTTCTCTGGATACAGAAAGCCGGTTCCAGGGGCTCCACTTCATGGAAGCTGTAAAAACATGCATGTATCTCAGTCGATATCTCCTCCCACGAGCCGAAGCTGAGCCTGCCCGGTGGAAAATCACACTCCCAGGGCTGAACGCAGAAGAAACCGGTACCGTCGTACCCTGAGATTATCTGATTGTCCATGTTCAGGATGGAGCACGGATGCCCCCTGTCAAGCTCATCCCTGAGTTTGCCTTCCAGCTTGCTCCGTTCTTCCCGGGTGCTTTTCTCGTTGAAAAACCCGTGGAAGTTCATCACGAACCCGGAGTTCTCCAGAAGCGAAATGAATGGTTTCATGTCCCACAGGTAGGGTCCGCTGGGGCACAGGTCCTCGCTGATGTTCATGATGAAGGCGTGCCCTGTCCTCCCGAAGAGGACGGGCTCGGGGATCTCCCTGCCGAAGAACCTGCATACCCCGCTCACGACCCCCATGAGAGAAGTGTTAAGAGGTGGCTGGCTGATCTCAAGCCTCATCTTTCCTCCCTTCTTTCATTCAGTGCGGTCCGATTGCCCGATAATTGTCCGGCGGCAGGGAATCCACCGCCATGTAACCCCGGGGCACTTCCCCTGAGAACCTGTAGACTAAGGTTTTCCCCGACTGGCTCCTCCATACCTCTTCCAGGAAGGGTGGCGGGTTGATCAGGTCCCACTCCCTTCCGTCGGGGGACCTTCTCCAGCACCGGGAGAGCCAGGGGCGAAGCACCGGAAGGTCCGGATCAACCACCATGTATTCAACCCCGTGCTGATGAAGGTAGGGCCACAGCAGCATCTCGTAATCGTTGGGCCAGGCCAGTGTGGGTTTCCTGTAGACCCATGTAAAAAGCTCCACATTGGGGAATGTGCATACCCAGGCCGAATCCGAGGCGTTTTCCTTTACCCATAGCGCCACTTCCATGGTTTCCGCGGCTCTCTCCCTGCTGTCCTCCTCCAGCACCTGAAGAAGGGGTCTGGCAAGGGTAAGGGCGATGAGCAGAGCCAGCCATGGAATGATCTTCTTCCCGGCGGTGGATGCAAGCCTCCCGATCCCCGCGGAACCCGCAGCGACCACTGCAGGCACCGCTACTGAGAGATATCTCCCTGAATGCTGGTGAAGGACCAGGGCGAGGAACACCGGCACCAGGGCCAGGCCCGGAAGGAGCATCTTCCTTCTGGTCTGCGGGCAAACAAGGGCAAAAACGGCGAATGCCGCAAAGACCGCCAGGGTCGGCTGACCGAAGATCTCCCCCCTGTGGGTGGATCCTGTGGTGAAGGGCTCGAAGACCCTCAGCACTCCAGCGGCCACATAACGGGCTACCGCCGCCGGCCCCTGATTCCTCCACATGTCAGAGGGGGAAGGCGCGGAATCGCGGATGCTCCACGCGGACCAGTGGTTCTCGTTCAGTATGAACTGGCCGTTCTGACTGTGGGAAGGGTTGCCGAACTCGCTGATGTTCCTAATGAGCCAGGGGGAAACAACAACCAGCGCCGCAAGTCCGAACGCCAGTGCCTTCCACAGCCATCTGCGCCTTTCCTTGAAGATGATCCATACCACAAGCGCCGGGACCATGAGCACCCCCTGGGTCCTCACCAGATACAGAAGTCCTGTAAGAACTCCCAGCAGGATGGTCCTCTGCATCGACAGTCTCTCGCAGTCGGCCAGAATGAGTATAAGGTAGAAGAGTGTCACATAAGCCATCAGGCTGTCCATGTGAACGCTGAACCAGACGAAGGGAGGGTCCGCCGCCAGATAGGCGAGCACCGCAAGCGCGGCTCCCCTGCCGAATGTTCGCGCCGTCCAGGAAGCGGCGGCGAGCATTGCCAGGGCTCCCATGGCCATGGCAAGGAGCTGGGCCTGGAAATATCCCGTTCCCAGCAGCCGGAACCACCCGGCAAGGAGCGTCGCCGTCGCCGGCTGTCTGTTGGCCTCCGGCCTCAGGAACTCCTCCGACTTGTCGTAGAGGGTCCACTTCACGAAGGTGGTGTATCCCAGACCCCTGTTCAGATTGTCGGCCAGCAGCATGTTGGATGAGATGCCGTCCCCGGCGGGAATGGGATTCCTCAGCATGGCAATTGATCTCACGCCCAGGGCGAACAGCATTATCAGGACCGCAGCGGCAAAAAACCTCTTTCTGTTCATAACCGTTAATTTACTGTATTTTGCATCCGTTGGGAAATCCGGTTCCACCGAGACGGGAGGTCGGCAATGGTCAGGATAGCAACCTGGAACGTTAACTCCATCAGGGCCCGTCTGCCCGTGGTCCTGCGCTGGCTGCGGGAGAGGGAGCCGGACCTGCTCTGCGTTCAGGAGCTGAAGGCCGACGAGTCACAGTTCCCCCATGGAGAACTTGCCGACCTGGGATACACCTCCTTCGTAAACGGTCAGCCCCGGTGGAACGGTGTGGCCTTCATTTCAAGGGAGCCGGTCAGTGACCTTGAAATGGAATTCGACGGGTTCCTCCCGGAGCAGAGAAGGATGATCTCAGGGCTGTTCCGGGGCATACGGGTGATAAACACCTATGTGCCCAACGGGGGCGAGGTGGAGAACCCCAGGTTCCTGGAGAAGCTGGAGTACCTTCAGCGCCTTCTTGATCACGCGCTCTCCTTCAGTGAACCGGTGGTTATCCTGGGCGACTTCAACGTAGCGCCGGGGCCCGACGACACCCACTCCCCTGAGGAACAGGATGGCACGGTGTGCTACCATCCCCTGGAGAGGGAGAGGATAAAGGGCTTCCTTCAGAATGGGTTCAGGGATGTTTTCAGGGAGTATCACCCCGAGGGCAAGGCATACAGCTGGTGGGATTACAGGGCGGCGGCATGGAGAAGGAATCGGGGGATGAGGCTGGACCTCGTGCTGGCCACCGAGTCGGCTGCAAATCTGATAAAGGGCTGCGAGATAGACCGGGAGCCCAGGGGTTGGGAAAAGCCGTCGGACCATACCCCGGTGGTTTTCACCGCCGAGCCGTTGGAATAGAATAGACACCGGACAGGTATTGATCCATAGAACGTTTCAGAAAGGACAGACATGAGAACCGCAGCTGTTACAGTCTTATTCCTCACCCTCATTGCACAGGTCTCCTTCGCGGAGGACATACTCCCGCAGATCGTCGTGCAGGAATGGGGGGTCGTTACCTGGATCAACGGAGATCCGGTCCTCACATCGGCACCTGAAGTGCCGGAGGTATTCCCCATCGGGTCTGACGATATAGACTACGGGGATTACGCCGTAAGGGCGCCGGTGCTTTACTTCAACGGCCCCGAGTTCTCGGGTGCCGTCACGGTAGCCACCGACAACGGGGCCATCTTCGATATCTACCCCGCTGTGGATGATCATTTGAGGTCACACTCATCGGTAACCTGGGAATGCTCGGTATCCCTTGACCGCATAGAAGAGTATCCAAGGGGTCTTGAAGTATCCCCCGGGCAATGGAACTACGATCTCTGGAGGGTTGATCCGGCAATGACCGTCTCCATGGCGAACGGATGGCACGACAAGTTCCTCTATTACGAAACTGCTCCGGAGACAATGGACTTCCTGCCATACACCCCGGGTGCCGAGTCCGTCTGCGACGAATACTCCGACTGGCCGGTCCTGGTCATCAAACGGAGGACCGACGGGGTATTCTTCTCCAGCACCACCCTTGGCACACTTGTTTACGGTGGCGACATGGAATACCAGGACATTACCCCCGACGACGTGATGAGAGTTCTCCTGGACTGGTCGGCTGACACCCTGGAGCCGGAACAGTACCAGGCGCTCTGGAACACATGGTCGTCCTGGATACTCTACGATCACAGCTCCCAGCGGGAATACTCCTCTGGCATGGTGCTCCTGCAGGTGCCCGAAGAGCTCGCCGGGATTATCAGCACCATATCGGTGGAACCGGTTGAGGCCCCCTACCCGGTGGAGCTGCGCAGGTACATCCTCGTGGCGCTGCCTCTGTAGAAGGGAGAGGATCATGATTCCGCTTCTTTTTCCGTTCCTGGCCGATACCGTCATCGCCCCGCCAATGGACTACAGCGAGGTCTTCGTGAACGAATGGGGGGTGGTGGTGTTTACCGCCGGGGGAACCACCGTCGCCGGAGCTCCAGGGGAGGACGGCGGCCTGGAATTCGGCAGGGAGCCGTTCGGCCCCCTTCTGGTCGACGCCCCGGTGATATGGATTCACGGCGCGTTCTTCCAGGATGCCACACTCACGGTCAAAGCGGTTCAGGGTGAGCTTACCGCGCTGTATCCCGAGCCCCATTCGGTGGAGGATGAAAGCTATCCCGTTGAAGTCGAATGGAGGATATCCAGCCCGCCTCCCGTTCCCCTCACCGAAAGGCCTACCCCGCCGGAACCCGGAGACCTGCCGTTCGCGTGGGCAATGCCACTCTGGAGGGATGTTCCATCCAGGGATCTCTTCGACCATGAAACAGGCGACTACCTGGGCAACTTCCTCTACTACGAAGCGGGAATACTCTTCTGGAACCCTCCGGACGACATCTACGACCCGGAGATCCTGGCAGGCCACTACTCCCCGGAGGGTCTGGCCATCACAGTGGGGGATGAACCCCAGGTGCGCCGACACACCCTGGTGCCCCTTCCCGGAGGTTCCAGCTCGGCGGACCAGCTTGCCGACGATGAGGTGCTGGAAGTCATCTGCGGATGGGCAGGGGGAAGGCTCAAGTCCCAGGAGATAGAAGCGCTGTGGAATACATGGAAACCCTTCTTCCAGACAGAAAGCGCCTGCGACGAGCTTGCGTATGACAGGAGGGGCGAAGGGGAGCTGTGGATGCTTTTCCCCCTGCCCTGGGACGAGGTGGAAAAGATAAGCACCCTGGAACTGGTCATACACGGCAGACCCGATCTGATGGTAAGCTACAACAGGATGTTCCTGGGCCTCGTCAGGGTGTACTGAGATGCTTGCCCTGATGATCATCCTGTCTTCCCTGCAGGTGCATGAATGGGGGGTGATAGTACAGAACCCCCTGTACCTCACCGGTGAAGCAGCAGGTGAAGTGCCGGTTAACGGCCCTGAGCCGGAACTGGAGGACAGGGCTCCGGTGATCTATTTCCACGGCGACCCATGCGCGGTGGATATCAGGGTAGCCTTCCCGGCAATGGGGTACGCCACCTCGGTGATCCCGCAGCCATCCACAGGCGGGGAATACTCCACTTACATCGAATGGAACGGAGTGGAACTGGTGCAGGATGTCCCGGAGGATATGTCCTCTGGATGGGATCGGTGCGCGGTCAACGGCCCATGGGAGCTGTGGAGGCAGGTTGACTGCCTGAGCGCGGTCTTTCAGGGGCATGCTGACAGGTTCCTCTACTATGAGTGCGTTCCGGGCTCGCCCGGAGAACTGCCGTTCATAAGCCAGGGGGGGAACCGGTCCTTCAGGGAGGAGTACCGGGACCTGCCCTGCGTGGTGCTGGCTTCCAGCTCTGGAGGTCCCATGTACGGGGTCTTCACCCTGGGCGAGATATCCAGCTCCATTCCCAAGGGTCTCAGGTTCCTGGATGATCCCGCCATTCTCAGAAGGGAGATCCGGCTCTGGGCTGAAGGTACCCTCCACGAAGACGAGTTCGACGCTTTCTGGAGCACCTGGGAAAGCAGGTTCCTGGAGGATTCTTCCTCCGATGTCATGGTTCTCTACCAGGTGCCTGCGGAGGTACTGGAACGCATCGCCGACCTTGAGGTCACCGCCCGGGACGGTTCAGAGGTTCAGCTCAGCCGGTTCATAGTTGCGGAGCTGCCCTACAGGACTCCCTAGATGGCAAGCCTCAGCTGAACCCTCACCGCCGTGTCGGTCTTCTCGCTGCCCTCCACCGGGGGCAGGTTGTGGTATGTAATGTCATATCCCAGGACGAAGGACAGGCTTCCGGTGATGTCCGAGCTTGCTTCGAAAACGCTTTCAAGGCCATAGTTCTCAGAATCCTCGATATCTCCTGAGAACCTGGCGTCCTCGGTGAGCTTCCAGGAACCGGAGATCTGCCACTCCATGAGGGTTCCCCCGTACCATGAGGCTGCTTCCAGGGATTCTTCCAGGGTGTTCTCCCTGGAGTAGTAGCCGCCTCCCGCTTCCAGGGAAGCTGAGAACGCTTCACCTGAAACCAGCATCCTTCCGTAACCGGCGGTGGCGCCGTACTCGTGGCTTATCCCGGAGAACTCGTCCCTGGTCCAGTAGGCCCTGGACGCTGCGTAGTCACTGTCCGTGAAGGAGTACTTCATGGTGCCCTCGGAGAGGTACTTCTCCAGGTACGTTTCCTCCTCCTGACTGCCGTATGAGGCGGACAGGTTGAACCCGGTCTCCAGCCTTGAGGAAGGATTCCCGGTAAGACCCAGCCCGGAGTCGAGCTGCCTGATGTCGGTGTTCCCGGAGGTGAGGAGGCCTCCCAGGCTTACGGTTCCGGTAAGGGCAAATCCCGCGCAGGCCAGCAGCAACAGCGGAAGCAGTACCAGTTTCATCGTTCCACCCTTCTATTCAGCGCCTTTCTGGGCCACGAAACCCATTATGGCAAGCCCTGTGTCCGAAGGTGTTCCAGCTATCTTGGCAAGGTACGCTGATCCCAGCTGCTCGATGTGATCGGCGATGTCGTCGAAGTAGTTCATGTGGATCTGCTCTTCGTCGATTATCCTCTCGAACAGCTTTGCGCTAATGCTGTCGCCGCTGTCGAAGCACACCTTCTGGAACTGGTTGTATTTGTCTATGGTGTCGTCCTCAAGTTCGCTGTCGAAGGGAAATATCTTCTCCACCGCCTGGCCGGGTACAACTTCCGCGGCCCTGTCGGTTACCGGTTCTCCACCGAGTTCCTTGATTCGTTCCGCGAAGGCTTCCGCGTGCTTCATCTCGTCTATGGCAATGAGCTTTATGTTCCCCGCCAGCTCCCCGTAGTCCATGTCATCGAGTCCATAGTGCTGATTCATGTACTGCACTATTGCGTGGAGCTCCATCTTCCTGGCCTGGTTGAGAACCTCGATTACCGCTTTCTTCCTCTGTTCCCTCTCTTCTGAGCCCATTATCATCCTCCTTCTTCTTTTTCGGGTCAGCGGACAACAAAACAGCTCCTGACCCTTATGTCAAGCCTCCGGTTCCTTCACCACCTCCGGGGCATTCTCCTGAAAAAGGTCCTTGACCTTCTGTTCGTTGAGCTTCACCAGGGTGAAGACCCCCAGGATTGTGCCGAAGGGCATTATCATGCAGAGTACAGCTGCGGCGATGAGGCAGAGCTGGTAGTCCTTCTGGACGTTGAGCCCCCGGCCGGCCCTGAACACCAGATAGGCTATGCCCCAGCCCACCAGGATTATCCCGCCGGCGAACAGTGAGAAGAATCCGCCTGCAACGCTCAGTCCAGGCTCGTTCTCAGCCACGCCGCCAAAAACCATGAACAGGCCGCCGGCCAGGTGGAACAGGGGCAGGCAGGCCATCAGCGCTATGAAACCCGCCAGAACGAAGTGAAAAATGGAGAGCAGGTGCAGAGTGTCCCTTTCTCCGGATGAATCCATGTCAGCCTTCCCTTCAGTAATGTCCATTGAGTGTTTCCAGGGGAAAACTAACCCTTTTCAGGTTCAAGTCAATCGTATTCCACTGGAGGATGAACACTTCGTTATGTTCGTGGGAGAAGCAAACGGAAGGGGACAGGAATGAGCAGATGGAAGGCGAACAGGGAAATGATGCGTTCCCACTTCGGAGTGGAGAGCGGAGAGGTATCCGACCAGAACATCGGCGTGGACCAGCCTCCCCTGGAAAAACCCGATGAACCGGGTATGGAGGAAACCGTCCTTCCGGATCCGGTCACCGCGGGGCTTCAGAAGAACGGTATAAGGGAATGCATACTGGAACGGAAAAGCAGAAGGAAGTTCTTCGATGATCCGCTGAACCTGGAGGAACTGTCGTTCCTTCTCTGGAGCACACAGGGGGTGAAGAAGGTGGTACCGGCCTACACGAAGACCGGCAGGGCAACGCTGCGCACCGTACCATCCGCCGGGGCAAGGCATCCCTTCGAGACCTATCTCGCGGTGAACAGGGTCGAAGGGCTCGAACCGGGCATATACAGGTACTCCCCGCTGAGGCATTCGCTTCTTTACAGCGGTTCAGTGGATGGTCTGGGAATCAGGCTCACGGAAGCCTCTGCGGGTCAGGGCTTCGTGGGGGCGGCCCCTGTGGTGTTCATCTGGTCGTGCAGGCCTTATCTGGGTGAATGGCGCTACATGGGCGAGTCACACAAGGTGATGCTGATAGACGCCGGTCATGTGTGCCAGAACCTCTACCTCGCAGCGGAGGCGCTGGGTCTTGGCACCGTGGCCATAGGAGCCTATTCCCAGGAGCTGATGGACGACCTCCTTCAGCTGGACGGGGAGGACGAGTTCGTGGTTTACTGCGCCCCGGTGGGGAGGGTCGAATCCTAGCGCACGACTCTGTGGAACACGCCCCTGTCCATTGATACCGTCTCGATCCTCCCGGCCTCTTCCAGTACCGCCAGGTACTTGTTGACCTCGTTGGCGTGAAGGCCGAGTATCCCGCAGAGATCCTTCAGTGTGCAGGGTCGTCTTCCGATGGTTTCGTATATGGTCTCCTCCAGGTCCTTCCTGAATGATGTCTTCTCCCTGCGGCTGGCAGCAGGGGCGATGACCTCCGTTCCAGGGAAACCCCAGTCCTCCGCTATGGATTCCAGCCATTCTCCCGGGGCCGGTCTCAGTCCCTCCACTGCGCCCGGTCGGTCCAGGGTGTTCAGCTGTATCCGATGGGGTTCGATCCGGCCTATGGCATCCCTGAGACTTTCCAGGTTCTCCCGGCAGTCATTGTACCCGGGCAGGAGGAAGATCTCAAGCCACATCTCTCCGGATATCTCCCTCCTCAGGTCAGCGAGGCCTCTGATGTGGTCCTTTACATCCAGCCCGGAATGGGGCCGGTTGATCCGCTGAAAGGCTCCAGGGGAAGCGGCGTCCAATGATGGCATCACCAGGTCGGCCCCTAGGACCTCCCGCCGCACGGACGCATCGGTGAAAAGGGTACCGTTGGTAAGGACCGCCACGGGGATATGAGAGATGTCTTTGATGAGAGCGATCACCTCTCCGATGCTGCTGTTAAGCACAGGTTCGCCTGAACCGGAGAAGGTGATGTAATCCGGAGCCGGGTTCTCCCTGAGATATGTCTCAATCTCGTTGCTTACCTCGGCGAAGGGCACATACTCGGCCCTTTCCAGGGTAAGCAGGGTAGTCCCGCCGCATTCGCAGTAAACACAGTTCAGAGTGCAGACTTTATGGGGAACCAGGTCTATGCCCAGGGAGACCCCAAGCCTTCTGGACGGAACCGGACCGAAAAGATGCCTGTATCCCATCAGTCGTAGGCGAGACGGGTTTCGGTATCATCCAGGGCGGGAGCCAGCAGTTCGCTCCACTTCTCCCCTTTCCAGGTACCCAGGGCGGCGTGTATCAGGTAATACTTCTCAGGCACCGGATGGGTGCCGGGGATGACTGGAACACCGTAACGCTCCTCGATGAACCTCTTGAAGAACTCTATCCTGGGACACGGGGGGTACCCCACGATGAGACCCGTGGCAAGGTGTATCACCTGGGCCCCGTTCCTTATCATCTCCTGGGGCACGTACTCCACGTTTCCCCCGGGGCAGCCTCCGCAGGTGCCGTAGCCCACCACTTCGACTTCGGTATCAGCCGGATACCGCCTGAACGCGCCGGTCCGCTCCCTCAGCGCCCTGAAGCACTTCCCGCCTCCGCAGGTGTGATACCTGTGGCAGATTATTATCCCGATCCCTGTCTTTTCCTTTTCCATCACCGCTCTTTTCCTCTGAGGGAGTACTCGAGAACGAGATCCCCCTCGCTCACACCCATGTCCCCTGCTATAACAGGGCACTTCGCCTTCAGAAGGAAGAATACCGGCCGCCGGGTCCCGGAGAGACCCTCGTAATTCCCCTGCCCCTTGCTGATTATCAAGGGGGATGAATCGAAGAGCTCCATGAATTCCCGGCTGCACAGACGGGGCACCACAGCGGGAGCAGGGGAGCCCGAGGATACTATCTCCGCAACCTCGCCCAGCCCGGACTCAACTGCTTCCTCCGTTGTCACATCGTTTATCACAGGCCGGGCACGGACCGCGTAGGTTACCGGCTTACCCATTGTCTCGATAAGTAGCCTGTCGAAGACCGACTCACCGGCGTTGTCCCCCAGGTAGAGAATATCCGAAGCATCCGAAAGCTTCCGGCGGAAGTCCTCCATGTGATCTATGGCGAACGGCCTGTGGAGTACTGTCTCTATTCCCTCCTTTATCTTTATGTCCTTTCCTGTGCCCAGGTCTATCACATTGCCGGCGATGGCTATTTTCACAGCGGTCCTCAGAGGATCGGAGGAGTTCAGCACCCTCTCCCGCATGGATGGATAAAGAAGCAGGGCTTCCGCTATGTGCCTTTTCTTCGCCTCCCGGAAGGGGTCTTCCACCCCTGTGATCTCCCTGATGTCATCGTACACCCTGAGCGCTATCTCCGGGGGAGTGTGATCCAGCGGAATGTCCCCTATCCCTGCGCCGACCCTGTCAAGCAGAACCTTCAGCAGGGCTTCGTCGGAGGTGGCCGCCCTGCCGGCCCTGAGGGCCTGGGATAGGAAACAGGGAATGCAGTCCAGATACGTTCTCACCTGGTTCCGTCCGAACGCACGGGAAAGGAATAGCGCCTGCCCACGCCGCCTGGAAGGTACTTTTCCGGGAACAGACGCTCTATTTCGGTTATGTGGGCGGTGCAGTGTGTGGGACATACACTCTCCACCGATTCCAGAAGACCATAGGCTTCGAAGCCGTGCAGGCCTCCCAGCACGACCCTTACAACTCCATGTTTCCCAGCCACCTGAAAGATGCTCTCGAGCCCGGGGTGGGAACACCCGGCCACAAGGAGGAATCCCCTGTCAAGGGGAACGAGAAGGGACTGTTCCAGGGAATCAAGCTCCCCTGTGGACCAGAAGCCGTTCCCGATCTCCAGCTCTCCGGAAACGGTTACCACTTCGTACCCTCTCTTTACACCTCGGAGGCTTCTGGGAACGAAGATCCTGGCCCTGGGGCATGCCCAGATGGCGGCGGACAGCCCTCCGATGTGGTCGAAATGGTTGTGGGAAACGAACACGGTGTCGGTCATGGACAGATCCACACCCAGGGCTGATGCATTGGCGAGCAGGATGCTTCCATCGGCTCCGGCATCGAAAAGTATCTTCCTCCCTGGGGTCTCTATGAAGGCCGAGAAGCCCCAGTCCGCCTCCAGACCGGGCAGCGCTGTATTGTCGTAAAGTATGGTAACCCTGACCATCTTCACCTCCCGACTGGAACATAAGCATTATACGCCTGAAAAACCCGGTGCAGGGAACGGGTATTATCGTTGTTATTGAATTGTTCGTTCGTTAACATTAAAGTAACGATTTTTCGTCCCTCGCGGGGAACACGCCGACCACATTACAGGACAAAATGCATGTGATTGTTGATCAATATCTTATGTCGTATTTGCCACACCGGATAACAGCCCGGGCCTCCCTGTTTGCTTTCCCGTTACGGGGAGGCATATATTACCGTTTGCCTGCCGGTTGGCAGGCCGCACAATACACAACGGAAGCTCCGTCTTCATTGTTACCGGTCCCAGCCGGTAGGAGGTACAGAAATGTCCAAGAGTTTCGATGCCTTTAAGATGGCACAGGATCAGTTCGACCAGGTCGCCGAAAAACTCGATCTCGAACCCGGCGTCAGGGCGTTCCTCCGTGAGCCCATGAGGGAATACCATTTCACCATTCCCGTACATATGGACGATGGTTCTGTAAAGGTCTTCAAGGGATTCAGGGTTCAGCACAGCGACGTGCGCGGCCCCTCCAAGGGCGGAATCAGGTTCCACCCCGATGAGACCATCAGCACCGTGAAGGCCCTGGCCACCTGGATGACCTGGAAGACGGCAGTGGTGGACATTCCCCTGGGCGGCGGCAAGGGCGGAATCATCTGCGACCCCCACGAGCTCTCCATGCGCGAGCAGGAGCAGATCTGCCGCGGCTGGATCCGTTCGGTCTGGAAGAACATCGGCCCGGTTCAGGACGTTCCCGCCCCCGACGTGATGACCACCCCCCAGCACATGCTCTGGATGATGGACGAGTATGAGACCCTCTCCGGCGGGAAGTTCCCAGGCGTTATCACCGGTAAACCCGTTGGAAGCGGCGGATCCCTGGGCCGTACCGAGGCCACCGGCTACGGTGCCATCTACACCGTCCGCGAGGCCCTGAAGCGTATGGGCGTTGACATCAGCGGCGCCACCATGGCCTGCCAGGGTTTCGGCAATGTCGTCCAGCACGCCGCTGACCTCTTCACCCAGTACGGCGGCAAGGTCGTGTGCATCTCCTGCTGGGACCAGAAGGACATGACCTCCTATACGTACAGGAAGATGGAAGGACTGGACCTCCAGTTCATCCTGAGCATAACCGACAGATTCGGGACCATCGATGCTGAGAAGGCAGTGGGTGCCGGCTACGAAAAGCTCCCCGGCGGAGCCTGGATCGAGACCGAAGCCGACGTTCTTCTTCCGGGAGCCCTGGAGAATCAGATCAATGTCGAGACCGTGGGCAAGATCCACAGCAGGGTAAAGGTCATCGCCGAGGGCGCCAACGGCCCCACCACCCCCGAGGCCGATGCAGTGATCAAAGAGCGCGGTATCTTCGTCATCCCCGACTTCCTCTGCAACGCAGGCGGAGTAACCTGCTCGTACTTCGAACAGGTTCAGAACAACATGAACTACTATTGGGAGAAGGACGAGGTCCTCTCCAAGCTGGACACCAAGATGACCACAGCCTTCCACGCCGTGGCCGACCTTGCGGAGAGCCACGGGGTCTACATGCGCGACGCGGCTTACATGATAGCCATCGACAGGGTCGCCAACGCCGCCAAGATGCGCGGGCTCGTGTAGCAGAACCGCTTACAAAAGGCCGGAGCCCAGCGCTCCGGCCTTTTTTTTCGCGTCCTGAGGGATTAGGATTTCCGAAAGGAAAAACCCTCTTCTGAAAGGCAGCTCATGAACCCTCTCGACAGCACGGGAATGTCACCTGCGGGAACCCCGGAATGGAAGATCATCATCAAGCTGCTCCGTGAAACCGATCCGGAGCTCCTGGGCAGGCTCAGCAGGAAGATGATGAACTACCTCTACCGGAGGAAGGTTCACAGGATCTCCAGCATAATGGAGGAATACCTGCCCAAGCAGGCCAACGCCGTTGAGACAGGCGACCTCTACGGAGAGAACCAGCCTGCTCCCAGGATCGATTACGACATTATAGAAGGCCTCACCACAAGGGTATTCAGGCTTGCCGAAGAGGTCCTCGCCCCCGACGAGATTACAATGGCCCTGCACAGGTGGATGAGGTACGAGAAGCTCAGGTTCCTCTCCCTTGCCGCAGGGCGCAGGGACATTCCCCTGGGGCATCTGCAGGAAGCGCTGACAAGGTATGAAATGCTCCCCCAGCGCAGCAAGAAGATGGAGGCCAAGGACAGGGAGAGCATCATCGTCGACCTGACCAGGAGGGTATTCACCGACGACCTGAAGTTCATCAACACCATAAGGAAGCACGTTAGCATAAGCGACTTCGGAGAGGTTCTCAGCCACACCATCGGCCCCTTCAACGGCAACGGGAAGGTTGGGGGCAAGGCTGCAGGGCTTTTCAGGGCCAGGAAGATCCTCTGTACCCACAAGAAGTCCCACACCGTTCTGCGGAACCTCAAGGTACCCATGACCTGGTACATAGCCTCGGATGCGGTGCTGGAGTTCATCAGGCACAACGCCCTTGAAGAGATGATGGCCATCAAGTACGCCCACCCCGACGAGATCCGCCAGGAGTACCAGCTCCTGGAACAGGTGTTCAAGCACTCGGTAATGCCCTTCAGCATAATGACAGGGCTGGAGCAGGCCCTGGATCATTTCGGCACGACGCCACTGGTAGTACGTTCGTCGAGTCTTCTTGAGGACAGCACCGGCGCGGCCTTCGCAGGGAAGTACAAGAGCCTCTTCGTTGCCAATCAGGGTACCAGGAAGGAAAGACTGGAAGCCCTGGTGGACGCCATTCTGGAGGTATATGCCAGCATCTTCGGCCCGGACCCCATCGAGTACCGCAGGGAAAGGGGTCTCCTGGACTTCAACGAGGAGATGGGAATACTCATCCAGGAAGTGGTGGGCAACAGGATCGGCGATTATTTCTTTCCCCCTTTCGCCGGCGTTGCCTTCAGCAGGAACGATTACCGCTGGTCCCCGAGGATAAAGGCCGAGGACGGCATAGTAAGGCTGGTGGCCGGGCTGGGCACCAGAGCGGTGGACAGGACGGGGCAGGATTTCCCGGTCCTCATGAGCCCCGGTCAGCCCAGGCTCAGGATCAATGCCAGCACCGACGAGATGATGCGATACGCCCAGAGGAGCATCGACGTCATCAACCTTGAAAAGGGATGCCTGGAAACCATAAGCACCGACAGGGTCATAAGGACCCATGGCGCGAAGATACCCTGTCTTCCCTACATGGTCTCCACCATCGAGGGCGGTCATGTACAGCTGTCCCCGGGCTCGATGCTCAATATCCAGCAGAAAGATACGCTCCTAACATTCCATAATCTCCTGGAGAAGAGCCCTGTTCCTCTGTTCTTCAAAACGGCCCTGGGCATCCTTGAGGAAGAGATCGGCATGCCGGTGGACATCGAGTTTGCCTACGGGCCGGACATACACACACCCTATCTTCTCCAGTGCAGGCCCCAGAGCATAGGCAGGGGAACCGTGGACACCACCATTCCCAAGGGGATCGACGAGGACCGCATCCTGTTCACCGCGGGAAGGTACATCATGTCCGGGGCCTGCCACGGCATTAAGTACATCGTCTATGTGGTGGGTTCCGAATACGATTCGGTGCAGAGCAGGGAGGAACTGCTTGAGATCGGTCAAATCATAGGCAGACTGAACCAGGCCCTTCCCCACAAGAAGTTCGTTCTGATAGGCCCGGGAAGATGGGGGAGCAAGGGGGACATCAAGCTAGGCGTTCATGTGGGATACAGCGACATCAACAACACCGCCATGCTCATCGAGGTAGCCAAGGAGAAGCAGGGTCACGTTCCCGATCTCTCCTTCGGAACTCACTTCTTCCAGGACCTTGTGGAGGCGGACATAAAGTACATGCCCCTCTACCCCGACGACGAAGGGATCATCTTCAGGGAAGAAGCATTCCTGGAAGCGGAAAATCACCTGACCGACCTTGTGAAGAACGCCGGGAAGTACGCCGGGGTCATCCGGGTGGTGAAGGTCTCCGACCTTCTTGAGGGATCGACCCTTTCGGTGATACTGGACAGCGAGAGCGAGAAGGGCATTGCCTACCTGAGAACGGACTGACATGACGGAAAACGTTGGATTCGCGTTCCTGCTCACCCTTCTCGCGGGGCTGTCCACCGGCATAGGAAGCGTTCTGGGGCTTCTATCCCGCAGGTTCAACCCGAAGGTACTTACGGTATCCCTGGGTTTCTCCGCCGGAGTGATGATCTATGTGTCCCTGGTCGAGATATTCCAGAAGGCCAGGATCTCCCTGACCATGTGCATGGGCGAGAAACCAGGCTACCTGTGGACGGCGGGGGCCTTCTTCGCCGGCATCCTGGTGATAGCGCTGATCGACCGTCTGGTCCCGTCATACGAGAACCCCCATGAGGTGAACCTTGATGAAAAGATCGCCGGGGCGTCTGAAAAGGAAAGGTCGAAACTGCTCCGGATGGGCGTTTTCTCAGCACTGGCCATAGGGATACACAACTTCCCGGAAGGTCTGGCCACATTCATGAGCGGGCTTACGGATCCGGCTCTGGGCATAAGCATAGCCGTGGCCATTGCCATACACAACATTCCAGAAGGGCTTGCGGTCTCGGCTCCGGTGTACTTCGCCACCAAAAGCAGGAAGAAGGCCTTCGTCTACTCATTCCTCTCAGGGCTGGCGGAACCCATAGGTGCCCTGGCCGGGTACTACCTTCTCAGGACCCTGTTCACTGACATGATGTTCGGCCTTATCTTCGCCGGAGTAGCCGGGATAATGGTCTACATCTCACTGGACGAACTCCTTCCAGCCGCCGAGGAGTTCGGAGAGCATCACCTTGCCATAGGTGGCCTCATAGCGGGCATGGTGATAATGGCCGCAAGCCTGGCTCTTTTCATGTAAACGAAGGGCCCCCCGCAGCGCGGAGGGCCCACTTCTTAACCGTGCCGAACTATACCACGCCCTGTGCCATCATGGCGTCGGCAACCTTGCGGAAACCGGCGGCGTTGGCGCCGAGAACGTAGTTGCCAGGATCGCCGTAGAACTCTGCGGCGTCGAAGGCCTGCTTGTGGATCTGGATCATGATGTTGTGAAGCTTGTGATCCACTTCTTCCCTGGTCCACTTGGAGAAGATGGCGTTCTGGGCCATCTCCAGACCTGAAGTGGCCACTCCACCGGCGTTGGCGGCCTTGCCGGGGCCGTAGAGTACCTTGTTGTCAAGGAAGATGTTCACTCCGTCGGGAGTAGTGGGCATGTTGGCGCCCTCAGAGACCAGGAACACGCCGTTGTTCACCAGGTTCTGGGCGTCCTTGGCGTTGATCTCGTTCTGGGTGGCGCTGGGGAAGGCGCAGTCGGCCTTGTGGTTCCACAGGGGGTTGTAGTCCATGTTGGGATCAATGGGGGTGTAAACCGCGTTGGGATACTTGTCGGCGTACTCCTTGATCCTGCCCCTGCGAACGTTCTTCAGCTCCATCACGAAGTCGAGTTTCTCGGCGAAGATACCCTCTTCATCGTAGATGTAGCCGCTGGAGTCGGAGAGTGTTACCACCTTGCCGCCCAGCTGGTTGATCTTCTCGGTGGTGTACTGGGCAACGTTGCCGCTTCCGGAGACCAGGCAGCTCTTGCCATGGTAGCTGTCGCCCCGGGTCTTCAGCATCTCCTCACCGAAGTAGACGGAACCGTATCCGGTTGCTTCCGGGCGGATGAGGCTTCCGCCGTACTCCAGGCCCTTTCCGGTGAGAACACCGCTCCACTCGTTGCTGAGCTTCTTGTACTGACCGAAGAGGAAGCCGATCTCACGGCCGCCCACGCCGATGTCCCCGGCGGGGATGTCGGTGGATGGGCCGATGTGACGGAACAGCTCGCTCATAAAGCTCTGGCAGAAACGCATCACTTCGTTGTCGGACTTACCCTTGGGATCGAAATCGCTTCCGCCCTTGCCTCCGCCCATGGGGATGGTGGTGAGGGCGTTCTTGAACACCTGCTCGAAGGCCAGGAACTTAAGGATGCCCAGGTTCACCGAAGGGTGGAAACGGAGGCCACCCTTGTAGGGTCCGATGGCACTGTTCATCTCGATGCGGAAACCCCTGTTGACCTGGACTTCCCCGTCGTCCTTCACCCAGGGAACCCGGAACATTATCACGCGCTCAGGTTCGACGATCCTCTCAGGGATCCTGGCGCTTCTGTACTCGGGGTGCCTGTCGAGAACTACCTCAAGTGATTCGAGAACCTCCTGAACTGCCTGATGGAATTCAGGCTGCGCCGGGTCCTTTTGCACTACTTTCTGGTAGAGTTCTTCCAGCATTCTCACTCTCCTTTTTCGTGGATGTTAGAAACGACTGGTAGCAGGTTTTCCGCATGGCTTTTCATACGAACGTGATAGACTACTGCCATGCCAGGGTGCTGTCAATACTGTTTCTTGCACTGCGATAACAGCTTGACCGGCTCTTCGGAAGGGGGGCATAATAACCCTCCGGAAAACAAGCTTTTTCACCCGGCACAGGGAGGATGTCCGTGACAACAGGAGAACCCGGTGAACTCAAGCTGCACATGATGGAGTCCACCTACCGGAGCCTGAACAGGCTGAGGATACAGAACGTGATGCTCCTCTGCAGCCTCTATGATTACTACACCGTCGAGGAGGATGGAATGCTGGAGGATATCCTCCACGGAGCGTCCTTCGCAGACGAGACAGGTGGAGCGCCATCATTCCACCAGGTTCCCGACGCGCAGACGGCCCTTCAGATGCTCAGAAATCCCGCCGGGGTACGCTTCGACATGATCATCTGCATGTCCACCGGCGACGGATCCACCTTCAGGGAGTTCACGGAAAGGGTAAAGGAGATTAACGAGACCCTGCCGGTAACGGTTCTCACCCACAACTCCGAGGAGCTCAGGAAGGTGAGCAGCCGCAATCCAGGTTCAGTTCCATACAGGCTCTTCACCTGGATGGGCAACGGGGAGATCATCGGGGGCATAATACAGCTTGCGGAGAACACAATGAACGCCCCGGCGGACTGCGGGGAGCAGGGCGCCCCATGCCTGCTCCTGGTTGAGGATGATGTGACGTTCTACTCCAGATACCTTCACCAGGGAATGGAGGTCATTCACCGGAGCTGCAGGGATTCCCTCTCCAGCATGAAGTCCTCTACCAGGCAGAAGCTGAAGGCCAGGGCCCGCACCAAGGTACTTTTGGCCACCAACATGGAAGAGGCCCTGGAAAACCTGGAATCATACTCCAGTTCCCTTGTGGGCGTTATCACCGACATGCGTTTCCACCGCAACGGCAGTCATGACAACAAAGCGGGGCTGGCCCTTATCGAAAAAGTGAGGGAGAAAGCGCCGGGAGTGCCCGTGGTGCTCCAGACCAGCGAGGCCAACGGCGCCGGGATCGCCGCTGAACACTCCGTGGGATATGTGAACAAGAACTCGGAAACCCTGATCGCGGACCTGGGTCAGGTACTCAGGAACTACATGGACTTCGATGAACTCAGGTTCCTGGACGCGGATGGGAACACCGCAAGAACGGCCTCCAACGTCGCAGAGCTGGCCACCGCCCTGGAGAACCTGCCGGAGGAGTTCATCAGCGAATGCTGGCTCTCCGGAAGGATGCGCCGGTGGCTCAGGATACGCACGGAGCTTGATCTATGCAAATTCCTGGAAAAGGCGGCATCAGTCGGGCTTGAGGGTCGATCCCTGCTGAAGGGTTACAGGGCGTGGAAGACCGAACAGAGGCGGGGCTATGTAACCCCTTACAGCAGGTCCTTCCACGAGGAGAAGCTCATGTTCAGCAGGCTGGGCAGCGGCTCCATGGGAGGGAAAGGCAGGGGCCTGGCCTTCATAGACAGGATGCTGGCGGCGAACCTCGAGGAGGACAGGTTCAGAAGGGTTGAGCTGTCCGTTCCCAACACGGTCATCATCACCACCGAGTTCTTCGACGAGTTCATCAGGGGGAACGACCTCCACTCACTGGCCATCGAGTGCCAGGACGATGACAGGATAAACAGGGCGTTCCAGAAGGCCTCCCTTCCCGCCACGATACTGGGAGACCTGAGGGACTATCTGCGAACGGTTACCACCCCGATAGCCGTCCGTTCGTCGAGCCTTCTCGAAGACGCCATGTACCAGCCCTTCGCCGGCATCTACGCCACCAAGATGCTCCCCAATAACTCCCGTGACCTCGACGTACGCTTCAGACACCTGGTAAGTGCGGTGAAGTTCGTCTATGCATCTGCTTTCATGAAGTCGGCCAAGTCGTACATCAGGGCGACCAACCACAGAGTGGAGGAGGAAAAGATGGCGGTTCTCCTCCAGAAGGTTGAGGGGAGGCAGCACAGGGACCTGTTCTACCCCCACTTCTCCGGAGTGGGAAGGTCATACGACTTCTACCCGGCGGGTTCTGCAAAACCGGAGGACGGCGTGGTGAATGTGGCGCTGGGGCTGGGCAAGGCCATAGTGGACGGGGGGATGTCCCTGAGGTTCACCCCCAGATATCCCAGGGTACTTCCCCAGTTCGGCACGCTGAAGGATATGCTGGACAACTCCCAGAAGCGCTTCTATGCCGTTGAGATGAACAACTCCAACTGGGGCTCCGCCATGGACGAGGATCAGTACATAACAAGCCACGGCCTGGAGCAGGCTGAGAAGGACGGAACCCTGGAGTACCTGGGCTCCACCTACGACGCGGCCAACGAAAGGGTAATGGACGGCATTACCCGCCCGGGCCCCAGGGTGCTGAACTTCGCCCACATACTCAAGAGCGGCATCTTCCCCCTTCCCCAGATAACCGACTACCTTCTGAAGATGGGCGAAAAGGCCATGGGCTGCCCGGTGGAGATAGAGTTCGCGGTTACACTGGGCGAGAAGCGACCCATGCCCGCCCGGTTCGGGCTTCTGCAGATACGGCCCATGGTGGTCAGTCATGACCTGGTGGACGTGGACCCGGACAGCTTCGCCCGGGAGGAACTGCTCTGCATCACTCAGACTGCCCTGGGGAATGGCACCATCCAGTCCATCCAGGATGTGGTTTACGTGAAGCCCGACGACTTCAGCGCCGCCAGGACCAGGGACATAGTAAAGGAAGTGGAGGCTCTCAACAGGAAGCTCTTCGAGGCTGAGAGGCCCTTCATACTCATCGGCCCTGGCAGGTGGGGATCATCCGACCCCTGGCTGGGCATTCCGGTTACATGGAGCCAGATCTCAGGCGCCAGGGTCATTGTGGAAGCCAGCCAGCCCAACATGAACATCGACCCCTCCCAGGGATCGCACTTCTTCCAGAACATGACTTCACTGGGTGTCGTTTACTTCACCGTGCCCCATAACAGATCCGGCTCCATGATCAACTGGGAAAGGCTGAACTCAGCCGAAGCCGTGGAAGAAACTCCGCATCTTCGCCATATCCGCCTGGGCAGCAGCGTGAAGGTAATGGTGGACGGCCGGACAGGCACAGGGGCAATGATTCTTCAGTAACGGTCCAGGTATCTCTCCAGCTCCCATGGGTGGATAACCTTTATGTACCTGTCCCACTCCCTGCGCTTGTTCAGAAGGAAGTGCTGGAATACATGCTCCCCCATTGCTTCCCTTACCGTTTCGTCCTTCTCCATGTGGTCCAGGGCAGCCGCCAGGCTGTCGGGAAGGGTCCTGATCTTCAGCCTCTTCTTCTCCCTGCCGCTCATGGAGAAGATGTTCCTGTTCACCGGTTCACCGCATTCAAGGCCGTTCTCGATCCCGTCGAGACCTGCTGCAAGCATCACCGCAAGCGCCAGGTAGGGGTTGCATGAAGGGTCAGGCACCCTGATCTCGCATCTGGTACCCTTCCCCCTGGCTTCCGGGATCCTGATCAGAGGCGACCTGTTCTTCATTGACCAGGCAACGTTGATCGGGGCCTCGTAGCCGGGTACGAGCCTCTTGTAGGAGTTCACCAGGGGGTTGGTCACCGCGGTGAAACCCATCGCGTGTTCCAGCACACCAGCTATGAACTCCCTGCAGAGCGGGGAAAGACCGAACTCGTCTTCCCTGCCGTAGAAAACGTTGCTGCCTGAACTGTCGAACATCGAGAAGTGGGTGTGCATTCCAGACCCGGCCTCATCGGCCATCGGCTTGGGCATGAAAGTGGCATGGAGCCCGTGCAGCAGGGCCACCTTTTTAACCACGAACTTGAAGGTGACTATGTTGTCCGCCGCCTCGACGGCTTCCACGTACCTGAAATCGATCTCGTGCTGACCCGGGGCAACCTCGTGGTGGGCGGCCTCCACCTCGTAGCCCATGGCCTCCAGGGCCAGGACCACGTCCCGCCTGGCGTCCTCGCCCCGGTCCACCGGGGAGAGGTCGAAGTAGCCCCCTCTGTCGTGGGTCTCTGTAACGGGGTTCCCCTTCCCGTCGCAGTGAAAGAGGAAGAACTCAGCCTCGGGGCCAACCATTACCCTGTATCCCAGCCTGGCCGCCTTCTCTGTCTGTCTCTTCAGAATGGACCGGGGGCATCCGGGGAAGGGGGTTCCGTCGGGGCTGGAAATGTCGCAGATGAGCCGGCCTATCCTGCCGTACTGGCTCTCCCAGGGGAACACCGCGAAGGTGCTCAGGTCCGGGGAGAGGAGCATGTCGGATTCCTCTATACGGGTAAAACCCTCAATGGACGAGCCGTCGAACATGATCTCGCCTGAAAGGGCCTTCTCGAACTGACTCTCGGGAACCTCCACGTTCTTGATTATGCCGTCGATATCGGTGAACTGAAGCCTCAGGAAATGCACGTTCTCATCCCGGCACCTGGCAAGGATATCAGGAATGCGCTCAGGCATATTGATCCTCCATTCGTGTTCAGAATGCAGGAATCATACCTGGTCCGGCGATTTCGTCAATGGATTTGCGCAGAACGCATCCCAATATCGGAACATTCCGTGGGATCAGCCCTCCAGGTTCTCCCTGGCCTCGGGAACGAACTCGAAGAAAGCCGTTATCTTCTCGCATGGATACTCGGCGCATTCACCGCAGTTGGCTATCTCCCTGGGAAGGGCGCACCGCCGTATCTCGCAGCCGTGCTCGCAGTGATGGAACTTGATGCCCTCCCCGGTGCAGCCGGTGCAGTTGATGCTCACAGGCGGAATGTCTGCGCCGTACATGCTTGACCACTCGGAAGCGGTCTTCCTCCTCAGTTCGTCGTCATCGTTCAGGTAAGCCGCTCTGGCCGGGCATACGCCGCAGTCCAGGCCGCAGTAGGCGATCATTTTCATGTAAGCTCCTTCTCACGCGAAAAGAACACACTTAGAACAGGGTTTTCAGCGATCCCCAGGTGCAGCTGTTCATGCTGAACATATTCATCTGAACATAAATGAAATAGCTGCTGTTCCTGCCCACCGGTTCCCATGGTTCCCATAGAACGAAATCGTCGCTGAAGAAACTGTGGGGCTGCGGAAGATCTGCACCGTCAGTAAGACTCGACGGCCATCCCCCGGTGCTGAAGGTGGTGTTCACCATCGTCCAGAAATCGAATGGCACCTCCAATGGAGGACCGTAGGTTATATAAGTAGGAGCATAGTGAAGGGCATAGCCGGACTGTCTGTCAAGGAGTTCTCCGGGGCCCGAAGCTTCGCCGGTCCATAACTCGAAGTAAGCATGGCTGGTATCCCAAACGCTGTTATGATGATAGAACCAGAACTCGGAGCAGCTGATCCAGGCCTCCTCCACCCCCGGATGGAAGTCCTCCAGATGGAACCATGTTCCCCTGTAGGTGCCTTGCCAGGTAATCCATGAGGGTGTTCCATCGCAATAGGTCAGCCAGTCCCAGTTCCTTTCCACTGAAGGCAGCCCCTCTTCCGAGGGACAGAATCCCCCGCTGCTCTGTGCAGCGAAGAGGATAACTGACAGCACGCACAGCAGCATTTCCCTCTCCTCTCGCCGGGGCAAGGGTCAAAACAGCGTCTTCAGGCAACCCCAGCTGGTGGAAGATATGGCGTCCACATCCGCCAGCACGGCGATGAATAAGTTCCTCCCGAACCATGGCTCCCACACAATGAAATCATCACTGAAGAAGCTGTGATTTACAGGCTGCGATGAATCGTCACCAAGGAGCGAGGGCCAGCCCCCGGCGCTCATCTCGGTGTTCACCAGCACCCAGAAATCCCCGGGAACGGTCTCCGGGGGTTCGCAGATAACATAGACTGGTGCGAAGTGAACGGCGGTGGCAATGTCCTGCCTGATCTGAGCCGCCGGTCCATTCTCTTCACCTGCCCAGAGTTCGATGTAAGCATCGCTTGTGTCCCAGGGATAGCTGGAATGGTGGTAGAACCAGAACTCCGATGCGGAGAGCGCAGTCTCGATGACACCGGGGTAGAAATCCTCCAGATGGAACCAGGTCCCTCGGTAAGTTCCCGCCCAGCTGATCCATCCCGGAGTGCCGCTGCAGTAGGTGAGCCACTCCCAGTCCATCTCGACTTCCGGCAGCAAATCGTCAGCGGGAACATCGGTCATACCTGCCACGGCGAGTATCATGATAGCCATGAACATGGGTTCCTCCAATTTAAAAAGCTGTCTTAAGGGCCGCCCAGGAATGCTGGCTGAGCTCTTCGGACTCATTCCCCACCGAAATGAAGAATTCACCCAGATCGAACTGCTCCCATATAAGCCAGTCGTCAGAATAGAAGCTGTGCCCGTCGGCCTCTCCGTCGGCGAGGATCTGAATCGGCTCCCCTGAGGTAACCAGACACCAGAACTGGCCTTCCATAACAACAGGGTCCGGCAGCCACACCATTCCATCTGTCAGCTCCGCGGAGGTCACCAGTTCCGCAGGACCTGACATCCCACCGTTCCAGAGCTCCAGACAGGTCCCGGAGGGGTATGAGAACAGCCATATCTCCGCCCATTCCACGGTGAACTCCGTTGCCCCTGGCTGGAAATCCTGGATGTCGAACCATGTTCCCCTGCACTGTCCTGCGCTGAACATCCATTCCGGGGTCTCCCCGTGGTATGAAAGCTCCACTCCGTTTACCGCGTATGCTGCGGGAACGAGAACAGCCGCCATGATCAGTAATTTTCCCATTGCAACTCTCCTTTCAAGTAGCTCGTAGCCAGAGAAAAGCAATTGGTTTACCACTGGCTTATAGTCATGTGCAATAATTGTTTAACCAATATCTGATGAAATGTCATCTCTGTTTCTATGGTATTTTTTTCCTTATACTGCGGAATTTTTCCCTCGTTTCTACGAAACATATCCCTTTGCCCAACCATTCTATTTTTATATTATTTGATAAGCGGTTATGGAGGAAAATGAAGAACACTACCATAGAGAATATTTCCCGCAGGGAGTCTTCAGAGCTGGGTCTGACCCATCTTCTGTTCACCGATGGTTCGGGAGAGCCAAGATTCGGAAGGGTAGTCCCGTTCCCTCTGGACCTTCACAGGCTGGAGTACATTCTGGAGCTGGCCGGCAAGGCGCAAGGTGTCCTTGTTCCCGATGCCTGCTCCACAATGCCCGACGGGACACTATGCCTTTCCATTCCCCTGAACAGTATGACCCCGAACCTGAGGGGATACTCACTGGACGACCTCTTAGCGCCACTGAGGGCACTTCATCTCTCCGGGCTGAACCACCTCTCCATCGACAGGAACTCGTGGGTTCAGGACCGGAACGGCAATGCATTTCTCATCTTCTGGGGAGAAGGTCTCTTCCGGACTTCCTGCGGTTCAGCCCCCGAGGTCGTTTCAGGAGGGTATCCCAACGCCCTTTCCGACCTGTACATGCTTGCCGGGTCGCCTCTGTTCGAAGACGCGGCCGGCACAGGATCCCTTGATGCAAGGATTGAGGGGCTTCGGTCAGCGAGTTATCGGCGGAGACTGAACTCCGCGGAAAAACTCGGCTATCAGTTCCCTCCCCTGTTCCCTGTGGAGCTGTCGCCGGGGCTGTCCGACTTCACCGTACTTTTCGGGGGGAACTGGAAGGAAAGGGATCTGGCGATTAATGGATTGGTTGCCGATGCCTCCGCCGGCGGTTGGGCCTGCAGGGTTCTCAGAAGGGCAGCGGGTGAAAAAGGAAGACCGCTTCCGGATGTACCGGCGGGAACGGTGACCTCCTCCCCCGGGCAACTTCTGCAAAACGCTTTCGCCGGCAGGCCCGGTATTGAGAAACTGCTTGTCATCTGCGATCTTGCAGGCGATCAGCAGGATACCTGCCTTCAGCTCGAACGGCTGCGCAGGATCATGCCCCCCGGGCTTCACATCGTTGTTACCACTACGGATGAAGGTGTTTTCCCCAAAGAGAACAGGCTGGTCATTCCGGGAGAACCCCTTCAGGCCAGTGACATCCCCCTGAGCAGGGAGACGGAGCACCTGGGGAACTGCTGCGCGGGACCCTCCTGGTACGGACCAAGATGCAGGGCCGGCGTCACCGGATCAGCTGCTCCCGACCTTCTGAATCTCTCCTGGAGAACCCTGTTCAGGGAGGGCGCCTTGCTGAACACGGTAAACTGTCCAGCTCCGGGGAATGTCAGGGAAAGAGCTGAAAGCCTTCTCCGTCTGGGCCGCTTCAGGGAGGCACTGGAAGCGTGCCCGAAGGATGACCTTGACCTGCAGGGGGAGATCCTCATCTCCCTTGGAGAGCATGAAAAGGCAACAGCCCTGCTGAAAAACGGCGATCCCCTCCTTCTGGCCACAGCGCTCAAGGGAACGGGCAGGATTAAGCAGGCCCTGAAAGTGCTCTCGGTTACCGGGGAGCCGGACCACCTGCCGGAGCTTGCCGAACTCTGGGATCTCTCAGGCGAACCCGCAAAGGCCCTGAAACCACTCAGGGAACACATGGATAGTGGAGATGACAGCACGAGGGTGAGGATACTCTGCTCCCTTCGCAACCTGGAAACAAGACTGGGGATGTATCCCGAGGCCATTGCCCACGCCGAAGAGGCTATACGCCTATCGAGGACCATATCCAGCATTCCGTTGCTGGTTAAAAGCCTCCAGGCCAGGGGAAGGGTGCTTTCCGTGGTGGGCAGGTGGCATGAGGCCATCGAGGACTTCAGCACAGCGGCAAACCTCCATGAAGAGAACGCCCTGACCATGGAAAGACCGCCCCACATAGACCTGTTCGACCTTCAGCTCCGCATGGGTTCCATCGCGGAAGCGGATGTTACCCTCCAGAAGCTGGAGAACCTCCTTTCTGGAGGCGGCGCTCCTATGGAACAGATGCTCTTCATGCTGAAGGCGTACCGGTGTTCCCTCCTGGGAGGGGGAGAAAAGGGGATTCCCTTTGCCCTCAGGGCGGAGGAACTGGCATCGAGGTACGGAATGGAACTCTATTCCGGGATCAGCACGCTTTACGCGGGAAAGCTCTACATCCAGGCGGGCAGGGTGAGATCCGGCAAGCACCTCCTGGAACGAGCCAGGGCCAAGGGTCACATACTGGGCGACAGGCACCTGGAACTGCTGGCCGGCATCGAGCTCCTGCTCCTTGGAGTGTCGGAGGGTCAGCTGCCTCCCAGGGAAGACCTGAGCACGGATGAACTTGCCGAAGAGCGTCTGATACTCAGGATAGCCTACGGCGAAAACCGGGACGAAAACTACGAAGAGCTTCTGGAGATGCAGTCCCTTCTTACCGCCATAAGGTTAGCCGACACATGCGGATTTCCCGGTTCGCCAGAAACGGTAAAAAGGATCCTGAAGGCCAGGGAACTGGTCCTCAACCAGCTCAAGGGAGAAGCCCGACAGGATTATCTGAGATCTTTCAGGTCGCAGTGGGACGGTTCCGCCGGGAAATCCTCCAGTTCGAAGCGGACCGGGGAGGTGCTGGATAGCGTTGCCCGGTGGGTCTACGAGTACGGTGAGGGGGTTGCGGGTCTCGATCGTCTGCCCGAGGTCCTTGGTCTGGAGGGGGTATCCCTTCAGGAGAAAAAGGGCTGGACAAAGGTCCCCTGTGAGTGGCCAATGTACATCAAGGGAGAAGGAGCAGCGGAACTCGCTCCGCTGCTTGTAACAGCGGCGGCGGCAGCGGCATGTCTGCCAGGGAGCAGCGTGCCCGTGAACAGACAGCCGGTTAGCGATACGAACATCATCGGTGATTCAAGGGCCATTCGACAGGTCAGGTATGAGGTAAAAAGGTATGCCTCCGAGAATGTGCATGTTCTCATAACAGGGGAAACAGGTACCGGGAAGGAAGTATGCGCAAGGGCCATACATGCCCTGAGCGGCCGCTCCGCAAAGAACTTCGTCCCGGTTGACTGCGGGGCGATACCGGAGAATCTCATGGAATCGGAACTCTTCGGTGCCGCCGCCGGGGCGTACACCGGCATAGGGACCTCAAGACCCGGTCTGCTTCAGGAGGCGGACGGAGGAACCCTCTTCCTGGATGAGATAGGCAATCTCCCCCTGCATATGCAGGTGAAGCTTCTTCGGGTGCTTGACACCGGAACCTTCAGGAGACTGGGAGAGAACCGGGAGAGAAGGGTCGATCTGCGGGTGGTAGCCGCCACCAACTCCGAACTGGAGGAAAGGATGCGAAGCGGTTCCTTCCGTTCCGACCTCTATTACAGACTTGCCGTGGCCAGGGTTCACATCTCCCCCTTGAGGGAGAGGCCGGAGGACATAGAGCCACTGATCCTTCATCTTTCCGGGAAAACACCTACCAGGGGAGCACTGAGAGCCCTGATGGACAGGGACTGGCCAGGTAATGTAAGAGAACTCCAGAATGTGATCACCAGGGCAGCCATCCTCTCACCCGACGGCGTGATCAGGAGCTGTCACATAGAGACTGAGGAGAGGCGCGGCGGGTCATTCGGTAGGAAGACCCTGGAAGATGCCATAAGGGATCACATTGCAAGAACGGTTGAATCCGCCGGAGGAAACAGGTCGCTGGCGGCAAGGATACTGGGCTGTGATCCAAAGACCGTTAGGAAGTATCTCAGGACCGATCGAAGTGATCAGTAATACCTGCTCCTGAGGTACGAGAACACACTGCCTGCATATTCCCTGAAGGTGAGCTTGTAAGGGAACTCCCTCTGCTTGATGCAGTAACCTTTCCACAGCTTGTCGAAGAATGAGTAAACCCCGTCCAGGGGCAGATTCAGCAGAACATGCAGAAGGGGTCGAAGGAACTTGAACTCAATGCTGAGTGCGAACAGGTGCCTCAGTCTCTTCCTCTTGGAGATGTCATCTATCTTCAGCACCGTGTCATCGAAAAAGGAGTCGGGGATCTCCTGATCGTTCCTTATGAGGTTCCGCTCCCTGCAGAACTCGGCGATCCTGGTCTTAGGGTATGGCTGAAGCAGTGTTGCGAAGGCGAAATCGGGTCTTATCGAATGATTGAAGGCGAGGGTTGCGATGTCGTCCTCCAGGGTGGAAGTGG
Source organism: Candidatus Sabulitectum sp. (assembly GCA_036743055.1). Classification (GTDB taxonomy): domain Bacteria; phylum Fermentibacterota; class Fermentibacteria; order Fermentibacterales; family JCC-6; genus Sabulitectum. Next base: position 10,972 of record DAINQE010000011.1, on the reverse strand, counting down.
GGACTCCAAGGATGTTCTGTGTCACCAGGCGTATTCCGCTCTTTTTCACCAGCCGGCATGCTTTTTCCAGGGTGCTCACCCTCAGGTTCCTGCCAAGGACCTCATTAAGTATCCTCTCGTTCGTGTTCTCCAATGCCATTTTTACGCTTATGCATCCCGCTCCCGCAAGCAGCCCGGTGATCTCTTCGGTAACCAGGTTGGCCCTGAGATGGCAGTGGAACGGCAGCCCTATCTCTTCAGGATAGATCCGGCAAAACTCCCTGACCCATTCGTGATCCAGTATGAAGATGTCGTCCTGGAACACGATCATCTGAAGCTGATCGTCAGCTTCCTTCACTTCCCTTATCTCGCTTATCACATTGTGCACCGACCGCCTTCTGCACTGCTGACCCAGGTTCCTGTAGATATCCCTGTAGGTGTGGTTGAAACAGTATGTGCAGTCGTAGGGGCAGCCACGCCCCGTGATGCAGAAGACAGCCTTCCTGTTCCCTCCGGGAAGGAGATCCCGTTTAGGGAACGGTATCGAATCCAGATCCTGAACAAGGGGAAGCAGAGGGTTCATCCTTACTCTGCCGTTCTCCCTGTACATGAGATTGCCCACAGTACTAAGAGGAGTCCTGTTCTCCAGGGCCCTCAGGAATAGCGGAAAGGCGGTATCGGCTTCGCCTCTCATTGCATAGTCGAGCCACGGGTTCTCATCCATCACCTCAGGGAAGAAGGTGGGATGGGCACCCCCCATGATCACAGGTACACCAAGGCGTTCCGCAAGGGGTTCGACCATCTCCAGGTACTTCCGGTGGAAACCCGTGGTGGAACCGAAAGCAAGCAGATCCGGGCGACAGTCCTCCGCCGCCTGAACCATCCTGCGGTCGGTCAGAGCAACAGCACCGATCTCATGGCCCAGCTCTTCAGCGATTGCAGCAAGGTAACTCACCCCCAGCGGGACGGTGAGCCCGTCGTGCACAAGAAACAGAATCTTCATGGCGGAAGATCCCCTCCCTTCCCTGGCGATAGAAATAATAAGAGGATCATGCAGAGTAAAGCCCTGCGCGCTATCAAGATAGAAGCGTATATATATACAGGTTGAACCTTCTCTTCTGTTTCGCAAAACACCTGCGACTACTTGACCCATAGCTTGTATGCCAGTATGGTGACGCATACTGTTCTCCCGGCGGAACATCCGGTTGCAGAACTACGCCTCCTCCTTGTAACGGTATTCGTCAGGGCAGGCTGTCTACCCGCTACCGTTCACACAAAACCGGAGGGCAAGCGATGCACGAGATCCTTTTCAAGGAAAGACTGGGCCCGGACATTACCCTTTACACTTTCCACGCTCCCGATGTGGCCGCCTACAGGCAGCCGGGGCAGTTCGTTCTCATGCGGATAAGCGAGGACGGAGAGCGGATACCCATAACGATAGCGGACGTGGACAGGGAAAAGGGAACCATCACCCTGATAGTCCAGTCAGTTGGAAAGACAACCCTGGAGCTTGCCCAGAAGGAAGTGGGAGACTCGGTGCCGGATATCGCCGGCCCCCTGGGAACCCCCACTCATATTGAGAAGGTCGGTCATGTTCTCTGTGTTGGAGGAGGCATCGGAACCGCGCCTCTCTACCCGGTGGCAAAGGCAATGAAAGAGGCAGGCAACAGGGTGACAAGCATACTCGGAGCCCGTTCCGCAGACCTGCTGATACTCGAGGACCGTATGCGGGAAGTCAGCGACTCCATCGTGATTACCACCGATGACGGCACTAAGGGAAAGAAGGGGCTTGTCACCAACGCCATTCAGGAGCTTGTGGACTCAGGCGAGAAGTTCGACCAGTGCATAGCCATGGGTCCCCCGATAATGATGAAATTCGTCTGCCTGCTCACCAAGAAACTGGGAATACCCACCATAGTGAGCCTCAACCCCATAATGGTGGACGGCACCGGGATGTGCGGCGGATGCAGGGTAACTGTGGGCGGAGAGATAAAGTTCGCCTGCGTGGACGGCCCGGAGTTCGACGGTCACCTTGTGGACTTCGACGAGATGATGGCGCGTCTCAACACATACCGTAAACACGAAAAGCAGGCTCTGGAAAAGTTCAGCGACCATTCGGGGTGCAAACTGGAAGCCTCCCTGAAGGGAGGGAAGTGATGAAGCCGGCTGAAAGACTTAAGATCCCCCCTACTCCCATGCCGGAACAGGATCCGGCGGAAAGAATTCACAATGTGAAGGAAGTGCCTCTGGGCTATACCCCTGAAATGGCCATGAAGGAGGCGCAGAGGTGCCTCCAGTGCAAAACGCCCTTCTGTGTGGAAGGCTGTCCCGTGGGTATAGACATACCGGGGTTCATAGGCGCGATCGAGGAGGGGGATTTCCGAAAGGGGGTCCGAATCCTCAAGCAGAAGAACCTCCTTCCCGCTGTGTGCGGAAGGGTCTGCCCCCAGGAAGAGCAGTGCCAGCAGGTATGCACCATAGGTAAGGCGAAGAAGGACCCCTGCAAGGCGGTGATGATAGGCAAGCTGGAGAGGTTCCTGGCTGACTGGGAGAGGGAGAACGGCGAGTTCGAGACACCCCCGGAGGTAAGGAAAACAGGCAAGAAGGTCGCCGTAATAGGCGGAGGCCCCGCCGGGCTCACCGTAGCCGGCGACCTGATAAAGTACGGCCACGAGGTGACCGTATACGAAGCCTTCCATAAAGCCGGCGGAGTGCTGGTGTACGGCATCCCGGAGTTCAGGCTGCCCAAGGCCATAGTGCAGACTGAAGTGGAATACCTGGAAAAACTGGGGGTGAAGTTCAGGTACAACTTCATAGTGGGAAAAACGGCCCCGGTGCAGAACATCGTCGAGGAGCACGACGCCGTGTTCATAGGAACGGGCGCAGGCCTGCCCCGGTTCATGAGGGTGGAGGGCGAGAACCTGCTGGGTGTTATGTCCGCCAACGAGTACCTTACCAGGGCGAACCTGATGAAGGCGTACTCCTTCCCCTACACCGACACCCCCATAGTAAAAGGCAAGAAGGTAATAACCGTAGGCGGCGGCAACGTGGCCATGGACTGCGCCCGCACGGCCCTGCGAATGGGAGCCGAACGGTCGCTCATAGTCTACAGGAGGGCCGAGGAACAGATGCCCGCCAGGCTCGAGGAGATACACCACGCGAAGGAAGAAGGAGTGGAGTTCCACCTCCTGAACAATCCGGTGCGCCTCATCGGAAACGATGACGGCTGGCTCACCGGTGCCGAGCTTATCCGCATGGAACTGGGCAAACCGGACGCCTCCGGGCGAAGAAGACCTGTACCGGTTGAGGGCTCCGAGTACGTTGAGGAGGCCGATGCGCTGATAGTTGCCATAGGCAACAGCCCGAACCCGCTGGTGCCCGCCTCGTGGCCGGAACTCGAGGTAACCGGCTGGGGAGGCATAATCGTCAACGAGGCAACAGGGCAGACCTCTGTGCCCGGTGTTTTCGCAGGGGGGGACATAGTCCTCGGAGCGGCAACGGTCATCCTGGCCATGGGCCACGGAAGAAGGGCCGCCAGGGCCATGAACCTCTACCTTTCCTCCGGGAAGTGGGAAGACCTCGAGAGCGCACTGTCCCTCTGCCGCGCGGAAGTGCGCTGAGGGGAAACGGTTATTGTCATTGACTTGAACGGGAACTCTCCTTAGCGTTCCCCTGCTGAAATACAAACACAACAAGAGGAGGAAACCATTGAAGGGCCGTGTACTGATAATAGACGACGAGGCCGAGATCAGAAGGAACCTCACCGTGGGCCTCACCCAGGAAGATTACTCGGTTGTCGCCTGCCCCGACGGCATCTCGGCCATCCATGAGCTGAACCAGGCCAGGAACAGGGGAGTCGCCTACGACTACCTGGTGACCGACATCTTCATGCCGGACATCGACGGGCTGAAGATCCTCAAGGTAATAAAGAACCAGTATCCTGAGCTTCCCGTTCTGGTGATAACCGGCTTCGGCGACGAGCGCCTTATGCTCACCGCCCTCTCCGAGCACAACACCGGCTACCTGGATAAACCCTTCGAGATCCCCGACCTCGTGGAGGCCCTCGAGGAGCTTTCCCCGGGGAAGACCACCACTGAAGCCGCCGACGAGGCGGAAGACGATGGCATGCGGGAATCCATCAGCGCGTACCTTACCATCAAGATCACCGATGCCGATAAGAGCATGGAGATATTCGACAGGCTCTACTCCATGCCCAACATCCAGTCCTGCGATGCGGTGAGGGGCGACTTCGACGTGATCCTCCTGGCCCAGGCCGAATCTCAGGACGAGATCGAGAAGGTCTTCGAAACCGTGAAGTCCATGGACGGAGTAAAGGTCCTCTCCATGTCCACAGTTGAAAGGCCAAAGCTCGACAGGGATGTGGACCAGTTCATAGACACCTATCAGAAAGCCGTTAAGCAGGATGCCCAGGCAGGAGCCAGACGGCAGCCCGGCACAATGAGCTACATAATAGCCGACATAGACCCGGAAGCGATACAGCAGATATTCACCACGGTGTTCTTCATCGATGAAGTGGTGGTCTGCGATGTGATCGAAGAGGGCACGAAACTCGTGGGAATGATCACAGGGCACGGCTCCGTGGGCAAGACTCCCAGGATAATCGAGAAGCTCAGTCAGATCGACGGAGTCCTCAGGGTCAGGGAAGCAAAGGTAATCAAACTCATAGACGACTGACGGAACGGACCTACTCTAACACATCCTGACGAAACCCCCGCCGGGGAACGCTGCTTCCCCGGCCCGGGCTTCCGATCTCGAAGGGAGTGATGAAAACGGCTGCCAAGAAGGAAAGCTTCAGCTACAGGCTCTGGAGGTACGACGGTGCCCCCGGGGAGCTTATCCCCCTGCTCCAGTCGGCGCAGGAACATTTCGGCTATATCCCCAGAAGGGCCATCAGCTACATATCAGGAGCAACTGGAATACCCGAATCGGACATCTACGGAGTCATCACGTTTTACAGCCAGTTCAGGCTGAAGCCCATGGGCAAGTACGTGATCAGGGCCTGCGCCGGAACCGCCTGCCATGTTTCCGGGGCCAAGTCCATCATCGAGACCATCGAGGACGAGCTGGGAATAGAGGTTGGCGACACAAGTGAAGACGGCCTGTTCACCTTCCTCACCGTGGCCTGCATCGGGTGCTGCTCCCTTGCGCCGGTGATAATGGTCAACGACGACACCCACGGAAGGCTCACCCCTGCTTCCCTGCGGAAGATACTGAAGGAATACCGCAGGAAGGGCAGGGAAACCACTGAGGGGGCGGCGATATGAGGACCATAGTGGTAGGAATGGGCACCTGCGGTCTCTCCGCCGGAGCCCAGCCTGTTTACGACAGGCTAAGGGAACTGGCCGAGTCCAGGCCAGACGCGTGCGAACTCACCATATCGGGCTGCATAGGCATGTGCTTCAGGGAACCCCTGGTGGAGATAAGGGGCGACGGGAAAAGGGTGTTCTACGGCGAGGT
>DAINQE010000011.1:0-5415 GCA_036743055.1 Candidatus Sabulitectum sp. | reverse complement strand
GGGAACCCCTGGTGGAGATAAGGGGCGACGGGAAAAGGGTGTTCTACGGCGAGGTGTCCACTGAGTCGGCGGAGGCCATTTTCCAGCAGCACGTACTCGGCGGCTCCCCTGTTCAGGACGAACACCTTATCTACGGAATCGACGAGAACGGGAACACCTTCGGCGAGGAAAAAAGCTTCCTGGACCTGCAGAGCCGAATAGTCCTCAGGAACTGCGGCACCATCAACCCCGATTCCATAGACGACTACGAGGCCGCCGGGGGATACTCCGGGCTGAAGAAGGCCCTCACCGGCATGACCCCGGAAGAAATCATCCAGACGGTGAAGGACTCCGGGCTCAGGGGCCGGGGCGGGGCCGGTTTCCCCACAGGCCTGAAGTGGTCCTTCGCCGCGGGGAACCAGGGCGCGAAGAAGTTCGTGGTCTGCAACGCCGACGAGGGTGATCCCGGGGCGTTCATGGACCGCTCGGTCCTGGAGGGCGACCCCCACGCGGTGATCGAAGGGATGATCATCTGCGGAAAGGCCATCGGCGCCGGTTTCGGATACATCTACTGCAGGGCTGAGTATCCCCTGGCCATCCAGCGGCTGGAACGGGCCATCGATTCCGCCCGGAAGAAGGGCTACTTGGGCAAGGATATCCTCGGTTCAGGGTTCAGCTTCGAGATGAAGATCAAGCAGGGCGCAGGCGCCTTCGTCTGCGGCGAGGAAACCGCCCTGTTCGCCTCCATAGAGGGAGAGAGGGGAATGCCCAGGATCCGCCCGCCCTTCCCGGCGGAAAAGGGTCTCTGGCAGTACCCCACCAACAACAACAACGTCGAGACATACGCCAACGTTCCCTGGATAATCTCCAACGGCGCGGAGGCGTACCGGTCCTCCGGCACCGAGAAGAGCCCGGGCACCAAGGTCTTCGCCCTAGCCGGCAAGGTTGCCAAGGGCGGCCTGGCGGAGGTCCCCATGGGAACCACCATAGAGCACCTTGTCTTCGACATCGGCGGAGGCATCAAGAAAGGCAAGGAGTTCAAGGCGGTTCAGATGGGCGGTCCGTCAGGCGGCTGCATTCCCGCCGACCAGAAGGACACCCCCGTTGACTTCGAGTCCATACCTAAAACCGGCGCCATCATGGGCTCCGGCGGCATGGTGGTAATGGACGAGGAGACCTGCATGGTGGAGATCGCCAGGTTCTTCCTGAACTTCACCCAGAGCGAATCCTGCGGAAAATGCACCTTCTGCAGGATAGGCACCCTGAGGATGCTGGAGATACTGGAACGCATCACCAGGGGCGAAGGGCTCCCGGAGGACATCGCGAAGCTTGAGAAGCTTTCAGTCCAGATCAAGGAGGCCAGCCTTTGCGGCCTGGGGCAGACCGCTCCCAACCCGGTTCAGACCACCCTCAGGTACTACCTCGAAGAGTACCGGGCCCACATCGAGGACCACAAGTGCCCGGCTGGCGAATGCGAGGCCCTGGTGGACTTCATAATCCTCGAGGACAAGTGCGTGGGCTGCACCCTCTGCGCCAGGAACTGCCCGGTGGACGCCATCACCGGCAAGGTGAAAGAGGTGCACACCATTGATCAGGAAAAATGCGTCAAGTGCGGCAAGTGCATAACCAGCTGCAACTTCGGCGCAGTCGTGAAACGGTAGGGGCCAAAATGGAAAAGATAAAGCTTACGATCAACGGACAGGAAATAGCGGCCTCCCCGGGAAAGACCATACTGGAAGTGGTGAGGGAAAAAGGGCTGGACGACATACCAACCCTCTGCCACTCCCCGGAACTCACCCCCTACGGCTCATGCTTCGTCTGCGTGGTTGAGGTGAAGGGAAGGAACAACCTCGTTCCCTCCTGCGCCACCAGGATAGCCCCGGGAATGGAAGTGGTCACCAGGAACGAGAGGATCGAGAACTCCCGGAAGACCGCCTTCGAACTCCTTCTCTCGAACCACTATGCCGACTGTTCCTCCCCGTGCATGGAGGGCTGCCCCGCCCATGTGGACGCCCAGGGATACATCGCCCTGGCCGCCATGGGAGAACTGCAGAAGGCCATAGACCTCATCAGGGAGAAGAACCCCCTCCCGGCGGTCTGCGCCAGGGTCTGCGTGAGGAAGTGCGAAGAGGTCTGCCGCAGGATGGACGTGGACACCCCGGTGGCCATAAACAACATCAAGCGTTACATCTCCGACTCCGACAACGCCTACTCCACTGAGCCCGAGTGCCTCCCCGCCACCGGCAAGTCCGTGGCCATCGTGGGTTCAGGTCCCGCCGGCCTCACCGCCGCGTGGTTCCTGGGCAGGAACGGGATCAAACCGGTTATCTACGAGGCCATGGAGCGAACAGGCGGAATGCTCCGCTACGGCATCCCCGAGTACAGGCTTCCCGACGAAGTCCTGGACAGGGAGGTGGCCTACATCGAGAGGGCCGGAGCGGAGATACACTGCGGAGTGAGGGTGGGCAAGGACATCACCCTGAACGAGCTGAAGAAGAAGCACAACGCCGTGTTCATCGCCGCCGGGGCCTGGACGGGAAAGGCCATGCGGGTGGAAGGCGAGCACGACACCGAGGGTGTGGTCACCGGTGCCGACTTCCTCCCGGAAAAGGCCGACAACCCGGAACCCCTCTCCGGCACCGTGGTGGTGGTCGGCGGCGGCAACACCGCAATGGACGCCGCCAGGACCTCATGGAGGCTCAATGCCGACAAGGTGATAGTCCTCTACCGCAGAACAAAGGCGGAGATGCCAGCGGACAAGATGGAGATCGAGGACTGCCTGGAAGAGGGCGTGGAGATAATGGAGCTGGCGGCCCCTGTGGGCATCGTCAGGGAGAACGGAAAACTCAAAGCCCTGCAGTGCATAAGGATGAAACTGGGTGAACCCGACTCCTCAGGCAGACGCAGGCCGGTGCCCCAGGAGGGCTCCGAATTCGAGCTGCCCTGCGACCTGGTGATATCCGCTATCGGGCAGGATACCGTTCTCGACGGCCTTACCGAGATAGAGACCGGCGAGGTGGAACTCACCCGCTGGAACACCTATGTGGTGAACACCGTCACCATGGAGACCAATGTGGAAGGCGTCTTCGCCGGCGGCGACGCAGCCGACGACGGTCCCACCGTGGCCATCGACGCCATCCGCGACGGCCAGAGGGCGGCGCACTCCATAACCGCATGGCTGAAGGGCGAGAAGCCGAACTCCGAGCCCTTCGCGGTTCACAAGGAGTTCTGGAGCAAGCCGGGGGTCAACGAACTCGGCGAGATCCAGGAGTCCCCCAGGCATGAAGTGGACATGATAGAGGTGGACGAAAGGCGGAACAGCTTCCGCGAGGTCGCCACCGGTTTCTCCCCGGAGGACAGCAGCCACGAGGCCGCCAGATGCCTCAGCTGCGGCTGTGTGAGGTTCGACGACTGCGACCTCAGGCTCTACGCCGAGGAATACGGCGTGGACATGGAGGAGTTCAAGGGGCATGTGCGGAAGCACAAGGTTGACGACAGGCATCCCTACATCGTCTACGACCCCAACAAGTGCGTTCTCTGCTCAAGGTGCATCAGAACATGCGCCAGGGTCCTTCCCATCTCAGCCCTGGGTCTCGTGGGCAGGGGCTTCAGGACCGAGATGCGCCCCGCCATGAATGACCCTCTGGTGCAGACAAGCTGCGTAAGCTGCGGCAACTGCGTTGACGCCTGCCCCACAGGCGCCCTCACCATGAAGTACCCCTTCAGCGGCCGGGCTTGCCTGGAAACCGAGGACATCCCCAGCCGGTGCGGCTTCTGCTCCCTTGGGTGCGAGATAGTGGTGCGTGACTTCGGAGACGGCCACTACTTCATCAAGTCAGGAGGAGAACCGGGAGACTACCTCTGCCGCTACGGAAGGTTCGGAAACGAGCTTTTCCTGAAGCAGCCCAGGATTACCAGCCCCGTGGTCAGGAACGGCGGCTCCTACGAGCCGGTTCCCTTCGACGATGCCTTCACGAAGGTTGCGGAAAGGCTGAAGAGCGCGGTCAGGGAGCACGGCGCAGGCAAGGTGGGCGTGTTCGTCTCACCGGAACTCACCAGCGAGGAGTTCTATGTAGCGTCCAGGATCGCCAGGGAAGGCATCGGCACCGGCAACATCGGCTCCCTTGCCATCCTTTCCGGCGGAGGCCGCTCAGGCGCTCTGGACGAAGCCCTTGGCTTCACTGCTTCCACAGCCGACAGAAGCTGCCTCAAGTCCGCTGACCTTATCATCTGCAACAACACCGCCCTTGAGGACGACCATCTCATCCTGGCGGTGGATGTGATCCAGAAGGTGAAGGATGGAGCTGGTCTCATAGTGGCCAACTCCACCCTTTCGGCAACCGACCAGCTCCTGGCCACCCTTGCGGTGGACCCCATGAGGGGAAGGGCCTCCCACTTCTGGAACGCGGTGATGCAGGAGCTGATCAACCGTAATATCCTCAACCCGAACGAACTGGAAGGCGCCGAGGCATTCCTTGAAGGCCGCAGCGGCGATCCGGAGACCTGGGCCTCGAAGGCCGGGGTGGACATGGAGGACGTAGCCAGGGCCGCAGACCTGATCTCCAAAGCGGGCAATGCGGTCATAGTCCACAGCCCCGACCGCCCCCAGGACGCGGCACAGGGTGATATGGAAGTGTTCGCCGACCTTGCACTCCTGCTCAGACAGGCTGGAAAGAAAGCGGACCTTCTCCTCCCCAGGCTCATCGCCAACAGCGCCGGTCTGGAAGTGGCAGGGGCCGATCCTGCATTCCTTCCCGGCAGGATAAAGGCGAATAGCGCTCTTCCCGGCGCGTCCAACTCCACCGAGCTCAGGAAGCTCCTCGAGGAGGGCGCCCTGGAGGCGGCGGTCATCATAGGAGAGAACCCCCTGGAGCATTCCAGGAGCGGTTCATGGTTCCAGAACTGCGACTTCATCGCCGCGGTGGACTGGACCGACACCGAGACCACCCTGGCCGCCGACGTCACCCTTCCAGGCGCAACCTTCCTGGAAACCCCCGGCACAAGATGCAACTTCGAGGGAAGAGTACTCTGCTTCAACGGAGCGGTGAAACCCCCCTCGGGCAAGACCGGCCTCGAGGTGCTGGAAGGCCTGGCCTCGGCAATGGGAGTTGCGATTCCCGAAGACATCCCAGGTGAAATAGCCGGGAAGCTCGGCGAAATGACACCCTTCTACTGGAACACAGGCGAGGAGAGGAACTGGAGCGGCAAGGGAAAACTCATCCCCGTGCACACAGAGGGCAGAGCGCCCTCCATCCAGCCGGCCCTCACCCACAGCCAGGACTACCGCAGGGAGATACGGGAAGTGGGAACGGAGAGATACCGGGTCCACTGACGCTGATACCAGTACGACTAGGAAGGGCGCCTGTTCCGCAGGCGCCCTTTTCTGAAGCATTCTGCTTCAATGTATCGTGAGTGAAGCAAATCAGTTCACTCTCT
>DAINQE010000010.1:37287-58613 GCA_036743055.1 Candidatus Sabulitectum sp. | reverse complement strand
TCGATACGGTCGAGAACCTTCGTGCCGACGGAGAGGAGATATACATCTGCTCCTATGTGCGCCCTTCGGTGTGCGACTGGAACGGCGACGGGTGCCCGGATCTGATGGTTGCGGACTACACCGGTGTGATCTTCCTGTACATGGGCGTGCCCCCAGCCGGGGTGGAGCCAGGGAGCTGTTCGGGTGTGAACCTTGTGCGGAACCCGGCTGTTCATGGGCTGGAGCTTACGGTTTCCCTGGAAAGCGCCGCTTCTGGCTGGGCGGAGGTTTTTTCACTGGACGGCAGGCTTGTGGTCTCTGCTCCTCTGGGAGAGCTTCCCCCGGGCCGCTCCACCGTTGCCATTCCCGGGGAGCTTGCCCCGGGGGTGTACCTGCTGCGTTTCAACGCGGGGAATTCTGTATCGGTGCTTCGGGCTACGGTTCTGCGATAGCTGTTTCCTTATCAGTTGGTGATCACGAACCTTGCGGTTTCATCACCGGCGCGGACGGTATATACACCCGGAGAGCCCTGGAAGGTGAATGTGTCTTCGGTGTCCCGGGTGACTCCTCCCATCCGTCTTCCCTGAAGGTCGAAGACCTGCGGTTTTTCTCCAGTTTGATAGTTAGTCCGTATCACGGTGCTTCCCCTGGACGGGTTCGCGGCTACGCTTAATGCTGCTGACCCCGTTCCCTGGGTCTCTTCCTCGATGCCGCCGAAAATGGGTATCCATAGCTGGCTTATGTAGTACTTCCCGTCGGTGCCCTTCCAGCTCCAGTAAACCATGCCGTTAATGAAGCTGGCGATCAGTCCCAGGGATTCCTCCACAGTTAGCGGACATTCCTCCTGGTCGTATATCTGGTAGTCGGGGCCGTTGTTCACCAGGAAATAGAACTGGTGCGTGAACCTAGTAGCGGCGATTACAGCGAAGGGAGGGTAGCCTCCCAGAGTAGCCACTTCATGTGCTGTGAAGCCGCTGATCTCTCCGGTGAGTCCCACAAGGTCGTACGGCTCCCAGGTATGATCTTCCTTGTCGATGCAGTAGAACATGTGCGGGCTTGTGCACAGCGCCTGATAAAGGTCCGATTCAACGAGCCAGGGGTGGTTGAAGTCCATTCCCGCTCCCGCCATGCCTGCGGGGCCGGTGAATGAGGACCAGGAGTCGGAGCCGTCGGAGTGGTAGATGAGACCCTGGCCCGAGCCTACGAAGAACCTCTCCTCGTCGAAGGCGAGGCCGAAGCCGTCGATGCCCTCCGGGAGGTCGATCTCTCCTTCATAACTGCAGTCGTTGATGTCGGCGAGGTATATCTTCCCGTCGCCGTTGCTCCTTATCAGAAGCTGACCCTCATTCTCGCTCATGGAGATGTCCTGTATGTCGGTGGCCCAGTCTATCTCCCAGGTATTCATGACCTGAACGGGTATCCCGTATGCCGCCGGCACCGCTGCAGCAAGCATGATGATGATTTTATTGAGTGTCATGATTCCTCCTTTGTTCTCTTTATTGATATAATGGAGGTTCATGCGATTGGTGTCAAGCTATGTTCATGCCTCTGTGGTGCTTGAGGCTCTTCTATACAGCCTGGTCCTGCCGTGCCTGATCACCCTGAGGGGGAACCAGTGCTCAGGGAGGTGTTCCACATACGGGCTCTCTATGAACCTTGCTCCCAGGAGGACGAGGTCTGCCTCCTGGGCAGGGTTCCTTATGAGCCTGCCCGCGGCCTGGATCACCCTGTTTATCCCGGGTATGGCGAAGGCGTGGAGGAAGCCGTTCCTCCCGGTTGCCTCGTACCTGTTCTTCAGGAGTTCCTGCTTCAGGGAAACACCGGGCAGGGACGGGCCCACTATGAAGCAGCCTCTGAGGTCAGGTATGGAGAGGTCCACCCCCTCGGCGAAGAGGCCCCCTGCCACCGCAAGGACCAGGTTGCTTCCCGCGTTGATGGAGCTTACGAAGTCCTCCCTCTCCGCCGTGGTCATCTCGCGCTTCTGGGCGATGAAGCCGGTGCCCCTGGCGCTGACCCTCAGGGCTACCCTCTCCATCCACGCGAATGAGGGGAAGAAGGCCATCCATGTGCCCGGGGTTTTCTCCATGGCGCCTGCGAGCCTTCTGGCTATGGGCTCGGTCTGCTTCTCCCGGTGGCGGTATCTGGTGTTGATGCCCGCGTCCACCCAGACCCTGAGGTTCTCCCTGGGGAAGGGCCAGCCAACGGCGGTCTCCCTCCTCTCCTTCGAGAGGCCCAGTTCAGTTGCGAAGTGTTCCATGGGCTCCAGTGTTGCGGAGAAGCATGAAACCGACGAGCATCTGGTGTGCTCTTCGGCTATGAAGGCCGAAGGATCGGTGCAGTAGTACTGTATCAGGGTGTCGTCGCCCTCCTTCACCGCCAGGAGATGGAATCTCTCGTCGAGCCTTTCCGATACCCTTGAGAAACCGTAGATCGCCCGGCAGAGCAGGGATACGTCCATGGGAGTGTCCCTGTCGGCGCCCATGACCTTCTGCCACCTTCTCCTGTCTATTCCGGGCAGCTGCACCTCCTCCGGCAGAAGGATCTGATCATCCCTGTGGGGCCAGGGGGTTTCGGCGTACGCCTGCAGCAGCTTTCTCCATGGTCTCAGGAGGTTCTGCATCCTTCTGTTACCCCTGGCGTGGCGCCAGGCTGTCTCCATCCAGGAGGTCCTTATCTCAGGGGACCATACGCCCCTGACCCTTTCAGGGAGGTTCGCCGCCTCGTCTATCAGAAGGTCGCACCTTGCCGCGGTGGCGTCATCCTCGAAGAACCTCTTCAGCCTTATGCCCGGGTCGAACACGTAGTTGTAGTCGCAGGCCACCAGGTCGCACCTCTGGGAGAGGTAGAGGGAAAGCTCGAAGGGGCAGACACCTGCGGCTTCGCCCTTTTCCATTATGAGTTCAGGGGTGATCAGCACTTCGGCGGTGAGTTCGTCGATTATTCCGCTTTCCCTGATGGCCGGGCCGAAGACCTCGGCGTAGGGGCATATCTCAGGGTTGCAGCGCTCCATCGCGGCGGGACAGGAGCTTTCCCTGGAGGAAATGACGATGGTCCTCAGGGGGAAGCCCCTCTTTATGATCCTGTCCATGGTCTCCATGAGGATCTTCTTCTGGGTGTTCTTGGAGGTGAGGAAGAAGAGGATGTTCCAGTTCCCCACTGAAGAGGGAATGGCCCCGGTGAGGACCGCCGCGGTCTTCCCTGTGCCGGTGGGGGCCTGGAGAAGAAGCTCACCCCGCTCCCCGCAAGCCGCGGACACCTCTGTGATGATGCTCTCCTGGCCTGGTCTCCTGTCCTCGAAGGGGAAGGTAAAATCCACGAGACCGTCCTGGAGCTTCCTGTGCCTTTCCCATTCCCCGCTTACGAACCTGGAAACGTCCTGGATGAACTCGTTCCAGATCTCCCGCCCCTGTTCGCCGTCGATCTGGAACTCCCTCGATTCCTTTGTGTCCGGGTCGGTGTAGAGAAGGGATTCCCCAGTTCCGCCCAGGGCCAGAAAATAGAAGTGCACCTGGAGGATATGGTGACTCAGGGGCTTTTCCGGAAGAGGCTGGGCGGTCTTTATCTCGGTGACCCAGCCGCCGGGGTCCACCAGATCGGCCCTGCCGGTGATGATGAAGGAAACGCCGTTCTCGGTTATGGCGAGTAGGGCGGGGGTCTCCGTTTCGCCGCTCCGCTCCTCCGCCAGTTCCCTCTGCTTCCTGGTGTGCTCCTTCTGCCGGGTCCTGATGTCTATGGACTCCTCGCCGGTGCGGAGGGTGTCCGGAGGGCGGCAGAGGCCTATGAGCACCTTGATGGATGACCTTACGGTTCCGGTCTCCGGGTCGAAGGGTATCAGCAAGGGCTTTTCCTCAGAGGTTTCTTTTTTTCGTGGAACTCATCCTTGTACTATATTGCAGCACCATGAACGAAAGGAGACCGCGTGCAGAAAAAGCCTCTTTTAAGCGCTTCAGAAAGGCTTTCCAAGCTTCCTCCATACCTCTTTGCCGAACTTGACAGGCAGAAGAAGGCGGCGGCGAAGAAGGGCCTCGACCTGATAGATTTCGGGATCGGAGATCCGGATACACCCACCCCTTCGGAGATAGTACGGGCCGGCCAGGAAGCCCTTGCGATACCGGCGTTCCACAGATATCCCGACGGAGCCGGCAGCGACTTCTTCAGGGAGGCGTGCGCCGGGTGGATGAAGGGTCAGTTCGGTGTTGAGTGCGAAACCTCCGCGGTGATAGGGTCGAAGGAGGGCATAGCACACGTGCCCATGGTGTTCTGCAACAGGGGGGACCTGGTGCTGGTGCCCAACCCGGGCTACCCGGTTTACAGGGCTTCCGCCATCCTCGCAGACGCAATTCCCGTTGACATGCCCCTGCTGATGGAGAACGGCTTCCTGCCCGACTTCGGGCGCATTCCCCCCGGTGTTCTCCGCGAGGCCAAGGTGATGTTCCTGAACTACCCCAACAACCCCACCGGAGCCGTTGCCACCATGGAGGATATGGAGAGAATGGTCAGCTTCGCCAGGGAGAACAACATCCTCCTGGTAAGCGACAACTCATACAGCCACATCAGGTTCGACGGGCAGAAGCCCCTGAGCTTCCTCCAGGTGCCCGGGGCGGAGGACGTGGTGCTGGAGTTCCACAGCCTCTCGAAAACATTCAACATGACCGGATGGAGGCTGGGATTCGTTGCAGGTGGCAAGGAACTGGTTTCCATTTTCAGGGGCGCCAAGGAGAACATGGACTCCGGCGCCTTCACCGCCATTCAGAAGGCCGGGGAGGCCGCCCTTTCAATGGAACCGGGAAGCTTCGCCGAGAGGCTCGATATGTACCGGGAGAGGAGAGAGATTCTCCTTGCCGGCCTCAGGGGCCTGGGATGGGACGTGTTCGACTCCCCGGGAACCTTCTACATATGGGTAAGGCTGCCCAGGGGCGCTGACTCCATGGTGTTCGCCAGAAAGCTGATTAACCAGGCCGGTATTGTGATAACCCCCGGCAGCGGCTTCGGCACCTGGGGCGAGGGATATGTCCGCTTCGCCCTTACCATCCCGGCGCCCAGGATACACCAGGCGGTGGGCAGGCTTGAACAGCTTGAACTCAGGAAGGGCAGGCTTCTCAAGTGGCTGAAGAAAACCGGCGACTGACGGGCACACTGGCCCTGTCCCGGCTGATGCTCAGGCTAAGACTTGGTGTTCACTCCTTCGAGAGGGTGGAGGAGAGGGATGTGCCCGTGGACATTTCCAGGAGCGGAGAGCTTTTCAGGGAGGGTGTTCCAGCGGTGGACTATTCCCGTGTCTGCGAAGCTGTCGCCGGGGGAGTTGATGGTGAGTACCTCTACATCGAGCATCTTGCCGCGGACATACTGGAAATACTCACCGGGAGCTTTTCCGGGCATTGGACGGTCACGGTCCACAAGCCCTTCCCGCCTGTGAACCCCCAGGTTGAAAGCGCTTCAGTAACAGTTGAAGGCTAGAAGCTTCGCCCTGGGTCTGGGGGGCAACCTGGGGAATGTGAAGGATGCGTTCAGGGCCTGCGCCAGGCGGCTGGGAGAAGAGCCAAGGGCCGGTTCGCTCCGTTTCGCCCCGGTGTACGAAACTCCCCCATGGGGAGACGCAGGCGGGGGTAACTTCCTCAATACCGCGGTTTCAGGGTTATGGAGCGGTTCCGACCGTTCCCTCCTGGAGCTCTGCAGGGAGATGGAGCTCTCGGCGGGGTCGGTCACCGTGAAGAACGGGAAACCCCGAACGCTGGACGTCGACGTACTTTTTCTCGAGGGCGGCGTCTCCTCTGAGGAGCTTATCCTGCCCCATCCGCTGCTTGAGAAGAGGCGCTTCGTTCTGGTGCCCCTCTCAGAGGTATGGAACGGTCCAGTGCCCGGGCTTGGAATATCCCCCGCTGAGCTGCTTAAAACCCTTGATGACAGCTCCTTCATTATATTCAGGGGCACTTTGGAGCAGGATTGACAGGGGGGCCTCACGGGTTTGAAGAACTGCAGGTATCTGGTGGTGGAAGGTCCGGTTGGAGTTGGAAAGACCTTCCTGGCCGGAAGGCTGGCCGCAAGGCTCGAGGGAAGGGCGATACTGGAGGAAACCTCCGAGAACCCGTTCCTCCCTCTGTTCTACAGGGACAGGGCGAAGTACGGTTTTCAGGCCCAGGTCTCATTCCTTCTGGCCAGGTACTTCAGGCAGACAAGCCTGATACAGCCCGACCTCTTCAGCAGATACCTGATATCGGACTTCCTTCCCGGCAAGGGGATGATCTTCGCCAGGATTACCCTCAAGGGCCATGAACTTGACCTTTACGAGAAGCTGAGCGATCAGCTCGTTGCCCCGGCCGCCCCTTCTCCCGACCTGGTGATATACCTCCAGGCTTCAACTGGGGTACTGCTCGACAGGATAAACAGGTACGGCAGGGAATTCGAGAAGGACATGGACAGGAAATGGCTGGAGGAACTGGTGGATTCCTATAACCGCTGGTTCCTCAGGGATTTCAGGTTCCCGGTACTTGTGGTGAACACCGACGGAGTGGATTTCCGCGGTGACGATAAGGCCTTCGACGGTCTGCTTGACGCGGTTCTCTCCCACCCGGGCGGGCTTTCGGGGTACAACCCCTCGTCTGCGGGAGGGCTTAGCATATGAGGGTGGTCCGCACCGAAGGGGAGATGACCAGGTTATCCCTGGTCTGGAGGGACAGAGGTCTTCGGGTGGGGTTCGTTCCCACCATGGGAGCGCTGCACGCCGGCCATCTGAGCCTGGTGGACGCCGCCAGGGAGACCTGCGACAGGGTGGTGGTGAGCATCTTCGTGAACCCGACTCAGTTCGGGAAGAACGAAGACCTCAGCAAGTACCCCAGGGACCTGCAGGGGGACTGCAGGCTGCTCGAGGAGCGGGGAGTGTCCGCGGTATTCGCACCGGACAACGATGTCATCTACCCGGAGGGCTTCTCCACAACGGTATCCGTGTCCGGGGTTTCATCCGGGCTGTGCGGGGAGTACAGGCCGGGGCATTTCCAGGGGGTGGCCACGGTATGCGCGGTCCTTTTCGGCATTGTCCGACCCCACGCAGCCGTGTTCGGCATGAAGGACGCCCAGCAGCTGGCGGTGATAAGGAGGATGGTGAGGGATCTGAGACTGGAACCGGAGATAATTGCCGCACCCATCGTCCGGGAGCACGACGGCCTTGCCATGAGCAGCCGCAATGCATATCTGTCCCCTGAGGAAAGGCGCCAGGCACCGGCCATATCCCGGGGCCTGAATAAGGTCCGGATGCTTCGTTTGAATGGAGAAATGGATCCCGCCGTTCTGAAGGCCGGATTCCTTAGTGAGGTGGAGCCCATGAACCTGCTGAAGGTCCAGTACGTTGAGGTGGTGGATCACCTGACCATGGCCCCCCTAGAAAAGGTTACGGATAAAGCCCTTATGGCAGTGGCTGTATACGCCGGGGCTACAAGGCTGATAGACAACATAATCATCGAACCGGAGGCTTGATTTGCTTAGGTGTTTTCTCAAATCGAAACTGCACAGAATGGTGGTTACCCAGGCCGAGCTCGACTACATGGGTTCCATTACCATAGACAGGGACCTCATGGACATCGCAGGTATCCTGCCCCACGAAAAGGTCCTGGTGGCGGACATCAACAGCGGAAGCAGGTTCGAGACCTATGTGCTGGAGGGCCAGCGAGGCAGCGGAACCATCTGCATAAACGGCGCCGCCGCGCGTCTGTGCGCCCCGGGCGACAGGGTGATAATCCTTCAGTTCGCCTGGATGGACACAGCCGATGAGGCCCCCCCCGAGCCGGTGGTGGTCACCGCCAACGACGAGAACCTGGAACCGGTGGTACTCAGTTGAGTTCCGCGATCATACTGGCCGCGGGAATGGGAAAGAGGATGAAGTCCCCCCTTCCCAAGGTACTGCACCCCGTTCTGGGCAAGCCCATGGTGCAGCGGGTGGCTGAGGCCGCCGAAGCCGCCGGTGTCCGGAGCATCCGGGTGGTGGTCGGCCATGGCAGGGACCTCGTGATACCCATGCTCGAGGAGCGCAGCTGGAGCTGGGCGGTTCAGGAGGAGCAGCTGGGCACCGCCCACGCCGTATCCTGCGCCATGCCCCTGGATCCCGGTGAGGATCAGGTGGCGGTGCTCCTGGGGGACGTTCCCCTGCTCAAGAGGGAAACCATTGCCAGACTGATGGAAGCCAGAAGCTCCTCCGGTGCCTCCATGGCCGTTCTCACCACCACACCCCCGGATGTGACCGGCTACGGCAGGGTGATAATGGACCCCGACGGCAGGATCGAACGCATAGTGGAGGAGAAGGACGCCACCGACCAGGAGAAGGCCATAAGGACCATAAACACAGGCATAATGGCGTTCTCGGTGGAAGCCCTGGAGGAGGTGCTGCCCCTGGTGGGCCGAAGCAACGCCCAGGGGGAGTACTACCTCACCGACGCGGTGGCCATTCTTCGGGAAAAGGGCAGGCCGGCGCTGTCGGTCTTCACCCCGGACTGGGAGGAGGTCGCCGGGGTGAACCACCCCCTGCAGCTTGCCAGGTGCACCGACATAATGAAGAAGAGGGTTACGGAGGACCACCTTCTCTCAGGGGTGATCATACCCGACCCCTCCACGGTCTGGATCGAGGACAGCGTGACAATAGGAGCAGGGGCCGTCATCGGCAGGAACTGCACCCTTTCAGGGGAAACGGTGATAGGGGCCGGAGCGGTTATCGGACAGGGAGCCGTGATCAGGGGAGCTGTGATTCCCGCCGGCGACACGGTGGGGGAATACGAGATCATAGAGGCCGAAGATGACTGAGCGGCTCTGGGCCCCCTGGAGGTACGACTACGTTTCCGCGCCGAAGGCCGGGGCTGAAGGCTGCGTGTTCTGCGGCATAGGGTCCGCCGCCGAGGCGGAAGACGGGGAGAACCTGGTGCTGTACCGGGGGAGCCATGTGTTCGCGGTACTGAACCGATTCCCCTACATCAACGGCCACATGATGGTGGTGCCCTACCGCCATGAACCGGAGCTGGGCGGACTCTCCAGGGAGGAATCCGAAGAACTGTTCAGGGTTCTTGCGGCGGGAGAGAAAGCTTTGAAGGAAGGCATGAAGTGCCAGGGGATGAACGGCGGCTGGAACGCAGGTTCCGCCGGGGGAGCCGGAATTCCCGGCCATCTCCATGTGCATCTGCTCCCAAGGTGGAGCGGCGATACCAATTTCATGAGCACGGTGGGGGGGATCAGGGTCGTCTCCCAGTCCCTGGAAAAGGCCCGTGAGATACTTTCTCCATGGTTCAGGAAAGTGCTGGATTGAGGAAGAGGAAGCCGAAGGAAAAGAAGAAAAAGAGGTTGCTGCCGGCGGTGCTTCTCTCCCTGGCGGTGGGAAGCCTTGCCACACTGGCGGTGGTCTACTCGCCCGGTGAGATCCGCAGGGAGGCGGAAACGGTGATCGGCGTTTTCACCATCACCGAATCGACACCTCCTCCGGACACGATTCTCTTCCGGGTTCAGAACGGAGTGGGGGTGAACGACCTGGCCTCAAGGGCACAGACCTTTCTGGAAACCAGGACCGGGGATGTTGTCTTCTATGCCCCGGGTCCCCCGCAGGACGCCGGAAGAAGGGACTATGAGCTTACGGTGGTTCTGAGCCACGATACCTCATATGCCGCCGCTCTGCGGGTGGCCGAGGTCCTGCAGCTGGGCGATTCATCGGTGGTGATGCTGCTTCCGCGGCCCGGCTTCGAACCCGAGGTGGACGTTACCGTGATACTGGGAAGGGATCGTGACGATCCCTCGTTCTACATTCCATACAGAGACTGAGAAGCGGAGGTACCTTGAGCACCGAAAGAGAAGATGCGGACATCCTGGAACAGATAGTGGAGGCGATCCACCAGAGGCACGGCTACGATGTGGTCGCCCTGGACATGATGGACTTTCCCCTCACCATGGACATCTTTCTGATAGTCACCGCAGACAACAGGATACAGTGCAGGGCAATAGCCGATCACCTGCAGCGTTCCGCCAGGGAACTGGGGTGGAGGCTCCATCACAGGGAGGGTTACGACGAGGGCAGCTGGATCCTCATGGATTTCGTTGACTTCGTTGTTCACATCTTCCTCCCGGAAACCAGGAAATACTACAGCCTGGAAACCCTCTGGAGCGACGCTCCGGTGAAGAAGTTCCAGGACTCGCACAGAACGGAATCAGATGACGACTTCACCTTCGATATCACCCCTCCGCACCAGGACTGACCTGGCGAAAGCCATGGCCGAGGCCGTAAACCGGCGATTCGGCATGGACCAGCCCCCGATCGAGGTCGCAAGGTCCAGGAACCTGGCCTTCGGCGACCTGGCCTCGAGTTCGGCAATGCCCCTGGCGGGAAGGCTGGGAAAACCCCCCAGGGAAATAGCTGAAGCCATGGCCGATGAGGTGAGGAAGGGCTTTCCCCAGATCGAGAAGGTCACTGTGGATGGACCGGGTTTCCTTAACTTCACCCTTTCAGGGGAATACCTCAGGGAAACGGTCCTCCAGATGGCCGCCAGGGGACTTTTCACCATGATGCCCCTCACAGGGACCGGAAAGAACGCCATAGTGGAGTTCGTGAGTTCGAATCCCACGGGACCTCTCACCGTGGGCCACTGCCGTCAGGCCGTTCTGGGTGACGCCATCTCCGGGCTGCTGGAGGCCACCGGGTGGTCGGTGCACCGGGAATACTATTTCAACGACGGCGGCAATCAGATGAACAGGCTTGCGGAGTCCCTGGCAGCCAGGTACTTCCAGATCCAGGGCGGTTCCATGGAGGTTCCCGAGGGCGGCTACATGGGCGACTACGTGGAAGGCTGGGCGAATGAGCTGCTGGCGGAAGCCGGAGGCAGCCTGGAATGGCCCGGTGATCTGGAGACCTTCCGCAAGTTCGCCGAGGAGAGGGCCTTCCGGCTTATTTCCGACGACCTCGAGCTGCTGGGCATAACCTTCGACAGGTACTTCGCGGAGAGCGAACTCATCCCCGACGCGGTGAACGAAGCCCTGAAGCTTCTTTCTGAGAAGGGGCTGGTGAGCCCCGACGCGGAGCAGCCCGATAAGAAATGGCTCATGCTTACGGAGGTCGGACGCCCGGAGGACCGCGTTGTGATAAGGGATGACGGCACCTGCACATACAGGATGCCGGACATAGCCTACCACCTGAACAAGTTCCGGCGTGGATACGACCTGATAGTGGACGTTTTCGGCAGCGATCACATAGACACCTGCAGGGACGTCGAGGCCGCCGTTACAGCGGTTCTCGGCGCGGAAGAGGTAGGGAAAAGGCTGCGAACCGTGATCCACCAGTTCGTAACCCTGCTCCGCAACGGAGAGAAGATCAAGATGTCCACAAGGTCCGGCAACTTCGCCACACTCAGGGATCTTGTGAGCGAAGCCGGTTCCCCGGACGTGGTGAGGTACATTTTCCTGACCAGGAGGGCCGAGGCCCACATGGACTTCGATCTGGGCGCTGCGGCGGCGGACAGCGAGGATAATCCGGTCTTCTATGTTCAGTACGCCTTCGCCAGGATATCGGGGATACTGAGGAAGGCCGGGTACGAGGACCTGTCATCCCTCACGGAAGATCCCCTGGAGAAGGACGTTCTTCAGGGCGAAAGGGAGAGGGATCTCATGCGTCTGCTTGAAACGGTCCCGGTACGGGTGCATGACGCGGCGGAGGCCCTGGAGCCCCATAGAATGACCGAACTGCTGGGGGAGATAGCAACGGCTTTCCACGGCTTCTACCAGCACCACAGGGTCATCGACCCTGACAATGCCCCGGGAACCAGGGCCAGGCTGGTGCTTTGCCTGGCGGTTATGAACGTTCTTCGGGACCTGTTGAGAATACTCGGGGTCAAGGCCCCTGAGAGAATGTAGAGAGGAACTGCAATGTCCGTTCTCGTTGTAGGATCGGTTGCGCTGGACACACTCACCACCCCGGCCGGCAAGGCCGAGGACACCCTGGGCGGCTCCGCCGTTTATTTCGGTCTGGCCGCGGGGCAGCTTGATCATGTTCGCATCGTGGGGGTGGTGGGCCCGGATTTCCCGTCCCGGGAAAAGGACTTCCTGATGACAAGGAATGTTGATGTGGAGGGTCTTACCATTGGAAGAGGCCCTACTTTCCGCTGGGAAGGCGTTTACGGCCCGGACTTCGGCGACGCAAGGACTATCAGGACGGAACTGGGAGTGTTCGCCAGCTTCGAACCGGTGCTTCCCGAGGGATACAGGAAGACCCCCTGCGTTTTCCTGGCCAACATAGACCCTGAACTTCAGCTTCAGGTGCTGGAGCAGGTGGAGAACCCGTCCTGGATCGCCATGGACACCATGAACCTCTGGATCGAACACAAGAAGGAAACCGTGATGCAGGTCATGAAGAAGGTGGACATCCTCTTCGTGAACGCCTCTGAGGCCAGACAGCTCTCCGGCGCCAGCGATCTGTTCCGCGCCGGCAGGTACATACTGAAGAGGGGACCCAGGTTCGTAGTGATCAAGCTGGGAGCAAGCGGCGTGATGGTCCTGGGAGGGCCGAAGCCCTTCCTCCTTCCCGCATGCCCTGTGGACAACGTGGTTGACCCCACAGGCGCCGGCGACAGCTTCGCCGCCGGTATGCTGGGCTTCCTGGCGGGAGTAGGCGGCCCCCTTACCTTCAGGAACATCACAAGGGGTCTGTGCTACGGTTCTGTGACCGCCAGCTTCGCCATAGGGGGCTTCGGAGTGGAAGCGCTCAGGGAGATAACCAGGAAAGCCATAGACGAAAGACTCAACTACTATCTCTCCACCAACCAGCTGGACAGGGTGCAGGAATGAGCGGCACCGACTACAGGGAAGCTGGAGTGGACATAGACGAAGGCTCCAGGGCCGTGGAACTCATGAAGGCCGAGGTAAGGAAGACCTACGACGGCAGGGTGCTTTCGGACCTGGGGCACTTCGGCGGTCTTTTCCGGGCCGAATTCCCGGGCACCGAAAGGCCGGTCCTGGTGGCCAGCACCGACGGAGTGGGAACCAAGATGAAGGTGGCCTCCATGGCGGAGGACTACTCCACCGTGGGGATGGACCTGGTGAACCACTGCGTGAACGACATACTCGTACAGGGAGCCCGTCCGCTGTTCTTCATGGACTACCTGGCCTGCGGAAAGCTCAGCGCGATGGTGGCTGCTTCGATAGTAAAGGGTTTGGCGAAGGCCTGTCTTGAGAACGGGCTTGCGCTCCTTGGCGGAGAAACCGCGGAGATGCCCGGTTTCTACGCCCCGGGGGACTACGATGTTGCGGGAACCATCGTCGGAGTTGTGGACGAAGGGCGGATTATCGACGGATCGGCGGTGCGTCCTGGGCAGACCATCATCGGGCTTCCCTCCACCGGCCTTCATACCAATGGGTATTCCCTGGCCAGAACGGTCCTCTTCAATAAGGCGGGTCTAACCGTATCCTCGAGGCCCGACGAGCTTGAGGGAGCCTCTGTGGGAAAGGCCCTTCTCGCGGTTCACAGAAGCTACCTAACAGAGATGATGCCCCTTCTCGACCAGGGCCTCGTAACGGGAATGGCGCACATAACAGGGGGCGGAATCCCGGGCAATCTGTCGCGGATACTGCCCCGTGGATGCGGCGCGGCTATCACCCCGAACTGGCGGGTGCCTCCGATATTCGGCCTGATATCGAGCCTTGGCGGCGTGAGTGACACCGAGATGAGCAGGGCCTTCAACATGGGAGCCGGGTTCCTCTTCACCACTGAAGAGCCGGGGAGGGTTCTGGAAATACTCGACGCGGCTTCGGTGGAGTCCTTCGTTGCTGGAACCATAACCGATACAGGGGCCATCGAATACCCGAACCGGCGAGGTGATTGAAATGAGAGACCTTATATCCGAACTGGCACTTGATCACGGAGGGAAGATCCTCCTGGCGGTGATGGACGGTGTGGGGGACATCTCCGTTCCAAAGCTGAAGGGCCGGACCCCGCTGGAAGCCGCGGCAACCCCGAACATGGACAGGCTGGCCTCCAGGTCCGCCCTGGGGCTTCATATACCTGTGGCCAGGGGAGTCACCCCGGGCAGCGGACCCGGCCATCTTGGGCTCTTCGGGTACGATCCCGTGGAGTGCCTTGTGGGAAGGGGCGCTCTGGCCGCGCTGGGCATAGGCTTCCAGCTGAACCATGGAGACCTTGCCGCCAGGATAAACTTCTGCACCATCGACGGGAACGGCATCGTCACGGACAGGAGGGCCGGCAGGATCTCCACCGATGAGTGCGCCCGGCTGGCGGACATGCTGAAGGGTATCGAAATATCCGGAGTACAGACATTCGTTGAGCCTGTGAAGGAACACAGGGCATGCGTCGTGTTCAGGGGTCCGGGGCTCTCCGAGAACATTCAGGAAACCGATCCGGGTCTGGTCGGGGAAGAACCACTGCCTGTGAAGGCTCTCTCACAGGACGCCGAGTTCGCAGCCGGAGTTGTGAAGGAGTTCGTGGAGAAGGCAATGGACATCCTGAAGGACGAGGAACCGGCCAACGGCCTTCTTCTCAGGGGATTCGCCCTGCATCAGGACCTTCCCTCCTTCAAAAGCAGGTACCGCCTTGATTCAGCCGCGGTGGCGCTGTATCCGGACTACAAGGGTCTCGCGTCCCTGGCCGGTATGGAAGTGATGAGCCCGGACCCCGCTGACCTCAGCGGAGAGGTGATGGCTGCGGCGGAAGCGCTGAAGCAGGGGAAGGACTTCGTTTTCCTCCACCACAAGTACACCGACAGTTCCGGGGAGGACGGCGATCACGAGAGAAAGATCGCAGAGATAGAGAAGTTCGACGCTGCACTGCCGGCGATGCTGGAGAGCGGCTTCGACGTTGTGTGCGTAACAGGCGACCATTCAACCCCCTGTCCCATGAAGCTCCACAGCTGGCATCCGGTGCCTGTGATGATACACGGCGGACCGCAGAGAACGGGCTGGAACTGCAGGTTCACCGAGAGGGAATGCGCCGGAGGGTCACTGGGTACCTTCCCGGCCAAGGAACTCATGGCCCTTCTACTTGCCGCGGCGGGCAGGCTGGCCAAGTTCGGCGCCTGACGGATGGGGCGCGCCCTGGTATGTCTTTCCGGCGGTCTGGACTCCACGGTCTCCCTTCTGCGAAGTACCGAGGAATTCGATGGAGCAAGGGCAGTATTCGTGGACACCAGGGGCTCAGGCCCCCCGGCTGAGGCGGTGGAAAGCTGCAGGATCCTGGGTGTCGAGCTGCTGGTAATCCCCGGGGAAAACAGTTTCGAGACCCTTGTGAAAAGACCTTCCATGGAAATGCTCGAACAGGGGCTTACGCCGAATCCCTGCGCCATGTGCAACCGGCTGGTCAAGCTGGCCCTGCCTTATTCCATCCTGGAGCGGGATGAGTTGCTGGTTACCGGCCACTACGCGAAAATGCAGGACGGCAGGCTTCTCCGCGGGGCCGACCCCGGCAAGGACCAGAGCTATTTCCTGTCCATGGTTCCCATGGAGATACTTTCCAGGTGCTACTTCCCCCTGGGGGGCTCCCTCAAAACAGAGGTGAGGACCGAGGGTCTCCATTCCGGGCTTCCCTTCATATCCAGGGAAAGCCAGGACCTCTGCTTCTCCCTGGAGAGGGAGGGCGTTCCAGGTGACATCGTGAACACCAGCGGAGAGGTTGTGGGCCGCCACTCCGGACTGGGCGGGTATACCCCCGGTCAGAGGAAGGGTATCGGCGCCCACGGGGAGAAGATGTTCGTAACCCGCCTGGAAGTTGAAACCAATCGGGTGGTCATCGGCGGCAGGGAAAGCCTTTACAGAAGCTCCTGCATGCTGGATAGTATCAACTGGCTGGCGCCCGCGCCCGGGGATGAGTTCAGGTGCCTTGTGCAGAACAGGTACAGGAAACCCCCGCAGCCGGGGCTGGCCCGTATCCGGGGAGAGAGGGTGAAGATCGTTTTCCACGAACCTCAAAGGGCTCTCTCACCTGGCCAGATCGGAACCGTTTACCTGGGAGACTCGGTCCTGCTGGGAGGGGTCATCCGGGATATCGAGACTTAGGAGGTATGAATGTGCGGCTGCGTAGCTGAGGAGATACGGAGGCTGAAGGACCTGAAGGGCGCGCTCGTTCTCGCCCACAGCTATCAGCCCGGCCCTGTACAGGACATCGCCGACCATGTGGGGGATTCACTTGAGCTTTCCAGGATAGCAGCCAGGGAAGCGGCGGACCTGGTGGTGTTCTGCGGTGTTCGTTTCATGGCGGAGACGGCGAAGCTTCTCGCCCCGGAGAGCACCGTGGTGCTCGCCGCCCCGGACGCCAGCTGCTCCCTTGCGGCATCCATGACCGCGGAGGACCTGAGGGAGATGAAGCGCAGATACCCGGAGGCCGCCGCGGTGATATACGTGAACAGCACGGTTGAACTGAAATCGGAGGCCTGGGCCTGCTGCACCAGCGCCAACTCCGTGGCTGTGACAGAGGCCGCCCCTGGCAGCGAGGTCATATTCGGCCCCGACAGGAACCTGGGCACCTGGGTCAGGCAGAACACCGACAAGACGGTTCACATCTGGCACGGAGGCTGCCACGCCCACAGCGGAGCTGACATAAGGGGTCTGCTGGACCTGAAGACCAGGTGGCCCGACGCCGAAGTGCTGGTTCATCCCGAGGCACCCCCGGTGTTCTGGAGGGAGGCCCATTTCGTGCTGGGTACGGGAGGCATGATAAGAAGGGTGGAGGAATCCCCCTCGAAGCGTTTCATCATAGGAACCGAAGAGGGGATGATCTACCGGCTGGAAACCCTGTTCCCGGACAGGGAGTTCGCCGCCGCAGGCGGCATAGTGTGCAGGGACATGGGTTTCACCACGCTGGAGCATGTACTGAGAGCCCTGGAATCGCCAGCGGATGCCATAGAGATACCGCCGCACCTGGCGGAGAAGGCCTCCCTGGCGGTTCGCAGGATGACGGAAACCGGCTGAGCCCTGTGAAGGTTGCCGTCTCCCAGGTATGGTACCGCCTCGATAGCAGGGAAAAAGAGGTCTACGGACCTTACCGGTACTGCCTGCATCACTGCTATACAGCCCTTATGGACAGACCGGGCATCATTCCGCTGGGTGTTCTTCCGGTGAAGGGAGCTTCCCCGGGGGAGATACTCCAGGGGTTCGATATGCTGGTGCTCACAGGAGGGGGAGATCCGGACCCGTCGCTTTTCGGCAGGCCTGACCAGGGAAGCAGGGATCCGGAGAGGGACAGACCCCTCTGGGACATGGGCCTTTACCACGCCGCCAGGGGAATGGGGATCCCAGTGCTGGGTATCTGCCTGGGCATGCAGCTCATGGGCATCGCCCACGGAGCCGCCCTGGTGCAGCACCTGGAAACCGATGTGTTCCACGACGGGACCTCGAAGAATCCGGCCAGCCACGCCGTCTCGGTCTCCAGGGAGTCGATCCTCCACCAAGCCCTGGGGAGCGAGCCCGTGGTATCGTCCTGGCACCACCAGGCGCTGGAAAGTGTGCCGGAGGGTTTTTCCGCCGCTGCAAGGGCCGCCGACGGCGTACTTGAAGCCATCGAAAGCTTGGATCACATGGTCCTCGGGGTTCAGTGGCACCCTGAAAGGGACTGGACGGGGAACGGAATAATGAAAGCAATGACGACCCTGGCAGGTGAGAGATGATATACAGGTGCATTCCGGAGAAGGTCGAAAGGATATGGGGCTCCCTTGACCCTCTGAGGGCCGGAGGCGAACCGGTGGGGGAGATATGGTGGTTCCATCCGGGAACTGAACTCGAGTCCACCGGCGGAGAGAGGGTGAAGGCTTCATCCTTTTTCAGGTGCGAACCGTTTCCGGTGATACTGAAGACCCTCCACGCGGCAAGGGACCTGTCGGTGCAGGTCCATCCCGGCAGGGACCGCACCCCGCCCATGAAGGACGAGTCATGGGCAATACTGGAAGGCAGCGGCAGGATACTGCATGGAATACGGGAAGGCACCTCCAGGGAAGCATTCGAGGATGCGGTTCGCAACGGTACGGTGGTGTCCATGCTGAACTCCCTGAATGCCTCCCCCGGTGACCTCATCCATCTCCCCGCGGGAACCGTCCACGCCCTTGGGGGAGGCCTTACCGTACTGGAGATTCAGCTGAACTGCACTGTTACCTACAGGCTCTGGGACTACCGCAGGCGTGATTCCGCGGGGAACACCAGGGAACTCCATGTGGAGCAGGGTCTCGATGCGGTGGACTGGGCACGTTGGGGCAGGGCCGACAAGGTAACAGGCTGTGTTGCAGCTGAGGGCTACTCAATGGAAAGAACCGCCCCGGGCAGAATGGAACTGAAGCCCATGGAGCTTCTCTACGACACCGGTTCCGGCACCTGCTTCTTCGCCGACGGAGACGGCGGCGAAACGGAAGCAACGGGAGCATCTTGGAAGATAAGGATAGGAAAATGAAAAGCAGCGAGCTTTTTCCGGTGATAATGGCAGGTGGCAGGGGCACCAGGTTCTGGCCGGCTTCGGTTAAGCGGAGGCCAAAGCAGTTCATGGACCTCCTGGGCGGAGGAACGATGATACAGCTCACCGCCGCCAGGTTCATGGGACTGGCCGAGCAGAACAACGTAATGGTTGTAACCGGAGCGGAGCATGGAGAAACCGTTCTTGAACAGATGCCCTGGATCGCCAGGGAGAACCTTCTCCTGGAACCCGCCGGAAGGAACACCGCCCCGTGCATAGGCTGGGCTGCGGAGACACTGAGACGCAGGGGCCTGGGGCACTGCATCATGATCATAGCCGCCAGCGATCACATGATAAGCCCTGTTCAGGGTTTCCGGAACACTCTGGAGAAGGCGGTGAAACTGGCTGAGGAAGGCTGCCTGTGCACCATCGGGATACCGCCGGACCACCCGGCCACTGGATACGGTTACATCCGCAGGGGTAAAGCGAAGGAACCCGGATGGACCATCAGGTCCTTCACCGAGAAGCCCGATCTCCAAACCGCCGCCGACTATCTTCGATCCGGAGAATACCTGTGGAACTCGGGGATGTTCGTATGGAAGGCCGATGCGTTCCTGCATGAGCTGGAGAAGCACATGCCCGGCCTGTACCGCGACCTTGTGAAACTGCCGGACACCACCGCTCCCTCGCTGGAGGTATATGGCGCTCTGGATGCGATCTCGGTGGACTACGGGGTGATGGAAAAGACTTCCCTGGGTGTGATGGTGGAGGCTGAGTTCTCATGGAGCGACATAGGGGACTGGCCAGGAGCCAGGAAGGCCGGGGTGAAGAGGGGAGAGTCGATGCTTATCGATTCCGATGATGTGCTGGTCTACGACGAGACCGGCAGACTCACCGTAGTCGTAGGGCTGAAGGGTGCAAGCGTGGTGAGCACCGACAGGGTCACACTGGTGATGGCGGATTCAGACAGCCAGAGCATCCGGGATGTGGTTAAGGAGCTTGAGGAGAGCAGGCCGGAACTGGTCTGACGGGACCTGCCTATTCGATAACTACCCTTGCTCCCACCGGGAGCCAGAAGTACGCCCATCTGGCGGTGAAGAACCCAAGACGCACGCACCCGTGGGAGAGGGCTTCGCCCAGGCGGTGCTCCACGGAGGGGGAGGCCTGGTGAAGCCCGATGGCTCCGCTGGGTTCAATGCACTGCCAGTAGGGCATCCTCACCCTGTAGGTGCTGCTTACCGGGGCCCACCTCTTATAGAGAACGCTGAAGTCGCCCCTGGGCGTTGAATGACGGGGAGGGCGACCAGTCGATACCTGGGCAAGATTTGCCTCTCTTTCACCCTCCAGAAAGACTATCACCTGGTTCTCTATGTTGACATAGGCCATCCGCTCACCGGGTTCCGGGGCAACCAAGGCTTCGGGCAGCCCGAATAGAGCCCCCCGCCACAGCAGGAATGGAAGCAGAAATGCATTCAATGGTTAACCTCCCGTAACTGCACATTCTGCAAACAACTTCGGCGCCGGTCAAGTGTTTTTCCTGTTGACTTCGGAGGTTTTATGAATCAGATTTGCCATGATATGCCTTCCGGCATTTTTTTGTAATGTGTTTCATCGTCTGAATGGAGGATTGATTTGAATACCGTAAAGATCCTGGTTCCGGTGCTTGTGCTTGCCGGGCTTCTGATGATTGCCGCATGTTCTTCCCCGGCCGTTACCGGTATAAAGGTGCACATCCAGAACGGCGAGTACCAGGATGCCATCCACCTAGCCGACAGCGTAATAGCCGGAGCAGAGGCCGAGAACCCCGAGGTCTGGTACTGGAGGGGCCGCGCCTACAGCTTCATGATGGACTGGGAGGGTTCCGCCGAGTCCTTCAAGACCGCCTACGAACTCGACCCTTCATACGCTTCCAGCATCATCAACTACTGGCCCTCCTTCTACAACGCCGCCGCCAACTACGTCGAGGCCGACAGGATCGATGAAGCCGTGGCAATGCTGGAGACCGGTATGGAGATCGTTCCCGAGAGGCCGGAGTTCGACCAGATGCTGGGACAGATCGCCCTTAACGCCGGCGAGAAGCAGGTGGCCCTTGAGCACTTCCTCAAGAGCGTCGATCTGGCCGAGGTAAGGATAGCCACACTCCAGGAAAGGTACGCCGCTGAGACCGATCCCGTTCTTCAGGAACAGATAGGCGAGCAGCTCGACAGGAACATCTCCACCGTGGTCCTCTCCTCATACAATGCCGGTGCCATTCTGAAGAACTTCTACTTCGCCACCGAGGATGAGGCCGAGAAGGCCGCGCTGGTCGAACAGGCTATAGCCGTGTTCAACAGGGGTATCGAGGCCGATCCCTCCAATGCCGACCTGATGACCGGCCTGGCGGAGATCTACATCCTCGAGGAAATGTACAGCGAAGCCCTGGCCATCTACGACAACGCACTCATAGCCATCGACCAGAGTCTGGAAGACGGCTGGATAAGCCCCGAGGACGCCACCGCCATGCGCGCCAACGTTCTCCTCACCAGGGGATTCACCTTCATCGAGATGGAGCGTTACGACGAGGGTATCCAGGCCCTTGAGGAGTGCCGTGTCACCCTGGGCGACACCTATCAGGTGCTTGCCATGATCGGCCACGCGAACTTCGTGATGGAGAACTACGACGAGTCCCTGGATATCATGACCCAGCTCACCCAGATGGACGGTCTTACCGCCGAGGAGTACGCCAATGCCTGGTACATGATGTACGCGAACTACATCCGCCTGGAGAGGGACAACGACGCCCTCCAGGCCATCCAGGCCGCCATTCAGTACGATGGCGACAACGCCGACTACTATGAGTTCCTCGCCCAGACCTACAGCACCCTTGGCAGGAACGCCCAGGCCATGGAGGCTATGGAAAAGGCTCAGTCACTGAGGAACCAGTAAGCAGGGGTATGACAGGCGCTGGTTACTC
>DAINQE010000010.1:8715-37187 GCA_036743055.1 Candidatus Sabulitectum sp. | reverse complement strand
AAGGCTCAGTCACTGAGGAACCAGTAAGCAGGGGTATGACAGGCGCTGGTTACTCAAGCCAGCGCCTCCCTTAGATCGCAACGGAAAAGACCCGGGTTTTCGCCCGGGTCTTTTCCGTTCAAGGCTTATGGGATCAGATCACTGAAGCCTGATCAGCAGCTGATCCTTCTCCACCCTCTCCCCGGCCTTTACCGCCACCTCGGCCACGGTGCCTGAGAGGGGAGAGGTTATCTCGTTGTACATCTTCATGGCGTCCAGGATCAGGAGGAGGCCGTCCTCCTCCACCTTCTGACCGGCTCTCACCTTCACCTCTATGACGGTGCCCGGGATGAAGGCCTTAATCAGCCTGGGGTCGGGGGACCGCCAGGAGGGCTTGAACGAGTCGGGCACCTCGGTCTCGTAGAGGGTGTCGTCTATGTTGAGCTTCTTCTTCTCTTCCATTGCCGCCCCCCTACAGAGGAATGTTGCCGTGGCGCCTGAAGGAGTTGCCGTGGTCCTGCTCTCCGGCGAAGTCGAAGGCCCTGATAACGGTTTCCCTGGTCTTCTCCGGGTCGATGATCAGGTCGACATAACCCTTGGAAGCGGCAACATAGGGGTTGGCGAACTTGTCTTCGTACTCCTTCACCTTCTCCTGCCTGGTCCTCTCCGGGTCGTCGCTCTCGGATATCTCCTTACGGAATACGATATTGGCCGCTCCCTCGGCGCCCATCACCGCTATCTCCGCCGTTGGCCAGGCGATCACGCTGCTTGCCCCCAGGTGGCGGCTGCACATGGCGATGTAGGCACCGCCGTAGGCCTTCCGCATGATGACGGTTACCTTGGGCACCGATGCCTCGCTGTAGGAGTAGAGGAGCTTGGCCCCGTGGCGGATGACCCCTGAGTGCTCCTGGTCCACCCCCGGGAGGTATCCAGGGGTATCCACGAAGGTGAGCAGGGGGATCCTGAAGGCGTCGCAGAACCTTATGAACCTGGCCGCCTTGTCCGAGGCGTTCACATCCAGAACTCCGGCAAGGTGCTTGGGCTGATTAGCTATTATGCCGGTGGTCTTCCCGTTGATCCTGGCGAAGCCCACCACGATGTTCCTGGCGTAGTGCTCGTGAACCTGGAGGAAGTCGCTGCCGTCGGCAACGCCCTGGATGATGTCCACCACATCGTAGGCCTTCCTTCTGTTATCAGGTATCACGTCGTGGGATATCTTCTTCCTGGGCTGCATGGGAGGAAGCACCGGGGGATCCTCCATGCAGCTGGCGGGGAGGAAGCCCAGGAGCCTCTTGATCTGGCCGAAGGCCTCCTGTTCGGATTCAGCGTAGAAATGGGCGTTCCCGGTTACCGAGGTGTGGGTTTTTGCTCCGCCCAGTTCCTCCTGGCTGATGTCCTCGCCGAGAACGGTCTTGATTACCTGGGGTCCGGTGATGAACATGTTGGATATTTTGTTGACGACGAAAACGAAGTCAGTGAGGGCGGGGGAATAGACGGCACCCCCGGCGCAGGGGCCCAGGATAAGGGATAGCTGGGGCACCACACCACTGAGCCTGGTGTTCCTGTAGAAGATGTCGCCGTAGCCGCAGAGGGAGTCTACCCCTTCCTGGATCCTGGCGCCGCCGGAATCGTTGATCCCTATGAGGGGTATCTTCCTGTTACCAGCGCCGTCCATCACCTTGGTTATCTTGGCGGCGTGGGCCTTTCCCAGTGAACCTCCGGCAACGGTGAAATCCTGGGCGAAGATGGCCACCGGCCTTCCGCTGACGCTGCCGTATCCCGTTATCACGCCGTCGCCTGCGAGCTTCTTCGAATCCATCCCGAAGTCGGTGGCGGAGTGTTCCACGAACAGGTCGGTCTCAAGGAAGGAACCTTCGTCGAGTATCTCGGATACCCTTTCCCTGGCGGTGAGCTTGCCCCGCTCCTTCTGCTTTTCGAGGGCGGTTTCCCCCCCTCCTTTGAAAAGGTTCTGCACCCTGTGCAGGAAATCGTTAACGGAACTCTTGATGGACATGCGTATCCTTCCTTTTACCGCTGCGCGGTCCCGGTGAGCCGTTCAGCAAGTTCCAGCCTGGAGAGTGCGTATTCAGGCAGCTCCAGACCTGACAGTACAATGGTTTCATACTCAATTGCCGCCTCGGTCACCATGCCGGTTTCCCAGAGGCAGTTCCCCAGGAGGAGCCTGGCGCCGGCGAAATCCGGCGATAGGGCCAGAGCTTCCCTGCAGAGGTCGGCGGCGGTTTCAGGGTTCCCCTCCTGGCTTTGTATCCTGGCGACCCTTTCCAGTACCACGGGACCCCGCCTTGTTTCCAGGGCGAGTTCCGCCAGTTCCAGTGCCCTTTCACGGTCACCGGCAAGGGAATATAACATTCCGCACTGGGCTATTCCCCAGCCCGGAAGGGAGTCCAAGCATGCTTCGGCGGTTCCCAGCGCTTCACTCTGCTGACCTGTAACCCAGAGAGCGGTGATTTGAACGGCCCTTTCCGCCCACTCCGTCCGTATCATTCCCCTGGAGCTTATTCCCAGAAGGCTCTGGTATTCATCGAAGGGCACACCGGAGAGCACCCCCACCGCCGCTGCAAGATTAGGGTCCCCGGAGAGAGAGGCGTATTCCACAGCTCCGTTCATATCCCCATCGCGGCAGCTCTGCCAGCACCTGAGGGTGTATCCTGAGGGATCATCCGGGAAACCCGTACTATCCGGCAGTTCCTCTCCCGACCTGAAGCGCAGGGCGTGGATCCTGCTGTTCAGGGCGTCTGTGCCGGTGGTTTCAATGTGGGTTTCCATCTCTTCCATGGCGTCTGCTGGGATAAGGTAGAGAGGAGTTGCCAGGAACTCCTCGGGATCCAGGGGATCGTAGTACCTGTACCCGAGGTCATGGCAGCCGGATTCCTCGAGCAGGTCCCTGCTGCCGTAAACCACCGTGAGATGGTCGAAATACAGCGGTACCCAGCCCGGATGCCCGGCGGCCAGGAACGCCGAGGAGCCCTCCTCAGGCGTGTTGCAGACAATGAGATTGAAGCCGTATTCCTGAAAAAGCCGGTACTGCCCGGCTATGTAGTCCGACTCGGTGGCGAAGGAGAGCCTCAGGTAGTCCATGTAGAAATCCTCGGGGAAGATCAGGCACCTTCCATCCATGAAGAGCGGAAGTTCCTCGCCGAATGAGTACTCCAGGTAGCCGGAGATCTCGTTGGAGTTGAAGAGCACCGCGTTCTCCGTAAGGCAGCTGTTCCTGTGAAGGAAATCCGCCGCGCCAACCGGATAGACCTCCCAGTCCACCCCGGCGCCCAGTTGTCGCGGGGGGCCCACTTCCCTGGGAATACCGTAGATGAAAGGCACGGCGAAGATGAAAACCGCGGGTATCAGGGCCACCTTCCAGGGGAGCCTGATCCTGGTCATTCCCGGGATCCAGGCCAGCATGGCAGGGGCAAGCAGTTCCCCGTTCCGGGCGGCGAACACCGTTGCAGCGGTGAGCATGGCCAGTGCGGCTATCCTTCCCCTCCGAAGGTCCTTTCTGAAGAAAGCCACCGCCGCCGCTGTGGAGAGTGTGAGCCCCGTGAAGAGAATGGCCGTTCTTGAAATGGCCTTCAGCGGGGCGTACCTGGGATCGAAGGGGCTCCACCACTCCCGGATGGTCTCCTTGTAGAGGGGCATTGCCAGGAAGGCGGGGAGGTATTCCAGCGTCCTGAAACCGTTGGGATGGATACCGCTGGCGGCCAGCATGGCCAGTGGAGGTATCGTCCATCTGAGGAAGTCCCTTCCCCTGCCGGAGAACAGAGCCTCCATTGCCGGGACGGAAGCAAGGAAGACCCCCATTACGAATCCGGCGTGAACGTTGACCCATAGGATCTGAACGGGAAGGAGTATCAGTGTGAGCTTCCAGGGAGACCTTATCTTAAGCGAGAGAACGTACAGAAAGGCAGAAAAGAAGAAGATGCTGAAGAAGTGGGGTCTGGCTATCCATCTGGGCTGGGCCAGGGCCAGCCATGCTGCTCCGAAGATGAAGGCGAAGGATGGATCGCCCCCCTCCCTGAGGGAAGCCCTGAAGGCCAGAAGGACGGAGAGCCCGATGAACAGCGCCTTCAATACCACAGGTCCCGCTTCGCCGCCGTGGATCCAGGCCAGCGCCATGGCGGACTCGGCCAGCCATTCGTGCTGTATCCAGAGGGCTCCGTGCATGGTCCATGTGAAGGGGTCGGCGGTCCTTATCTCCCCGGTTTCGACGATATCGATGCCGTTCCTGAGATGCCAGAAGAAGTTCCCGTTGTGCACAGGGGTCATGGAATAGAGCACCGCGGCCATGGCCAGGATCGCCCCTGATCCAGCGGTTCTTCTAAAGGTCTCTGAGATTCTCAATTCTTTCCCCTGTCATTTCCGTTCCCGCAAGTTCCATGGCCCTTCTGTAGAACGAGTCCCTCAAAACCGGATCGTGTGTCTGGACCATCCTCCTGGCCCAGGCCTCCGCCGCCAGGTCCATGGCCATGGGATCCGGGGAATGGCCGGTGAAGCTGAATACAGCCATTGTGTTCCAGGCCGGGGGCGGCGGTTCCATGTTCGCCGGGATGAAGAGCAGGCCATGGAGGCGGAAGTCAGGCTGCCTCTCCCAGCCCCTGGAAATATACACCGGCCGGTCTCCCAGGTATGCCGGAACCGGTGGGGGAAGGGGAAGCTCGAAGAAGTTGCCGAATGGATCCGAGAGTACGATGTCCTTCCTCATTCCCAGTATTTCCGTGGCATAGGCCGCGTAGAAGCAGTCGTGGGCCACCGGCCTGTATACGGCCCCCGGTGGAATGGATGCGAAGACGTCCATGGTCCATCTCATGGCCATGTCGTCCTGACGCCTGTCCGCAAGGCGGATCCCCGAAAGCGATGCCGTCAGAACGGCCAGCGCGGTCACGATCCGCATTGGTCTCCACCTCTGGCAGAGCCTGTCCATCCCTTCGGCGCACCTCAGGCATAGAGGCAGGAGAAGTACCCATAGCTGACCAGCCGGATCCGGGATCCTGTAGGAAGCCAGGAACAGCACACCCAGTGCTATGGGAACATCCCTCTGCCATCTGAATCTTCCCGCCGCCGCGGCAAGTGCCAGCATCACCGCCCAGGTCAGCGGCCCGGCTGGTGATACTGCCGTGTAAAAAGCCTGCGGTGATGGAACGGAAAGCCTGCCTGAATGCATGGTGAAGTAACCCAGGAGTTCACCCGGGGTGGAGGGATGTCCGTAGTGGGCCAGGGATGATATTGCCGCTGAGACTGGAATGTATAGAAGAAGGGTTGCCGGTATCAGGGCTGGAAGAAGGATGCCTGCCCGCGGCCGCCCTTTCCAGGCGAGGGGAAGGAGAAGCACCGAGACAGGATGCCCAGCGAAGATGGAGGATGACATTCCGTAGGGACCGAGCCTGGTCCCCCGGAGGGCAACTGCTGTAAAGGCAAGTGCCATTGCCAGGGGATAGACCTCCAGGCTGTTCAGCTGGGCCATCACCGGAGCTGAGGAGGCGAAGAGGAAAGAGGCCGCCGCAGAGGCCCTGAAGGAAGCACCACAGGCTTTGAAGGCCCATGTGCCCAGGGGAATGAGAAGAGCCCCCAGGAGGCAGTTGATCAGCCGGAGGTGGCCGTAGAGGGGGGTCATTATCATTGATGCGATCCTGATAAGCATGAGGAACAGCGGGTACCCCGGGGCATGCGCCGTTTCAAGCCGGGAGCCGCAGACGGCGAACTCAGCCCCGTCGGTGGAGTCGAAGGAGGGTGGACCGGTGAGAAGCGCCGCGGCGAACACCGCGGCGGACATCAGATAAAGGGTCAGTCTTCCGTACATACGGCAGCCGCGATGGAGTCGCTGACGGCGGCCCATGGCGTACCCAGGATGTCAGACCGTGTTTCAGCTCCGTTAAGCCCCCTCTGGAGACCGTCGAGGACCGCTCTGAAATGTACGGCCTCAGGGTAGGATGCCGCTGCGTACTCCGCGGCGGCCATCGCTTCATTGAACCTTCCGGAGTTAAGGGCCGCGTTGATCACCATGCTGAAACCTGCCATGGTGGGAAACGGCGCCGCCGCCAGGGCCCTGCTTCCGTACACGAGCGCTGAGTCAGGCTGATCCCCGGCTGCGAACCACATTGCGGCGGTTTCCAGCACTTCGGCCCCGTCGGGCTTTATCAGCAGTGCGGTCCTGAGAAGGTCCTCCCTGTCGGGCGCTGTCCCGGCGATCACCGGCGCCCTGAGCCTGGCCAGCATGAGCGGAAGGCAGACCCCCAGCCTCCGTTCACCCTCCTGGTACAGAGAGTCCCAGTCCGCCTCGCCTGTCACTGCGGCGATGGTTATCGTCTTCGCCCAGTCCCCGGCGGCGGCCGCCGGGCTGTCAAGGAATGCCAGGGAGTACTGAAGAGCCCTCAGCGTGTCCCCGTTCACCATGTGGGCGGTTGCCATGGACCTGAGGAGCATGGGATTCATCCCGGCCCTGGAGTGGATCCCGGTGAGGGCGGCGGTGTCCCCTGTAAGTGCCAGGAAGGTGACCCGCATGGTTATGGCTTCGTTCAGCTCATCGGGGTCCGATACCCTGGAGTATGTCTCATACAGCCTGTTGAAGGAGGCGGTGTCGCCTCTGGCGAAAGCCAGGTTCATGGCCACCTTCAGCATGGCTGCTGAGGAGTCTCCCCTGGCCATCGAGGTTTCGCATACGTACCTGGAGCGGGGATCGTCACCGAAAAGGTGTGTGGTCTCGGCGAGATAGAGCATATCTCCGCCGGCGGCTGCGTATCTGCCCGCCGATTCCATGGCAAGGGCTATCCTCCCGGACCTGGCGAAGGTATCGGTCCTCCTGGCAAGGCCCCTCTGCCAGGCTCCTGTGGAGGAGGCAGGGGGAAAGGTGAAAGCCGCTGCAAGGGGAATGATCATCAGGTATCCAAGACGGCTTCTTCCAAGGGAAAGCAGAGAGATGAGAGCGATGGAAACAATGATGAAAGGTCCAGCTCCCGCCATGAGGGAAAAGCCCACAGGAGAAAGCGCGGTGATGAAGAGGGATACCGTGAAGAGGGGTTCGGTAAGCCTTCGCGGGCCGGGAAGGCCTGATACCGCCATGGCCAGGCCGGCGGTGACCAGTGTCATCCAGCCGGCGGCCCAGGCAAGGGAGAGGGCCACCGCGAATGCAACCCCCCTGAAAGCACCCTCCCATCTGCTTCCCGCGGCGATCCAGAGTGACGAGAGCAGGGCGCCGATCACAATTATCGTATCGGCGAAGGTGGTGCCGTTACCGGGCATCACCGCGAAGGCGGCGGCGGTTCCGGAGATTGCGGCGAGGGCCCTTGAGATGTGGCCGCCGGCTTCTTTCTTCAAATCCTCCCACCTTGCCGGAGCCAGTTCCTTCACATACCAGAGGGAAAGGATGGAGACGGGTATCATGTCAATGAGATAAACGATGTAGTGGGTTGCTCCGGTAACTGGAGGCTCCGTTGCGGCATGCCACTGAAGAAGGGAATGGGTGAGGCCGTCGCCGGGGAACAGGGGCTGGAAAATCACGGTGACGAGATACGGCCAGGTGAAGAACGTGAGGAACACGGGTGCGAACACCAGGGTGTTCAGAACACCCCTGATGAGCCTCTGCCTTGGAGCCACCGCCCAGGTGAAGACCCCGGCGAGAATGCAGCCTATGGCGGCTTCGATCCTTATTCCGGTGGTGGTTCCCGTGAGATCCACCCCGGGGTTGAAGAAGTTCATGAGAAAATAGAGGGCGTTGGACCTTTCCAGGGGGAAATACCCGATGTCCGACGATGTACCCGCCAGGGCGTCGATCACCGGAGGGAGCAAGGTAAGCGTCCATGCCAGCACCATTATCTTCAGGAGTTTCGCGGTGTCGTAGAGGCTGAAGACGCGCATGAAGAACACAAGGGTGAGGAGAGGGTACACATAGGCCACCGGGAAATGGAGGATGAACGCCGGGGCGGAAAACACCATCCCCATGGAAAGGGATTCCATGATGTTCCTGAGGATGACGGTAAAAGCGAAAAGCGCTCCCAGCTGCCACGGCGAGGCGTGAAGGCCGGTGCCCCAGTTTATCCACCTGTCGATGTGCGATTTCAGGCTCATTCTTCCTCCAGGGATGAGAAAGCTTCCAGTACCGGACTCCCGGTGTCTCTCCACTCAAGGCCGCTGAGCATCAGGGCGGTGGCCTGGAAACCGGAGATGTTCATACCATACAGGGTTCCGGGTTCGATCCCGATCCCGGTCAACGCCCCCCACCCCCTGTATCCGCCATTGCCAGGCGGTGAGAATATGCATGCCGTGGAGCCGGACATGCTCCAGAACTCCACCAGCTCAACGGCATTTCCCGAGGCGTCCATTCGCATCAGGACAAGGTCCGGCTTGAAGAAATCCACCAGGCCTGTAACCGTTTCCTGAATGACTGTCGGGTCGCTCCAGAGTGAATCCGCGGTGAACCTGGGATCCATGTCAGGTTCCGTGGCATAGGGAATACCCCCTTCGCCGGTTCGGATCACCAGGTGGTCCCTGCCGCCTGTGAAGCCCGTGTCGCAGGGAACCACCGCCAGTATCAGAAGACCGCTGGAATCGGCCCTGTGAAAAACCTCGGAAAGCACCTGGCGCCGGCTCTGGTCAAGAACATGGAACCTTCCCCAGCTGGTGTTGGGAACCCCCGCAAGACTCTCAGGGAGACCGTCCGCAGGGTCGCCTCCGGTGAGTTCGATCACCACTGCAGGTGTTGCCATGGCCGGGAGTGATAACGAGGGTGCGGGTTCCTCCCCGCCGCCACAGGCCGCTCCCAGCAGCGTGAGCGCCGCAGCAGAGGGAAGCGCCCTCCTAAAAAAGTGCCCGGCTGTTAACCGGGCACTCTTTTTTACCATATGGCGGTTACCTGAGAACTGAAACCCTCTGGGCTTCGATGGCTCTGCCGTGGCGAAGCACTACGAAGTACGTGCCAGAGGCCACGCCGCCCTGGAAATCCACCGAGTGCTGGCCCTGCTGCACGGGACCGCTGTAGATGGTGGCAACCCTTCTGCCCGTAAGGTCCACAAGGGAGAGGTCGGCATTGCCGGCGCCGGGAACGGCGAAGCTCACCGCGGAGCCTGCGGTCATGGGGTTCTGCTGAACGGTGAGTTCCGTTCCGCCGAAGGTCTCGCCCTCTTCGATGCCTGTGGTATAGGTAATGGTGTAGTCGTGGTTACCGCTGAGGGAGGTTTCGGTCATGAAGGCGGGGAAGAACACGGCATAGTCCCAGCCGGTGGTGGGTACCGAGATGGTGATGTCCCCCGAGGGGGCTTCGCAGTCGTACCAGTCGAACTGGAAGGTGTTCTCGTTGTAGACGAATGCTCCGACGTTGAAGTCGAAGTTGTCACGGCCGTCGAAGTCGAACTGGACCCATCCGCCCTGGTAGTCCTCGAGGTCGACCTTTATCCAGGCGATGCCCCTGGTCTCCGGGGGATAGTTGCCCTCGTCACCGGAGGCGGGGAGGGAGCTGTGGTTGTTGTAGGGAAGGACCGCCGGGCCTGAAGCGGGGAGGTCAAGGTCGGGATCCCAGAGGTTGTAGTTCTCGTTGTAGTAGGGTCCGGTGAAGTAACGCCACAGGCCGTAGGCCATGAAGCCGTTCTCGAAGTCGGAGCCGTAGGAGATGAACATGTCGTCGATGGCGTCCCACATATTGGCGCCCTGTTTATCGGCGCAGTTCTGCCAGACATCCCGCACAGCGTCGACGCCGTACATGAGGCCCATCATCCTGGGCCAGACGGAGGAGCCGTACCAGTAGGGGTTGCCCGTGTCAATATCGAGCCAGGGCTTCCTTACAGCGCCTTCGCTCCAGAATCCCATCCAGTCGTTCACGTCTGGGAAGACCTGATCTTCCATCCAGACGGCGCAGTTCTCCATGAACCAGGTGGGCTCTTCGTAATCGTAGCTCATCTGGATGGCGTGCTGGAACTCGTGGGAAGAGGTGGTGGTGAGGTAGTTGTAGCCAAGGTTGGTGTTCATCACGATGTGGCTGGCGCTGCAGGAGTGGGTGGAATCAGGCGGCTTGTATTCCCCTGCGGAAGTTGTGTAGCCCAGGGTGCCTCCGCTGAGCGACTTGATGTAGACATCGTAGAGATTGTCTCCGCCCACACCGTTATCCGAAGGGGGATGGAAGTAACCGAGGGTGTTTACCTCGACCTCCCAGGAATCGTCGAAATAACCGCCCATTTCCGTGGCGTATGCATCCGTAACGGCATCTGCGCCGGTTTTGGTGTAGTGGAACCTGAAGTATCCGCCGGGGGTGACGAAGGTTTCCACCGGGCCGGAAAGGGTTGGCCTGTTGGCCAGGGTAAGCATTTCCTCCAGGGTGGCCGCGGAGACCTGGTCGCTGAGGAGCATGGCTTCATGCAGCGCGGGGGTTCCGCTCCTGGGAGCCTGAGCATCCAGGGTGTAGGCCGCAGGGAGCCTGTCGGGGC
This sequence comes from Candidatus Sabulitectum sp., assembly GCA_036743055.1. Classification (GTDB taxonomy): domain Bacteria; phylum Fermentibacterota; class Fermentibacteria; order Fermentibacterales; family JCC-6; genus Sabulitectum. The sequence continues at coordinate 26,784 of DAINQE010000010.1, read as the reverse complement.
TGATCACACTGTAGACCAGGAAAAGGGCTCTCTGGTCAACGGTGAGGTTGTCATCCTCCATTATCCGCTGATATGCCGTGTCTGCCATGGCCGCCAGCGAAAGGATGAGAACCGCTGTTAACGCTAATCTCATTGGTCCTCCTAAACGGATACGGCGCAGCTCTGAAGCTCCGCCCTGGTAACGAGCTCAGGGCACAGGGAGAAAACCTGTCGAACCTTAAGAAGATACATCGAGTTTTCCCGCCGCTCGCACTGATTCTCATGATCTCAAAACACTTGCCCTCTAATCTAGGACTAATCTATCCCTGTGTCCATAACAGTTCCACGGCGTAATCGTTCCCCTTTCCCGCCTCAAGGTTGCAGATGTGATCTCCAGAGAACATAGTAAGTGAAAGCACAGCACAATCGATAAAGGAGAACATCTTGAAGATCACCTTTCATGGAGCAGCCAGGGCCGTAACCGGGTCACAGCATCTTCTCGAAGCTGCCGGGAAGAGGATACTCATCGACTGCGGCCTTTCCCAGGGCAGGCGCGAAGAGAGCGAAAGACTGAACAGGGAGTACTCGTACGAACCGGCTTCCCTTGACGCGGTGGTTCTCTCCCACGCCCACATAGACCATTCCGGAAAGCTTCCCGGTCTGGTCAAGAACGGCTTCAGGGGAATGATCTTCTCCACCGCCGCCACCAGGGACCTGGCGGCTGTGATGCTCCCGGATTCCGCCCACATTCAGCAGGCTGACACAGAGTACGTGAACAAAAAAAGGGCGAAGAACGGTCTGGATCCCGTAGAACCCCTCTACGACCTGGAAGACGCCCTTGCCGCCATAGACAAGTTCGTTTCCATTCCCTACAAGCTTGCCTTCCAGATCTTTCCGGGTATACAGCTCAGGTTCCTGGAGGCCGGGCACATCCTTGGAAGTTCCCAGGTGGAACTCACCGTGAAGGAGAACGGGGCTGAGAAGGTCATCCTCTTCTCAGGGGACATAGGGAGGTTCGACAGGCCTATACTGAGGGATCCCGACCTGTCGCCCAGGCCTGATCTCCTCATGATGGAGTGCACCTATGGAGGGCGCCTCCATGACCCCCAGAAGAAGTCGCTCCTTGACCTGGAGAAGGTGATCAACGACACAGTGAAGCGAAGGGGAAAGACCGTGATCCCGGCTTTCAGCGTGGGAAGGACACAGGAGATCCTCTACTTCCTGAACCTGCTCTTCATGGCTGAGCGCATTCCCAGGATCCCTGTGTTCGTGGATTCCCCCCTCTCCTTCAACGCCACCGAGGTCTTCAAGCTGCATCCCGAGGTATACGACAAGGAACTGAGGGACCTTCTCTACGACGGCCTCAGCCCGTTCCAGTTCGAGAACCTCCATTTCGTGCAGAGCGTTAATGAATCCAAGTCCATAAACACCATGAAGGAACCGATGATCATCATATCCGCCTCCGGCATGTGCGAGAACGGCCGTATCCGCCACCATCTGAAGAACAACATCACCGATCCTGCCAACACGGTGGTCCTTGTGGGCTTCATGGCGGAGAACACCCTGGGCAGGAGGATAAAGGAAAGGAGGGCCACGGTAAACATCTTCGGGGAGCCCTATCCGCTTAACGCCCATGTGGAGGACATCGACGGTTTCAGCGCCCACGCCGACCACCAGGGTCTTCTCACCTATTTCCAGGCCGTTGGGGAGCGGGCGGAACAGGTGGTTCTGGTGCACGGGGAAATGGACTCCGCCGAGGCCCTGGCGAAGGAGCTGGGCAAGAGGACAGGGGCTCAGATAGTCATCCCCGAGCCCGGGACCTCCCTTACGGTGGCTGGAACAAACTGACCGGCGTTCCGTTATATTCCGCCGGGTCATGTAACGCACAACAGTCCAAGACCGGGAGCATCTGCACATTATGGTATTAAGCATACTGGCGCTGAGCCTCATCTCAGCCATCGGCTTCGATCCCCCCTTCATTCCCCCGCCATCGGGGATAGGTTCTGAAACCGCCGGTGGAGGTGTCCGCGGCTTCTCCATGGGCGGTGTCTCCGCGGGTATTCCTGATTCCGGAATGGTTTCGATACTCAACCCCGCCGCCTCCGCATGGGTGGAGAACACCGGGCTTTCCTGGGGAACCGCGTTGAGGGACTCCCCGGAGGACGACTGGTCCGGAGCCTCCTCATTCCCGGAGGTCTCGGTGATAATGCCGGTCCCGCTGGGGATAAGGCTCGCCGCCTCTCTCAGCGGAAGGTCCAGGCTCAACTGCAGCAGTCCTGTGAACTCCGGTAACGTTACCGGTACCATCGACTGGACGGGATCCACGGCGGAATCCTATATCGGAGCTACCCTGCGGGCATCCGGTTCCCTGGCATTTTCCATGGGCGGCAGGTGTTTCTTCGGCTCAGCCCTGGGCGATGCCGTTACCACAAGGGAAGTTCCGGGGCCATTCGCGCCGGTGATGGGCGAGTACAGGGACGACCTGGCCTTCAAACCCTCATGGGGGCTTAATTTCGGCGCGTTCTACAAAGGCTCCACTGTCTCGGCGGGGTTTTCCATAACCACCGACAGGTCCGGGGACCTGAGCGTGGAAAGGGACTACATGGGAAGCGAGTCCGCCGACACCACGATGCGTTTCACCGTTCCCGGCGAACTGGTGTGCGGCCTCTCCGCCAGAGTCCATCCCAGGGTGGTCCTTGCCGCCGACTACTTCGCCAGGAAGAAGCTCACACTCCTTGATTCAACCACCGAGGAGGGGAGCTACCTGGCTGCGGGCTTCGAGGTGCTCCCGGGAATGGGCTTCCGCATCAGGGGAGGCTACAGGACCATGGACGGTCTGTGGCGAGACGGCGCTTCCATGTACACTGGCGGACTTGGCTACGACATTTCAGGCGGCAAGGCGTCCATTGACGCCGGAGTCGGCTGGGAGACCTGGGGCGACGACCTGAGTGAAACCGTTGTCTTCATCGGGATACGGGCGTCGGAGAATTGGCTGGGACGGTAGTAATCGTCCCGGCCCGCATGGCCTCCACGCGGCTGCCGGGAAAACCCCTGGCCGACATCTGCGGGCGGTCACTGATCCTCAGGGTACTGGACGGCGCCGCGGAAGCCGATCCCCTTCTGGTTGCCGCCGCCACCGATTCTCCTGAGATATTCGGTGAAGTGAGGAAGGCGGGTTTCGAAGCCGTGCTCACAGGCCCTGCGGAGAACGGAACGAAAAGGGTGTTCCAGGCCTGGGAGATACTGGGAAGACCCGGGGAGAGGATAGTGAACCTGCAGGGGGATGAACCCGGGGCGGGAGCCGGCTGGATCAATGCCCTCGCAGGCGCCCCCGTTCCCTCCATGGGAGTATCCACGCTGGTTTCCCCCATGCCCGCGGACAAAGCTTCCGATCCCCACACCGTGAAAGCTGTCTTCGACAGGGAACACAGGGCCCTGTACTTTTCCAGAAGCCCCATCCCATGGCATGGAAGCTCCTGCCACAGGCATATCGGGGCTTACTGCTTCACACCAGAGAGCCTCCCTTTCTGCGCCTCATGTACCCCGGGCCCCCTTGCCTCGGCGGAGAATCTTGAACAGCTTTCATGGATGGAGAATGGTGTCGCCATAACCGTGGTCCCAGGTGAATGGAACGGAATGGGCGTGGATACCCCTGAAGACCTTGAGGAGGCCAGGAGATGGTTCAGCAGGAGATAAGCCTCAGGCTTCCCCTTTTCATCATGGGACCTTGTTCCATCGAATCCGAGGAAGTGCTCATGGAAACGGCCTCCTTCGTGGAGAGGCTCAGCCGTAAGCACTCGGGCGACGCCTCATTCATTTTCAAGAGCTCCTTTCTCAAGGACAACAGGACATCCCATGGGACATGGCAGGGTCCGGGGCTCGAGAGGGGCCTGGAGCTTCTCAGAAGAGCGGGAGAGGCCACGGGTCTTCCCCTGGTCACGGACATACACGGCCCGGAGCAGGCCGTCCCCGCCGCTGAGGTCTGCTCCATGATACAGATCCCCGCATTCCTCTGCAGACAGACCTCCCTGCTGGAGGCCGCGGGTGCCACCGGTGTTCCCGTGAACGTGAAGAAGGGCCAGTTCATGGCCCCTGGGAACATGAAGGGGGCGGTGGAGAAGCTCAGGGCTTCCGGAGCCCCCCGTGTGACCCTTACGGAAAGGGGCACGTTCTTCGGCTATGGCGACCTCGTGGTCGACATGCGTTCCCTCACCGTTATGGAGCCCCTCTGCGACGGGGTTATAATGGACGTTACTCATTCCCTTCAGAAGCCCGGCGCAGCCCTGGACGGGTCCGGGGGAGACCGCCGGTTCGCGCTGCAGATGGCCAGGGCCGCCGCCGCATGGGGGATCAGCGGAATGTTCATTGAGGTGCACCCCAGGCCTGCGGAAGCCCTGAGCGACAGCGCGGTCATGGTGAACTTCGAAGGGGCTGAGAACATGGTCGCATCCGCCCTGGAACACTGGAGGAGACCAGAATGACATCCCTCGAGAGGATTAAGCTGGTGGCCCTGGACGTTGACGGTACCCTCACCGACGGAGGAATGCTCTACGGCGAGCAGGGTGTGATGCAGCGGTTCGATTCCAAGGACGGCCAGGGAATAATGCGGCTGCAGGAAAAGGGAGTTCCCGTTGCGTTCGTTTCCTTCAGGGACTTTCCCGGCACCAGGCGCAGGGCCGCCGACCTGGGGGTGGAGCTCCTCTGCCTGGGCAGCAGGGACAAGGCCGCCTCGGTCAGGGCCCTTGCGGAACTGCAGGGCATCTCCACCGATGAAGTGCTCTTCATGGGAGACGACGAGAAGGACCTTCCAGCCATGCTCGCCGCCGGTCTCGCCGCCTGCCCAGGGGACGCCTCCAGTGCCGTCAGGGAGTTCTGCCCCATTGCCGCGGCAAGTCCCGGCGGAAGAGGCGCGGTGAGGGAGGTCATAGACATGATTCTGGAGGCCCGGGGTGAATGATGTTCTGAATGAGGCCCGGAGGGTTTTCCGGATCGAGGGGGAATGGCTCGAAAGAACCATCGCCCTCAACGGCGACTCATTCCCGGAGGCGGTGAATCTGCTCTCGGGAACCGAAGGGAAGATAGTGGTCTGCGGCATGGGAAAGTCCGGTCTCGTGGGCAGGAAGATAGCCGCAACCATGACAAGCACCGGGAACCCGGCCTACTTCCTGCACCCGGCGGAGGGCTTCCACGGGGACCTGGGCATGCTCGCCAGGGGAGACACCGCCCTTGTCCTGTCCAAAAGCGGCGACACAGATGAGATAGCGGCCCTGCTGCCCATACTTGGTAAGCTCCGCATACCGGTGGTTGCCATGGTTACCAGCAGAACTTCCCTCCTGGGAAGGTTCGCCGATGTGGTGCTTCAGCTTCCCGACCTTCCCGAGGCGTGCCCATTCAATCTGGCACCCACCGCGAGCACCACCGCGATGATGGCCCTCGGTGACGCCCTCTCCATGGCCATGCTCAAACTTTCCGGCTTTACTCCGGAAGATTTCGCGGAGGTCCACCCCGGAGGGAACCTGGGAAGGAGACTGCTTACCAGGGTATCCGACATGATGATCTCCCATGACCTTCCAACCCTTGCCCTCGAAACACGCGTTCCCGATGCCGTGGAGACCATGACCGGAAGCAGGGGTATCTGCCTTGCGGTGAACGGTGGAGGAAAGCTCGCCGGGGTTTTCGTGTACGGCGACCTGGGAAGGCTCATGAAAAGCAGGGCCAGCCTTGAGGATCTTACCCTACAGCAGGTTATGACACCGGAGCCGGCTGTCTGCAGCCCGGATGAGCTTGTTTCCCTGGCGGTGCAGAGGATGGAGGAGAAGGGCATAACCTCCATCGTGGCAGTGGACGGAGAGGAAATCCCCGTGGGGATCCTCTACCTGCACGATGCCCTGGTTCTGGGTTTCTAGGGTGTTCCGTTGATCTCCTCGAGGTATTTCGCCGCCGCCCTTTTTATGCTGCTGACCTGCTGCTCCGGAGAGGACGCGGGCTGGTCCAGCGAGAGCGGAAAGGTCCAGACGGTGGATGAGCTCAGGCTTGTGCAGTCCCACGAAGGGGTCAGGGACTGGATGCTCACAGGGGATTCCGCCGTTTACAGGGAGGAGGACAGCCTACTTCTGATAACCGGGGTGGACATAGTATTCTACGAGAACGACCTTCCCGAGAGCTTCCTCGAGAGCGACACGGGCTCCAGCGACCTGATGAGCGGTGTTACTGTACTGTGGGGTAACGTTTTCGCCGAGAACCTCCAGGGCAGGACCCTCACCACGGACCTTCTCTACTGGTGCGACTCCCTTGGCACTTTTCAGACCGACTGTCTTGTAACCTTCACCATCCCGGAGAGCACCGGCACAACCACACTGCTGGGCAGGGGCGTAACCTTCGACACCGGCCTTTCAGCAGTGGGTGACATCACCGTAGAGGAGTCGTTCACCGCGGTTACCACAGGGGAGATACCCGTTGACTAGATCCCTCATCCTCCTTGCGGCGGCAGCCGCGGCATCTGCCGGTGTTTTCACCGTAACCGCGGACAACGCCAGGACCAGGACGCCCGAGAACGGCGAACAGGTACTGGACCTGGAGGGGAATGTGGTGGTCACCGACGGCGAGGTCACCGTGACATCATCAACGGCGTCGGTTTACCAGGAATCGGAAAGGGCCGAGTTCTTCGGCGGGGTGCACGTGGAGTCGGACACCCTCACCGCCGACGGCGACTATCTGACCTATTCCAGGATAACCGGAGTGATGGTCCTCAACGGCAATGCGGTGCTTTCCGACGGTACAAGCACCCTCACCGCCGACAGGGTGGACTGGTTCAGGTTCAGGGACAAGGCCACCGCCAGGGGAGCTGTGGTGCTCCAGGGGGACTGGCTGGGTGAGGTCCGCGGCGAGTACGCCCTCTATGACAGGGAAAGAGGCAGCCTTTTCGTGACGGTGGATCCTGTGATGACCCGTGTGGAGAACGGGGATACAACCGTGGTAACCGCGGACAGGCTGGAGTTCTTCCCCGACGGGGAGAGAGCGGAAGCCCAGGGAAACGCCTTCGTGAGCATGCCCGCCAGGGATATGGAGACCAGCAGCGAGTACCTGAGGTATTTCGGAGAGGAACAGAGAATGGAGCTGATAGGCTCACCGGAGATGACCGCCGAAGGAGGCCAACTGGCCGGTGACTGGATGGAGGGTCTTCTTGACGACGACGGTGGCCTGCGGTTCCTCAGGGTCGAAGGGGCGGCTTCAGGCAACCTCGAGGAGGATTCCACCCTGGTAGACTTCCATTCACAGAGGGCGGAGTTCGCCTTCGTGGGGGGAACCGACGAGCTGGACAGCCTTCTGCTTCAGGGAAGCGCGGTGCTGAACGTTTTTGGCAGTGATTCGATTCGTACCGAGGCCAACACCATTTCCGCGGAGGAAATAGTTATTTTCTTTGAGAACGGCGGCGCTTCGGAGGTCCGGGCCGCGGGCACCGTCAGGGGAACATACAGCTGGAGCGGGGAGTTTCGTGACTGAAGAACAGACTGCGACGGGCACCCTCGAGGCCAGGGACCTGGTCAAGAAGTACAGGAAACGCAAAGTCGTCAACGGTGTGAGCCTCAAGGTGCGCCGGGGAGAGATAGTGGGTCTCCTGGGCCCCAATGGAGCCGGGAAGACCACCACCTTCTACCAGATCGTGGGATTCATAAGGCCCGATGGCGGGAGCGTGTTCCTGGGGGGAAGCGAGATAACCGGTCTGCCCATGTACAAGCGCGCCAGACTGGGCCTTGGCTATCTTCCCCAGGAGTCCAGCGTTTTCAGGAAGATGACGGTGGCCGACAACCTGATGTGCATACTGGAGACCATGAAGCTCACGAAAGCCCAGCGGAAGGAGAAGCAGCAGAGGCTTCTCAGGGAGCTTGGCATAGAGAAGCTGGCCCACCAGAAGGCCTACACGCTCTCCGGCGGGGAAAGACGCAGGGTCGAGATCGCCAGGGCGCTTGTAACCGACCCGGGCTTCCTGCTTCTGGACGAGCCCTTTGCAGGTATAGATCCCATCGCCGTAGCCGAGATACAGGGCATCATCAGGAAACTTGCGGAAAGGGGGCTGGGGGTGCTCATCACCGACCACAGCGTGAGGGAAACCCTGGCGATCACCGACCGGGCCTATATTATGTACGATGGCAGGGTCCTGATATCCGGCTCCGCCCAGGAGCTGGCCAGCGATCCCGAGGCCAGGAAGATATATCTCGGAGAAAGGTTCACCCTCTGAAATGCCGGAACTGAGGACCCAGCTAAGACTCACACAGACTCAGAAGCTGGCCATGACCCAGACCCTCCGGCAGCAGCTGGAGATACTGCAGATACCATCCATGGAACTGGAGGGTCTCATAGCCACGGAGCTGGCGGAGAATCCCCTTCTCGAGGTTGAGGGAACCTCCTCGGACAAGACCGAGGGCGATACCCCGGATGAAGACTCCTCCGCCGACGAAGAGCCCGAGAGGGATGACGCCGCCGACGACGATCCCCTGGACATACTCAAGGAGATAGACGAGGACCTGGGCAACACCCCCTCCACACGGTACACAGAAGAGGAGAGGTGGCACCCCGAGGCGGTGAAGCCGGTCACCCTCAGTGAACACCTGCTCTCCCAGCTGGACACCATGGACCTGGACCAGGACATGGAGAGCGCCGCTGTCTACATAATCTACTCCCTTGACAGACACGGGCTCCTGAACCTTGACGACACCGAGCTTCAGACAGGGTGGGGGGGCGATCCGAAAGCCCTTCGAGACGCCCTGACCACGGTAAGGACCCTGGACCCCCCCGGAGTAGCCCAGGGATCGGCAAGGCAAGCCCTCCTTTTCCAGCTCCGCAGGAGATACGGTGAAGATGCGGAGAACACCCTCGAATACCTGATCATAGACCGCTGCTTCAACGACCTTGCGGAGAGGCGCATCCCGGGGATCTCCGCCGAGCTGGGCGTTACTCCCCACCAGGTGGAGGAGGCCGTCTCCAGGATCAGGACACTGAACCCATGGCCCGGCGCCGAGTTCGCAGGGGGCGAGGGAGCCGAGATCACCCCCGATGTGATAATAGAGAACCACGATGGCAGGTTCCTGGTGTTCCTCAATGACGACAGGTTCCCACATCTGACCATCAGCAGCCGCAACCGGCGCATCCTGGAATCACCCTCCGCAGGCAAGGTCGAGAAGGAATACGTGAAGAAGAAGTTCAAGAAGGCAAGCTGGTTCATCAGGGCCATCAGGCAGCGCCAGGAAACGGTGACCAGGATAGCCGAGTTCATAGCGAGGAAACAGGAGGGTTTCCTGCTGGGAGGCGTGGACCATCTGGTGCCCCTTACCCTGCAGGAGGCGGCGGAGGCCCTGGGATACAACCAGTCCACCATCAGCCGGGCGATAAACGGAAAGTACGTCCAGTCCCCCCAGGGGGTCCATGAAATGAGGTACTACTTCAGCAGGGGAAGTTCCGACTCATCGGTGGCCGCGGAATCGGTAAGGGAGGAGATCCGGAGGATCATAGCCGCTGAGGACAGGCACAATCCCCTCAGTGACGAAAAGATAGCGGAGATACTGGAAAGCGGCGGAACCGCCATCAAGCGCAGGACCGTGGCCAACTACAGGAAACAGATGGATATACCGGGCGCCAGGAAAAGAAGGCGTTTCTAAAGGGGATTTTCAATGAGCAGCGATATCTTCAAGGGCTACAGGGGCATCACCAGGGAAATGATGGAGAAGTTCGGGATCAAGGTATGGGACGATGTGGTGCTCACCGCGGGACCCAATGTTTTCAAGGGGGTGGTCCTTCCCAGGAGCGAGACCGCCGACGCGGACCATATCGTTCTGAAACTGGCCACAGGCTACAACATAGGTGTATCGGCCACCAAGGTGACCGGTGTTGAGATACTCGGCTCCAGGGAGGCCCATTACCAGATACCCGAACAGGAGTTCCCCTACGACCCGAAGAATCCCCGTGTCAAACTGCTGGGAACCGGCGGCACCATCGCCAGCCGCCTGGACTACAAGACAGGCGCGGTGATACCCGCCTTCTCCCCGGGCGAGCTGTACGGAGCCGTTCCTGAACTGGCGGACATCTGCAACCTCGAGACGGAGAAGCTTTTCGGCATCTTCAGCGAGGACATGGGTCCGGTTCAGTACATCACCCTGGCAAAGGCCATCGAGAAGGAGATAGAGAAGGGCGTCGACGGCATAATGATAGGCCACGGCACCGATACTCTGAGCCACACCGCCGCTGCCCTCACCTACATGTGCCAGGACCTTCCCGTTCCCGTTGTACTGGTGGGCAGCCAGCGGTCCAGCGACAGGCCCTCCAGCGACGCAGCCCTGAACCTTATACACGCCGCCAGGACGGCGGCCTACTTCGACGCCGCCGAGGTGGTGGTGTGCATGTTCGGACCCACCAGCGACCAGTACGGTCTTCTTCACCGGGGCCCCCAGGTGCGGAAGATGCATTCCAGCTACAGGAGCACCTTCAGGACCATAGGCGACAGGCCCCTGGCAATGGTGGACACCGAGAAGTTCACCTTCCTGAAGCAGAACTACATCAGGCGTGACACCAGCCGGAAACCCAACATCAGACCGGTCTTCGACGACAGGGTGGGCATGGTTTACTACTACCCGAACATGAAGCCGGACATGATAGACTCCATGGTGGACAACGGCTACAAGGGCATAGTGATCGCCGGCACAGGTCTCGGCCATGTGAACAAACCCCTATACGACCCGATACAGAGGGCCACTGAAAAGGGGGTTCTGGTGTTCATGACCGTGCAGACCCTGTGGGGCTACGCCCAGATGTACGTGTACGACACAGGGAGGCTGCTGATGCAGCGTGGTGTGGTTCCCCTGGCCAACATGCTTCCCGAGGCGGCCTACATCAAACTGGGATGGGCCATGGGGGTAACCGACGACCCGGAGAAGGTGAAGGAGCTGATGCTCACGCCTGTGGGCGGGGACATCACCGACAGCGAGCCCCCCGACGGCTACATCGTGCTCCAGGGCGGAGTTCCCGAGGTGGAGCACATCTTCGACGGCATCAACCGCTGAACCTTCTGGCCGCCCGCAAGTATGTCAATGAAAATCTATAATCGCCCTTGCGATGAGGAGAAAGGCATGAGGTGCAAATATGGGGATCAAGCTGGATGAAGTAGCCCTTAACTTTCCCGAGGGATGCAACATTATCCTGGGTCAGTCCCATTTCATAAAGACCGTGGAGGACCTGTACGAGGCGGTGGCCGGGACCATTCCCGGAAGCCCCTTCGGGCTTGCCTTCAGCGAAGCCTCCGGCCCCAGGCTTGTGAGAAGCGACGGCAACGACCTCGAGCTCAAGAGGATAGCCGAGGAGAACATAATGGCCATCTCCGCCGGGCACTGCTTCATCGTTGTCCTGGGGGAGGCCTTTCCCATTCAGGTGCTCAACGCGATAAAGGCCGTTCCGGAGGTCTGCAGGATATTCTGCGCCACCGCCAACCCCGTTCAGGTGATAGTGGCCAGGACCGGTCAGGGCGGGGGCATAATGGGAGTGGTGGACGGAGAGCCTCCCACAGCCGTCGAGTGCGCCGAGGACATAGAGGCGAGGACGGAGCTTCTTAAACGGTTCGGCTACAAGAGATGAGAAACAGTGGATGAGCTGCTGAGCATAAAGGGGCTTTCCGTCGCCGCCGGCGGCGTCACCCTTTTCAGCGGCCTGGACCTCAGGCTAGCCACCGGGGAGATGGTGGCGGTGTGCGGGCCTTCGGGAAGCGGCAAGACCTCCATGCTCAGGGCCGTTGCCGGCCTTAGCGACCCGGCGGAAGGGACAGTTCTCTTAAGGGGAAGTACCCCCGGGGAGACTGGGTGGCCGGAGTACCGGAGGAGCGTTCTTTTCATGGATCAGCGGCCGGTGCTTCTGCAGGGAACCGTTCGCACCAACCTGAGCCTTCCCTTCACCTACGCCGTGAACAGGGAAAGGGCTTTTCCCGAAGAAGAGGCAGCCGCCCTTCTGGAGACATTCGGGGTTTCATCAGCCAGGATGGATCAGGAGGCCCGTTCCCTTTCCCAGGGACAGCAGCAGAGGGTCTGTCTTGTAAGGGCTTTCCTTGTGAGGCCGGAGGTGCTGCTTCTGGACGAGCCCACCAGCGCACTGGACCAGGACGCAATCAGTTCAGTGGAGACCATCCTGGTGGAGGAGACCCGGAAACGCGGGCTCTCGGCCCTTGTGGTAACCCATGACAAAGCCCAGGCCGAGAGGCTCTGCGACAGGATACTGAACCTGTCGGACTACGGCGCTTCCGGAGAGGGCAGGTGATGCCGTGGTAATAAACCTCTCTCCCTGGGACGTGGCCATCTCCGCGGCACTGATACTAGTCTCCGCCGGAATAAGCATCGCCCTGGGGCTGAAGATGGAGAAGAGGCTGGCATATGCCTCCATCCGTACGGTGGTTCAGCTTCTTCTGGTTGGATTCGTGCTTCAGCGGGTCTTCGAGATAAACACCGTTATCGCACTGCTTCCCGTGGTTCTCTTCATGCTGGTGATCGCCGCCCATACCGCCTCCGGCAGGCCTGCATTCAGGTTCAGGGGCATGGGGATGCTCTCGTTCTCGGTGATGACCGTTACGAGCCTGGGGGTGACCATCACCGCCACCGGGCTCATCATAGGCGTGGAGCCATGGTTCAGGCCCTCCTACCTGATCCCCCTCCTGGGAATGGTTCTGGGCAATACCATGAACGGTGTTTCCCTTGCCACCGACCATTTCCTGGAGAGCGTAAAGGAAAAGGGCCACGAGATAGAGATGGAACTGGCCCTGGGAGCCACCAGATGGGAGGCGGCCAGGCGACCTGTGGCCGAAGCGGTGCGGCGGGGCATGATACCCATCGTTAACAGCATGATGGTGGTGGGGGTGGTTTCCCTTCCAGGAATGATGACCGGCCAGATCCTTGCGGGAAGCGACCCCACCGTGGCTGTGAAGTATCAGATCATGGTGATGTTCCTCATCGCCGCCGGCGCGTCCATGGGCGCCATGGGCATGGTCCTTTTTTCCTACAGGAAACTCTTCAACTGCAGGCATCAGCTCCTTGGGAGCATACTTTCACGCCGCTGAAGACCTATCTCACCACAACGAAGGATCTGCGCCTGGTACTCCACTCGCTTTCCAGCCTGCAGAAGTAGAGTCCAGGGGGTATCGGAGAGCCTGTACGGTCCCGAAGGTTCCACGCGATCGAATGACTCCCTGGCTGGAGCAAACCCTCAAAGGGCACAGCAACCGCGCGGCCGCACAGATCGAACACGGTAAGCATGACATGACCTTCCCTGGGAAGAGAGAGATCGATGGAGAGGGCGGACCTGCATGGGGACGGCCCCGCGTAAAGGCCCACCGAGTTTACCGTGGTCCAGTTGTGCCCTTCCAGGGATGTCTCAGTGTCGTAAAGGTAGGGATAGAGATTGAACCCGGTGGCTGTTACGTACACGCTGCTTCCAGGGGAGAAGGATGGAACGGTGAACTGTACACTGCCGGAAGCGTCCGAGTAGCCTGATTCCATCCAGCAGCTGCCCGCCGGATCGTATACCTTCACGGCGACAAGTACCCCTTCCACCGGAGAACCCTGTGACGACACGGTGAATGTGTGGGTTCCCGGGGTGACTGGTACGGGGTGGTCACAGCTTATCATTGGTAGAGGAGCAGTGTCTGTGTACATGTCCATCTCCGGGCAACCGAAGACCATATGCATATGGTTGTTGTCTATGGCAGAGGAGCCGTAGTAGGCGAATACCTCCGCCTTCGACCAGTCCGTAACCGCTCCCATGTGCCTTATGTCTTCCTGCAGGTATCCCTTGAATATCCACTTGGCCAGGGAATCAGCGGCGCCGTAGGGGCTGTTGGTGGTGGGGCTCATCACTCCTATCGCACCCTTGACGTCAAGAGTGTCTCCTTCACCCATCAGCGCTTCGCTGAAGCAGTAGCCCTGGTCGAACATCCCTGTCTGGCATGCCACCAGTACCCACCAGCCGAGCCTTCTGCCGTTGGAAAGTGCTGAAATGTCGTCGATGTCAAAACCCGTGGGGGAGATCGAGGTCATGTTCCCGTGGCCGCACAGGCCGAAGAGGGAGCAGCCGCTGTTCAGGCTGTCGGACAGCCCTGCAACCGTTGGTGGTATGCCGCCGTTGTCGCAGAACCAGGTGGCCGTCATTCCCGCTGCCATCATGTACTCCACATAGTCCCATGAGTTTGCCGTGAACTCCGTGTGACCGACGCTTATCCCCTTCTGGAACCAGCTCACGGCAGGTTCGTATGGTTCCGTTTCATGCATCACTATCTTCCAGGCCTCGTAGCGGAGGTCGTCGGTATCGGACCCGGAGAGCCTTCCCACATGAATGGAGGGAACGCAGCCGGAACCCACCACTCCGTAGATGTTGTCCGCGGCGTGACCGTTGTAATCAGGTGACGGGACCACCGAAGCGTCTCCCACCAGCAGGATGTACTCCGGGGGATTCGGCCAGGTGCTGAAGGCGTTCTCTATCCAGATGTCGATCTCTTCAGGTGTGGAGCCGGTTTCAGCAAGGGTCACCGTTTCCACCTCGTAGCCTTTCCTGTGCTTCCAGTCTATCAGAGGCTGCACCTGATCCAGCCCCTCCTGTGAGGAGATGAAAACATAGCTTCCGTTCACCGTGTTCCCGGGGTGCTCGAATCCCAGAACGCTGTCATATAGAGGAAGGAAGCTTCCTGTTATGCCTGATGATACCTTGAACAGCTCATTCTCACCTGGTTCAGGGTTTACGGTCAGCGTGATCTCCGCTTCCGTGGTGAGAATGGCTTCGCCTGTCCCGGGATCCCACCTTACCGGATAAAACGAGACCCATGCCACCCGCATGTCCCTGAGTATCTCCACTGATTCGATCACCACGGGCGATGGGGGATAAATGCCGCCGCAGTATGTCTCAGTGTCCATTGCGAACCTGGTGTCATGCTGACCCCTTATCGGAAGGGGCTGAAAGGGAGGTATGCGATAGTTTCCAAGCGGCGCTGACCGTATTTCCCCAAGGCTCAGTTCGATCGATCCGGTATCCGGCACCCTCACCATCCTTCTCACCACTGGCAGGTCGGGATATCCGGCACGGCCCCCGATACCCTCTCCCGGTATCCTGAAGACCGTTCCCCGTCCGAACTCGTCTGTCATTGCCTCAGTGCCTGAAAGTTCCGGCAGTATGAAACGGACGGTTACGGAATTGCCGGACGAACTCACCAGTTCCGCCGAAGAAGCCGAAGAATCGGATGTGTAAACCGTTCCGCCCATGGCGAAACCGCTGAATACAGCCAGCAGAACACCTGACAGACGAATTGCATTCATGATGGTACCTTTCTGCAGTAGTGGTTTATTCCATAAGAATATATGATGAAGCAGAGAAGAGCACTAAAGAGCTGCAAGTTCTTCCAGAACCACCCTGAGCACATTCCAGTTCTTCCCGTTGTCGTCGTTTCCGCCTGTGGTAACCACTACCATTCCTGCATCGGGAAGTACGGCGATGAACTGACTTCCCCAGCCGCTTGCAAGCCAGACCCTGCCACCCTCCCATTCGGTGATCCACCAGAGGTAGCCGTACTGGAAAATGTTGTCCACAGGGAGTGACGGTGTCACCGAAGATGTTACCCATTCTTCAGAGACAACCTGAGAGTTGTTCCATTCACCTTCCTGTACCATCAGCACACCGAGTTTCATCATATCCCTTGGGCGGAGATGAAGGGAACCGTCCATGAGCCGGTGACCTCC
Source organism: Candidatus Sabulitectum sp. (assembly GCA_036743055.1). Lineage (GTDB taxonomy): Bacteria > Fermentibacterota > Fermentibacteria > Fermentibacterales > JCC-6 > Sabulitectum. The sequence goes on along the minus strand of DAINQE010000010.1, from coordinate 11,053 downwards.
GGATTCACCGTATGACCATTCGTAGCGGGTAACACCCAGAGGATTGAAGAGGTACTCTTCCGCAAACCGGTCCGGATAGAGCCCCGTTGCCCTCTGAAGTATCAATGAGAGTATGTTCACATCGGTGTTCACATACCTGAAACAGGTCCCTGGTTCCACCGCCTGTTCACGGCCTGAGAGTTCATGAACAAGCTCTTCTCCTGTGAGGTGCAGCTCTTCCGCTTCACTGTCTGTCCAGTTCAGCCCCATGGACATTGTGAGAAGGTGTTCCAGGGTGATACCGCCGGCAAGCTCCTGAACGAAAGCTGACAGGGGATGATTCACTCCGGAAATGAACCCCTCATCGATGGCTATGCCGGTTAGAATGGATGCTACGCTCTTGGTTACCGACATCAGGCGGTGCAGATCATCTCCGTTGTAACCGTGAAAGTATTCCTCAAAGACCAGGACCCCATCGGTCCAGATCAGCAGCGAGTGTATCAGTCCCGCTTCCCCGGAGGCGATCCTGTCAACTATACGCTCCGACGCATCCACTGAAAGAGTTCCGCTACCAAGCCCGTCATTCATGTCCTCCGGTGCGGAGTATTCGTAGGGAAGGGGATATGCAGCTAAACCTGGAACCTGTTCTTCCTCAACAGGAAGAAGGTCCATGGGCATGTCTCCTATTTCACCCCTGATACCTTCCGGCGACACGGTTCCGGTGTATGTGATGCCTGTGGGCATGTTCACCTCCAGTGCAGGGGGTTCAAAGGAGACAGAGCCCATGGGCACCTCGCTGTACATCTTTCCTCCGTTGAGGCAGTGAATCACACCTGGACGATCGGATCCCGGAGGGTTGAACCGGAGAACGAAGGAATCCCCTCCTGCTTCTCCTATCCAGAGGGTGGAGCAGAGGGTTTCATGGGATACACCTGGGGGTTCAGCCGATGAGCAGCCAGCGATGGAAACAAGGAGAATCGGCAGTGAAAGCAATGCTTTGCCCATCATTTTGCTTCCCTGCTTTTCTGAACAACTGTGATGAAAAGCCAGACAACCGTACCCAGAAGAAGAAGCCCTGAACCCCACCATGTGGAGTTGAAGGACTCCCTGAGCCCTGCAGAGATCATCTCAGGGTTGAGCTCCTCGGCGGGGATCACCTGGGTCAGGGAGTGATAGATAGCTGTTGTCTGCCCGAGAAAACCCGTGGCTGCGGCGGCTGTTCCCAGAAGGAATGGAACCTGTTTTCTGTATGCATGTCTCCATGCTCCGGGGAGTGAAGCAAAGAAAAGAACGGTGAGTGCGGCGAGTATGTATCCGAACGGGCCGCATGACAGAAAGAAACGTATCATCTCAGATCCTCCAGCAGTTCATCAAGGGTGTTGATGAAGTTTTGTTCCACACATAGCAGTTCTGATCTTCCCAGCTCTATCGCACCGTGCATCAGCAGGATCAGAATGCCCCCGGTAAATCCGGTACAGAGAAGTGCTGCGGTGCCATGGAGCCAGAACACCGATTCCAGCGGATCGGTATTCAGGAGCTGTACGGCCGACACAAGGAAAGGAAGGGTGAAGAGGAGCCCTGCCGAGGGACTTCCAGCTCCGCACATGGTGCGGGATGAAAGGCTTCTTCTTACAAAGACCCTCCATGCGGTGAAGAGGAACAGGATGGTGTTCATCAGCACCACCCCTCCGGTGATCCAGAACAGAACTCCCGCATCGGAGGCAATGCTTTCCGGTGCTGTTCGTATGATCGAAAGAGTCGCTGCCAGCGCCAGCAGAACCAGAAGGGAAACAGCCTTGCTTCGGGAGAGGGAGGTGAGTAACCCTCCATGGAGTTTCTCCATCTCTCCGGTGGAGGCTTCATCCGGCACCAGGGTCTCCAGGCTTATTCGCTCAGCCTCCCTGGGGGTTATACCTCGACTAACCAGCTCCTTCTGCATCTGAACCACATCCGAGGCAAGCTCCAGCGCAACCGTACTCCGCTTTCCAGGTCCCAGAGAGAGCTTTTTGTAGGCTGACAGGAGCTGTTTACGCGTTTCCTGCATCACACACCCCCTCTGCAATGGAGTTGAATACAAGGGAAAAATCCCTCCAGGAGACCAGCAGGGCATCTCTGTGCTTCCTGCCCTCGCTGGTTATCGTGTACGCCTTCTTCTTGCCATGCCACAAACCCTGGATCATTCCCCTTTTCTCAAGGGAATGAAGGATCGGGTAGAGGGTTCCGTACTTGAAGCTGAAGTAGCCCCCGGGAAGCTCCGCCCCTTTCAGCGCTATCTGGTAGCCATGCATGGGACCCTGGCAGAGAACCGACAGGAGCACCGCCTCATTGCAGATTCTTGCCAGGTTCTGTACCTCCAGCT
>DAINQE010000010.1:6795-8615 GCA_036743055.1 Candidatus Sabulitectum sp. | reverse complement strand
TTCCAGCGCCCCTGGAAGCCCCGAGGTGGTGGAAGCGGCTGCCAGATATGCCCAGTGCGCCTTCCTGGCGGTTCAGGCCGCGGAGTTCCTGCGGCTTATGGGCTATTCCGCAAGGGCTCACATCGACGGCAACTACAGGGTGATCGCCGCCGAAGCGGCAAGGGAGACGGGCCTGGGAAGCTACGGCTGGAGCGGGCTTCTTCTAACGGAGAAGTACGGCCCCAGGATAAGGTTCTCCGTTGTAACCACCGACCTGCCCATGCCGCCGCCGGAGAGACCGGAACCGGACTTCCTCAGGTTCTGCAGGCTCTGCAGGAAGTGCGTGGCGAACTGCCCCAGCCGCTCCATTAGCGCAGAGGAGCCGGGAAAGGTCGACGGAGACCGCTGCTTCGCCTACTGGAACGCAGTGGGCACAGACTGCGGTGTCTGCATGGCGGTATGCCCCCTGGGCAGGAACCGGGGCATCCTGAAGGAACTGGCACTCAGATACCGCCCGGCGGCGAAGCTCCTTCTCAGACTGGATGGAGTATCTTACCGGAACATGAAAGCACAACGGGAGGGAACGGAATAATGGAAGAGACAAAGGTAATATCCTGCCACGACGACCTTGCGGCGTACCTGGGCAGGGAAGTGGGCCGCTCGAACTGGAGGCTCATTCCCCAGGGGATGATCGACGCCTTCGCCGATGCCACAGGCGACCACCAGTGGATACACACCGATCCGGAGAGGGCGGGGAAGACCGAGTTCGGATCCACCATAGCCCACGGCTTCCTCACAGTATCCCTGCTTCCATCCCTGCTGGACGAGATCATCGAGGTGAGGAACTCGAAGATGACGGTGAACTATGCCGTTGAGAACCTCAGGTTCGGCGCCCCGGTGAAGGTGAACAGCGAAGTGAGGCTGATACTCACCGTGGAGGAGATAAGGGACCTCAGGGGAATAACCAGGGTCGGGTTCGGCGTTGCCCTGGAGATAAAGGACGAACCGAAGCAGGCCTACAAGGGAAAGGTCATACTCCTTTATCATTTCCAGTAGCATGCACGAAGACCACACGGAACCCCATGGAAGAAAGCTTTCCCCCTTCGGCAGGCTGTTCAGGTTCATCGGCTGGTGGCTGGGTCTCACCAGTCTGTACTCGGCCTTCTCGGTGTGCCCGTTCTGCGGCCAGCCGGGCTGTCCCGCCGGGCTGGCTTCCGCAGGAGCCGTGGGGGCTTTTCTAACCCTTTGCATTCAGGACTGGAGAAGCCTTTTCCGCTGGGTCAGGGACAGGCTCCAGCACAAAAAGAACCGGCTATCTGCTTGAGTATGTCCTCCGGGCTCTGCCGGGGCTTCCAGCCGGTGAGTTCCTCCACCTCGTGCTGAAGAAGCACCCACGACGGGGCGGTGAGCTCCCTGGCCTTGTCCCTGGTAACCATCGGGCAGGCGCCGGTGAACGTGGAGAGAACCTCTGAGAATATCCCTGCGGTATGGACCATGAACGACGGCACACGAAGACGGATGATCCGCCGATTGAATGCCTCCTCCAGTGCGGCATGGAACCTCTTCCATGTGATCAGCTCAGGCCAGGAGGGCTGAAGCGTCTTCCCCAACGCCCCGGGGGAGGTCATCACAAGTGTCATGAAGAGGGCAAGGTCGGTAACACCGATCAACGGGAATCCCCCGGGTTCTCCGCCGGTGGATACGGTGAAGCCCCTGGAAGCCCACTTGAACAGGTTCTCGGTGGCTGGATCGCCGGGGCCGAATACCGCCGGAGGGCGCACCACCGCATACCTGTTCATTCCCGTAACGGCATGCTCCGCAAGCACCTTGCTCCTGCCGTA
>DAINQE010000010.1:4464-6695 GCA_036743055.1 Candidatus Sabulitectum sp. | reverse complement strand
CATACCTGTTCATTCCCGTAACGGCATGCTCCGCAAGCACCTTGCTCCTGCCGTAAGCGGTTACAGGCCCGGTTCCGCATGGCCCGCATGCCGCCTGGCTGGAAGTAAGGACGAAAAGTGCGCCGGGGCAGACCTCCAAAGCTGCTTTAACAATGGCGGAAGTTGAGCCGGCGTTGATCCTGTCGAAATCCTCCTGGGTCCTGGCCTTCACGGCTCCGGCCACGTGCTGGATGGCGTCAACATCCTCAAGATGCTCGGCCACGCTCCGCCAGTGCTCTATGTCCGCCACCCTTACATCACAGCCAACGGGAATCCGAGACCTGTCAGAGGTGGGGCGAACGGCTGCGATGACCGAGTGTCCCGAATCAAGGAGGGCCCTGGCAAGATTCCTGCCCACGAACCCGGATACACCTGTGAGAAATACCTTCATGACCCTTCCCTTCGAAGGTTGGAATATGCTGCATCAGCTTTGTTTTCGGAAGCGGTGATATTAGATTCATAGGTCAATTCTCATTTTTTCTACACATACACGGCGGGGTTCCAATGGACATATTTCAGAAGTGTTTTGATTACGACAGGGCCGACAAGGTGAAGGCCATGGGTCTCTATCCTTATTTCGTTCCCCTCCAGGGTCATGTTGGCGCCGAGATGGAGATAGGCGGCCACGGCCTTATCATGCTGGGCTCCAACAACTACCTGGGCCTTACCGATAACCCCTACGTTATGGAGAAGGCCAGGGAGGCCGTGCTGAAGTACGGCACCGGATGCACCGGGAGCCGCTTCCTGAACGGTACGCTGGACCTGCACATAGAACTGGAGGAGAGGCTGGCCAGTTTCCTGAACAAGGAGGCCTGCCTTACCTACAGCACCGGCTTCCAGGCCAATCTTGGCACCATCGGTACGCTTGCCGGCAGGGAAGACACCATCTACCTCGACAGAAAGAACCACGCCTCCATCATCGATGGAGCGAGGATGGGCTACGCCAGGGTGGTGAAGTACCGCCACAACGATCTGGGGCAGCTCAGGCACATACTCGAGAAGAACGCCGGTCAGCCGGGCATGATAATCACCGACGGCGTGTTCAGCATGGAGGGCGACCTGGCGGACATCTGCGGTCTTGCCGACCTGGCGGAGGAGTTCAAGGTGCGCCTCCTGGTGGACGACGCCCACGGAGTGGGCGCCATGGGCAAGACCGGCAAGGGAACCGCGGAACACCTGGGGTGCCACGAAAGGGTGGACCTCATGGTGGGTACCTTCAGCAAGTCATTCGCCTGCATAGGCGGTTTCGCCGCAGGCCCCAAGGGTGTTATCAGCTACCTTCAGCACAATGCAAGGACCAACATCTTCAGCGCAAGCCTTCCCCCGGCGGCGGTGGCCACCGTGCTGGCGGCGCTGGACATACTGGAGGAGCAGCCCGAACTCATCGGCAAGGTGCACAGGGCCGCCGAGAGATGCCGCGCAGGGCTTGCCTCCATGGGCTACAACGTAGGCAGGAGCGAAGCCCCCATCGTGCCCATCATAGTGGGCGACGACCTTGACTGCTTCAGGTTCTGGAAGGACCTTTTCGACAACGGCGTTTTCACCAACCCCGTAGTCTCCCCGGCGGTGGATCCCGGCGAGGCCATGCTCCGAACCAGCTACATGGCCAGCCACACCGACGACATGATTGACAGAGCGCTGGAAGTGTTCCAGGAAGTGGGCCTCCGCCACGGCCTGATCGGGGGCTGAGATGCCCGTGACCATCGAAAAGGTTGAAACCCGTGGGCAGAAGAGGGAGTTCCTCATGCTGCCCTTCCGTATCAATGAGGGCGACCCCCACTGGGTTCCCCCGCTGCTGATGAACGTAAGGGCCATAATGAGCCCTAAGCACCCATTCCACGAGCACGCCGACGTGGAGTTCTACCTGGCCAGGAACGAAAACGGCAGGGCCGTGGGCAGGATAAGCGCCGCGGTGAACCGCACCCACAACGAGTACCACAACGAGAAGACCGGCTTCTTCGGTTTCCTGGAGTGCGAGCAAAGCCCCGAGATAGCGGGGAAGCTCCTCAGCACCGCCGAGGAGTTCGTGAAGGCCCGCGGTATGGACAGGATACGGGGCCCGTTCAACCTCTCCACCAACGAGGAATGCGGCCTTCTTGTGGAGGGCTTCGATACCGACCCCAGGCTGATGATGCTCCATAACCCGCCCTGGCTGGGCGAACTCGTCGAGAAAGCCGGCTATCACAAGGAAA
>DAINQE010000010.1:0-4364 GCA_036743055.1 Candidatus Sabulitectum sp. | reverse complement strand
CATAACCCGCCCTGGCTGGGCGAACTCGTCGAGAAAGCCGGCTATCACAAGGAAATGGACCTCCTGGCCTACTGGGCCGACGGCGACGAGAACGACCTGAGCAAGCTCTTCAGGATCGCCGGAATGGTAAGGGAGCGCGGCAACTGGACAGTGAGGGGCATCAACCTGAAGGACCTGGAGAACGAGATGCGCCGGGTGATGGACGTGTACAACGAGTGCTGGGGGGAGAACTGGGGCTTCGTACCCATGTCGGGGAAAGAGTTCCAGGCAATGGTGGACGAGCTGAAGATGCTCATCACCCCGGAACTCACCCCTCTCGTTGAACTCGACGGCGAGCTGGTGGCTTTCGGCGTTGCCCTTCCCGACGCGAACATAGCCTTCAAGAAGGGCAGGGGCAGGGCGCTTCCCACCATTCTCGCACTGAAGGTGCCCCCTTTCAAGGTGAACATCAACAGGGTGCGGGTGCTTCTCATGGGCGTGAAGAAGAAGTACCGCAACAGGGGCCTCGAAGCCCTGGTGATAGAGAACATCGTGAACAACAGCAGGAAAATGGGAATGGGGCGGGGCGAACTGTCCTGGATACTCGAGAACAACCGCGAGATGAGGGCCATCCTGGAGAAACAGATGAAGGCCGATCCATACAAGCGGTACAGAATATATCAGAAGGATCTCCAATGACCGAAAGAGAACTAGTAGAGCTGTACATCAGATTTTTCGAGGGCAAGGGCCACAAGAGGATACCCGGAGCCTCCATCATACCTGAGAACGATTCCACCATACTCTTCACCCCGGCGGGAATGCAGCCCCTGGTCCCCTTCCTCCTGGGTGAGAAGCATCCAGCGGGGAAAAGGCTTGTAGACGTTCAGAAGTGCATTCGCACAGGTGACATCGAGGAAGTGGGCGACGACACCCATCTCACCTTCTTCAGGATGCTGGGGAACTGGTCCCTGGGAGACTACTTCAAGAGGGAGGCCATTGCGTGGAGCTGGGAGTTCCTCACCGGAAGTGAGTGGCTCGGTTTCGACCCCCACAGGCTCAGCGTTACTGTTTTCGCCGGGGAGAACGGCATTCCGGCGGACGACGAGGCCGCGGCCATCTGGATGGAAATGGGCGTTCCCGAAGAACGGATACACCGTTTCGGAATGAAGGACAACTGGTGGGGTCCCACGGGAGCCACCGGCCCCTGCGGCCCTGATACCGAGATGTTCTACGACACCGGCCGGGAGCCCTGCGGTGAAGACTGCAGGCCGGGGTGCTCCTGCGGGAAGTACTTCGAGGTGTGGAACGACGTTTTCATGGAGTACAGGAAGACCCCCGAAGGGACCTACGAACCCCTCAGCCAGAAGAATGTGGACACCGGCATGGGCGTGGAGCGAACCGTGGCCATGATCCAGGGGAAGGCTACGGTGTACGACATCGGCGTCCTGAAAAGCCTCATCGAAAAGATAAGGGAACTGGCCGGACCCGCCGCCAACACAAGGAGCGAGAGGGTGGTGGCAGATCACATAAGGGCAGCCACCCACATACTGGGCGACGACCTGGGGGTGGTGCCCTCGAACCTCGACCAGGGATACGTGGTGAGAAGGCTCATAAGGCTGGCCATTCGCCACTGCCTGAAAATGAACCTCAGCAAGGGCGTTCTCAACGAGCTTGCGGACATCGTGATAACAAACGAAGGCCGGGACTATCCCGAGCTCCAGAGGAACAGGGCCGTCGTTCTGGAAGAACTGACCAGGGAAGAAGACCTTTTCGGCCAGACCCTGGAGTCGGGAATGAAGCAGTTCGAGAAGATGCTTCCCAATCTTCTGAAGAACCCCAGGAAGGAAATAGCCGGAAGGGTTGCCTTCAAGCTCTATGACACCTACGGCTTCCCGGTGGAACTCACCGTGGACCTGGCCGAGGAGAACGGCATGACCGTGGACATGGAGGGCTACGAAGCGGCATTCCAGAAGCACAGGGAACTCTCCAAACAGGGGGCCGACCAGAAGTTCAAGGGGGGCCTTGCGGACAACAGCGAAATGGTGACGAAGCTCCATACCGCCACCCACCTGCTCCACGCCGCGCTGAGGAAGGTGCTGGGCGAACATGTTCAGCAGAAGGGCAGCAACATTACCGCGAAGAGGCTCAGGTTCGACTTCCAGCATCATGACAAAATGACCGATGAAGAGATCTCCGAAGTGGAGAACCTTGTCAACGAGGCCATCAACAGCGGAATACAGGTGCATGTGTGCGAGATGACCCCTGATGAAGCCGAGGAACAGGGCGCCCTGGGATTCTTCAAGGACAGGTACGAGGACGTGGTGAAGGTATACACCATCGAGGGCTACTCCAGGGAGATCTGCGGCGGCCCCCATGTGGAGAAGACCTCCGACCTGGGCAGGTTCAGGATAGTTTCCGAAAAAAGCTCCTCCAGGGGCGTAAGAAGGATAAAGGCGGTGCTGGAATGATACTGCTGATACTCACCCTTACCGTTCCCGACTTCTCGGGTCTGTGGCAGACCACATACGGCGACATGTACCTGGAACAGAACGGCAGGGAGGTATCGGGCTGGTACAGCTACGGCGGAATGTCCACCATAGAGGGCACCGTGGGCACCGACGACAGGCTGATCTTCACCTACGACGAGGGCAACGCCACCGGCGAAGGCTGGTTCCAGCTCATGGGCGACGGCGCTTCCTTCAGAGGTGAGTGGCGGGCCGACGGCGACAGGCGATGGAGCTCCTGGGAGGGCCACAGGGCCACCGGGGAACCGGGCAAATGGCTGGTTATCCTTGAGGAGAACTGGCAGGAGTCCATGACCGAAAACGAGTATTCCTTCGGCGAGATGCTGGAACAGTGGCTGATCAGGCTGCCTGACATTGGAATAAGGCACCGTTTCATCCACGACGAGGACGACCTGCAGGACGCATGCGCCAGCGCCGCCATGCTCCCCGGCGACGTGTATCTGATCATAGCCAGCCACGGCACCGAGGAAGGGATATCCCTCAACGGGGGCACGGTATCCCCCAACGCCATGGCCCGGGCGGTCTCCATGATCCCCGGCCTGAAGCTGGTTCACTTCAGCTGCTGTCTGATAATGGCCGGCGGCACCGACGAGGCAATAATAAGGGCAAGGAGCACCTGGCCCGACGGCTTTGCCGTTTCCGGCTACACCACATCCGTTGACTGGGGCGGCAGCGCCATAATCGAGTTCTATTACCTGAACCGCATCCTCGAGAACGGCGAGACCCCGGAGCAGGCAGCACAAGCCCTGCTCACGGACATTCCCTTCGCGGGAAGGGCCGGCACGGAATACATGGACGGCGCCGGCTTCCAGATTAGGACACCCTGAGACCAGGAAAGAGGAATATGGAACTCCTGAAAAGACTATGCGAAACGGACGGCATCTCCGGCAGGGAAGACGCCGTGGTTGAACTCCTACGGGAGGAGCTGAAGGATCACGCCGACGAGATAAGAACCGATGCCATGAAGAACATCATAGCCCTGAAGAAGGGCACTCAGGGTGAGAACAGACCCAGGGTGATGCTCGCCGGCCACATCGACGAGATTGGCTTCCTGATCTACAACGTGGACGACAAGGGTTTCGCTTCCATCGCCCCGGTGGGCGGCTGGATGCCCGGCTCCATCGCAGGCCACACCGTAAAGGTCCACACCAGGAAGGGCGAGGTACTCACAGGCGTTGTCTCCACCCACCCCGCCCTCACACCGGAGGCAGCCGCCAAGGCCCCGGAGATGGAGAAGCTTTTCATAGACTTCGGAATGCCCGGCGACCAGGTGAAGGAAAAGGTGGAGAGGGGAGACTGGGTCACCATGGACACCAGGTTCCAGGAACTGGGCGACTGCTTCGTTGCCAAGGCCTTCGACGACCGCGTGGGCGCCTACATCATCGCCGAGGCCTTCAAGAAGTACGATAACCCCAGCATCGACGTCTACTGCGTGGGCACCTCCCAGGAGGAAGTGGGCATCAGGGGCGCCACCGTGGCAGCCCTCTCCATTCAGCCCCACATAGGAATAGCCGCCGACATCACCGGGGCGGGGGACACCCCTGGATTCCCGGCTACACACAAGATAGCCGAGCTGGGCAAGGGCGTTGCGGTGAAGCAGCAGGACGCAAGTGTGATCTGCTCAACGAGCCTGGTGGACTTCATAAGGAACATCGCCGAGGAGAAGGAGATCGACCACCAGATGGAGATCCTGGTCCGGGGCGGCACCGACACCAGCGCCATGCAGAAGTTCGGCGGCGACACCCACGCCACATGCCTCTCCATTCCCACCAGGAACGGGCACAGCCCGGTGGCCATCATCCACCGGCACGATGTTGAGACCGCAGTGGAACTCCTCACCGAGTTCCTGAACAGGGCGCA
>DAINQE010000009.1:46716-62152 GCA_036743055.1 Candidatus Sabulitectum sp. | reverse complement strand
CTAAAGCTCGACTTGAGGGTGATAACCTGGAACTCAGGTAATCGTGCCCAATCCACTTGGTATCAACATATGGTACCCCGCAGTGAACTCTCTTAGAACTTTCTCTAGTCCCTAAGAAAGAAGTAGAGTCCGAAGCATCCTCTCAGGAAAAGAAAGACTCCCCATATGGCACTGAAGAAGTCCTCTCCAAGTCTTGCATGGAAAGCCGGAAGAAAAACAAGTGTCCAGGTTCCTGCATTTGCGTGTACTTTAAGAAGTATCTGAGATTCTCTTTCGTCAGGACTACGATCCTTCTTAACAAGCTTCTGCAGTGTTATCAGAACAACGAAGACAAAAAGCATATAGTACCAGTAAGCAATGTCTGTGAAAAAACCGAATGCTCCAATAGCAATACCGGCAATGATATGTGCTACTGACCAAGCTGTGTAGTTACCACTTATCCTACTCATTTGAGTCATCCTCCAGTATCTGAAATACAGTTTCGACATTGACAGCAAAGTATTCAGCCAATTTTAGAGCGGTTATTACAGAAGGATTGAACTTGCCTTTTTCAATGGAGTTCACTGTCTGACGGCTTACTCCAATCACCTCAGCAAGTTCTTTCTGAGAGATTTCCTTCTCTGCTCTCAGAACTCGAATTCTGTTCTTGAGTTTCATGGTTCCTCCTTCAAGGGAAGGATAAACTATTGACGACATTGTGTCAAGTATACTTTACAATTCTGTCAAGGTTAGTGATGAGGAGATATGACCGCGCTTAAGTGTAAAGTGCAGAAAGGTTCGAGAATTCTCTTAGGGTACCCCGTAGTGGACGCGTTCGGAACCTTCTACTATGGCACCCCGTAGCGAATTCGAACCTTGTTATCCTATGTGGAAAACCAGGCTGAGGCCGGTGATGGCGGTTGCCGCACAGATCAGTTTGATGGGCAGGCCAGCCTTCAGGTAATCAGTTGCTTCGTAGCCACCGGGGCCGAAGATCATCAGGTTGGTCTGGTAGCCCACCGGGGTGATGAAGCTAGTGGAAGCGCCGTAGGCCACAGCCAGATAGAACGGGGTGGGGTCGGTTCCCAGGAGCTGGGCTGAGGCTGCGGCGAAGGGAAAGACTATTGTCGCCGCGGCGGCGGTGGTTACGAACTCCGCAAGGATGCTGGTGGAAAGGTATACCGCGGCAAGGATGCCAATGGGGCCCAGCGGTTCGAACGCGCTAACCGCGGTGGTGGCCAGAAGGCCTCCCAGGCCAGTGTTCCGCACCGCCTCTCCGATGGCCAGGGCGAAGGCGGCCACCGCAAGCACATTGAGGTTGATCATGGACTTCAGCTCCCCGGGGGAAGTGATCTTCAGGGCCATGAACAGAGCCGTTACTCCCAGCAGGGACTCGAACAGGGGAACCACCCCGGCTATGCTCAGGGCAATGCAGGCAAAGATGCTTCCCACTATGAACACCGACTTACCCAGTTCGATGTTGTGTATCTGCCTGATCCGGGAAACCACATAGAAGTCGGTCATTCCGCTGGCTGCGGCGGTGTTGGAGAAATCGCTTCCGGTGACCAGCAGGAGAAGGTCGCCGGACTCCAGGACGATGTCACCGATCTTGCCTGCCAGTTTCCTGCCGTGACGGTGAACTCCCAGGATGGCAGCGTCGTACCTGCCTCTGAAGTTGCTGTCCCTTACCGTAACTCCAGAGAGGGTCGAACCCTGGGAAACCACCGCCTCCACCACATGCACTTCCTCTGCGCTTGGCAGGGTGACGCTTCCTCCCAGGGAGAGGCCTTCGCGGTTCTCCACCATTTCCGCCACGGCGTCGGTCCTCCCTGCCAGGAAGAGCCTGTCCCCCTCCCTGAGTCTCTCCTTGGGGGTTACAGGGGCGATGACCCTATCCCCCCTTATGATCTCGATCAGGAACAGGTGCTTGAGGCTTCTCAGGCTGGCCTCTTCAACTGTTTTTCCCGCAAGGGGAGAACCGCTGTCCACCACGAGGTCGGTCATGTATTCCCTGGGGCTTTCACTGAGCCTGTCGTAGGGGTTCTTCCTGGCGGGGAAGGTTCTGTAACCCGCAAGGAGCACATAGGCCATGCCCGCGGTGAACACCATCAGGCCCACCGGGGTGAAATCAAGTATCGAAAGGGATTCTCCCCCCTGCTGAATAACAAGGCTGTTCACTATCATGTTCGTGGAAGTGCCTATGAGGGTAACCATGCCTCCCAGCATGGCGGCCCATGAAAGGGGCATGAGGAGCTTCGATGCCTGCACATGGTGCTGCCGGCCCCACTGGTCCACGAAGGGGATCATCATGGCGACCACGGGGGTGTTGTTCATGAACGCCGAACTTGCCCCCACGAAGGGCATCATCTGGCCGAGGAATCCCCTGTATCGGCTGGAGGGTCTTATCACGGACAGGAATATCCATTGAACGAAACCTGTCTTCCAGACCACCTGGCTCATCACCAGTAGCATCAGCATCACGGCAATGGCCTCGTTGCCGAAACCAGCCAGGGATTCTCCCGGAGAAAGTATCCCTGAAAGGACAAGGACGGAGGCAGCCCCGATGAAGATCACAGGGGGGGAGAGCTTCCTGGAATAGAGAAGGACCACCATAGCAGCGAGAACGATGGATACGATGATCTGGTGGGCGGTCAAGTGAACCCCTTTGTGATGGATGGAGCAGAACCAATATTACGATGTTAAGAATAACGCAAAAGGATGGAGGAAACCATGAGATACTGGGCTCTGCCGCTGCTGCTTGCCGGGCTGGGGTTTGCGTGCACAACTATGATCGTCACCCCTGGCGCCACGGTGGACGGCTCCATGTTCGTAACCCATTCCGACGACAACGAACTGATGGACGAGAGGCTGATACTCGTTCCGGCGGCGAACCATGAACCCGGCTCCATGAGGCCGGTCTATGCTTCGGCCTGCGCACTGGGGGAGTTCCCCGAGTACAACTGCTTCACCTACCCGAGGCTTGTCTGCGACGAGCGGGGAAGCTTCTACGACACACCGGGGTACCCCGCCTCCATCCCGCTGGGGGAGATACCCCAGGTGGAGCACACCTACGCCTACTTCGACGGAAGCTACGGCATAATGAACGAACATCAGCTGATGATCGGAGAATGCACCTGCGGTGCTAAGATGCAGCTGGATCCCGAACCGGGCAGAAGGATCTTCTACTCCTCCGAACTGTCCCGAGTGGCCCTGGAGAGGTGCACCTCGGCCAGGGAAGCGGTGCTGCTCATGGGTGAGCTCATAGAGACATACGGCTACTACGGCACCGGGGAGACCCTGCTGGTGGGAGACCCCGAGGAGGCCTGGGTAATGGAGATGTGCTGCGGAACGGCTGACAGCACATCGGGTCTGTGGGTGGCCAGAAGGGTGCCCGACGGGCACCTGTTCGTGGAGGCCAACGAGTTCCGCATACGGGAAGTGAAGGTCGACGACCAGGACTACCTGTACAGCTCGAACCTGTTCGCGGAATGCGAAGCCCTGGGCTGGTACGACCCAGCTTCAGGCGAGCTTGACTGGCTGAGCACGGTGAGCCTGGGGGAATACAACCACCCGTACTACAGCCTGCGAAGGGTCTGGAGGGTGCTGGACAGGGCTGCCCCCTCCCTTGAACTGAGCCCATGGGTTGAAGATGGTCTTACAAGGGACTACCCCTTCAGCGTGGCACCGGACAGGCTGCTGGAGCTGAGGGATGTCATGGCGCTGCACAGGGACCACTACGAGGGAACCCCGTTCGATATGACACAGGGCATTGCCGCCGGGCCCTTCGGATACCCCTATCGCTTCTACGGGCCCTACGACGCCAGCGGGGACGTCAGCGATCCCTCCAGGGAGCTGGAGGGGGCCTGGGAAAGACCTCTTTCGGTGGATTACTGCGGGTACATGTACGTGAACCAGGGAAGGTCCTGGCTCCCCGACATGATCGGCGGTATCTGCTGGTTTGGCCCGGACAAGCCCTCCGAAACCTGTTTCGTTCCCTTCTACTGCGGTGTGGATTCCATCGCCTCGATCTACAGCATCTGCGACACGGCGGAGTTCTCCACGGAGAGCGCCTGGTGGGCGTTCAACTTCGTGGCCAACTGGGCGGCGTTCAAGTACTGCTACATCTCCGAGGACATTCGCCAGATGCAGGAGATGGTGGAGGTGGCCGAGATCGAGAAGATCGAATGCTGGGACAGGGAGGCACTTGCCGTCATGGAAAACCAGGGTTCCCCGGCGTGTGCTGCCTACCTGACGGAGATGTGCTCGGACAACGCCCGGAATGTGGTAGATGAATGGTGGAACTTCGGGTACGACCTGATAGTTAAGTACGATGACGGATACATCAACAGCCCCGGGCACATGGGCCACGAAGTGGGATACCCCGACTGGTGGCTCGAGGAGTCCGGCTGGCACGACGGCCCCATATCCTACGACGTACCGGAGGGAACATGAAGATACCTGAGGAAATGCAGAACATCTGCGCCGACCGCATGGTCACCATGCTGCCGTGTTGAGTGGGCATGGTACTTCCGGGGGTTCCCCGGGACAGGCGGATAACCTTTGTGGCGGAAATGCTGGAACTGCTCCTCGATGACGGCATCCAGGGAATAACCGTCTCGGAGCACGATGAGCTTTCAAAGCTCATCACCAGGCTCCTTGACGGGGTCGAACCGGTTCCCGAGGAACCCGAGGTGAAACCTTCGGAAGAACCGGTCAGCTGTTGAAGCGGAGGGAAATAGAGGTCGGTCGACCTCTGTCTGCTGCTTACTGTGTGTCCGGACCCAGGAACTCGATGCTCAGCTGTACCGGCTGGGTCCTCCCCGGGGGCACAGGCGGAATGCTTGCTGAGTTAAGGGCGTGGGTGACGGCCCTGTCGAAACCGCTGTCGCCGCTGTTCCTTATAACCTGGTATGAGGTGCTGCCGTCGAGGTTCACCGTATAGGTGATCCTGTAGCTCTGAGGCGGGTTCACCGAAGTTCTGAAGTTCCTCCTGATGGCGCTGAACACCCTTCCCTCGTAGCTTGCCGGACCGGGGGCGCCGCTGCCCGCTTCCCCCTGGGAACCAACGCTGATGAACTCCTGCGAGGATGCCACCTCGACTTCCTCCACAGGCTGTTCCACCTCCTCCACGGGCTCGGTTACCTCCTCCACAGGTTCCTCTATTTCCTCCACGGGTTCTTCTATCTCCTCCACAGGCTCTTCGATAACCTCCTCCACGGGAGTTTCCTCCACAGGCGTTTCCTCCACGGCCTCCTCAACAGCTTCTGAAGGAGTATCGCCCTGGTCGAGAACGATCATTTCCACGGTTACGAACTCGCCGCCTCCCATGGGAATTGTGTTCTCGCCCCTGAAGAAAAGACCGGCCAGCACAAGCAGGAGCAGGATGCCTCCATGTATGGCGCCGGAGATGATCATATCGCGCCGCTGCACCCCGGGGGGCTGCTGTTCGCTCCTGGCGAAGGGGTTACAGCTCTCCACCCGCCGCCTCCTGTATGAGGCCCACGTCGGCGTAACCACCCCTTCTCAGTTCGGTGAGAGCCGCCGCAAGCTTCGCGTACTGCACCTGACCGTCGGCCCTGAGATAGGCTTCCGCTCTGCCCGATGAAAGGGCCACCTCGGCAAGGGAGGCAAGATCCTCCGGGGGCACTGGCTCCCCGGCCACGGAGATGTTCCCCAGGGCATCCATCTCCACCACCAGCGATGTGCCCGGGTCCAGCCTTCTCACTATCTCCCCCTGGTCGGTGGAGGGGGGGGTTACATCGGTGCTACGCTGTATAACCGGCGCGCTGAGCATGAAGATCACAAGCAGAACGAAGGTAACGTCCACAAGGTTGGTCACATTGATGGACGAGAACTGCCTGTACCGCCTTCTGATCATGTTATCGAACCCCTTCGGCAGACATCGACCAGTTCGGAGAGGAAGCGGTCCATCTCCCCGGCAAGGTCGTCAACCCGGCCGACAACGTAGTTGTGGAACACATTGGCTGGAATGGCGGCCAGGAGCCCGGCAACGGTGGTGGTAAGCGCGGCGGCCACACCTGAGCCCACGGCGCTGATGTCCGCTATACCCGCTTCACGCATGCCTATGAAACTCACCAGAACACCCCATACGGTTCCAAGGAGGCCCAGCAGCGGGCTCACGCTGGTAACGGTGGCCAGGAAGCCTATGTTCCTGCTTCTCTGGGCCAGGTCCTCGCTGGCCTCCCTCTCAAGGGCTCCGTGGAGTATTGCGACCTCATCGCGGTTCAGCGGCTCTGTCCGGCCCTGGTCCTGCCTCCTTCTGAGGTATCGGCCGGCTTCGGTGTACATCCTTGCCAGGGGACCCATATCACCGGAGTGCTTCACGAAGTCTCCTCCGGGGGGTCTGCCGGTGGTCCTCAGCGCGTCCATGAACTTCCTTGAGGCATTCATGATCCTGGTGAGTTCTCTGAGCTTGGCTATGGCCACCCCCCAGGAACCCAGGGAAAGAACGAGTATCAGAAGCAGTATGAACTTGGTGAAGCCGTCTGAGCCGGCCACTGTAGACCATACCTGTCCAAGCATTCTCTAACTCTCTTTCAGTCTTGCCACGGCCTCTATCTCCACCGCGGCGTCAAGGGGCAGGCGGGAGACCTCGAAGGCCGCTCTTGCCGGATAGGGCTCCCTGAAAAACTCGCCGTATATACTATTTACCGCCTGAAAATCGTTCATGCTCCTGAGGAAGACCGTAACCTTGAGCACGCAGTCCATACCCGACCCGGCGGCACGGAGAACATAATCAAGGTTCTCCAGAGCGATTCGGGCCTGCTCCTCGACGGACCCCTCGGGACGTTCTCCCGGCCGCATTCCAAGCTGCCCGCTGGCAAACACCAGCCCTCCGCTGACCACCGCCTGGCTGTAGGGTCCCACAGGCGCAGGTGCCCTTTCCGTGAACACGCTTTTCTTTACGCATTCCCCCATTGCTGCCTCCTCAATTCATGGTATGAAGCTGATACGCTCCGGGGGTACATTGTGTTCCATCGGTCAGTTCCCCATCGCCCTGAGAAGAGAGTCTGAAAGCTCGCTCATGGTGTAGGGTTTCGCAAGCACCCCTCTGAAACCGTAGCTTTCGTAATTGGCCATCACATCGTTCCCGGCATAGCCGCTGGAGACTATCACCACAGCTTCCGGATCGGTCTCCAGTACCTTCTGCACCGCCTGGGCCCCTCCGAATCCGCCGGGAATGGTGAGGTCCATTATCACCGCTTTGTAGCCTTTTCCATGCTCAAAGGCCTCCCTGTACATCCGTACGGCGGCTGCGCCATCTTCCGCGGTATCGCAGGAGTAGCCCAGTTTCCTGAGCATGGTGCAGGCTGTTTCCAGTACTATCCTGTCGTCGTCGAGAACGAGGATCCTCCCGGAGTGGAGGGGGACTTCGGTGTCGGACGCAGATGAGAGCTGTTCTCCGGAGTCCCTGGACGCCGGTATCAACAGGGTGAACAGTGCTCCTCCGTTGACTCCGTTCCCGGCCTTGATGGTACCTCCGTGTTTCTGGATGATGGAGAAGCTCGTGGCCAGTCCGAGACCGTGCCCCCCGGACTTGGTGGAGAAATAGGGATCGAACACTTTCTCGATTATCTCAGGGGCCATACCCGGACCTGAGTCCTCGAACTCGATCAGCACCAGTTCCCCCTTTGGAGTCACGCAGTTCGACGCCCTCACCGTTAACTTCCCGCTGTTATCCATAGCCTGTCTTGCGTTTGTGACGATGTTCTGAAGCACCTGACTGAACTGCTGGGTATCAACATTGAGGTTCCATGTGTCATCGTCCATCTCCATCTGGAGAAGTACTGAGGAGCCCCTGAGAACGAACTCGGACACATCCCTGAGGAGGGAGGCTGTCTCCACGGACTTCCTTATGGGAGCGCCGCCCTTGGCGAATGTAAGGAGCTGCCCGGTGAGGCTCCTGGCCCTCACCGCCGCCTTTTCGGCGCTTTCCAGCAGTTCCTCCCTCTGTTCCCGGCTTCCTGCGGACCGCAGAAGGCTCAGAGAACCCATGACCCCGGTGAGTATGTTGTTGAAGTCATGAGCTATTCCGCCTGCCAGAAGACCTATCGCCTCCAGCCTCTCGTTCCTCATGGCGTCCTTCTCCAGAAGGCTTTTCTCGGTAACGTCCATTACGGTAACGAAGTGGAAGAGTTCCGATCGGTCCCTGTAGCTGTTCACCATTCCCTCCACCTGGTAGAGGGACCCTCTTTCTCCCATCAGGCTTCCGGAGAAGTGGCTCTGCTCCCCTGGCCGGTGCTTCTCCAGAGGGTCGAGCCCGATCCTGGCGGAGTCCGTGAGAAAATCGGCAAGCTTCCTGCCGGCCAGGCCTTCTCCCTTCACCTCTGTGAACTCAAGGGCGCGCCTGTTCCAATCCACTATGGTTCCGGAAGGGTCCAGAAGGAACACCGCCGTGGGATCGAAATCAAGCAGCATCTTCTGTCTCTGCCGGCTCCGTTCGGCGTCCTCCCTTGCCTTCATCCTCTGGAATGCCCCGGCAAGGTGCCCGCTGATCCCGGTAACGAAGAGCAGTTCATTCTCGGAGAACTCGTCGCGGTGATAGCTCTGGAAGGCAATGACGCCTATGGTTATGTCCCCGGCCTTCATGGGGACCGCTATGTACTGCTCGGGGATCTCCTCCTCCCGTGCCTTCACGGGTATGGAGGGGTCCCGGATCATGTCCATTATCTGTGCGCGGTTCAGCATGAGGGGCGTCCCTGTTCGGAAAACGTGGTATGTGAACGTTACAGGGTCTTCCAGAACAGGATCCTCATCGTGGGCGTCCCTGATGAAGGGAAATGTGAAGATGTCCTTCTCCCGATCGTGAATCGCTATGTAGAAGTTCTCCGCGCCCAGGTTGGCCCTGAGGAGGCTGCCCACGGTCTCGTAGAGCTGGTCCAGGGTTTCCGCCTCCGCTGCCGCCAGGGCAATTTCCGCAAGGGAACGGCTGTTGGTGAGGGCCTTCCTGTTCCGTGCGATCTCCCCTGCCAGGCGTCTGTTCATCAACAGGATGAATGCCATGAAGAGGAAGAACAGGGCCCCGGCCACAAGGTAGAAGACCCTGGGAACGGATCTTCTCGTCGGTTCACTGAGCCATTTATCAAGAAGCGCGTAGTAAACGGAGGAGCTGTCGGCCTTCATGGTTTCCAGATGCCGGTTGATCGCGGAGATGTACTCTCCGGAGCCCTCCCTGTTCCCGGCGAAGGATGCCGGCATGGGGCTCCAGACTATTCCCTGGGGGGCGAGGTCCCCGGGGAAGTCCGGTGTAAGCATTATTATCTTCGGCACCGGGACCGCCACTGCATCCCCCCGCCTTACCGACTCAATGCCTTCGGAGTAGCTGCCGCTCCAGAGGGTGTCCACAGTGAGTTCCAGCTGGGAGATAAGCTCCATCAGGGTTTCGCTGTGAACGTCTTCCCGGATCAGCGCCACCGTTCGACCATTCAAGTCCCGAAGCGTCCTTATGTCTCCGCCTCGCTTCACCAGGAGAATGGACCAGCCGGCTTCCACCGACTCCTTGGGGAACAGGTACACCTGCTCCCTTGCGGCTGTTTTCGTCATGCAGGCGATAAGGTCTATTTCGCCTGCCTGCAGCATCTCGGTGAGCCTTGGCCACTCATCCGGCACGAAGACCGCTTCCCATCCTTCCTCTTCGGCTATCTCCTGGAACAGCTCTATGTAGAGCCCTGAGGGTTCGCCGCTCCCGTCTGTGAAGGAAAGGGGATAGTTCTCCTCATATCCCAGGCGGACCTGGGTCTGCGACAGTATAGCCGCAAGCAGAAGGAGAAGGGGCATCAGTCACCCCCGTGAAAAACAACCGAGTGCTCTTGGAAGCCCCCGGAGGAGTAGATGAACTTGCCGCTGAAGAACCTGCTGTGATCCAGCCACTTCATGAAGACCCTGTCACCCTCCCAGAGGGGAAGGTCATGCAGCTTAGAGTCATCGATCCAGTGGATCTCCCCCTCGGGGCATGCTCTCTTGAGATCTCCCTGGAACTCTTCGGCGGTAAAGACGAAAACGTACCAGTCCTCCTCGCCATCGAAGGCGGGGAAGGTAAGGACACCCCGCATCCTGGGGGAGTTCACCGTAAGCCCGGTTTCCTCGAAAACCTCTCTCACGGCGCATTCCTCAGGGGTCTCTCCGGGTTCCATCTTTCCCCCCGGGGCGTTCCACTTCCCGTAGTGCATGTCATCGGGCCTGGCGTTCCTGTGGATCATAAGGGTCCGTCCGCCCTGTCTGATGTAACAGAGTACGGCAACTTTCATTCGTGGAATATATTCAGCCCATATCAAGGAACAAAAGCGGCGGTGTCCGGCTAAGATGATACGTTGCCGCACCTGTATCGAAGAAGAATGGAGGACCGATGGGTTCCCTGCTTGTGCTAGCGCTTATCTCTTACGGGGAGTCCATATCCTTTCAGCCGTTCCCATCAGGAGTACGGATCAACACCGAAGAAGGCTACGCCTATGTGGAGTACCTGCCCGAGGAGGGTTTACTCAGTTCAGAACCTGGATACCCCCTGCTTCCCCTGGTTCAGGTGGTGCG
This sequence comes from Candidatus Sabulitectum sp., assembly GCA_036743055.1. Lineage (GTDB taxonomy): Bacteria > Fermentibacterota > Fermentibacteria > Fermentibacterales > JCC-6 > Sabulitectum. The sequence goes on along the minus strand of DAINQE010000009.1, from coordinate 51,625 downwards.
GATCCTTCCCGGCAGACAGAGGGTAACGGAAGCCTCCGCCAGCCTTGTTTTCCAAGGGGAGGCCCTCTCAGAAGGCGTACCAGCGGCTGCTGCGGAGAATCTCCGGCCGGTGGGCTGCCCTTCCATCGGGGAGGTTCGCCCTGCGGAGATCCCTGTCACAGGTGATAAACCCATTGTCTCCACCCGTTCCGGGGTGATCCTGGGCTCGGTAACAATAGTCACGATTAGCGTGAACCCCTGGAACTACGACCCGAATACGGGAACGCTTAAACTCGCCTCTTCCGTTGAACTTGAATGGAGCTGCTTTCCGGCGCCGGGAGCAATGCCGGCGCTTTCTTCAGCCCAGATAAGTGTGCTGGAGGAAAGGATCCGCGCACTGTCAGAAGCCCGGGGAGCCACACCTTTCTCCCCAGGGCCGGCGGTTCGTTCCGACACCGAGTATCTCCTTGTAACAGGCGAGGAGTTCCTGAACGAACTGCAGCCGCTCTCCGACCACCTCGCCGAAAGCGGGTATTCCGTCGAAACCGTTACCGTTGAATCGATATCCGGTTCCTGGGGCGGTTCGGATGTTCAGGAAGATCTGAGGAACTGCATAACTGACTTCGCGTTCAGCAGGGGAACAGCCTATGTCCTGCTGGCCGGAGACGAGAACGTGGTGCCCTCCAGGGATGTGTACATGGAGTGCGAAGGGCTGGTTGAAACAGCGCCCTGCGACCTCTACTACGCCGACCTCGACGGGACATGGGACTTGAACGGCAACGGAGTATACGGCGAGTGGGAGGATTCCCTGGACCTTTACGCAGACGTGGTTCTCGGGCGCATCCTCTTCGACACGAACCAGGAAGCCCAGGCCATCGTGGACAAGACCCTTGCTTACCACACCGCCGGGGAGGGCGACTGGTACCGACAGGCGGTGCTCTGCGGGGCTCTGCTCTTCCCGGAGATCGGCTATACCGGGGTAAAGGGCTGCGAGTTGATGGCAGGGGAGTTCCCAGGCGGTTTTGACCTTGTGAAGGCTTACCAGTCCGAGAATGGAGACTACCCCGACACGTATTTCCCGCCGCTGTACAGCGGCTCGGGATGGAATCACTACGCCGGCCACGGAAACGACAGGTTCGTGATCTGGTCAGGGGGCGATCCCATTATAGGGTTAACCAGAATGTACGGATTCGACAACCAGGGCAGATACGGAATACACTCCAGCATCGGCTGTCACACAGGTGATTTCACCGATCCGGGAACCAACCTTCCGGACACCCTTCTTACTCTTGCAGACGGCGGAGGTGTGGCCTGCCTCTTCAACACCACATGGGGCTGGGAGGGCTACTGGCCTGAGATAGGACCCTCGGAAAGGCTGTGCCTGAACACTGTATCCAGAGCCTACAGGTACAAGGCCCCCACCCTGGGAGCTGCCTTCACCATTGCAAAGGACCTTGAGATACCCAACATGACGGGTCCCTACGACAGGGTGATGCAGTCGGTGATGGCCTATTCCCTCTTCGGGGACCCTGCGCTGGAAATACTTGGGGTGGGCAGTTCCAGCCCGGTCCCCCCGCTGCCCTACGAGGTATCCATTCTGGGCCCGAACCCCGCATCAGACGATGGCATTTCCTTCCGTGTGACCGGAATATCTCCCTCTTATCAGATATCGGTGTACGACATAGCCGGCCGCAGGGTCATCGACGGCATCACCGTTCAGAATGGCTCCGCTTCACAGCTGGAGCTTGAAGACCTTCAGCCGGGGGTATACTTCATCTTCGCCAGACCGCCGGGTGGAACCGGCACCACCGGCAGGTTCGTCCGTATCAGGTAGATGGCGCTACATTATCCTGCCCAGGTAAGTGTACCAGTGGGCGCTTCCGGTTATCAGCTTTCCGGCCTGATCAACCAGACCATGATCTCTGGTCCGGATGTACCTTGAGCAGAGAACCCCCGCCGGGGTGGCCTTCAGATGGTCATCCAGGAGGTCGAACTTCCTGGTGTCGTTGTGGGCAAGGTCGTAGAAAGCCTCTGCCAGCTTCCTCCAGTCCCTCTGCTCCAGCCCCAGCCTCTCCCATATCTTCTGCATTCCCGCTCCCTGCACTTGTGACAGCATACCTCATGATGTATGAATAAACATATGCTGCGCAGCAGCGGAAAAGGGAGGATAGAAATGTTAAGACTGATCAGTGTGTTACTGCTGTTGAGTGTTCCGATGATGGCGGCCACATGGGAGGAAGCCGCCGAAGAGAGCGGGGAGAGCGGCCTGGTTGCCGATTCAGGCGAACCAGGGCAGAAGACCTCGCCTCCCAAGGCGCAGGTGCTGCTTATCCCGGACTCCACCACCGACGCCGTGGGAATGTACGACCCCAACGACGGCACCTATCTTGGAGACTTCATCGTTGACGACCCTTCAGGGACCACCTACGACTTCCAGACCCCCATCAACGCCATACCCTACGATGGCATGGTCTTCGTTTCTGATCAGATAAGCGATGTGGTCTACATCTTCGACGAGAACGGCGACTATTACGGCATAGCCGCCCAGACCGGCATGAACAACGTGAGGGGCATCGACTTCAGGAGCGACACCCTCTACGTCACCAGCGGAGACGACTACGTAGCCATGTTCAGCGGCCCCGACGCCTTTGCCGGCTATTTCATCCAGGACGGCACCAACCCCTTCGACATCCTCTTCGTTGACGAGGTCACATCTGGTTCGGCCCTTCTTGCGGACATACAGGGAAGCACCGACAACGTGCGCCACTACGACGCCGACGGAACCCTCATCGGTGAGCTGTTCCCGGTCGATTTCCCCGAGCAGGTGCAGATCGACGCCGGCAATCCGGGTTATTACCTCTGCGCCGGTTTCTCCGCCGACACCATCTTCCAGTTCACCATCGACGGCACCGTAACCGACAAGTGGTACTTCAACGGCCCCAGGGGAGTGTACAGGCTGGGCAACGGAAACCTGCTGGTTACCGACGGCTCCGGAACCCACGAGATGGATGCATCCACAGGGGCCATAATCGAAACCGAGTTCTCCGGATCATGCAGGTTCATCGAACTCTGCGACGTTATCGTGGGCACAGCAGATGATTTCGTGGACCCGGTGATCCCCGACGGGGTCGCGGTGTTCCCCAACCCGTTCAGCGAATCCCTTACCGTATCCGTGGATCTGGCGTCACCGGGTCAGGTCGCGGTAACGGTGTTCGCCCTTGACGGCAGGATCGCCGGCACGGTTTCCCCAGGCGTTCTCGAACCGGGCACCCACCTCATTGAGTGGAACGCCCAGGGAGCTGAAAGCGGCTTCTACTTCGTGAGGGTTACCACCCCCGGCGGAGTCACCACCGAAAAGGTTCAGCTTCTCAGGTAGAGAGCTTATCTGGATCAGGGGCGGGAGCCCTTCCCGCCCCTTTCTCTGCAAGGGGTTGTATGATCATTCCTGTGTTTATTGCGGCGCTGCTCTGTGGCACAGTGCCCGGGTCCATCGAAGAGATACTGGATACGCAAGGGGTATTCAGCTTCACCGACGGTTCTTCCATATACAGTTTCTTCTCAGATGGGGATTTTCTCATGGAGCCGGCCGGGCTCAGCGGAAGGGCTATCGAGGGCTCGTGGACCAGCGATGACTATGGGGAGTTCTCCGTTGAGGGGCTCTGGACCTGGTACAACGGTATTTCACAGGAGAACGACAGACGCAGGATGACCGTTCTGATTACCCTCCTGCCTGGAGAACCGGATACCCTGGAATCCTTATGGCAGGGAGAGGGAGTTACTGTCTATAAGGTTTACTTCACCGTGGAGGAACTGTTGCCATAATTCCTGGATGATCAGGGAGGGATGATTCGCATGATGTTGTTTCTGATATCGATGCTCGTTTTTCAAGGAAGCTCCCGGCTGCTGGAGCTGGAGGAACAGACTGCAGACGGGTGGTACATTAACCTTATCTGCTGGGGATACCAGAATACCGACAACATAAGCCTCTGTCTGAGCCAGGAGGACTCGCCGCACATGTCCTTTGAAGCCAACGGAGGAATAGAATATGTGTGGCACGACGCTTCCCGCTGGCAGTGGCAGATCGAGACCGTGGCCGACAGCGGTGAACACCCTGACATTGAACTGATCGCCGGATCGACACCCTGCATACTGTACAAGAGCGGGATCACCGAGCTTACCCTGGCAACGAGAACTGACCGGGGCTGGGAAGCGGAAACCTATACCCATGGTGGCCGTGTCCTGCACAGTCCCAGGCTCGCGGTTGACCAGGACGGCTTAGCGCACATCAGCTACCTTGCTCTTCTAAGCGGGCAGTACATCGTGTGTCATGCCGTCAGGGATGGTTCAGGTTGGACCATGGAAGCGGCAGACACTATCACAGGAGGAGCACTGAGCGAACTGGACATGGACCTCAACCAGGACGGCCTGCCAAGAATGGCCGTCATGCGAACCGTTGGCGACCATGAAACCATATATGCCTACTTCAGGGGAGCTTCAGGCGACTGGACCCGGGCCGAGATAGACGATGATCAGTATCTGGTGGTGTATCCCAATATCGCCTGCGGAACAGGGGATCGTACAGGGATCACCTATGTCAACACCGGCGATCCTGAAGGTATCCATCTCTGCGAGTATCCCGATCCTCCTGTAGTTCTCCCCGTCCACCCTGAGGATGTCTACTGTTTTTCCTATTCACCCGGGAACACACCCCACGTTACATACACCGCAATGAACGCTCTGCGTCATATGTGCCGTATCGCCGGAAGCTGGGTAGAAACCAGCCTGGGCTACACCGCGAACTCCCACGATCTGGCCATTTCCAGCGATGAGCAGGCTCACATTGCTCTGACGACATACGGTGAGATCAAGTACATGTGGCACACCGGCACAATGGGCGCTGGAAACAGCGGAATGGGGGACTACTGCCCCC
>DAINQE010000009.1:5845-46616 GCA_036743055.1 Candidatus Sabulitectum sp. | reverse complement strand
TGGCACACCGGCACAATGGGCGCTGGAAACAGCGGAATGGGGGACTACTGCCCCCATATCAGCGTTTCTCCGAGCCCCGCGGATGAACACGCGGTTCTTTTTCTGGGAGATGGAGTTGAACTTCCGGCTCAGATCCAGCTCTTCGATCTCAGCGGAAGGATGGTTGCCTCCATTGCAGCTGAACAACCATCCACAACCGTGTATCTCGGTGAACTGAGCAATGGGGTCTATGTGGCAAGGGTTTCAGATGGTTCTGGAGGATCTGCGATCCTGACGGTGATGAGGTAGCAGAAGGCTATTCCAGCTCAGCTATGAGCTTCACCAGGAGCTGATCCAGTTCCTTCTTCCTTGTCCAGGCGTCGGCAAGGGGATGGCGGACTATCTGCCCCTCCTCGATGCCCACCATGCAAGGCGCCGCGTCATCCAGCAGGGCCATCACCGAAGCGTAGCCAAGCTTCGAGGCGAGCATCCTGTCCGATGCGGTGGGGCTGCCGCCGCGCTGCACATGTCCCAAAACTGTTACGCGGCTCTTGATACCGGAGAGTTTCTCTATCTTCCCGGCGATCTGGTAGGCGTTCCCCTCTTCATCGCCCTCGGCGACAACCAGGATGCTGGAGGTCCTGCCCTCCTTCATCCTCTCATTCAGTCTGCTTATCATGTCAGGGATATCGGTGACCGTTTCCGGGATGAGGATGCCCTCGGCTCCGGTACCTATACCCACCTCCAGGGCTATGAACCCCGCGTGCCTGCCCATTACCTCCACGATGAAAAGCCTGTCGTGGGCGGCGGCGGTGTCCCTCACCTTGTCGATGGCATCAAGGGCGGTATTCACAGCGGTATCGAAACCAATGGTGAAGTCGGTTCCCCAGATGTCGTTGTCTATTGTGGCGGGGGCGCCAACCACCCTGACGGCGTGTTCACGCTGAAGGTCATTGGCTCCACGGAAACTGCCGTCCCCTCCGAACACCACCAGACCTTCGATCCGCCTTCTCTGGAGGTTCTCGGCGGCCCTGGCTCTGCCATCAGGGGTCCTGAACTCCTCGCTCCTGGCGGAGTGGAGTATGGTGCCGCCCCTCTGGAGGATGTTGCTCACATCGGTTGAGGACATCTCGAAAAGCTCGTCGTCAATAAGGCCCTGATAACCCCTTCGTACTCCGAATACGGAAAGGCCACGGGAGATCGCCGTTCTCACCGTGGCCCTTATTCCCGCGTTCATTCCCGGGGCGTCTCCGCCGCTGGTAAGAACGGCTATCGACCTCAAGGGATCTTACTCCCCTTTACCGGGAGAATCCACAAGCTCGAGGATAACCGCTTCGGCGGCGTCGCCCTTCCTGGGGCCCAGCTTGATAAGCCTGGTGTAGCCACCCGGCCTGTCGGCATACCTGGGACCCAGTTCGTTGAACACCTTCTTCACCGCGTCGGAACCGTACACCATTCCCGCAACCAGCCTTCTGGAATGAACGGTGTCCTTCTTCCCCTTGGTGATGATCCTCTCGGCGAGGCTTCTGGCTGCCTTTGCCCTGGCCTGGCTGGTCACTACTTTTTCCTCCAGGAAAAGAGATGTGACCAGGTTCCTGAGCATCCGGATCCTGGCAGCCTTGTTCCTGCCCAGCTTGGGAGTAGTCTTTCTGTGGCGCATGTGCTGCTCCCTGTCCTTTCTATTCAGCCAGAGAGCGGCCGTGCGCCTTCAGCAGGTCCACCACCACGTCCAGGGACGCGGTGCCGAAATTGCGAAGCGCAAGGAGCTCATCGGCTTTCTTGCCGGCCAGCTGGTTGATGGTGTTGATGCCGCCGGCAGACAATATCTTAACGTACCTTTTGGAGAGATCTGTGTCCGCGAGGTCAAGGTCTTCCCCTGCATCCTCCTCGGCAGCTTCCTCCGCCTTTACCGGTTCCTCTTCTTCGGGAACAGGCGCCTGAACAGGCACTCGGGTTTCCTCAGGAAGGTCTTCCTCGACCTTGATGTCCAGGATCAGTTCCAGGTGCTTCATGAGGATCTTCGTGGCTCCGGCAACGGCATCCTGGGGAGTAATGCTGCCGTCGGTAGTCACTTCCATCCTCAGCTTGTCGTAGTCGGTGCGATCTCCCACACGGGCACTCTCGACCTCGAAGTTGACCTTGCGGACAGGGCAGAACCAGGAATCCACGAGGATGTCGCCGATCTCCCTGCCCCTTCCGTGGTTGTACCACTCGTCCTGGGTCACGAATCCCTTGCCGCGCTCTATGTTAACCACGATGTCCAGCTCGGCGCCCTCTTCGGTGATCTCAGCAATGGGCTGGGATCCGCTGGATATGGTTACGCCTTCGTCGCACTGGAAGGCCTCAGCGGTGTAGACCCCCGGCTTGTCGGCCTTGAGCCTTAGCTGGGGTGAACCATCACCCAGGTAGTCCACCGAAAGCGACTTGATGTTGAGAATGATGTCCGGGACATCCTCAAGAACACCGTTGAGAACGCTGAACTCGTGCTCCGCTCCTTTTATGGTAACGGAAACGGGCGCCGCGCCTTCGAGGGAAGAGAGCATTATCCTGCGAAGGGCGTTGCCGAGAGTTCTTCCGAAACCCCTTTCCAGGGCTGATATCGTCATCATGCCGTATCTGTCGGTAAGGGTCTCGCTGTCCCACCTGACAATATCCGGCAGATGAAGCTTCATGTATTCCATCGTTTCCCCCTGAACGCTTTCGTTATCAGTTCTTGCCTCTACGACGCTTGTTTGGTCTGCAGCCGTTGTGGGGTATTCTGGTGATGTCCTTGACTCCGGTTACCTCGATATCGGTGGTCTGAAGGGCCCTCACCGCGGCTTCTCTGCCGGATCCCGGCCCGCGAACCCAGACTTCCACCTTCTTGAGGCCTGCTTCAATGGCCTTCTCCGCAGCCTGAACCGCAGCCTGGCTGGCGGCGAAGGCGGTGCTCTTCCTGGTTCCCTTAACGCCGGTTGTTCCGCCGCTGGCCCAGGTGATCACGTTCCCGCCCCTGTCGGAAATGGTCACCACGGTGTTGTTGAAGGATGACTTGATGTGAGCCACTCCATGAACGTCGGAAACCTTGGTGATCTTCTTCCTGATCGGCTTTCTGCTCTTTGCCTTGGGCATGACTCACCTACCTTCTCTTTCCGTGGCCCCGCTTGGGACCTTTTCGGGTGCGGGCGTTCGTGTGGGTGCGCTGTCCCCGCACAGGAAGGTTCTTTCTGTGCCTGAGGCCCCTGTAGCATCCGATGTCCATGAGCCTCTTCCGGTTCATGTTCACCTCGGCCCTCAGAGCACCCTCTACCTTGTAGCCTTCATCAATGGCCGTTCTGAGGGCCGCCACTTCGGTTTCCGTCAGTGCATCGGTGTTCCTGTCAAAGGGAATCCCCACTTCCGTGAGTATCTGCTTCGCTGAAGTGAAACCTATGCCGTGTATGTATGGAAGAGCGTAGACGACCTGCTTGTTCCTGGGCAGGTCAACACCTGCTATTCTCGCCACTTGTTACCTCCGTTACTGCCGCCCGGCGGCTATCCCTGTCTCTGCTTGTGACGGGGATTCCGGGAACAGATCACAAGGACCTTCCCCTCCCGCCTGACAATTCGACAGTACTCGCAAATCTTCTTTACTGAACTGCGTACTTTCATGACTTACCTCACTTATACCTGTAAGTGATACGCCCTCTGCTGAGGTCGTAGGGAGACAGCTCCACCGTCACCCTGTCACCCACGAGGATGCGTATATAGTGCATCCTCATCTTGCCTGACACATGGCACAGGACAACATGCCCCTCCGGTTTGTCAAGCTCAACTCGACACATGCTGTTTGGAAGGGTTTCCAGAACCGTTCCGTCAACGACAATACCCTGTTCTTTCGCCATATTGTCCTCTCCGTTGAGTCAGGGAAGTGCAAATATTCTCATAAACGGCTATGCCGTCAATATTTCCGGCTCATTCCCGTTCACCATAATGGTGTGTTCGGCGTGGGCCGACAGCTTCCCGTCGGCTGTAACAACTGTCCAGCCGTCGGGAAGGAACCGCACCTCCGCTACTCCCTGATTAACCATGGGCTCAATGGCCAGCAGCAGGCCGTTCCTGAGCTTCGAGCCCTTGCCCCTGGTTCCGTAGTTGGGCACCTGGGGGCTCTCATGGAGCTTTCTGCCTATTCCGTGACCCACGAGCTGGTGAACCACGCTGTAGCCATTGGCTTCAACATGGGTCTGAACCGCGTGCCCTATGTCACCGACGCAGTTTCCCGCCACCGCTGCTTTGATGCCCAGGTCCCTGGCCTCGTAGGTTATCTCCACAAGCTTCCTGGCTTCAGGAGAGACCTCGCCGACCATGACCGTATCCGCGGCGTCTCCGTGGTATCCGTTCTTGAACGCTCCCACGTCGATGCCCACTATGTCCCCTTCGGTTACCTTTCTGGCGGCGGATGGAATGCCGTGCACTACCTCGCGGTTTATGGAGACGCAAACCGCGGAGGGGTAGCCGTTGTAGTCGAGGAAGGAGGGAACTGCCCCTTCCCCTTCGATGATTCTCCGGCCCAGTGCATCTATTTCCGCCGTCGTAACCCCGGGCTCTATGAACAGGGCAAGCTCGGAAAGCACCTTCCGTACTATCCTCGCCGATTCCCTGACCGCCTTAAGGTCCTTACCCGCGGTAACTATTCCCATGGTTTTAAAACCTCGAGAATCCTGGCTGTGACCTGATCAGCGTCCCCTGTTCCGTCAACTGCGACCATCCTGTCGCCGTAGTACTCAACAAGGGGTTCAGTGGCCCGTCTGTAAACCTGGAACCTCCGATGGATCACCTCTGGCTCATCGTCGGCTCTCTGATGGTTTTCCTTCTTCTCCTGTCTGATGTTCCTTCTGAGGCTCAGCCTTCTGACCGCCTCCTCCTCGGGAACGTCCAGGAACAGGGCGCAGGTCAGCTCGAGGTTCAGGTTCTGAAGGTGAACATCGAATGACCTGGCCTGTGCCACGTTCCGCGGGTAGCCGTCCACGAGGAATCTTTTCATGCCGTCAAGGGCCTTGAAAAGAACGTAGTTCGTGGTGATGTCGTCCACCAGCTGACCCGCGGCTATCACGTGGCCGATCCTCCTGCCTATCCTGGTGTCGTCCAGTACCTTTGACCTGAACAGCTCACCGGTGGATATGTGGGTAAGGTCGTACCGCTGGGCGATCCTTGCCGCCTGGGTACCCTTGCCCGATCCAGGAGAACCGAAGAACACTATCCTCATCGTCTGCCACGGATCCTTCCCTTTGAGAGGAAGCCGTCGTAGTGACGCATGAGAAGATGGGTCTCTATCTGCCTCAGTGTTTCCAGCGCAACGCCAACGACGATCAGCAGGCTGGTTCCGCCGAACATGAAGTTAACCCCTGCGTGGCGCATCATCAGCATTGGAAGCACCGCTATCGCCGCCAGGAAGATAGCCCCCGGGAGGGTGACCCTCACCAGGACCTTCTCGATGTACTTGGCAGTGCTCTTGCCGGGTTTCCTTCCAGGGATGAACCCGCCCTGCTTCTTCATGTTGTCAGCCAGGTCCTGGGGGTTGAACACTATGGCGGTGTACACATAGGCGAAGAGAATGATCAGAAGAGTGTAGATGGTTATGTAGAGCCATCCCCCTGGCGCCATGAAGCTGTTCACCCATCCGGAGATGTCGCTGTTGGGGAAGAACATCGCCAGTGTTGAGGGGAACATCATGAACGACTGGGCGAATATCACCGGGATAACCCCGGCGGTGTTCAGCCTGAGAGGTATGTGAGTGCTCTGCCCTCCGTACACCTTTCTGCCGCGCACCTGCTTGGCATAGGATACGGGGATCCTTCTCTGGGCCTCGGTCATCACCACCACGAAGACCACCACGGCGAACATGAACACCACCAGGAATATCCCCGTGATGAAGTTCGTCTGCTGGAAAACGAATATGTCCCTGTAGAGGGTCTGGACGGCTTCGGGAAGCCTTCCCACGATACCGGCGAAGATAATGAGGCTTATGCCGTTGCCGATTCCCCTCTCACTTATCCTCTCACCGAGCCACATCACGAAGATGGTACCGGTGATGAGGGTTACCACTGTCTGTATGGTGAACCCCAGGCTGGCGTTGGGAACAACACCGGGCACCTGCTGGTTCATTCCGATCAGGTACTGGCTGATGCCCAGGCCCTGGATAAAAGCCAGGAGAACCGTTCCGTACCTGGTTATCTCCGTCATCTTCTGACGGCCGGCCTCGCCTTCCTTCTTCAGTTTCTCGAAGTAGGGAAGCACGGATCCCAGGAGCTGAACGATGATCGAGGCGGAAATGTAGGGCATTATGCCCAGGGCGAAGATACTCGCCCTCTGGAGCGCTCCACCTACGAACAGGTCGAACATTCCCATCACTCCCCCGCCTCCGGCGAAAGCCTCCTGAAGCGCGTGGCTGTTGATGCCCGGCACGGGGATGAACCCGCCCAGACGGTAGATGGCAAGCAGCCCGAACGTATAGAGGATCTTCTTCCGGAGCTCCGGGATCTTCATTACGTTGTCAAAACCGCGCATCAGCTGAGGACCTCCACCGTTCCGCCGGCTTCGGTGATCGCCTTGAGAGCGCTCTCGGTGTATGCGTCGGCGCATACCGTGAGGTTCTTCGTGAGCTTGCCGTCGCCCAGGATCTTCACGGGTCTGATCCTTGAGGATATCATCCCGGCCTTCTTCATCAGCTCAGGGGTGACCACGGTGCCTTCCTCGAACTTCTCGAGCAGGCCGATGTTCACCACCTGATACTGCTTAGCGTGCCTGGCGTTGCTGAAACCCTTGTGGGTCATGCGCCGCTGGATGGGCATCTGCCCGCCCTCGAACCATGGATGTACAGTGGATCTGGCCTTCTGGCCCTTGTGGCCCTTACCGGCGGTTCCGCCGTTGCCTGTGCCCAAGCCGCATCCCCTTCTCTTGCGATCCTTCTTCGCGCCCTGTGCAGGACGAAGATGCTGAAGCCTTCTCATGCTTCCACCTCCTCAACTTTCACAAGGTGCTTAACCTTGAAGATCATGCCACGGATCTGGGGAGAGTCGTTGTGGACCCTGGAAGAGTTCATCTTCCCGAGACCCAGGGCCTCAAGGGTCTTCTTCTGGCCCGACTGCCTGCCGATGGCGCTTCTGATCTTCGTTACACGGAGCTTCCTGTCAGCCATTCGACTTGCTCCTTTCAGAAACCACCGTACGCCTCACCGAACTGATCCTGTCGATCTTGATAAGGTCCTGGAGTCCGCTCATCGTGGCCTTGGTCACGTTGTGGGCGTTGTTGGAGCCCTGTGCCTTGGTGAGCACGTCCTTCACGCCGGCGCATTCCATGATGGCACGGACCGCGCTGCCGGCGATAACGCCGGTACCCGGGCTGGCTGGTCTGAGGAGGACCTTGCCGGCTCCGTACCTGCCGATGATCAGGTGCGGTATGGTTCTGTTGTCAACCAGGGGGACCTTGATCATGCTCTTTCTGGCGTTCTCGGTTGCTTTCCTTATGGACTCGGGGAGTTCCGTGGCCTTGCCCAGGCCAACTCCCACCATTCCGTTCTGGTCCCCCACCGCCACGATGGCGTTGAACCCGAAGGTCCTTCCGCCCTTTGTGACCTTGGCGCACCTGTTGACGGTTATCAGCTTGTCAACGAGACCGGCTTCCTCCAGGGCGGTGGGCTTCTTCTCCACGGTGCGCCTGGGCGCACCCTTCCTGCCCCTGGAGTCTCCGCTCCTGTCGGAAGAGTCCCGTCTGCCGTCGTTCCTGCCGCTTCTGGCTCTGCTGTCGTTCTTTCTTTCCATCAGTGTCCCCCTAGAATTCCAGTCCGCATTCACGGGCCTTCTCCGCCAGGGCCTTGACCCTGCCGTGATAGGGATGTCCACCTCTGTCAAACACAACGGATGTTATGCCCTTTTCCTTTGCCTTCTCGGCCAGGAGGGCTCCCAGAGCTTCGGCCCTTGCGGTCTTGGTCTTGCCCGCGTCGGTCTTGAACTCATTGGAATCCGTTGTAAGAGCAAGAAGGGTTTTCCCCTCAACGTCGTCAATGAGACAGGCGATCATGTGCTTCAGCGACCTTCTGACGTAGAGCCTGGGACGATCTGAAGTACCTGAAAGGCGCTTTCTGATGCGCCTGTGCCTGCGGGAGAGGCGTTCTCTTCTGGTCAGCTTAGCCATTTACCTCTCCTTTCTAGCTTACCACCGACTTGGCGGCCTTGCGCTTCACTTGCTGATCGCTGTAGCGGAAACCTATAAGGTTGTAGGGCTCCACTTTGCGCAGCTTGTAAAGTGTAGACGCGAAAGCGCCCACAAGGTGCCTGTCGTTTCCGGTTATTTCCAGGGTGAAGGTGTTCTGACCGGGCTTGACCACAACCTGAAGACCCGCGGGTATGTCGGCCACTACCTTGTGGCTGAACCCGATCTGCATCTCCAGGGCCTTGCCCTTGATCTCGGCGGCGTATCCCTTGCCTTCTACGATGAGTTCCTTCTTGTGGCCGTCCCTGACGCCCACAACCCTGTTGTTCAACTCCGCACGGGTAACTCCGTGCAGCCTTCTCAGTTCCGTGCTGTCGTCCTGTCTTTCAAGGTGAAGGTTGCCGTCCCTCACCTCGGCGACGATACCCTCGGGAAGGGGATAGCTGTCGGCCCCCCTCTTACCCTTGACGGATACCAGACCGTCTTTCATGGTGACTTCCACGCCCTGGATGGGGATGGGAAGCCTGCCTATTCTGGACATCTTTCTCCCCCCTACCAGACGTGCAGCAGCACTTCGCCGCCGACTTTCTGTTTTCTCGCCTCGGCGTCGGTAATGACACCCCTGGGTGTGGTGAGCACGGCGAGACCCCGGCCTCCCATTACCCTCTTGATGTCATTCACGCCTGCGTAAACCCTGCATCCAGGACGGGAAACCCTCTTAAGCCCGAGGATAAGCGACTGACCGTTCCTGTAGGAAAGGTACACCCGCAGCATTCCCTGCTTCCCGTCCTCCATTCTCCTGAAACCCCGGATGTAGCCGTGGTTGTAGAGAACCCTGGCGATGCTTGCCTTCATCTTGGAGGCCGGAATGTCAACCATCTTGTGTCCTGCGGAAGAAGCATTCCTGATGCGGGTCAGCATGTCAGCGATAGGATCTGTCATAGACATATTTTCAACTCCCTACCAGCTGGCCTTGCGCACCCCCGGGATAAGGCCTCTGTTGGCCATGTCCCGGAAACAGATGCGGCAGATGCCGAACTTCCGAAGGTATCCCCTGGGTCTTCCACACAGAGAGCACCTGTTGTATTTCCTAACTTCGAACTTAGGCGTTCTTTTGCACTTCTCTATCAGGCCTTTCTTTGCCATCAGGCACCTCCTCTGCCACTGCGTCTGAAGGGCATGCCCAGGAGACGGATAAGTTCCTGGCCCTCTTCGTCGGTTTCAGCAGTGGTGACTATGGTGATGTTCATTCCCCTGAACTTGTCGATCTTGTCAACGTCGATCTCGGGGAATATGGCCTGCTCCTCAACGCCGAAGTTGTAGTTGCCCCTGCCGTCGAAACCCTTGGGGGAGAGCCCCCTGAAGTCCCTGACCTGGGGAAGCGAGAAGTTAATGAGCCTGTCGAGGAACTCCCACATGCGGGCACCCCTGAGAGTGGTGAACACGCCGATGGGAACCCCTTCCCTGAGCCTGAACCCGGCAACGGAAACCCTTGCCTTGGCAACAACGCTCTTCTGCCCGGCAAGCATCTCCATCTGACCCTGGGCGTTGGTCACGTTGTTCGCGTTGTCCATGGCTTCTTTGCCGAGACCCATGTTCAGCACCACCTTGGTTACACCGGGGATCTGCATGGGATTGGAGTATCCGAACTTCTCCTGCATCTTCCCCCGTATCTCCTCGCGGTAGATCTTCTGAAGCCTGGGCATTGTGTCGTTCGTCATGTTTCAGCCCCCTAACCCGTTGCTATGGTTTCGCCGCATGCCTTGCAGACCCGCATGAGGCGACCCTCGGCGTCGCGGTCGTGGCTGATGCCGGTGGCCTTGCCGCAGCCGGGACATATCAGCCTGAGGTTGGAAACGTGAATGGGAGCTTCCCTTTCGATGATTCCGCCCTGCTGATTCTTCTGGGAAGGGCGGGTGTGTCTCTTGATCAGGTTGAGACCCTCCACTATCGCCCTTTCGCTTCCGGGGAACACCTTGAGTATCTTACCGGTCTTTCCCCGCTCGTTTCCCGACAGGACCTTAACCTTGTCACCCTTTTTCACATGCATCTAGATCACCTCCGGCGCCAGAGACACGATCTTCATGAATTTCTGGCGGAGTTCACGGCCCACAGGGCCGAAGATGCGTGTGGCAACGGGCTGTCCCTGGTCATCCAGGATCACGGCGGCGTTGTCGTCGAAACGGACACTTGAACCGTCGGCCCTGTTGAGCTCTTTCCTGGTGCGGACCACCACGGCCCTGCGCACGTCGCTCTTCTTCACTGTGCCGCCGGGAATGGCTTCCTTCACCGTAACAACGATGATATCGCCAATCCTTGCGTATCGGCGCCTCGTGCCGCCGAGCACCTTGATGCAGAGGACCTCGCGGGCGCCGGAGTTGTCGGCAACCTTCAGTCTTGATTCCACCTGGATCATCCCGAGTTCCTCCCTAGCGAGCCTTCTCCACGATCTCGAGAAGACGCCAGCGCTTCAACCTGGAGAAGGGTCTGGTTTCCGAAATGGTCACCGTGTCTCCGATTCCGCACTGATTCTGCTCGTCGTGGGCATAGTATTTCTTTGTTGTTCTGAACCTTTTCTTATAGGTCGGATGGGCCTTCAGCGTTCTGACCTCCACTACGATGGTCTTGTCCATCCTGTCGGAGACCACCACGCCGCGGAGAACCCTTCTGTTTCCCGTTCTGGTTTCAGCCACGGTCAGCTCCCTTCCCCGTCGGATGTGAGGCCGAGTTCCCGTTCACGGATAGCCGTGAGGGTCCTGGCGAGAGATCTTTTCGACTCGCGGATCTTCAGGGGGTTGTCCAGCTGCTGGGCGGCCTTGCGGAACCTGAGGTTGAATATCTCGGCCCTGAGTTCCCTGACCTGGTCCTGGAGTTCCTCCATGCTCATGGAACGGAGTTCGTGTGCCTTCATGACTGCATCGCCTCCCTGTCCCTGGCAAGGAATCTCACCTTGATGGGCAGCTTGTGTCCCGCCAGACGAAGGGCTTCCCTGGCTACGTCCATGGGTATACCCTCTATCTCGAACATCACCCTTCCCGGTTTCACCGGGGCAACCCAGAAGTCCACGGCGCCCTTACCCTTACCCATTCGGGTCTCGGCGGGGGTGGAGGTTACCGGCTTGTCCGGGAAGATCCTTATCCAGACCTTTCCGCCTCTCTTGGCGTGCCTGGTCATGGCAACTCGGGCAGCTTCGATCTGGGCGCTGGTTATCCAGCCGGCCTCGGTGGCCTGCAGCCCGTACTCGCCGAAGGCAACCGTGTCGCCCCCTTTGGCGTTTCCGCGCATCCTGCCTCTGTGCTGCTTGCGGAACTTCGTTCTTTTAGGCATCAACATTTGTCATCACCTGCAATCTCAGGATCCCGGCACAGGCGCTTCGTGCACCTCGCCGTTGTAGATCCATACCTTGACGCCGATAACGCCGTAGGTGGTGCGGGCAATGCCCCTGGCGAAGTCTATGTCGGCCCTGAGTGTGTGAAGGGGAACCCTGCCTTCGTGGTAGGAGTTCACCCTGGACATCTCAGCACCTCCAAGACGGCCCGAGCACATGATCTTTATGCCCTCCGCTCCTGCGCGCATGGTATCGGAAATCGTTCTCTTCATGGCCCTTCTCACGCTGACCCTGTTCTCCAGCTGCCTGGCCACGTTGTCCGCTACGAGCATGGCGTCGGTCTCCGGCTTCTCGACCTGATTCACCTTGATCTTAACGGTCTTCTTCGTGATGTGCTTCAGCTCGCTGGTGAGGCTGTCGATGGTGCTGCCCCTGCTGCCGATAACGAGACCGGGCCTGGCGGTGCTGATTATCACGTTCACTTCCTGGGGCTTCCGCTCGATGATGATGCGGGAGAGCTGAGCCCTCTCAAGACGACGGTAGACATACCTTCTGATCTGCTCGTCCTCTTCGATGTAACGGGCAAAGTCCCTGCCCCTGGCAAACCAGTTCGAATCCCAGGTACGGCTTATTCCGAGCCTGAGACCGATCGGATTGGTTTTCTGACCCAAACGATTACTCCTCTCCAGGTTCGGTGCCGTCGGCAACTTCAACCAGTATGTGGCTTGTACGGTGACGGATCTTGGTGGCCCTTCCCCTTGCCCTGGGTCTCCAGCGCATCACGGTGGGGCCTTCGTCCACCGTTATCTTCCTTACTTTCAGCTCGTCGATGTCCAGCTGCTTGCCCTCTGCCTTGAAAACGGCGTTGGCAACCGCTGAATCCAGGGTGCGGCCGATGATCTTCGAAGCGTTCTTGGGAACGGTCATCAGTATCGACAGCGCCTGGTTCACGGACTTGCCCCTTACGAGGTCGGCAACTGCTCGGGCTTTCCTCGGGGGAACCCTGACGAACCTTGCCTTTGCTTTGGCTTCCATCATTCCCCCTTCTAGCCCTTCTCGCGGTGACCGCGGAAGGTTCTTGTGGGCGCGAACTCACCGAGTTTGTGCCCAACCATGTTCTCGACCACGAACACCGGTACGAATTTCCTGCCGTTGTGAACGGCGAAGGTGTGTCCCACGAAATCCGGGGGAATGGTGGACCTTCTGGCCCATGTCTTGATGACCCTCTTCTCCCCGGACTCGTTCATGGAGTCCACCTTCTGCTGGAGGTTCGTGTCGATGTATGGGCCTTTCTTCAGCGAACGGGCCATATCTACTTCCTCCTCTTACCGGTTGGTCTGCGTCTGCTTATAAGCTTGTCCGACGGTTTGCCGGATCTCCTGGTGCGGAGACCCTTGGCCAGCTGTCCCCAGGGCGAGCACGGGTGGCGTCCGCCGCTGGTCTTGCCCTCTCCACCGCCCATGGGGTGGTCGATGGGGTTCATGGCGACACCGCGCACGTGGGGTCTGCGGCCCCTCCAGCGGCTTGCTCCGGCCTTTCCGGGCACCATGAGGTTGTGTTCGAGGTTGCCCACCGTTCCCACTGTGGCGGCGCAGTTCACCGGTACCCTGCGCATCTCCCTCGAGGGAAGCTTCAGTGTGGCATACCTGCCCTCGCGGGCCATGAGCTGAACCGCCGTTCCGGCGCTTCTGGCCATCTGGCCGCCCTTGCCGGGCTTGAGCTCCACGTTGTGAACCATGGTTCCCAGGGGTATCCTCTCCAGGGGCAGGTGGTTTCCCACCTCGGGAGCGGCTTCCGGGCCGGCGACTATGGTGTCGCCCACCTGGAGGCCAACGGGGCACAGTATGTAGCGCTTCTCACCGTCGGCGTAAACCACCAGGGCTATCCTTGCGGACCTGTTGGGATCGTACTCGATGGTGGACACCGTACCGGGAATGCCCGTCTTGTTCCTCTTGAAATCGATCACGCGGTACATCCGCTTGTGGCCACCGCCGCGGTGCCTGGCCGTTACGCGGCCGTAGCTGTTCCGCCCTGCAGTTTTCTTCAGCGGGGTCATGAGTGACTTTTCTCCGTGATCCCTGGTTATCTCATTGAAATCCGGAGATATCTTGAACCTGGTACCGGGTGTCATGGGTTTCCATCTCTTGGTTCCCACGATTTACACCCCCTCAAAGAAGTCCACAGAATCGCCCTCTTTGAGGGTGACGATAGCCTTTTTCCAGGCTGCTCTGCGACCGATGTTGCGGCCAAGTCTCTTGACCTTGCCATCCATTTTCACGGTTCTTACTTCAAGAACGGTAACATCGAAGATCTCCTCGATCGCCCTGGCGATCTGGGGCTTCGTGGCCCCGGGGAGCACCTTGAATGTGTACCTGTTGTGCATTTCCCTGGCGATGGTGGATTTCTCGGTTACCATGGGAGCTATGATTATCTGACGCGGGTCCATTACATCACCCTCGCCTTCAGCTGATCCAGAGCGTTCTCGGCGATAACGACCACCTCTGAGTTGACCAGGGTGCTCACCGGCACCGTGCCGGCGGATACCGCGAATACTCCGGGAATGTTGCCCGCGGCCCTGGCAACCATGGAGTCGCCGTTGGTGAGGATCACTGTCTTCCTCCCGGTGAGCCCGTTGCCGCCCAGCATCTCCCTGACTTCACGGGTCTTCCCCTGGACAGTCAGGTCTCGGATGACCCTGAGGTTGCCCTCGGAAAGCCTCTCGGAGAGGATGCCGGCTATGGCCTTGCGGCGAACCTTGCGATTGATCTTCTTTGTGTATGCCCTGGGCTTGGGGCCATGGGCCACGCCGCCGCTGCGCCAGATGGGGCTCTTGAAGGAACCTGCCCTGGCGTGACCGGTGTGCTTCTGCCTCCAGGGCTTCCTGCCGCTTCCCGTCACCTCTGCTCTGGTGAGGGCGCTTGCGTTGCCCTGGCGTCTGTTTGCCTGCTCAGCCCTTACGACCTCCCACAGAACGTGGGTGGAAACTCCCATGGCGAACATCTCGTCGGGAAGCTTGACCGAACCGACCTCTTCACCGGCCATGGTGTAAACTCTGGCTTCTGCCATCAGCTTTCACCTCCTCTGGAAACGTGCTTCCTGATCATCAGGTAGCCGTTTCTGGCACCGGGAACCGCTCCCTTGATAACAAGAAGGTTCTTCTCGGCGTCGACCCTGACTATCTCCAGGTTCTTCACCGTTCTCTTCTGATTGCCGGTCTGTCCGGGCATCTTCTTGTTCTTCCAGACCCTTCCCGGTGTGGCGCACTGGCCGATGGATCCGGGAACACGCTTGGACTTGCAGCCGTGGGTCTCGTCACCGCCGGAGAAGCCGTGGCGCTTCACGACACCCTGGAAGCCCTTGCCCTTGGTGGTTCCGGTAACGTCCACCTTCTCGCCGGGGACGAACATCTCAACGGTGAATGAATCTCCCGCCTTAACCTCTTTGGAGGGAACAGGGAACTCCACCAGCCTGGACACGGGAGGCGCGCCGGCCTTGTCGAGGTGACCCTTCATGGGCTTCGACAGCCTGCTCTCCTTTGCCTGGCGGTAACCCACCTGCACCGCGGAGTATCCGTCGGTCTCGGGGGTCTTCACCTGCACCACCGGGTTGGGGGCAGCTTCAAGCACCGTAACGGGTATGGCCCTGCCGTCTTCTGCGAAGACACGGGTCATACCGATCTTACGAGCCATGATTCCGCTCATAACCACTTCCCATCGCTGAAGTCCCCATTGAACGGGGGGACGAGCGTTTCTGTTGGTCCGCCTGGAGTAGCGTCCGTTCCCGCGCTCCAGAGCGGTTTGCCTCTTAATCCGGCATCCCGGACCAGTCAGGCTTAACCAGTTAGTGCTACTTTATCTCCACGTCGACGCCTGCGGGAACGTCGAGCTTCCGCAGTGCTTCGGTGGTCTGTTCGTTCGGATCCTGTATCTCGATCAGGCGTGAATGCACCCTGACCTCGAACTGCTCACGTGACTTCTTGTTAACATGGGGGCTTCTCAGTACCGTGACCATCGAGCGCCTTGTGGGCAGTGGTATGGGACCGGCGACCCTGGCACCAGTATTGGTGACCCCGCGCACGATATCAACCGCTGACCTGTCAAGGAGACGGTGATCATAGGCTCTGAGCCTGATTCTCAACCTGTTCTCGTTCAATGCCTCTCCTTATTTCACCACTATGTATAAAACACCGCGCAGAACTCCATCTGCCCACAGCACATGGACTTCCGTACACGTACCACAACATCTGCCTTTCCCCGAGGGGCTCTCTTCACCCGCAGGGACGGCTATTATACACAACTGTAAAGGGTTGTGCAAACCCTGTCAGCGGAGTATCTCCGCCCTTCTTTCCTCAAGGTAGGAAACCAGCCCGTCGATGCCCAGGGAGGTCTCCGCGGAAAGCCTGAGGACCGAAACATCAGGGTTCAGCGACCTGCACTCCTCCTCGGCCCTGTCCGGGTCGAACCTGAGGTTCTCCAGAAGATCCATCTTGTTCAGCAGGAACAGGTCGATCTTCGAGAAGAGCCCAGGGTACTTCAGCACCTTGTCGTCCCCCTCCGGGAGGGAGAGCATGCCTGCGGTGAGGTGCTCGCCCAGGTAGAATCCGCTGGGGCATATAAGGTTGCCCACGTTCTCTATAACAAGAAACTCCCAGGTCTTCGGGAAGGGCTTCATGCCGTTAAGCGCGGTTCCCACAGCAACGGCGTCGAGGTGGCAGGAGCCGCCGGTCTCTATCTGGTAAGCATAAGCGCCGGCCTTCTCTATCCTCTCGGCGTCGCGCCTTGTCTGCACGTCGCCCTCTATCACCGCCAGCCTGTCACCCAGCTTCTCCGCCAGCCTTTCGAGCAGTGTGGTCTTCCCGGCTCCGGGGCTGCTCATCAGGTTCAGGCACAGCAGACCCGACTCAGAAAAAACCTTCCTGTTCCTCTCCGCCGCGTCGTCATTCCTCTTCATTACAGGCGACTTCATGGCCACCCTTCTTGTTCGCGCTGTCATTCCGGCTCCTTCAGTTCTATTTCGTCCACGGTGAGTTCCCTGCCCGACAGCACCTCCCGGCGAAGCGAGCCGCAGATGCAGGGCTGGTACATGTCGGTGGCGGTGTATTCCTCCCCGCAGTCCTGGCACCTGAGTTCCGCGGGTCGCCTGTTCACCTCGATCACTACATCATCACCGACCAGTGATTCAAGGCAGAACACCAGGGAATCGGGGTTCACGCAGGAGAGCCCTCCCACGGTGAGGCTTATCCTCCGCAGAAGGCACCCCCCGGGCACCTCCCTCTTTACTATGTCCATGATCTCCGCAGCCAGGCTCAGTTCATGCATACGGAATGACCCTCTATCTGAAACCCGCCTGCTTCAAGCCTCTTAACAATCTCATTCACCGCCGCGTCCGCCGCTTTTCGCACAGGTTCGCTGAGCCCCTCGCCCAGTTCCCTGGGGGGGTCGATGGTGACCCCCCAGAGGGTCCACTTCGGGAATTCGCCGTCGTATATGATCTCCAGGGACTTCAGCACCGCCGAAAGGTCGGATTCGTGGAACGAAGGTGTGTAGGCCCTGGGGAGTGTCTTGCCCACCTTTATTTCTCCGGGGGTATCACCTGCGATGGCGTCGAGGAACAGTATGGCGTCGGTTCCCGGGAGGAGGTCCCAGATCTGGTAGAGGTCCCCCTCGAGTTCGATGCACTGCATGTGATCGGTTGCCGGGAGCCTTTTCCTCAGCTCCCTCACCATGTGGATGCCGGCGCCGTCGTCGCCGGCGAGGGTGTTGCCCACGCCGGCGAAGATCACTTTGCCCAAGGTGTGCCTACTTCTTCCTGTAGAGCTTCACCTTGTAGGTGCACTTGTCCGGGCCGGGGCACATGTCCTCAAGCTTCAGCCTGGCGCCGCTCATCTTGCCCAGGTAGCCGGCGAGGTTGTTGTAGAACAGCACGCAGAGGTCGCCGCCCAGTTCGATGCCCTCCTTCTTGCACAGCTCCCTTATGAAGCATGTGCCCGTTTCCACCGTGAGGTCGTCGCCGCTCTCTGTGAAGTTCAGGTCCCAGGAGGGGGCAAACTGCTTCTTTGCCAGGTCGAGAACGTCCTGGAAGGTCTCCGGCTCCTGGTACCTGGGCAGCTGGTTGGCCAGTGTCCTTCCCGCCATGGTGCCCACCGCGGGCATGCTGCCGCCCAGAGTGTGCCTGAACACACTGGCAATGGAGAGGAGCCTTATGCCAAGGTCGCGGAGGGCTTCGGTCTGCTGGGCTTCGTCCACCACATCCACCGCGTGGGACATACCGGGAACGAGTTTCTCCGCAAGGTCCATGGCGTAGCTCTCGTGGTAGAAGTTGCTGGAGAGTTCGGCTCCTTCGTGGACGATGGCCTCGGCGGGACAGATCTCGGAGCAGCTGAAGCACCCGAAGCATTCCTTCTCGTGCTTTACCACAGGGATCGACTTCGCCTGGTCAAACTCGAACACGTCGGTGGGGCATTCGTCCACGCAGAGCTGGCACCCTACGCAGGCGTCTTCGTCTACCTTTATCCTGATATCCATCATTCCACCCCCCTGGCGATGGTCCTTACCGTTTCTCCGTTCCTCCTGACCTCTATCTCCATGGGCATCCGTCCGGCGGAGTGGGTGGCGCAGGCCAGGCAGGGGTCGAAGCATCTCAGGCTGAACTCCACGCTGCTCATCAGCAGCTCGTCCTGCCCGCTTCCGGCGTAGTTCCCTGCTATGCCTGCTATGCTGTGGTCGATGGCGTCGTAGTTGTTCTGGGTGGCCACTATGAGGTTTGCGGAGGTTAGAACGCCGTCGTCGTCGGTCTGGTACTCGTGTACAAGAATTCCCCTGGGGGCTTCCACCACGCCCACGAAGCGGCCCGGGCCGGGTTCGGCCTTCACAAGGAGATCCTCACCGGCCGGCTTGGCTGCCAGCTCCTGGATCTTCTCCGCGGCGTACACCATTTCCACGAACCTGGCCTCCACATAGTCCAGGGCCGACTTCCTGGGGTGCCCGGCGGCTCTGTACTCTGAAAGGAGACCATCAGCCTTCCCGGTGGAGAAGGCGTGGTTGATGTTCAGTCTGGCAAGTGGGCCCACGAAGAACGATCTGTCGCCGTCGCGGAGGCGCACCGACTTCATGTAGGAACCCTCCATGGAGTGCTCGTTCAGGTGCTTTTCATACTCGCCGCCGTCGAATGTCTTCTCGATCTTTCCGGTGGGGTCCATCACCGCCAGGGGAGCCTGGAAGAAGGAGACCGTCCCGTTGTCGGTGAGGGCCAGGGAGGGGTAGGGGATGTTCATGCTCTCCCTTACTCCCTGGAGCTTCTCCAGGGCGCCCTTAACCGTGGGATATAGTTCATCCAGGATTCCCAGGGCCTCTCCGCCCCATTCCGTCATGTTCGACATCTCTTCGGCACTGGGGGCGGATGCCAGCCCTCCGGGGATGGAGGTTACCGGGTGCACCCCCCTGCCTCCCACGATTTCCACTATCCTCTGGCCTATGCTCCTGAGGCGGAGCATCTTCTTCACCGCCTCGGGCTGAAGCTTCAGGAGCTGGAAAACGTTCCTCTGGTCGTGGGGGGCGTCCAGCCCCTGGAGCAGGTCGGGGCCTGTGAGAACGAAGTTGCTCAGTGCGTGGGAGTGGAGTATGTGGCCCATGTACATCAGTTCCCTGAGCCTCTTTGCCGTATCGGTGATCTTAACCCCCAGGCCGTTCTCGATGGCGGTCACGGAGGCCATATGATGGGCCGCCGGGCACACGCCGCAGATCCTGGCGGTGATCAGGGGCATCTTGAAGAGCTCCATTCCCTCCAGGAGCTTCTCGAACCCCCTTATCTCAAGCACCTGAAGGTGCCCTTTCTCCACTTTTCCCGAGTCGTCGATGTCCAGGGTTATCCTGGCGTGACCCTCGATCCTGGTCACCGGATCTATTACGAGCTTTGCCATTCTATGTTCCTCTTCCCTTTAATTTGCTGCCTGCTTCTCTCCGGCCCATTCCCGAATCTCTACGGTGGGTTTCTTGTAGATCACCGGAGAGGAAAGGGCGTAGGAGTAGAAGGTTCTGGCCTCCTTGGCCATGTAGTCAAGGATCTCCTGCTGGTCGATGTCGGTGAGCATGCTCATCCTCTTTGCCACCATGCTCCTTATGTCAAGCTGGGGCTCCATGGCCACCGCCACCGAGGGGCCTGTGCAGCCTGCGCATGCAACGCCCCTGTTGGTGCACTGGGCGCGGCACCTGTCCAGTGTGACCGAGCCCAGGCAGACCACACCCTGGCTCAGGAAACAGACATCCTTCTCAGGAGCCGCAACCGCGCCTCTCTGGAGCTTCACGCCGGTGCGCTTCTCCATTTTCCTGTTGCACTGGCTGCAGACGGTGCCCGCGGGCATTACCGCGCCGTCCTGACCCAGGAGGACCTTGATCGCCTGTGCGATGTAGTAGGGATGGGGGGGGCAGCCGGGAAGGTGAACGTCAACATCTATCACTTCGTCGATGGGTATCACGCTCTGCTCCAGTTCAGGGGCGCCCTGGGGCTTCTGCGTCTCGGTGGTGGTGGGCAGTCCTCCGTAGACTTTGTTCAGTATTGCGTCGTCGCGGTAGAGCCATCCAAGGCCGGATACTCCACCGTATGAAGCGCATGTGCCGAAGGCCACTATCTTGTCGCAGCTTTTCCGCATCTGTTCCGCGCAGTGCCTGTCGTGCTCGCTTCTGATGGCACCCTCAACGAGCCCTATGTCCGCCTTGGGGTAGCCCTTCTCGTCCATGAGCACCGGGATCCTCACGAATTCTATGCTGTCCACAAGGTTGAGAAGCTTCTCGTGGAGGTCGACAACCGCAACATGGCAGCCGGAGCAGCCTGAAAGCCACTCTGTGGATACTTTAGCCTTCATTTCGCCTCCTCGATGATCAGTTCCTTCAGACAGGCGTTGGGCCCGGCGTGGAGGATCTCCAGATGACAGGTCTTCCCGGGCATTATCTTCTCCATCGCCCCGGCGAAAACCCCGTGGGACATGTAGCAGAGGGAGAGTTTCTGTTCATGGGCATAACGGAACAGGGCGTTCCTCACCATGCAGGTGTGAAACACGAGCCTCACCACCTTCGCCCCGTCCCTCTCCTGGATGATGCTGTCCTGCTCTCCCTGGAAGGGTATGAAGTCCCAGACTATACCGCGCTTCTTCAGCGCCGTGTTCAGAAGATCGATGGCCTTGATGGGATCCTGTGTGGTCTCGGAACCCTCCACAGCTTCCTGCCCGAACTTCTTCCCGGCCAGGGCGCAGGAGGAAAGGCTTCCCTGACCCAGGTTCTTCTCGGCGGCATGGGTAAGCGAACCTATCAGGAAAGCTATACCATGCAGCCTGTCTAGTTTATTCTGCATAACAGCTCCTTACCGAATGGATATGACCAATGACTACCTTTATGTATAATTATACTTGGATATTCATAATAATCCGGGCTGCGGTTGAAAAAAAGAGCGAGGATCAAGGATCTTCTCCTTTCGTTTCCCCTCCACCGAATACCATAACTTCTGCCTGAGCCCTTAACCAGTATCCCGAAACCGAACGGGCGGGACCCAGCCTCCTGGATCCCGCCCCTGTGTCTTCATGAATGAAGCCGAGCTTCCGCTCTTGATTAGAGCGCCGCTTCGAGCTCCGTTTTTCTCTTCCTGACCTGAAGCCTCACGTTACCCAGGCTGGCGCTGGTGGCGGCAACAACGGCGAGGATGGCATCGTTTCCGATGGCGGTCATCACTATCACGCCCTGATCGTACTCCATCATGGCCTGACTGAGTCCGCCCACGTTGAGCTCTCTGCCCACGCTTTCCGCGGAACCGAGGCCGGTTGCCACCATGGCGCCAATGGCGTCCACATCGGCTCCTGCGGCGGCGGCGGCCTCTATTACGAAACCGTCCCTCCCAACGCAGACAGCGGCTTCGATGCCCTGCACCGCAACTAGAGCATTCAGAATTTCCTCTATACCCATGAGCAGGTTCCTTTCTTAAAGAGTAACGAACCGAAAAACACTGCAGGTATTTCTATATGCAATAGCAGAGGGAATGGCAACCCCAATATGGGTATGTTTACTTGAGGGCGGTCATGGCGGCTTCCAGGTCCTTGTTCCTCAGGTGCTCCACCGCTTTTTCCAGTTTTGCTATCTCGCCGGGTCCGGCGTTCTTCTTCCTCAGCTGCTCTATTCTTTTCTCCGCCGCCTGGAGAAGGGCATCTATCTGCTTCTCCACGGTGCTTGCCGAGGCAACCAGGGTCCTGTACTGGCCGGGGTCCGCATCCGGCTGCTCAGCCGGCGCTTCATCCTCTTCACTGGAAGGCTCAGGGCCTTTCTCGTTCTCATCCTCGATGTCCACGACGATGAAGGGTGATGCCTCGACTTCAGGTTCAGGTTCGGGCTCTGGTTCAGGTTCCTTCTCAGGCGAAGCCTCCGCCTCCCCGGCGAGGCAGCTGTCTCCTTCCCTCACCGGAACCGGCTTCTCGACCTTCAGGCCGGGAACGTCGTAGAGGTGCATGGACTTGAGGAGCTTCTTCACCGTGGGGAGGTCTATCTCGCTTCTGCCCGGGGTGGCCAGCAGGCATGCGACCACCGCCCTGGCCGCTGCCTTCAGGGTCCTCACGTTCTGGGTGATCTCACCGGCTATGTACTCTATTATCTCGTCGTCCGGCCCGAATCCGGTGTGGCTGAACTTCTGCCGAAGAAGCTCCACTCTGGCATCGTAGTCAAGCATCTTCAGCTCGATGGTTATCCCCGAGGTGATCCTGGAATAGAAGGTTATGTGATAATCCCTGTTGTCGTCGGGTTCTATGTTGGAGCACAGGACAATGGCGTTCCTGTCGGAGCTAAGACGGTTGAACACCGAGCAGAGGAAGTTCTGGAAGCCGAAGTTTCCCTGGGCGAACTGTATGTCGTCGAGGAGCAGGAAATTATGCCTGGTTATCCAGTTGAGAAGCTCAAGGTCCTTCTTCGCCTCAAGGCAGTACTTGTACTCCATCATCAGGTCGTTGGTATTCAGTATTAGTGAGCGCTGCCTGGAAGCCTTCGCCATGGCGGAGAGAAGGTGTGTCTTGCCCTGGCCGGTGTGGCCGTAGAAGAGGACCGGGGAAAGGTTCCTCCATATCCTGGGTATCAGGGCCACCGTCCTGGCCAGCTCTATGGCGTGGAAGTTCTCGTTGGAGACCACATAATTATCAAAGGATTTTGAGTCGTCGTCGGCGAAACCCAGGAGGTACTCGAACCTCTCTTCGTAGTTCGCGTCGGCATCGGGTGCGGAGGGAAGGGCGCCTACACCTCCCTGGTACTTGGCGAACTGGCATATCCTCCTGGCGCTGGCTTCAGTAATGATCCCAGAGTCGGCGCAGATCTCCATGAACTCGATGAAATGAAGAGGTTCCGATCCGCTCTTCCTGTCAGCTGCTCCGTCCTTCATCTGCTGCTCCAAATCCCCGTTCCGTAAGCCTGGCCATGAACTTGCCCAGTTCCATGGACAGGATCCCAAGCCTGGTATTGGGCGAGGCAAAGAGAACCGCCGTGAATCCGTTCCCGTTCCCCGCCAGACCCAGGGAGAACTCCGGGTCGTCGATGAAGGTTTTCCCCACCGAGTCCCCTGGATAGGTCCTGGCAAAGCTCCTTACCGCTTTCAGATAGCCGTCAATGCCCTTCCTGTAGTCAGCCTCCACCTGTGTTTCCGCAACGATGAAACCCCCGCTGTTCAGCAGGCAGGCGTAGCTTGCGTGGGGCGCTGCTTCGAGGATATCAGAAGGTATCGGTTCAGGTTCAGGTTCAGTTTCCGGCTCGGTTTCTGGGGCTGCCGCGGGTCTTTCCGCGGCCTCCCTCTGCCTCTGCAGTTCCAGGGCCTGCCGTTCCTCCTCTTCCCTCTTCTTCCTTTCGTCGCGCTCCTTCAGGGACCACATGAGAGTATGGTGAAGGTCTTCCCTGATGGATTCCTGGGTGGTCTCCTCGTCGGACTCGAAGGAAAATCTGCCCTCGTCCCAGTCAATCACCGCAGCCAGGGCTTCGCGGCCTTCCCTCTGGCCGGCAACGGCGTGGACCAGCCTGCCCTTCCTGTAGAAGAACAGGGCCTCTCCCCCTTTTCCGTGCACAACCAGCTTGCCGGTGAGACGGTTGGTGTTGGGCAGCTGCAGAAGGGCCACTATTCCGAACTCGTGTAGATTTCCGTTGAAGGCCATCTGGCTGATGCTCCTTTCCGTCACACGGCAGTGGGCTGAAACTGACGTATGACTTCCTTGCTGATTATCTTCAGGGTCTGCATGACCCCCCTGCCGGTTGTGGCCACCGAGGAGGTCACCGGTATCCTGTCCGGAAGCTCCAGGGCCTCCTCAAGGGTACCCAGGGGCAGAATGTCGTCGAAATCCCTCTTGTTGTACTGAAGCACTATCGGAAAGCTCCCGGGGTCAACGCCATAGCTCTCCAGGTTGTCGAGCATCCGGCGATACATCTCAAGGTTGTCATCCAGCCTCTCCGTGTTGGAGTCGGCCACGAAGACAACGCCGTCGGCCCCTTCCAGGATTATCCTTCTGCTCGCTTCGTAGTAGACCTGCCCCGGGATGGTGTAGAGATGGAACTTCAGTGAGAAACCCTGAACCGTTCCCAGGGATACCGGGAAGAAATCGAAGAACAGCGTTCTCTCCTCTTCCGTGTCCAGCACCAGCATATCCCCCCTGTACTTCTCCATGAGGGTCCTGTGTATGTAGAGAAGGTTGGTGGTCTTCCCGCTCATTCCCGGGCCGAAATACACTATCTTGAAGATGAACTGCCTGTTCTCCAGGTCAAGATGGGGCATCCTCATCCTCTCCCACTACGAAGATGCGGTCGATGAGGTTCATCGCGTACTCCTTGAAGTCGGGTACGGAAAGGCTCTCCACCGCTTCGTCCTTCCTCCTTCTGCCCTGCTCCAGCGCGTCCAGCAGCCCTCCGGCGGCCTGCCTTGCCGCCAGGCGCACCTTCCCTATCCTGGAATAGTCCTCGAACACGATAACCATCATGCTGGAAGAGCCGATAAGCGAAATGTGTATGTGACGCTTCTCCCCCTGCTGAAGGAGGATTGAGAACTGGTCTTCTCCCACTATGTTGGCAACTTCCTTGGTGGCGGAGAACATACCTGCGACAAGCGCTGCAAGAGCGGTGGAATTCAGGGAAGCTGCGGTTCCCGCCTGCCCAAGGCAAATGCCCTGCCTGCTGATGACCAGAGCCGTAATGGCCTCGGTTTTCTCCACAAGCCCATCGAGGATGCCGTTCACCTCGCCGTTCCTCTCGGCTTTCGCCATATCTGTGTCGTTCACTTCTCTCCAATCATTTCAGGCCCGTCTGTTGAGTATTATTGAAACGATGCCCCATGTCCAGCAGGCCGGGAGCATGCCCCCGTTCTCTTGTTTAGCCGAAACGATGGTTCTATATTGTATTTTTCATACTGTGTAGAAACATGGGTAAGGGAAAAATGGCAAGGTATGTAAACAGCTCCGATGATCTCGCCCCCCTTTTCACCAGGGGCGAGGACATAGTCACCCCCATATTCTGGGATTTCAAGAGGCAGCCTGAAAAGGGTTCCATCCACGTTTCAGGCGAAAGGTACGTGCTTTTCAGGAGCTCTTCCATGGCTTCCGCCCTTCACCAGCAGCTGAAGTCGGTTCTGGGGCCAGGGGCGGATGTGGCCATATACCAGACAGGCAAATCAATAGGAGCCGACGACGCTTCCTACTACCTCGAAAAAACCAGATCAGGCGAGTGCTCCATCCGTCTTGCGGTGGGTCCCGTTACCTTCGCCTTCCAGGGACTCGCCAAGGTCAACATCCTGGAAGACAGCTCCATAACCCCCGACGAAGACTTCCTGCTGGTGTATGAGCACCCTAACGCCTTCGAAGCCGAGGCGGTGATGCAGCGGGGCATCCAGGTGGATGGTCCGGTGGACTTCTTCAACGCGGGCTACTCAGCCGGGTGGTGCAGCGAGGCCTGCGGCCTGAAGCTGGAGGCGAAGGAGATCGCCTGCAGGGCCATGGGACACGAAACCTGCCGTTTCGTGATGGCTCCTGTGAAAAGGCTTCGGGAACGGGTAAAGCAGATTCAGGACAAGTACCCTCTCTGAAAGGACCCGATATGATGTTCGGAGGCAGGAACGGAATGATGCCGGGACCGGCCATGGCTTCCAGAATGATGCAGATGATGCCCATGATGGCCGGGGGAATGCTCTCCGAATGCTCCGGCGAGGAGCGTTCCGAGTACATAGTGGACATGGTCTGCCGAATGGTGTCCCAGAACACCGAAGGTATGGCCGAAGGGGATTACCAGAGCCTCGTGAAAAGGATATCCGAAAAACTCACCCAGCGCGCTGAAAGGTCCCAGGCCGGGTCCGGGGGCTGCTGCTAAGGCGGTCCTTCAGTACGATAGCCCCATCTTCTCAAGAAGCTTCTTCTGAATGTTCGGGGGTACCGATACGTACTCCCTGAACTGCATGGTGTAGCCGGCCCTGCCCTGGGTGAGGCTTCTCAGTGTGCTGGTGTAGCCGAACAGTTCCGAAAGGGGTATGTCAGCCAGTATGGCCTGGGCTTCCCCTCGCTGCTCGATGGAGACCACGGTTCCCCGCCTTGCGTTGATGTCACCTATAACGTCACCCATGTAGTCAGCAGGAGTAACCACATCCACCTTCATGATGGGTTCCCGAATGACAGGAGAACCATTTTCCAGCGCCTTTCTCAGGGCTGAGGCCGCCGCAGAGCTGTAGGCTATCTCGGAACTGTCCGTCTCGTGGGTCTCGGCGGCGGTGAGCACTATGTCCACTCCGTCAAGCGGGTAACCCGCCAGCACACCGGCCCCGACTGAACCCATGATACCGCTTTCCACGGCTTCCACATACTGCTTCGGAAGATCGGGCACCTCGGAGGTAAACGATATTCCGGAACCCCTGGGACTCACCTTGATGGTGGCGTTCCCGAAGTTGCCCTTGGCGCCGATGAGCCTCTGGAATGTGTCGGTTCCCGAAGCTGTTTCAGCCACACCTTCGCGGTAGGATACCTGGGGGTTTCCAGTGCGTACTTCCAGCCCCTTTTCCCGCTTCAGCCTGTCAACGATGATCTCCAGATGAAGCTCACCCATGCCCCTTATCAGGGTCTGGCCGGTCTCCCTGTCGGTTCCCACCTTGAAGCAGGGATCCTCGCTGGTAAGGTCCAGCAGGGCGTCATCCAGCTTCTTCTCATCGCTTGTGCTGGCCGGCTCTATCGCCATCTCCATAACCGGATCCACGAAGTGTATGGTTTCCAGGGTAAGGGGAGCGCCAGGCACTGTAAGGGTGTCGCCTGTTGCGGCGTTCTTCATGCCTGCTGCCGCTATATCGCCTTCGCTTATGGAATCCAGGTGAGACCGTTTGTCGGCGTGCATCATCACCAGTCTGGTGAGCCTTTCCTTCTTGCCGGTACGATTGTTGAGAACGGCCTCACCGTCCTTTGCAGTTCCTGAGTAGACGCGCATGTAGGCCAGCCTGCCAAGGTGGGGGTCGCTCTGGATCTTGAACACGAGGGCGGTGAAAGGGGCATCGCCTGATCTTTCCCTGGTTTCCTTCCTGCCGCTGGGCTTCAGGCCGGTGACCGCCGGCAGCTCCTCCGGGGCTGGAAGCCACTCGACAACCGCGTCCATCAGTGTCTGAACGCCTATGTTCCTCAGGGCCGCTCCGCAGAGAACCGGAACGAATGCCCCCTGAAGGGTGCCCTTCCTTATGAGGCTCCTTATCTCGGCTTCCTCCAGCTCCCCGGCGAAGTACCTCTCCATGGCGCCGTCATCCAGTTCCGCTACGGTTTCCTTAACCTTCTCCAGCGCGGCTTCCGCTTCAGAGAGGAGTTCACCGGGAATGTCGGTAACTTCGTACTTCGATCCCAGGGACTCCATGTCGTAGTAAACGGCCTTCTGGCGTATCACGTCAATGATTCCCTTGAAAGCGCTGCCCTGGCCGATGGGGAGGATCACAGGAAGGGGAATCTCCCCCAGTATGTCCTTCATCATCTGAAGCACCCGGTGGAAGTCGGCCCCCTGCCTGTCCAGCTTGTTCACGAAGGCTATTGAGGGAACTGAGTACCTCTGGGCCTGCCTCCACACGGTTTCCGTCTGGGGCTCCACCCCTCCCACGGCGCAGAAAACCCCCACACCGCCGTCGAGCACCCGGAGGGAACGCTCAACCTCAGCGGTGAAGTCCACATGCCCCGGGGTGTCGATGATGTTTATCCTGGTGTCCAGCCATCTGCATGTGGTGGCAGCTGAGACTATCGTGATGCCCCGCTCCCTCTCCTGGGGCATCCAGTCCATCACCGCGGTGCCATGGTCCACATCGCCCATGCGATGGGTCCGCCCGGCGTAATAGAGCATCCTCTCGGTAACGGTGGTCTTACCTGCGTCTATGTGTGCGAATATTCCGATGTTCCTGGTATTGCTGGGCGGGGCCATGGCTCCTTCTCCTTTATGCGGCAAAGATGTTCCTGAAGATGCAACTTAAGAAGATGAGGGAAAATGTCAAGCTCTCAGAGCTTCGGGATAGACAGCTATGCTGCAGGTGTCATCGCCGTTCATGACGGACCGGAGCACCTCCACCCTCACCGGCTTCCCGGTGATGGTCTCCCAGATGTCCCTGTAGAAGCCGGCGCCGCAGAGACAGTATGTGTCCGGCACCGGTATTCCCTGCTCAAGCGCCCGGTTCACCCTGGGACAGTGGCAGTAGATCTCGCGCCTTCGCCCGGGGTCCTCCTCTGAAAGCCATGTCATCAGGTTTCCGCTCTTGGGTATCTTGGTGGCAACTATCCTGTTCTCCTCAAGTACACCCGCCGGGCCCATCCCCCGGGCGAGAAGGTTCTCGACCACCTCGTCGGGAATTCCAAGGTTCTTCTCCATGTTCTCCCGGAACTGTTCCCGGAGCATATCCATTGCCAGGGTGAAGCTGCCTGTACCGGCGAATGCCTCTCTGACGGGTTCAAGGGCTGAAGCCGGGTAGTGACAGGCGCAGGATGTCATCACATCGTGGAGTTCTTCAGCGCTCAGTTCCGAGTTCAGCTTCTCCATGACCTCGACTGTCCAGCGAATGACTTCCCGTTCGCCTGCGCCGCTCATCACAGAATCCCTGAACCCGGCTCCCCTGGCCTCTCCCAGGGCCAGGGACAGTTTCTCCAGCCACTGATCCTCAAAGTCCATCATTCCCCTTCTCCTTCAGTCAGTGGAAGCTCGCAGATCTTGAACTGTTTTAGCAGCTCCTCGGGATCGGTACCCCACTGGCCCATTTTTCTTGAAATGTGCTCCGTCCAGCTGTAGTTATCGAAGGTGTATTCCTCCGGTCTGCTTCTGTCTTTCAGTGGAATCATGAACCCGGCATTCCTGTAATAGTCCTGCTCCAGGTAGCCCCTGTCCATGACCTTCATGGCGGACTTGACCATTTCGTCGGTCATCTCCGGATATTTCTCCTCATAAAGGTGGAACTCCATTGGATACCTGGGGCGAACAGGGGGGTTCTCCGCTGGGAAGCCCATGGGGAGTATGACGAGTGGAAAGACATGGTCAGGAAGATTGCAGTGTTCCCTTATGTTTTCGCTCATGTATGGTGCCGCTCCGATGAAGCAGCTACCCATTCCCAGGCTTTCAGCAGCCGTAACCATGTTCTGAGCCATATAGGCGGCATCCTGCACGGCGAAAATCAGACTGTGAATGTTCGAAGCCTTTCTTTCCCAGCCACGGAGCTCCATGACACGCTCCATTCTGTGGATATCGCAGAGAACGATGAACTGAATGGGAGCCTGGAAGGCATTTTCAGCGGGATCCCTCTGAATTATCAAGCTCCCCATCTGCATGGCGAAGGGGGCCTGCTGCCCGGCCCTCACCACCGTGAGTATCTCCTCCTCGGTTGGCACTCTTTCAGTGTACTTCCTGATCGACTTCCTGTTCATCATGGCATCGATAACGGCGTTGCTTATCACGTTTCACTCTCCGAATCCATTTTCCAGAGAAGGGCGGGGCCCCTCTTCTCTTTTCTGCAAAGTCCCATGTCGTTCTCAAGCCGTTTCACCCATTCTGGGCATGGTCTTTCGTAAGGAAGGTCGAGGGCATCACGCAGTTCCTTCCAGGTGGCTCCTTGAGGATTCAGAATAAGATGACCCCTTACGGCATCCCTGAACTCTTCGTATCGCATGGGAACCCCTTACTTTCGAGACCTGTCATCTATATCCGGAAACCTTAGCATCTGCAAGCGGGACAGAAAAAACAGGAGGTCGGCCAAGAAACGGTATCACTTGAAGCTCTGAAAGCTCTTCTTCTGAACATTCGCCTCCCTTTACTCAATGTTCTGAGTAAGTTTACTCATTGAAATGAGATGCCGACAAGATGACAGGCACGAACATCCCGGCATAGGGTGCGAGGGGATCGGGGATTTCATTCCAGTATCAGAATCGACTTGAGAGATCAGGATGTCCCGCTCCGAGCCATTGCTGCACTTACCCGTCTGTTGCTGAATGATACACCCTGTTTTCGATTCTCCCAGGGCAGACCAGGCCAGGATCAGCCAATCGGGTCAGCTCCTGTCTCATGCCGCCTCAGAGTGCTTTGATCGCCTTGCGATGTCCCTGTACAACTCATTCATTCCGTGGGTGAAAGGGTTCTGAAAGTGTCCGCCGGGGCCTGCAGCGCAAGCGACCATGAGTACCTGATGCAGCCCTGGAATCCCAGGGATTCCTTGAACCGCACCAGGGACCAGGAGGGTTCCATGGGATTTTCGCTTGCGGTATCCATGGACACTCCGTAATCGAAGTACCTGAAGCCCCTCTCCGCAAGCCAGTTGGAGGTGTGCTTCACCAGAAGGGAGACGGGATAGAGCTTCCTGTACTCGTACCTGTGCATGGTGTAGAAGTTCATGGCGCAGTTGGCGTTGGCCAGGAAGAGCAGGGAGCCGGCAATGGCCTCTCCGTCAAGCATTGCCAGGAAGAGCTTCAGATAACCGGGCATGAGTTTGTCAATGAGCTTCAGCTCCTCGAGGGTGTGGGTGGGCGGAACCCCGAACTTCGCCTTGTTCTCCAGGAGGATCGGGTAGAACAGGTCGAAATCGTTCTCCTCCAGGATCTCGACACCCTTCCTCTTGGCGAGGCGGATATTGTAGGCGACCTTCCTGGAAAGGGAGCTTTCCGATGGCATGCTTACCGATGAGTACTGCATCCTCGACACAGTGAATCCATTGTAGCAGAGGGCGTATTCCATGGCCATGTCGCAGGAATCCCTGTAGATGTTCATGGGGGGAGTGAGATTCACGGAGGTGATCCCATGTTCCCTGCAGTATCCGATGAATGCCCGCACGATCCCGTTGGCCCTGCCAAGCCCTAGCTGGGGGGGAGTAACGAAACCACCCATGCTGGCACCGGCGGGACTGCTGTAAACTCCGCCTTCGCAGGCTCCAGGGATTACCGCTGTTAGCCTGTTGCCTTCAAGGAACATCAGGTGCCTGAAGCTGAATCTGCCCGGGGGATGGTAGTCCAGGAACTCCATGTAATGGAACATGGTGCCGTTGCTGGAGGACTGAACGAAGCTTCTCCACTCCTCAGCCTTTGAGTCATCGTATTCCACTACCCTGACAGAGGTGCCGTTCTTCATTCATCCTCCATAAGCCGCCGCAAAGCAGAAACTCCGCCCCGGTAAGGAGCGGAGTTCCCATTCATGGAAAGAAGAACTACCAGCGGTAGTGGGCGAATGCCTTGTTGGCCTCGGCCATCTTGTGGGTGTCTTCCTTCTTCTTGACACTGGAACCTTCATTCCTGGCGGCATCCATGAACTCGGCGGCCAGGCGGCTCTTCAGGTCCTTGCCCTTCCTGCCCCTGGAGTATCCGATTATCCACCTCATGGCAAGGGCGTCCCTTTCTTCAGGGCGAACTTCCATGGGAACCTGGTAGGTGGAACCTCCAACCCTGCGGCTCTTGACCTTCAGGGCGGGGCGAACGTTGTTCATGGCCTTGTTGAACACGCCCACCGGATCCTGACCGGTTTTTTCGGCGATGATGTCGAAGGCTCCGTAAACTATTGATTCGGCGGTGGATCTCTTGCCCTTGAGCATGATGTTGTTGATGAACTTGGCAATGACCAGGTTGCCGTACTTCACGTCTGGCAGTATTTCTCTGCGCTTTGGTCTGTTTCTTCTCATTTATGGTACCCCGCTATGCTTCCCGCTTGGTGCCGTACTTGGAACGGCCCTGTTTTCTTCCGTCGACTCCGCTGGTGTCCTCCACTCCGCGGATGATGTGGTAGCGTACACCGGGAAGGTCCTTCACTCGGCCGCCCCTCACCAGCACCACGGAGTGCTCGTTCAGGTTGTGCCCCTCTCCGGGGATGTAGGCCGTAACCTCGAAACCGTTGCGGAGCCTGACTCGGGCTACCTTTCTCAGGGCCGAGTTGGGCTTCTTCGGTGCGGAGGTATAGACACGGGTGCATATACCTTTCTTCTGTGGGCAATTCTTGAGCGCTGGAGCCTTTGTCTTCTGTATCTGCTTCTTACGCCCTTTTCGCACCAGCTGATTAATGGTGGGCAAACTTCCTCTCCTTTCGTGGTCAGCTCGTGCGAGCTGCCTTTTCCTCTTCTACGGTGAGTGCAACTCTATACATGATTGAACTTTTCGTCAACCTCGGGCTCTGGAGCGGGTTCAGGCAGCTCCGAGCCGTCCGACATGGATATCCTGATTCCCCTGTATTCCCTCACACCTGTGCCCGCCGGCACCAGATGTCCCACGATAACATTTTCCTTCAGACCAATGAGGCCGTCCAGCTGGCCGTTAATGGCGGCGTCGGACAGCACGGCGTTGGTCTCCTGGAAGGATGCCGCGGAGAGGAAACTGTTGGTTGCCAGCGAAGCCTTGGTAATACCAAGCAGCATGACATCGCTGGTGGCCGGGCGTCTGCCCTGGTTCATCATTTCCATGTTCACCTTGTTCAGGGTGAGCCTTCCGATCCTGGCTCCTTCGAGGAACTGGGTATCCCCGGCGTTCTCCACCCTGGCCTTGCCAAGCATCTGTCTTACGACAATTCCGATATGCTTGTCATTTATCTTAACGCCCTGGAGGCGGTAAACCTCCTGGATCTCGTTGAGAAGGTAGTCCTCAACGCTTTCGGTACCCCGTACGCGGAGGATGTCATGGGGATCCAGCGGTCCGTCGGTGAGTTTGTCGCCGGCCTCCACATGATCGCCTTCCCTTACCCTGATATGCTTGGTGGCCTGTATCTTGATACTGGCCTCCTGCCCCTGGTCACCTGTGATAGTAACCGTTCTCATGGCGGCCTTGATGGGGCTCAGCGTAACTGTACCGCTTATCTCGGCAATGGCTGCGGCATCGGTG
Organism: Candidatus Sabulitectum sp.; assembly: GCA_036743055.1. Classification (GTDB taxonomy): domain Bacteria; phylum Fermentibacterota; class Fermentibacteria; order Fermentibacterales; family JCC-6; genus Sabulitectum. The sequence continues at coordinate 13,815 of DAINQE010000009.1, read as the reverse complement.
GGGCGCCTTGCCTCGAAGAGCTCGTCAACCCTGGGAAGACCTCCGGTGATGTCCCTCTGAAGACCTGCCCTCTTGGGCATCCTTGCGATGTGGACACCGGTCTTGATAAGCTGGCCGTCTCTTACGTGAAGGGTAGCTCCGCTGGGGATGGGGTACACGCCCCGGACATGGCTCTTGATGAACTGCTCCACCGGGGCCTGACCCTGCTGGCGCTGCCTTCCCCTGGCCACGATGTGACTGCGGAATCCGCCCTTCTGGTAGAAGCTCACCAGAACAAGCATCCTGCCCCGGCTTATCACGTCGCTGAGTCTGAGGATGACCTGCCTGGTTCCGGCGTGGGCCTTGTCGAGGCTGGCCATGGCCATGATGAAGGGGTGCTTGTGGCTGTAATTCAGCAGGGCATCCATGAACTCGTCCTCGAGCTCCTCGTTCTTTCTGCTGCTCGAGACCGCGAGTCTTTCTGTGACCGCCTGAAGGGCCTTGAACTCCTCTTTGTCCGCCTTGCTCTTTGCCGTTGCCTTGCCCAGGCTGTCCACTATCTCCGCGAAGGCGGCGTAGCTTCCGGTTCCCACCCTTCTGCAGTCGATGGTAAGGAACGGAACAGTGGAATCGCTCTTGGCGTGGTTCATCACTATCTCGTCGTAGAGTGACGTGGGTCTCACTGCATTGGTGTCACGATAAGTGAACACGATCCTGCCGTTGGTTCCCTCCGCCTCCTCAAGAAGTTCCGCGAAGGTGTGAAGCTCCTCTTCCCGGCGTCTGGGCCTTCCGGAGAGGACCACCATGAAGTCAGGAAGAACGAACACGTGGGGATGCAGGGTTCTGCTCCTGTCCTCCACTATGATCATCTGCCTGTGCTGCTCGGCGTCTATCTCCTCCTGGAGGGTAACGTCCTCCTCTATGTCCACGTAATGCACCGAACCGGAGTGCTCGCTGACTATGGGGTTGCTGAACGGCTCCGCTATGAAGAGCATGTCGTCCCTCTGGATCTCCTGCTCGTCGGTCACGGACATTATCGCACCAGGGGTAACCTCGTAGGTGGAAAGTATCTCCCCGTCGATGTCAACAATGTCTATCTGTCCGTTCCTGGAGGCGATTGAGCTGGACTTGCCCTCTCCGTCGACTCCCTCAACCAGATGGATGTTCCTGAAGCTTATCCTTCCCGGATGTCTGGCCCTCACCTGATTGTCCTGGGCCTCCCTTGAGGATACTCCTCCCGTATGGAAGGTACGGAGGGTGAGCTGGGTTCCCGGCTCTCCGATGGACTGGGCGGCGATTACGCCAACAGCCTCACCCCTGGTGACCATCCTGTTCCTGCTGAGGTCCCAGCCGTAGCACTTGGCGCAGAGCCCCTGCTCGGCTTCACAGGTGAGGACCGAACGGATCCTCACCGATTCGATGGACCTGGAGTCGATGTATGAAGCCAGCTTCGGCGTTATCTCCTGGCCCGCCTCGCAGATGACCTCATCGGTCACAGGGTCGAAGACGTCCTCAGCCGTGACCCTGCCCACGATCCGCTCGCTGAGCTTCTCGATGACCTTCTCGCCCTCCTTGAGGGCGGTTATGTCCCGGCCCCTTATGGTGCCGCAGTCGTTCATGGTTATGACAACGTCCTGGCATACATCCACAAGCCTTCTGGTCAGGTATCCGGCGTCGGCGGTCTTAAGGGCCGTGTCCGCCAGACCCTTCCTGGAGCCGTGGGTGGAGATTGAGTACTCGATAACCGAGAGACCCTCTTTCAGGGAACTGATGATCGGTGTCTCGATGGTCTCGCCGATCTCTCCGGAAAGTTTCTTCTTGGGCTTTGCCATAAGGCCTCGCATGCCTGCCAGCTGCCTTACCTGCTCAACGCTGCCCCTGGCGCCGGAATTTGCCATGAGGAAAATGGGGTTGAACCCGTGGTTGTCGTGGCTCAGCCTTTCCATCATGGAATTCTTCACGTCCTCGGTGGACTGGGACCAGATGTCGATGATCCTGTTGTACCTGTCACTCTCGGTCATCTCGCCCTTGCGGGCGGCGAACTCCACGTCTGCCACCTGGCTGGTGCTCTCGTGGATTATCTTCTTCTTCTCGTCGGGGACGATCATGTCGTCCATACCAACGGTAAGTCCGCTGAGGGTGCTGTACTTGAAGCCCAGGTCCTTCAGATTGTCCAGGAACACGGCGGTCTTCACCGCTCCCAGCTCGTTGAAGCACCGGGAGACCATCCGGTTGAGACCCTTCTTGCCGAACACCCTTTCATGGGACTCCGTGAGGCCGTTGGCTACTATGTAACCCATGCCCTCGGGCACTATGGAGTTGAAGATGACCTGCCCGGGGGTGGTGTAGTCCTTCCAGTACTTGGGCTGTCTTCTGTCCCCCTTGGAGTTTATCTCAACTATCCTGTTGATTCCTTTGATCTTGATGCGGGAGTGGAGGTTGACCTTACCGGCATCAAGGGCTCCTATCACCTCTTCGGTGGAGGTGAAGACCATGCCCTCTCCCTTGTCCCCGGCCAGGGGCTTGGTGATGTAGTAGGCGCCGATGACCATGTCGTGGCTCGGGGAGGCCACAGGCTCTCCGCTGGAGGGCTTGAGGATGTTCCGGCTGCCCAGCATCAGAACCCGGGCCTCGATCTGGGCCTCGGCGGAGAGGGGAAGGTGAACCGCCATCTGGTCGCCATCGAAGTCGGCGTTGAAGGCGGCGCAGGCAAGGGGGTGAAGCCTTATGGCCAGACCCTCCACCAGCACCGGTTCGAATGCCTGGATACCCAGCCTGTGCAGGGTGGGCGCTCTGTTGAGCATCACCGGGTGGTTGGCGATAACCTCTTCCAGTATCGCCCAGACCATCTCTTCCCGCTCCTCAACCTGCTTCTGGGCCATCTTCACCTTATCGCCGGTTATCCTTGCCAGCCTGGCCACCACGAAGGGCTTGAACAGCTCCAGGGCCATTTCCTTCGGAAGACCGCACTGGTGCATCCTGAGTTCCGGGCCCACCACGATCACCGAACGGCCGGAGTAATCCACCCTCTTGCCCAGGAGGTTCTGGCGGAACCTTCCGCGCTTGCCCTTGAGCAGGTCCGAAAGGCTTCTCAGAGGCCTCATTCCGGCGCCCTTCACGGGCTTCCTCCTGCTGCCGTTGTCCAGAACGGCGTCAACCGCCTCCTGAAGCATCCTCTTCTCGTTCCTGAGGATGACGTCGGGAGCCTGGAGGTCAAGGAGCCTGAGCAGCCTGTTGTTCCTGTTGATCACCCTTCTGTAGAGGTCGTTCAGGTCGCTGGAGGCGAACCTTCCACCCTCCAGGGGCACCAGGGGTCTCAGGTCCGGGGGAAGGACGGGGAGGACCCTGAGTATCATCCACTCCGGCTTGTTCTCGTTCTTGGAGTTCTCGAAGGCCACCACTTCCTTGAGCCTTTTCAGGTTCTTCTGGCGTCTGCTCTGGGTGGTCTCGTTGGCGATACTGGTCCGCAGCGTGGCGGCCAGCTCGTCGAGGTCGATCTTCTCCAGGAGCTTCGATATGGCCTCTGCTCCCATGCCTACGGTGAAGGCGTCCTCGCCGTAGGTTTCCCTGGCGGCATAGTAATCCTCGTCATCCAGGACCTTGCCGGGCTTCAGGGAGGGATGCTCGCTGGTTATCACTATGTAGGATTCGTAGTAGAGGACCCTCTCCAGGTTGAGATTGGTGATGTCCAGCAGCTTGTTGATCTTCCGGCTCTTGAAGTACCAGATGTGGGAAACCGGGACGGCCAGCTCAATGTGTCCCATGCGGCTTCGACGAACCCTGGAATGGGTTACCTCGACCCCGCAGCGGTCGCACTTCACTCCCCTGTAACGGGGCTTCTTGTACCTTCCGCAGCTGCACTCCCAGTCCTTCACCGGCCCGAAGATCTTCTCGCAGAAAAGACCGTCGGGTTCAGGCTTGTAGCTCCTGTAGTTTATCGTTTCCGCCTTGGTGACCTCGCCGTAGGACCATTCCTTGATGGTCTCCGGGGAAGCAAGGCTTATCCTTATTCCTGAGAAGTCGGCAGGAAAGGTATTGGCATCCCTAAGGGAATGAGAATCAAGCATCGTCGCCCTCCCTCTCATCGGCCATTTCCAGCTCTACGTCGAGGGCAAGGCTTCGCATCTCGCTGAGCAGCACGTTGAAGGCCTCGGGCGTTCCCCTCGTCTCCACGTTCCTGCCATGCACGATCGCCTTGTATGCCTCTGTTCTTCCGTCTACGTCGTCGCTCTTAATTGTAAGCATCTCCTGCAGGCAGTGGGAGGCTCCGTACGCCTCCAGGGCCCATACCTCCATCTCGCCCAGCCTCTGTCCGCCGTTCTGCGCCTTACCGCCCAGCGGCTGCTGGGTGACCATGGCGTAAGGTCCTGTGGACCTGGCGTGGATCTTGTCCTCCACCTGGTGGGCAAGCTTGAGCATGTACATCCTGCCAACGGTGACCCTCTGGTCGAAGGGCTCTCCGGTCCTGCCGTCGTAGAGGACGGTCTTGCCGTCCCTGGCGTGGCCGGCTTCCTCCAGCAGATCGCCTATCCTCTCGTTCCCGATGCTGTCGAACACCGGGGTAATGGCGTTGATGCCCAGATCGGCCGCGGCCATTCCCAGGTTGGTCTCCATTATCTGCCCCACGTTCATTCGGCTGGGAACGCCCAGGGGGTTCAGGCAGATGTCAACCGGTGTGCCGTCGGGGAGGTAGGGCATATCTTCTTCCGGAACTATTATGCTCACCACTCCCTTGTTGCCGTGCCTTCCGGCGATCTTGTCACCTATTCTCAGCTTGCGGCGCTTCGCAACGTACACCTTCACCAGTTTGATGACCCCGGGCTTCAGTTCGTCTCCCCGGTGGAGCCTGTCCTCCTGGTCCTGGCAGTAGTCGTTGATCTCCTTGAGCTTGTTCTCCGCGCTCCTGAGAATCCTCCGGGCCCTGTCGTCCACCACCAGGTCTTCCACGATCTGGCGGTTGAAATCGAGATCGGTGAAATCCACCTTCTTAAGGAAGGCGGATGTAATCTTTCTTCCCTCTGGGATGAGCTGCTCGCCTGTCAGGCCGTCCACGAAGGCTGCTGCCTTCTGGCCGTTGAGCACCTTCCGGAGCATCTCGTCACGCTGGGCGAAGAGCCTCTTCTCGGACTCTTCCCGCTCCTCCCTCAGGGCGTCGACCCTGGACTCTATCTCGCGCCTGCCCCGTTCGGTGTCGTCCTTTCGGGAGTAGACCTTAACATCCACGACGATGCCGGACATGCCCACAGGGGCCTTCAGTGAAGTGTCCTTAACGTCGCTGGCCCTCTTGCCGAAGATGGCCCTTATGAGCCTTTCCTCCGGTGAGAGGTCCTGTTCACCCTTAGGGCTCACCTTGCCTACCAGTATGTCCCCTGCGCGGATCCTTGAGCCTATGCGGACAATGCCGGTCTCGTCCAGGTTCCGCATGGCCTCACGCTTCTCGGTTGAGTTGGGAAGGTCCCTTGTGAGTTCCTCGGGGCCGAGTTTCGTCTCGCGGAACTGGGTCTCGAACTCCACGATGTGGACTGAGGTCATGGTATCGTCCTTGACCACCCTCTCGCTCACAACGATGGCGTCCTCGAAGTTGTAGCCGTTCCAGGGGCAGAACGCCACCAGGGCGTTTACGCCCAGGGCGAGCCTGCCGTTCTTCGTAGCCATGCCGTCGGCGAGTATGTCGCCGGCCTCCACCACGTCGCCCACCGCAACGATGGGCTTCTGGTTCACGCATGTGTCCTGGTTGGAACGCTCGAACTTCCTCAGGTCGTATACGTCCTCCCTGTCGAAGTCGTATTCGTCGCCGTCGGCCTTCACCACTATCCTGCCGGCGTCCACGTGGGTTACCTCACCGCCCCTGCGGGCGAGTATCAGGGCTCCGCTGTCCCTGGCGGCAACCTCTTCCATACCGGTACCCACAACAGGATCCTCAGTGTAAAGAAGGGGAACGGCCTGGCGCTGCATGTTGGAACCCATCAGAGCCCTGTTGGCGTCATCGTGCTCAAGGAACGGTATGAGTGATGCGGAAAGGCCCACGAGCTGCATGGGACTCACATCTATATACTCCACGTCTTCAGGGGTCACCATGGGGTAGTTGCTGGCCTTCTTCGCCCTTACAAGAGGTCCTATCAGTCTGTTGTTCTCATCGATCGGGGCATCCGCTTCAGCAATGATCATCCTGTCTTCCTTGTCGGCGGAAAGATACGATACCTCATTGGTTATCTTTCCGTTGATAACCCTTCTGTATGGGGTTTCAAGGAATCCAAAACGGTTAATGGACGCATACACCGAAAGAGTGGTGATGAGGCCGATGTTTGGCCCCTCGGGGGTTTCAACGGGACAGACCCTGCCGTAGTGGGTATGGTGTACGTCTCGAACATCGAAACCAGCTCTCTCCCTTGTAAGACCGCCCTCACCAAGGGCACTGGTTCGCCTTTTGTGCGTTAGTTCCGCAAGGGGATTGGTCTGCTCCATGAACTGTGAAAGCTGGCTCTGACCGAAGAAGGAGTTTATCACACTGGACAGCGTTCTGGAATTCACCAGATCCTGGGGTCTGAGTTTCTCCCTGTCCTGCTGGCCCATTCTGTCCTTGATGGTTCTGGCCATACGGGCAAGGCCCTTTGAAAACTCCTGTCCCAGGAGTTCTCCAACGGTCTTCACCCTTCTGTTACCGAGGTGATCTATGTCGTCGGAGACATTGGTGCCCTCTCGAAGCCTTATCAGATTGTCCACTATTGCCACAAGGTCTGGAACTGTAAGCGTAAGCTTATCCATGGAGGTATTTATGTTAAGCCTCTCGTTGAGCTTGTAGCGGCCCACTTCACTGAGACTGTATCTCTTGCTGTCGAAGAACATGGATCTCAGATAGCTTCTGGCGTGGTCAAGTGAAGGAGCCTCTGTACCTCTGAGGGCCTCGTATATCCACATGGTGGCGGTGGCTTCGTTCTTCTCCACTCCGGCACCCAAGGCGGATTCTTCCTTGGCCAGCGTGCGCCTGATACTGTCCACGCTGTTCCGCTCGTTCCGTGGCTCAAGGAAGCGTACTTTCTCTATCCCAGCCGCGGCGAGTTTCTCCAGTTTTTCCACACTTTCGACCGGTTCGTCACATCTGACGAGGATCTCCCCGGTGGCAGGATCGACTATATCTTCCGCAAAGGACTTGTGAACCAGTTCAGCAACCTTGGACTGCCTCTTGAGTATCGCAGACAGGTCCTTTTCCTTAACGGGATAGAATGACTTGAGTATATCGGAGTCGGAACCGAGACCCAGGGCGCGGAGCAGCATGGTCACCGGGATCCTTTTGGGCTTCTTGTCGATGTTGGCGAAGATGATCTCGTTGCTGTCCAGGGTAAGGTCCAGCCAGGATCCCTTCTGCGGGATGACCCTGGTGGTGCATATCCTTCTGCCCCTCTGCTGGGTCTTCTCCTCGAAGAAGACTCCGGGACTCCTGTGCAGCTGGCTTACGATAACCCTCTCGGCCCCGTTGATTATGAACGAGCCGTTGCTTGTCATCTGGGGAAGCTCCCCCAGGAATGTGCTCTGGTCAACTGCCATCTTCATCACCAGGGTCTCCGGATCCCTGGTGACCAGTCGCATCGTGGCGTTAAGGGGCGCGGAAAACGTTACGCCTCGCTCCACCGCTTCCCTTATGGAGTGCTTCGGGCGGCCTATTTCATAACTGACATACTCCAGAGAGAACTCCTTGGTGGAACTCTCAATGGGGAAAGTATCCATGAATATCTTGTGAAGCCCCTGGGGGAGCCTCTCTTCAGGCTTCACGTCAGCCTGAAGGAAGTTGTCGAACGATTCCTTCTGAACTCTTAAAAGATCTGGAACCTGTATCGCGGGCTTTACCCTCGAAAAGTTCCTTACAGGTCTCGCTTTTTTCACTGCCACTCCTCTACACTGCTCCTGAACCGAAATAAAGCGACCTCCGGGAACAAGGGGGCTGAAGGCGGAAGAGGGCTGACGCCCTCCTCCGCCCCGGCTCCTGTATCCTG
>DAINQE010000009.1:0-5745 GCA_036743055.1 Candidatus Sabulitectum sp. | reverse complement strand
GGGCTGAAGGCGGAAGAGGGCTGACGCCCTCCTCCGCCCCGGCTCCTGTATCCTGAACGCTACTTGAGGGAAACGGAGGCTCCGGCTTCCTCGAGCTGCTTCTTGATCTCTTCGCCTTCGGCCTTCTCGACGCCTTCCTTGACCTTGGACGGCACTCCATCCACAAGGTCCTTGGCTTCCTTCAGGCCCAGGCCGGTGAGTTCGCGGACAACCTTGATGACGGCGATCTTCTTGGCGCCGAAGCTTTCAAGGACAACGTCGAACTCGCTCTGCTCCTCGGCTGCGGACTCGCCGCCGGCGGGGCCGGCTGCCGCCACTGCCACGGCGGGGGCTGCGGCTGATACGCCGAACTTGTCTTCCATCTCCTTCACAAGCTCAGCGAGCTCAAGGACGGTCATGCTGGATATAGCCTCGATGACAGCGGCCTTTTTGTCTTCACTCATTGTGTCTTCCTCCGTAAGTCGCGGGATCCCCTGGGATCCCGTGTTTATTGTTCAGTTGGATTTACTCTCGCTCACAGCGTTAACGGCATAAAGGAACTTCCTGATAACGCCGCTTGTAACGGTCACGAAGCCTCTGAGAGGAGCGTTGGCGGAGCCAAGCACCCTGGCCAGGAGCTCTTCCCTGGACGGCATGTCCGCAAGGTTCATGACATCTTCAACGCTGAAGGTCCTGCCGGATACGAATCCGCCCTTCAGCACCGGTATACCCTTGTTCTCCTTGCTGAAATCCTTGAGTATCTTCGCAGGAGCGACCTCGTCGACTGCGTAGGCGATGGCCGTGGGACCGTTGAGGATACCGAAGATACCCTCCTCCGGGTCTACGCCAATGTCCGCAAGGGCCCTCTTCAGCAGGGTGTTCTTCACAACGGTGAAGGTGACACCGGCTTCGCGCATCTGTTTGCGAAGCTCGGTCATCTGTTCCACGTTGATCCCGGTGAAGTCCGCCAGGACCACCGCACCCGCTTCCTCGATACCCTGGTTCAGGTGGGAGACAACGGTTTCCTTGTGGTTTCTTGTAATGCTCATACCGCGGCTCCCTTCTATCTGAGCAGTGAGCGCACGTCGTTAACGTCCACCCTTATTCCCGGGCCCATGGTCGAAGAAACGGCCATGTTGTTTATGTACTTGCCCTTGGTTGAAGCGGGCTTCAGCTGGATAACCTTCTCCATGACGGAGAGGATGTTCTCCTTCAGCGCCTGCTCTTCGAAACTGGCTTTGCCAACGGGAACGTGGAGGTTGCCGGTCTTGTCCACCCTGAAGCTGATCTTTCCCCCCTTGGCGTCCTTCACGGCTGCGCCCACATCGGGGGTCACCGTTCCGGTCTTCGGGTTGGGCATGAGACCTCTGGGTCCCAGCACCCTTCCCAGCTTTCCAACGACACCCATCATGTCCGGGGAGGCTATCACAACGTCGAAATCGGTCCAGCCCTCGGTTATCTTCTGGGCGGTTTCCTCGTCTCCGATGAAGTCGGCTCCGGCTGCTTTGGCCTCTTCGGCCTTCTCTCCCCTGGCAAAGGCAAGCACCCTTACGGTCTTGCCGGTACCGTGGGGAAGCATGCAGGTACCCCTGACCACCTGGTCGCTGTACTTCGGGTTGACGCCGAGGTTAAGGGCTACCTCGATGGTCTCGTCGAACTTTGCCGTGGCCAGCTTCTTGATGGAGGTTATGCTCTCCTCAAGGGTGTAGTATTTCTGCCTGTCAACCGCTTCCTTGACCCTGGCGAATCTTCTGCTTTTAGCCATCGATCACCTCCAGGCCCATGCTCCGCGCGGTTCCGGCTATCATGCTGATGGCCGTCTCCATGGTTGCGGCGTTCAGGTCATTCTGTTTCATTTCGGCGATCTCCCTGCACTGGGCGATGGTGACCTTGCCAACCTTGTCGCGGTTGGACTGGGAAGATCCCTTTGCAAGCCCCGCAGCCCGCTTCAGCAGAACCGAAGCAGGAGGCGACTTGAGGATGAAGGTAAAGCTTCTGTCCTTATAGACCGTAACCACCGCAGGAACGATAAGGCCCTCTTTGCCCTGGGTGCGGGCATTGAAATCCTTACAGAACCCGGCCAGGTTTATTCCGAACTGGCCGAGGGCCGGGCCCACCGGCGGAGCCGGTGTTGCCTTGCCTGCGGGGAGCTGAAGCTTCACCACGCCCAAGATTTTCTTGGCCATGGTAACTCCTTTCGCTGCCTTCCCCTCCCCTTACTGGGGCAGACAGTGTTCCGCCGGGAAAAAAACAACAGGAATGAGGCCCCGGCTGCCTCAAACCATCCTTACCTGTTTGTGATCTATCTCTACAGGCGCCTTGCGCCCGAAAATGGTGAATATGATCCTCACCTTGCCCCGCTCGGGGTTCACGGACTCCACCACTCCGGTGAAGTTCCTGAAGGGCCCCTCGGTGACCCTGACGTTCTGGCCCACCTTGAACTGCATCCGAACGGCCTTGCGGTCATCGGTACCCTCGGTCTGACCCATGATCCGCTTGATGTCGATGGCGGTGAGGGGAACCGGTCTTCCACGGTTCATGGGCGGGAAACCGCTTACGTTGCTCATCGCCCTTATATCCATGATCATCTCGTCGGAGATGTCCAGCTGAACGAAAACATACCCCGGATAGAGCTTCTTCTTCCTTGTGTATTCCTTGCCGCTCTTCCTGTGGGTGATCTCTTCCGTGGGAATAAGCGTCTTCCCCACTTTTTCCGGGTATTTCCTGGCAAGCTGACCCTCGAGGAACTTGGCAACTCTCTGCTCGTAGCCGGAGAAGGAGTGGACGACGTACCACTTGAGGCTGGAAATGACATCGTCGTTCTTCCGCTCTTCCGTTTCCTCTGCCTTCACTTCTGCCGGTTCTTCAACAGTCATGCATTTGCCTTTCGATTCGATTCGATTCGATTCGGTTCTATCAGCCAAGAAGCCTTATGAGCCCGGCCATTATCATTGCCGTGGCCTTGTCCACCACGAAGATCCATGCGGCCACGACCACCACGGCCCCAATTACTACCCATGTGGAGGCAACAGCTTCATCCCTGCTTGGCCAGGCAACCTTCGAAAGCTCGGCCTTAACCTCGCCAAGGAACTCGACCGCGGTCTTCCACAGCCTAACGGGCAGGCTTTCTCTGTTCGCAGCCTTAGCCGCCATCGTTACATCCTTTCAGACACAGAAGAGAGGTTGGCAGGGCAGGAAGGACTCGAACCCTCAACCCCCGGATTTGGAGTCCGGTGCACTGCCAATTGTGCTACTGCCCTGCGGCCTCTCTTCACTGGCTGTACGGTACTGCTACTTTCCTTCTCTATGGAGAGTATGCTTCCTGCAGAAGCGGCAGTACTTCTTGAGTTCCATCCTGTCGGGATGGGTCCTCTTGTTCTTCGTAGTAGTGTAGTTCCTGCGCTTGCACTCGGTGCACGCCAGTGTTGTTATTACTCTCACCTCTGACCTACTTCAGTATCTTCGTTACCACTCCGGCGCCAACGGTGCGTCCGCCCTCGCGGATGGCGAAGCGAAGACCTTCCTCCATGGCGATGGGAGTGATCAGTTCAACGGTCATCTTGATGTTGTCGCCGGGCATTACCATCTCGGTGCCCTCGGGAAGGCCGATGGAACCGGTAACATCGGTTGTCCTGAAGTAGAACTGGGGCCTGTATCCGTTGAAGAAGGGCTTGTGCCTTCCGCCTTCCTTCTGGCTCAGGATGTAGACCTCACCCTCGAACTGGGTGTGGGGGGTGATGGAGCCGGGCTTGGCGATTACCTGTCCGCGCTCTATCTCGTCCTTGGCCACTCCCCTGAGGAGGAGACCCACGTTGTCGCCGGCCTGGCCGTCATCGAGGATCTTCCTGAACATCTCCACGCCGGTGCATACGGTACCCCGGGTCTCGCGGATACCAACGAGCTCGATCTTGTCCTGGGTGTGAACAACGCCTCTCTCGATACGGCCGGTGGCGACTGTGCCTCGACCGGGGATGGAGAACACGTCTTCAACGGGCATGAGGAAGGGCTTGTCGGTGTCGCGCTCGGGGGTGGGGATCCACTCGTCCACGGCGTTCATCAGCTCGTACACGCAGGCGGCATCCGCATCGTCGGGGGTTCCGGAGGAGTTCAGGGCCTTAAGGGCGGAACCACGGATGATGGGGCTGTCCTCTTCGAACTCGTACTTGGCGAGGAGCTCCTGGACTTCCATTTCCACAAGGTCGATGAGCTCTTCGTCGTCAACCATGTCTACCTTGTTGAGGAAGACAACGATACGGGGCACGTTAACCTGACGGGCGAGGAGCACGTGCTCCTTGGTCTGGGCCATAACGCCGTCGTTGGCGCCGATAACCAGGATCGCGCCGTCCATCTGGGCGGCACCGGTGATCATGTTCTTGATGTAGTCGGCGTGACCGGGGCAGTCCACGTGGGCGTAGTGCCTGTTCTCGGTCTGGTACTCCTGATGGGAGGTGGCGATGGTTATACCACGGGCCTTCTCCTCGGGAGCGTTGTCGATCTGGTCGAACGCCACGTACTTCACATTGGGGTTCTGCGTGGCGAGACACTTGGTGATTGCCGCGGTAAGAGTTGTCTTACCGTGATCAATGTGACCAATGGTGCCCACGTTCACATGGGGTTTGGTCCTCTCGAATTTTTCTTTGGCCATGAGCTACTCCTACTCTCGGCAAGGGTTTACGCCTGTGGGCTGTTTCCGATTCCTTAAATCGCACTTGTGCACCTGTAAAGGCTGGAGCCCACGAGCAGGATTGAACTGCTGACCTCGTCCTTACCAAGGACGCGCTCTACCGACTGAGCTACGTGGGCGACCATCCTTACGAACAGGCGCTGTTTTTTCGGCCTGGAGCGGGAGACGAGGTTCGAACTCGCGACCCTCAGCTTGGAAGGCTGATGCTCTGCCAACTGAGCTACTCCCGCTCTGACCGTGGTGGCGAGGGGTGGATTCGAACCACCGAAGGCATCCGCCAACAGATTTACAGTCTGCCCCCTTTGACCGCTCGGGAACCTCGCCACAATCTATTCTAACACTGGCGCTTACGCGCATACGAACCACTGGAGCTGGCGATGGGACTTGAACCCGCAACCTGCTGATTACAAATCAGCTGCTCTGCCAATTGAGCTACGCCAGCGCAGGACAGCGATAATACTATCGGGCCCCGCACCCGTCAAGGTTTCAGGAGGTGAATTCCCGGTGACTGTTGGGAAGAGGGTTTTTTCTTCATAATTCACATCCGGGCTGAAAACTATATCTCCGACTGGAGGGTGTCAACGGTATGGGGTACAAATATCTTAACATATTGAAAGCAAGCCTCTTCCTGGTCTTTCTGGCTGGATGCGGAGGGGGCGGTCCCGTACCTGAGCTGTCCGCGGTGCCCGGTACGGCCCTGATCCATGTGCATCTGGAGCAGGGTTTCAACGGCGAATTCCGTGAACTGGCCGGCGAATACCTCCAGGGATTCTCCATTGCCGACTCCCTGCTGAAATCAGGACCCGTGGGTGTCACACTGGTGGGGGTGGACATAACCACCCTGGAGCCCCAGCTTCTCCTCCTTTCAAGGAACGTATCCGCGGAATACGCAGCGGCGCTGGCCGCCAGGCAGCTGGACCTGGACCCGCGGCAGCAGGAGTCCAGGGTCGACCTGGTCTCCGAGCAGGGCTACGCCAGGGCCGCTGTGGCGGAAAGGAACGGCTGGACGGCACTTTACATAGGCCCGGCTCCCCATGTCACCATGGGCACCTGGCTGAACCTCGATGAAGACAACTCCCTTG
>DAINQE010000008.1:5057-66724 GCA_036743055.1 Candidatus Sabulitectum sp. | reverse complement strand
CCTCGATGGTTGCCAAGGGGCTGGAGGACAGGGACGAGCTTGAAGTGCTCATCTCTCTGGGGATAAGGCTCGTTCAGGGATACCTCGCGGCCAGGCCAGAGACAAGACCCCCTGAGATACAGGAAGACTTCGAGAGCGCCTCCCTACGGGCCGCCGCAGCGCTTCTTTCAACAAACAGGGCCGGGTCCGACCGCCCGGTGGGGGAGGTAGCCCTTATGCCCATGGTGGTGGAGAAGGGTGCGGTGAGCTGCGAGGAGATGGACAGGATCTTTCAGCACAACCCCGATGTTGATCATGCTGTGGTGGTGGAGAGCAGCAAACCGGTGGGGCTGGTTACAAGAACGGGCTTCTACCTGAACACCGGAGGCAGGTTCGGCTACTCCGTTTTTCAGCGGGAGACGGTGGACGCCCTGGCTCAGAATGACCCAATGATCACAGGGGACGGAGTGAGGGTGACCGAGGTATCCAGGGCCGCCATGGGCAGGTCCTCTGGAAGGGTATACGATCCAGTGGTGGTGGTGGACTGGTGCGGCGACCTGGTGGGAACGGTAACGGTGAAGAACCTCCTGGACAGGACCATAGAGGCGGAAAGGACCAACAGCGGCGCCCTGGACCCCCTTACTGATCTTCCCGGGAACGTATCGGTGCGCAGGAAGCTCAGCGAAGCCATACCCCTGAAGGCCTTCAATCTTCTCCTCACCAACATCAACGGTTTCAGGGCGTTCAACCTGGTCCACGGCTTTCAGAGCGGGGACCGGATGATACTGCTGCTTTCGGAGTTGCTCAAAAAGCATGTAGGCACCTATGTGAGGGATGCCTTCATCGGTCAGATGAACCAGGACAGGTTCGCGGTGGTAAGTTTCACCCCGGTTCCCGGGGACTGCATGGACGCCTTATGCAAGGAGTTTGACAGAAGGAGCGCAAGCCTCTTCTACAGCTGGGAGGAGCAGGAGAGGGGCAGCATGGAGCTTGTTACCAGGTCTGGCTCCAGGGTGACCTTTCCGCTCTGCACGGTATCCATGGCCGCTACTGGGAATCACAACTACCAGGATGAGGAAGTTTCCCCGGCCATGGTGCTGGACTGCGCCACCACCCTCCTCAAGAAGCAGTTCAGGGACAGCGCCGGTGAAAGGAGCGGTTTCCTGTGCGACGCACGGATAAGGCGTTCTAAGACCCCGGCGACTGACCGATCACTGCAGAAACAGACCTGAAGCCCTTTTCGCACTGGTATATTCAGGCCTTGGATCAGACTGAAAGGATTTGAGGCGTGGATACAGGCGTACTGCTCACAGGGCTGCTGGTTTTCGCTGCAAGGGTGCTTGACGTGTCCCTGGGCACCATAAGGACCATCAGCATCATACAGGGGAGGACCGTTCTGGCCTTCCTGCTGGGTTTCATTGAAATAAGCGTTTGGATCGGTGTTATCTCCGCGGTGATAGGCCAGGTGCAGGCCAGCCCGGCCCTGGGGGTGTTCTACGCCCTGGGATTCGCCACGGGAAACGTTGTGGGAATTACCATTGAACGACGGCTTGCCATGGGCAGCATCGTTATCAAGATAATGGCAAGGGAGAAAGCCCCTGTGCTTGCGGAAGCCATCAGGAAGATGGGCTTCGGCGTCACGGAGTTCCAGGGCAGGGGAATGCAGGGAACAGTTACCGAGCTGTACATCGTATGCGCCAGGAAGCAGTTCGCCGGGATAATGAAGCAAGTCAGGAAGATAGATCCCGATGTGTATTTCGTTACGGAAGCCGTTGGCACCCTGGGAAGCGGCAAGATACCCTACGCCCTGGAGCCCACCGGCTGGCGGGGCATCTTCAAGAAGAAATGAGAGGTAGCGCCATGCTGAAATGGTCCGCCAGGATCACCTCGCTGCTGCTTGCGGTTCTCATACTTGTGATCTTCACAGGGGAGGCGGCTTCATCGGACTTCGGAGGTTTCACCCTTCGGGAGAGCGTGATGATGCTTGCGGTGTTCGTGGTCTGGACGGGCTACCTCATTGGATGGAAGATCCAGAGAGCAGGGGGGCTTATGGTACTGGGGGGCATTGCCGTCTTCTACGGGCTTAACATGGCCTTCTCAGGCAGATTCCCCGGCGGTTGGATCTTTCCCATTATGGGCATCCCCGGGGCTCTCTATGTTCTCTCCTCGCTGAAGAAGCCTCAGCAGGGCTGAGCCGGAACCGACCGTTCCGTTTCAATCGAGGCGCCTCAACCTGGATTTCCCTCGGGCACGCTGCATGAAGCTAGAAGAAGCGCAGCTGCCAGTGCGAGCAGTGTCTTTTTCATATTTTCCTCCTTTGCACCTTATACACCCCATGGCGCCATGCGTTCCCGGCATTGCCATTTCTCAGCGCGTTCTTATCTTTACTCAGGAGGGGAACGGAGGCGTCATGCTTGCGCTGAGGGTTCTGCTGCCTGCTGTTGTGATGGCGACCGCCCTGGGCTGCGTGTCAGGCGACTACTACACGAACTACATCGAGGAGCATGCCGGGTTCACCTTTCCCCGGGGTTCGAAGAACGTTAAGCACTTCACCGATTCCGACCTGGCCTTCACATCCCACTTCACCGTTCCCCTGGATTCAGTCTACACCTTCGCAGGCGAGGCCGGACTCTCCGTTGAGAAACCCTGCACATGGGATCCAGTACTCTTCCTGGAGGAGCTTCCATCCCCATGGGACAGCATCCCCGCGGAGGGCAGCTTCCTGTACGGTTCAGGAAGCAGCGGCTGGAACAGCTGGGACATCATCCTCCACACTGATTCCGGGGATATGTGGGTGACCATGTACTACACCGACGCCTCAGGCGATCCCCCCGGGAACTAGTCCCAGCGGAAGAGCTTTCCCGCAAAGAAGCCCCCAAGGGCAAGTGTGGCCCCCAGAACAGCCATTTCAACCCAGTACTCGGTGATTGGGTCTCCGAGCCAGATACCCTGCATCATGCGGATGGAGTGGGTGAGGGGAAAGGCTTCCGACACCTTTTTCAGAAGATCGGGAAGCATCTGTCTGGGAAGCGCTGCCCCGGAGAGGAAAAGCATGGGGAAGTAGAGGCTGTTTGCTATCACCGTTCCGCTCCTGGCGGTTCTCGCAAGGCTGGCTGGAATGAAGCCCAGCCCGGCTATTCCGCAGCAGCTGAGGAAGAATGCGGCAAAGGCCTCAAGGGAGTTTCCCCTGAACTGCATGTGGAAGATCACTTTCCCGGCGATCAGCAGCAGTATAACGCCCATGGCGCTCACCGCAAGGATGGCCCCCATCTGCGCCAGCAGGAAGGAGACCGGTGAAATGGGGGCGGCCCGGAACCTCTTGAGTATACCCTTTTCCCTGTAGGTGGCTATCCCAATGGTAAGGTTGCTTATCCCTGCTGTAAGTATCACGATGCCGATGAATGCAGAGGTGAAAGCGTCTATGTAGCCGTAGTCCGCCTCGGGGAACGGGTCGTTGCCCCAGATGCTTCCGAAGAGAAGCATCAGCAGCAGCGGAAAGATCAGTGTGAAGAAGAACGCGGAGGGCTCCCTCAGGTAGAGCTTAAGCTCCATTGCGCAGAGCTTCAGGGTCTTACTCATGGGAGTACTCCTTCCCCGTTGCCACCAGGAACACATCCTCCAGGGTGGGTGTTTTGGTGTGTAGGTTTCCCAGGTTCACGCCGGCGCCGGAGAGTTCCCTTATCACAGGGACCACCACCTCGGGACCTGCCAGGTCCATCACGCAGTACTCGTCCTTCATCACCGCCTTTTGATCGCCGTTTACCGCAAGGGCTTTCCCGATCTGGAAATCGGAGCCGCATTCCAGGGTGAGTACCATTCCCGGGCAGTACGTCTCTATCAGAGCCCTGGGGGTGTCCACCGCCACCACCCTGCCCCTGTCCATTACAGCCACCCTGTCGCAGAGCTTCTCCGCCTCATCCATGTAGTGGGTGGAGAGTATCACGGTTCTCTCAGGGGAGCGGAACTCATTGACCAGGTTCCACAGCTGTCTTCTGCCTGCGGGGTCAAGACCGCTGGTGAGTTCGTCGAGTATGATCAGCTCAGGGGAGTTCACCAGGGCCAGGGCAACAAAGAGCCGTTTCTTCTGGCCGCCGGAAAGCGCTGAGAAAGGGCTCTGTGCCTTCTCTGAAAGGCCGACCCTGACAAGAAGCTCCTTCGACCTTGGCTTCGCGCCGAAAAGGCAGGCGAAGAGTTCCAGGGCCTCAGAGACCCTCATGCCTTCCGGGAGTTCCGATTCCTGCTGCTGAAGGCCTATGCGTTTTCTCAGTTCCCTGCCGTTCCTCGAGGGGTCCAGCCCCAGAACGGACATGGTTCCAGAGTCAGGTTTTCTCATGCCGGCGAGGCAGTCTATGGTGGTAGTCTTCCCGGCACCATTGGGTCCCACGATCCCGAAAACCTCGCCACGCTCCACCTGGAAGCTCATTCCGCTGAGTGCCTGAACCGTGCCGTAGGATTTCTTAAGGTCCGACGCCAGGACAGCGTGAACACACATGATCCCTCCCCCTCATTTTACCGGTTGTTCCGAATACCCCGAAGAACATACAGTACACTCGCGCACATGCTAAAGGGGAGAGAGTGTATATATTCAAGCAGACGCAATCATCCACCCTTACTAACCGGATAGGGGGTCGAAATGACCGGAAGGATTCTTGCAGGTGACGTGGGCAGCACAACCACCAAGCTCCTGCTGCTTGAACGGGGCGAAGGGGGATTCA
This sequence comes from Candidatus Sabulitectum sp., assembly GCA_036743055.1. Classification (GTDB taxonomy): domain Bacteria; phylum Fermentibacterota; class Fermentibacteria; order Fermentibacterales; family JCC-6; genus Sabulitectum. The sequence continues at coordinate 62,030 of DAINQE010000008.1, read as the reverse complement.
GAGCGTTGGGTTCCAGGGAGACCGGCACCACGGTGGAGAAACCGGAAGAAGACGTATGCAAGGGCTTTTTCAAGGGACTGAGGGCCCTTGAAGAGGCAACTGGGGAAAAGCTGACCACCGACTCCGGAGATCTTGCCGTTCCCTTCCATACAACCAGTTCAGCCGGAGGAGGCCTTCAGATACTGGTGGTGGCCCTTGCATCCGGCGACTCGGGAAAAATGGCCCAGGCCACGGCGTTCAGCGCCGGTGGAGTAGTTCTGGATTCCTTCGCCATCGACGACGAAACCCCCAGGGTCGAGAAGATAAGGCGAATGCAGCATCTGTCACCTGACCTGGTGATAATGGCCGGCGGTTACGAGGACGGCGCTATAGCAGGGGTAGTTAACATGGCTCAGCTGGTTGCCCTCTCCCGCCCCCAGCCAAAGTACGGCAAGGGGAAGCTCCCTCTGGTCTTCTGCGGCAACACGAAGGCCAGACCCTTCATCCAGGGTCTTCTGGGGGAACAGTTCGACATTACCTTCTCCGAAAACATCCGTCCCACCGGCACGAAGTTCAACCTGCGTCCAGCGATCGGCGAGGTTCACCGGCTGTTCATGGACCATGTGATGCAGATGGCCCCGGGCTATCCCAGGCTTTCGGAAATGACTTCCGCACCCATCATGCCCACCCCGGCAGGAGTTGAGAGGATTCTGAGGCTCGTAAGCGAGCACTCCGGGAAAAAGGTGGTTATGGCGGACATGGGCGGAGCCACCACCGACATCTTCAGCAGCCTGGAGGGGCAGTTCCAGAGAACCGTTGCCGCGAACACCGGCATGAGCTACAGCCTTTCCAACATAGTCAGGGAAGCTGGCCCCGATATGATCCTCAGGCACATACCCGAGGTTGACAAGAGCACCGCCAGGAACTGGATACTCTCGAAGACCCTTTTCCCCACGGAGAATCCCAGGTGCGGCACTGCGGAGGTCGTTGAAGGAGCTGCCGCGGCGGAGGGAATGGCCCTGGCCTGGAAGCACCACCTGGAAATGGGTTACCGCCGATCACAGGTGGGATTCTCGGAGAAGCTAAGGAACCTGGGGAAGTGCAGGTTCGACCTGGCCTTCGATACGGTCCACGGCGACTCCTTCAGGATATCGGACATAGACGTGATCATAGGCGCCGGTGGGATAATGGCCCATTCCTCTCCCCGAAGGGCCGCCTGGATCCTCGCCATGGGATTCAGACCGAAGGGCCTTACCACCCTGATGATCGACAGGCACTTCCACAGCCCTCACATGGGCGTGCTTTCCCGGGAATTCCCGGAAGAGGCCCTGGACTACTACGAAAGGGAATGCCTGGCAACCGTCTGCAGGGTCTACTCTCCGGTGAGAAAAAAGCGCAGCCTCCAGGTGACCACATCCGACAGGACCATCAAGGTGAAGAGCGGAGGATTCCTCTACCTGGAAAGCTCGCAGGGTGTATCAATTCCCGGCGTTGAGCTTCCCCAGGACGATTCTCCGCTGCTGGTGGACATGCGTTTCGGCAATGAGGTACTGCCCATGGACCTCAAGACGGAGAGAGCCCTTCCGAGGGAGGAGGTTATCCTCCCCGCGGGACCTTCACCCATGCCTGAGAACGATACGGTGGAGAAAGAGCTTTCCCTGGCCTACCAGGGGGATATCCTGGTGAAGGAATCGGACTCCGTTGAGGCAGGGGATCCGGTGGGGGAGAACAGCCTGGCCCCTCCCTCGGTATACTTCGTGGACGTAAGGGACAGGGTGGGTTACCAGAGGAAGGGCGTTACCGACGGGATGGTCATGGAGGGTATCACCGTGAAGCCCGGCGACAGCGTTTCCACCGGGCAGAAGATCCTCTCCATGAAGACAGGTTCCGGTCTGCTTGCCGTCAATATCAAGGTTAACAGTCCGGTAAGGGGAGAGGTCACCTCGGTAACCCCCCCGGGCATGGTGATCATGAAGGAGATCCAGGACTACGACGCCAAACCCCACTTCGTGAACGTGGCAAGGCTTCTCGGGGTGAAACCCAATCGGATAAAGGCCATCATGAAGGTGCGCCAAGGCGAGTTCGTCCATATCGGCCAGCACCTTGCGGTGGGCAGCGGTCTTAAGGCCGTGAAATCCCCGGCTACAGGCACGGTCATGGAGATAGACGGTAAAACAGGAGTGGTGAAGATACAGTACCTCCTCAACCCGGTTATGATGCTCTCACCCGTTTCCGGAAGGGTCACCGCCGTAAAGAAGAACATTTCCGCGACGATATCCTGCACAGGCGCCAAGGTCCAGGGCATAGCCGGGTTCGGTAGAACCAGTTGGGGAGCCCTTGCAACCGGAGACCCGCAGAAGGGCGCGGTGATGCTCCTCAAAGGCCCCCTTACCTCATCGTACGCCTCCAGGGCAGCCGAGGCTGGCGTGTCCGGTGTGGTAGCCCCCTCCATGTCCGCAGTGGATCTGGTGGAGTTCCTGGATGATGAACCCGGGGTGATCCTCACCGGTGACGAGGAGCTTCCCTTCTCCCTCATCCTGCTCAGGGGCGTCGGGGATGCAGCACTGGAGGATGAAGCCTTCTACGCCCTGGAGAGCTACACAGGAGGCAACTGCGCCTTGTTCACCACGACCAGGCTGAGGGCCGGTGTGGAGCGCCCGTTCATCCTTCTTCAGGACCCGGAGGAATGATATGGTATGGGAATGCCAGGCGTGCAGTTATGTGTACAGCGCAGCCAAGGGAGACGAGTCCTCCGGCGTGGAACCGGGGATCCCGTTCAAGGACCTTCCCCACGGCTGGAAGTGCCCGGTGTGCGGAGTGGGCAAGGAGTTCTTCGAAGAGCTCCATGGAACGAGCGACTAAAATATTAAATGGCAATGAGTTGAATGAATGACTCCCCCCGGGGTTGACCATCGCCGCAAATAGCCGTAAATTACTGCCTCCGGTGCCGAGGTAGCTCAGTTGGTAGAGCAACGGACTGAAAATCCGTGTGTCGACGGTTCGATTCCGCCCCTCGGCACCACTTCTTTTTCCCCGAAGTGGTCATACCCCCAGGCCGCCCGCAAGTTTGTCAATCAAAATCCACAACTACTCAATTAATGGTGCCTTAGCCAGTATCAGGCCTGGCTGTTCGAATTCACTTCGGGGTGCCGCAGTAAAAGGTTCCGAATGCGTCCACTACGGGGTAGTAAATTGTAAACTGAATAATTAATAATGAGAACTCATTAAAGATATTGCCCTAGGATATATTTTCCGCATAGAGATATTCCCGTACGGGAAAAATTAGTGGATCGGAGTATCGAAATTAGCATATCATACCGTACGGGAATATTCCGCTTGCATTCTATTACTTTGCTCCATATATTCCCGTACGGGATAAGTCTATAATGTACTGCCAATTAAGTGAAAAATTGCTCGGGGAAAGGTGGTGATTGAGTATGCTTGATAATAGCAATGATAGCGCCTACGGACATGTTACAAGTGTAAAGGAGTTTGGGGAGAAGATTAGAAGGAAGCGTAAAATGCTTGGATTAACTCTTAAACATGTCGCTGGACTGTCAGGAATTGGACCAAGGTATCTTTCTGAGCTGGAACGAGGAAAGAATACAATCGAAATGGGAAAGGCCTTGCGTGTTGCCAATAGCCTTGGTCTCGAACTTATAGTGATGTCACGATCTAGGTTACAGATGAAGGATAACTGAAATGACAGATAAGACGTTGAGTGTGTACTTCGAGAATTTCGAAGTAGGACTTATCACTGCTGATACAATGAATAGGATGTCGTTCCAGTACTCATTTTCATGGTTAGGTAATCCGAAAGCTTTCCCTATTTCTATTACAATGCCGTGCAGAGAGATACTATACACACCAGAGATAGCACACTCGTTTTTTACCAATCTTCTGCCTGAGGGTTTAGTTCGTAAGAGTATTGCTCAGTCACTTGGTGTATCCCTTGACAACGATTTTGAGTTGCTTGCTCGAATTGGTGGCGAATGCGCAGGAGCGCTTTGGATAGGTGAAGGAAAACCAGTATCTCAAGAGGAACAGGTCTACACGGTCATTCAGCAAGACGAATTGTATCAAAGAATTACAGATGGGAATGTGTTTTCGTCAGTTCTTGGAAAGAAAAAAGCGCGGCTTTCTCTTGCTGGGGCACAGGACAAGTTGCCTATACGTTTAAATGGAGATGAAGTACTCCTCCCTCAAAATGGTTGCCCTTCTACTCACATAATGAAATTTCCTAGTAGCGATTACAGAGACCTTCCGGCAAACGAAGTATTTACCGTTAGCTTAGCCAAACACATAGGAATACGAACCGTTGATGCCTGGATTTTCAAGGTTCGCGATATTGAGACCTGCATGGTCTCTCGTTACGACAGATACATTGATTCTGTAGAGAACATTCGACGAATGCATCAGGAAGACATGTGCCAAGCACTTGGATTCCCGTACTTTAAAAAGTACGAATCTGAGGGAGGTCCATCGTTCAGGGATTGCCTCCAGTTGGTTGATCGAGTTTGCACAGAGCCCGTAATAGAGCGAGATCAGCTTCTGCGATGGCTAGTCTTTAACACCTTAATTGGCAATTCAGATGCGCATGCAAAGAATGCTTCCCTTCTGTTTTACCCTGATGGCAAAGTTGAACTTGCGCCTTTTTATGATTTGGTGTGCACTCGTAGTTATACCAATCTCGATAAAGAGATGGCGATGAGTATAGGTTCTACTTTCGATCCTGGACGCGTAGGTCCACGCCAGTTTGATTTGCTGGCTGAGGATTGTGGTCTATCGCCTAAGTGGTTACGAGGTTTTGTTCTTACTATGGCAGAAATTTTGTCGACTGTTCTAGATTCGGGGCTACCTCGATTAAGAATGGAGGAATCTGTTCAGCAACGAGTACTCCCCACTATGAGAAGGCAGACAAGAAATCTCCGGAACTCGTTCCGTCAAGCTGCTGGGATAGGAACTGAAAAAGTACTCCCGTTTAAATAGTGAAAGATTATTCCGAGTTGAAGAACACTTTGATCTCAACTCAGGAATGATGCTTCCTGATAGGATCTAATGACCTTGACGGGTTCGAAAAGTATCCACCACGGGGTAAGGAACCGCCAGCCATCAACGGATCATTTGCCCCGCTCCCTTTCGTCTTCCTTCAGCAGCTTCTCGATCTTCCGCACCCTGGCGGCGGTGGAGTTCATCTGGAACTCGATGGTGTTCAGTATCCAGAACTGGTAGTGCTCCACCTTCTGCTGGCGGTGGATCATCCAGATTATCTTCATGGATACCAGCAGAAGGGCTATCTCCACGCTGAAGAGCTCAGGGATGAAGTCTATCTCCGTGTGCAGGGCGTGGCGCATCACGTCGAAGGAGAAGAACAGCACCACGAGCACGGCGAAGGTGATGTTGATGATTGTTTCCTTCCTCTTCGTGGTGCTGCCGCCTATCTCACCCAGTATCTTTCTTACTGATTCCTTTTCGCTGTGATACTGGCTGATCTCCTTCTGAAGAGCCTTCTCGTCGGTCATGGCGTTCCTTCCGGTTATATTCGGTGTGACAATATCTTCCATCAGGGGGACTGTATTGAGAATCGTTCAGATAGTCAACGCCGCAGTGGGCGGCGGAGCTGAAAGACTGGTGCTGGACCTGCACCGGACATATACGGACATGGGCCACGATTCCATGGTGATCGCCCTCTCGGGACCTGCTTCCGGGAAGGGGATCCACTCAACCGGTCTTTCCTCACCATACCATCCGCTGGCGGCTTCAAAGGCAAGCGCCCTGATGCCCGGGGGGCGGATCGATGCGGTGCATGTTCACCTGTTCCCGGCGCTGCTCACGGTACCTTTCGCACTGCGCCGCCGCGGTTACTCCGGGGCCATCTTCGCAACGGAACACAGCACCTGGAACAGAAGGCGGGGAACCCTCAGAGGAAGGCTGCTGGACCGTTTCACATACGCTCCCTACAGAAAGGTGGTTTGCATAAGCCCGGCTGTTGAAGAAGCCCTGGTCTCATGGAAACCATTCCTTCAGGGCAGGACAAAGGTCATCAGCAACGGTGTGTTCCTGGACAGGTTCCCGCCAGTTGTAAGGAACGGCTTCCATGAACCGCCTGTGATACTGTCCGCCGGAAGGATAGCCCAGGCAAAGAACCTCTTCAGAGCTCTGGAAGCGGTGAGGAAGCTCGCAGATGAACACACCCTTCCATTCGTGTGGACCGTAGCCGGGGAAGGGCCGCTGCTGGAGGAGCTTCGTGCCCGGGCATCCGACCTCGTTGCCGCTGGTACCGTCGTGTTTACTGGTTACGTCGATGACCTGCCTGAACTGATGAAGCGGTCGGACATCTTCTTCATGCCCTCTTCCTGGGAGGGTTTCGGCATCGCCGCGGTGGAGGCAATGGCCTCAGGGCTGCCCGTTGTGGCATCCGACGTTCCCGGGCTCAGCGAGGTGGTGGGTTCTGATGCAGGGATACTTGTGGATCCTTCCGACACTTCGGCCATGGCCAAAGCGCTGCGGTCGCTTCTGCTGGACCCTTCCATGGCGATTGGTACGGGCAGGGCGGGAGCCGTCCGTTCCAGGAGCTATTCCATTGTGGATTGTGCCTTGGAGCACATAAGGCTTTTTACGGAAGAAGGGTAAGGGGAGGCTCCCCGGTTTCCCTTCTTTGTACGGATCCCACTATTGCGGCGTTCTCATCGCCGGCTTCCCTCAAGGCTTCGATGATCTCTTCCGCCTGATCCGCCCTCACCGCCGCAAGGAGGCCTCCTGAGGTCTGGGCGTCGAAGAGTATGTCTGACCTTATGGATCCTATGTCCGGATGGACGTATACGTTTTCGCCCACGTACTTCCTGTTCTGGGCGGAACCTCCGGGGAAGAACCTCTCGGTGAGTTCCACCGTTCCTGGGAATACCGGCACCTGGCTCAGGTAGAACTGAAGCCTGACTCCCGCCGACCGGGCGAATGCCAGGGAATGCCCAAGAAGGCCGAACCCCGTGATGTCCGTCATGGAGCTTACGTCGTAGCCGTTGAGAACAACGCTGGCGTACATGTTCAGCCTCTCCATTGAGGAGATCACCGGGCCCATTATCCGAGGTTCCAGGGGGCAGGCTTTGTTGGCGGTGGTGAGGATACCTACTCCCAGGGGCTTGGTGAGTACCAGTGCGTCTCCCGGCCTGGCCTTCGAGTTCATCTTGGCGAGTTCCGGGTGGATGACGCCGGTTACGCTGAGGCCGAAGAGCACTTCGTCCTGCTGGGCGGTGTGCCCACCCACAAGCACCACTCCGGCTTCAACCAGCTTCTCGCTTGATCCGGTGAGTATCTCCGCAACCACTTCCGGCCCCAGTTTGCTTCCCGGGAAGCAGAGGAGGTTCATGGCGGTTATCGCTTTGCCTCCCATTGCCCAGATGTCCGACATTGAGTTGGCTGCGGCTATTCGTCCAAAGGTGCGGGGATCCGCCACCACAGGCGCGAAGAAGTCCACCGTCTGAACGAGCGCCGAATCGTCGGAGAGACGGTACACCCCTGCGTCATCCATGGTGTCCATTCCCACGATCAGGTCGGGGCTCTTCACCGATGGCAGCCTCTCCAGTATTCCCGACAACCTGCCGGGGGGCATCTTACCGGCTCAACCGGCGCAGGCGGCGTAATCCATGAGGTTGATGCCTCCGGAAGCCTGGGGAGAAACGCGGCTGGTCTGCCTGCAGTACTCCGGCGAGTTCACGCTTGCGTGGAACTCGCGGCACGCTTCGCAGTTGCCGTATCTTCTGCATCCTGTGTTGGGGCAGGGGCAATGGGTGTTCATCTCACCTCCCTTCGGTTTTTTTTCGAGGGGGTAATATACTGTTTCTGTGGTTTTGCGAAACGGTCAGTACAAGTCGCTTCCCGACTGCCTGAAGTCGATCCTGTCCTCTCTGAAGGTAATCTCGGTTTCCTCCCCGGTTATGCCATGGGTAACGTACCCGAAGTCTCCGTTCAGTTCCGGGGAGCTTACCCTGAAATGGTCGTCCCTGTCATAGACCACCTTGAAGACCACCGTTTCCCCCGGGGGAAGGCTCTCAATGCTCCACACGCTGTCGCAGACCGAAACGGTGATACCGCTTATGGCCTCATCGGTGTCGTTGGTTACCATTACCCTGTTGCCTTTGAAGCCGCATCCAGCGGTCATCAGGATCGCAGCCGCAGCGATCAGTGATCTCATGGATCGCCTCCTCTGTACCTTACCTTCGGTTCATGCAATAATTGAACATAACCCATAACAGGAGGTCCGGCTTGTTCACCCTGGCCATGATGCTGCTGGCTTTGATTTCGGTTCCTGAGATAGTCGGAGTTTACAACGCTCCGAACGACGCGGGTACCACCCTCCTGGTGGAGGTTTCCGGCGCCACTGACTGCCCCGCCGACGCAGGGGCCCTTCTCGTTCAGCGGAGGGATGCCGGTGATGACACCTGGCAGACCGTGCTTGCGGAAGCCCTTCCACTGGAAACTCCGGTGCTTGAGGACGGATACGATCCCGACTTTCCCATCGAGCCCATGACCGCATACGAATACAGGACCATTACCTTCACCATGGATGGGGACTCCCTGTACAGCGGGGTCTTCACCGGGGCTGAGATCGCCAGGGGGGAATGGTTCAACAGTGATGAGGTTCCGGTACTGGTGGGCTGCGTGATCTTCATCGCCCTTATCCTCTACTACTTCCACCGGGCTAAGAAGGGGGTCGACCTCTATTTGAGGCCCATTGCAGGGATAGAGGCAATAGACGAGGCCATCGGCAGGGCCACCGAGATGGGGAAGCCCATACTCTACGTTCCGGGGCTTTCCACCATAAGCGACGTTGCCACCATTGCAAGCCTGACCATCCTGGGAAGGGTGGCGAAAAAGGTGGCGGAGTACCAGACGCCCCTGCTGGTGCCGAACTGCGATCCGATAGTTTATACGGTGGCGGAGGAAACCGTGCGCCAGGCCTACCTGGAAGCCGGCAGGCCGGATGCTTTCGACAAGGACGGCGTTTTCTTCCTTACCGATGCCCAGTTCGCTTATGTTGCCGGAGTCAACGGAATCATGATGAGGGACAGGCCCGCCACGAACTTCTACCTGGGGATGTTCTGGGCCGAATCCCTGATACTGGCCGAAACCGGTTCCCTTTCAGGCGCTATACAGATCGCCGGGACCGACGCGGTGACCCAGCTTCCATTCTTCATAACCACCTGCGACTACACCCTTATCGGCGAGGAACTCTACGCCGCCAGCGCCTACCTGGGAAGGGAACCGAAGCAGCTCGGCTCGATAAAGGGGCAGGACGCATGCAAAGCGGTGGTGATGACCATTATCGTTTTCAGCATTGTTCTCAGCATACTAAGCGCCATAACCGGGAACGAATCGCTGATGTTCCTGAAGGACCTTCTCAGCCTTCCGGACAATGGCTGACCTCCTCGCGAAACTTTACGGACCAAGGGAGCTTGTCATACCTCCGGGCTACACCCTGCGCAGGCCCATGGCCAGTGAGGGTTCCCGCCTGACGGAATGGGTGGAGCGGGTGTTCAGCCCGGGATGGGCGTCGGAGATCGAGCCCGGGATCTCACGGGTGCCTGCCACGGTTCTCATAGCTGTGCACACCGGCTCCATGACCCCTGCGGGTTTCTGCGCCTGGGACTGCACGGCTAAGGGGTTCCTGGGGCCGGTGGGAGTGAAGGAAGAGCACAGGGGGAAAGGTATGGGCAGGGCCCTGGTGGTTTCCGTACTGAACGCCATGGAAGCCTCGGGCTACGGCTACGCCGTGATAGGTGACGCAGGCCCGGGGGAGTTCTTTGAGAAGGCCTGCGGGGCAACGGTGATCCCCCACAGCTCGCCGGGTATATACAGGGAGAGGCTTTCATGGAAATAGTGCCCATGGAGAAGGCCCACTACGGAAGGCTCCTTGAGTTGTGGAGGTCTTTTCCCGGCAACGCCATCACCGGCGCTGACTCGGAGGAGAACTTCACCTCCTTCCTGAATGCCAACGGCGACTTCTGCTTCACCGCGTTCTCCGGCGGATGCCTGGCTGGGTCGGTAATGGCGGGTCATGATACCAGGCGCGGATACATATACCACCTGGCCGTTTCCGCTGAACTGCAGGGCAGGGGCCTTGGCAGGATGCTGATGGAGAGGTGCGAGGAAGCCCTGCTGAGAGCCGGAATTGAGAAGGTTCACCTCTTCATATTCACCGACAACCCCGCCGTGGAGTTCTACAGGAAGGCCGGCTGGCACCTGCGTGATGACATTTTCGTTATGAGCAAGGTCCTGGAAGGCGACCCGATGACCGGAACCAGGAGAACCGACTAGCCGCTTATGAGTTTCGCCGCCATGGCCAGCAGCGCAATGGCGAGAATCATCTTTATCCACTTCGGGTTGGCCCTGTGGCTGAAACTGCTGCCCAGCACACCGCCGATTCCGTTCCCAGCGGCCATGAAAAGCCCGGGAACCACGTCAACGTTGCCCTGCCAGGCGAATACCGCTATGGAAGGTATGAGATAGACCGCGATTATGATCACCTTGATGCTGTTGGTGGTGGCGAGGTCTAGCCCCCCCAGCAGCGTGAGGCTGAAAATGATGAGGTAACCTGTTCCCGCCTGTATGAGCCCTCCGTAGAAACCTATGAAAAGGAAGATGCCCGCCTGGAGCCATTTCCTTCTGAGAACCGTGCCGCAGCACCTTCTCGGGTGGTGGAAGACCACTACCGAGAGCCCCAGGACTATGGCTCCGGCGAGTATTCCTTTGAAGACAGGGTCGGGGAGCGAGAGGGCGGTGAAAGCTCCGGCAACCGCCCCGGGAACCGCAGCAAGCCCCAGAAGAATGCCCGTTCTGAGGTTCCTTCTTCCGCTTCTTCTGAAGTTGCCGGCGGCCAGGAGGTTCTGGACCAGGACCGCCACCCTGTTGGTTCCGTTGGCAGTGACAGGATCCATACCTGTGAGTATGAGAAGGGGAAGGGTAATGAGGGAACCGCCGCCGGCGGTGACGTTCATGAAACCGGCAACGATTCCCGCTGTGAGAAGAAGAAGGTTGTACCCCATTGCGGAAGTATAGGGATTTCCCGGGTAAGGAGCGAGTTTACTCTCCGGAGGCGGCGGGTTCGATGAGCTTCATTCTCTCGAGCCTGGCAAGGACGGAGCCCTGGCTCCTTCCGAACTCCCGGGCGAGGTCCTCTATTTCGGTTCCCTTCCTGAAGAGCTTTTCCAGCTTCTTCTCTTCATCTTCTTCCCACTTCATGAAGGCCCGGGGGTGGGTCTTCCTGATCTCGGCGATCTCCTCTTTCCGGCGGTCGCCGTAGAGGCTTCCTATGATCTTCCCAGCCTCGGCCACCGCATCGGCGAACTCCTTCACCGACTCCTCGAAAACGATGACCTTCTGCTGCTGGAAGGTGCCGTCCTCCTGCCTTCTGGAATCGGTGACCGAGATGTAGTAGTGGCCGTTCACCGCCTGCCTTGCGTCGATGAAGAAGGTGTTCCTTCCGGCGGAGACCCTTGCCTCGAACAGTGTTTTTCTCTCTTCCTGCATTTTTGCTCCTCCTTTGAGCTGGTGAACATGGGTTTACATATCCAGGTACCACCAGGTCCCCGGGTTTTTCAAGTGCGCTCGTTTCGCTTGACAATCAGAGGTTTTTCACGCACACTAGCCAGATGAAAAAGCCGCTTCCCATGAGCCGCCGCGAGATGGACCTGCTGGGGTGGAGTGAACTCGACGTGCTCCTTGTTACCGGGGACGCATATGTGGATCACCCCTCATTCGGCGCAGCGGTCATCGGAAGGGTCCTTCTTGCGGCTGGTTACAGGGTGGGGATCATCGCCCAGCCCGACTGCAGCCGTCCTGAGACCCTGGAGGCCATGGGCAGGCCGCTTCTCTTCGCAGGGGTCACCTCCGGCAACATGGACTCCATGGTTAACCACTACACCTCCCTGGGGCGGATCCGCACCAACGACGCCTACACCGAGGGCGGAGCCGCGGGAAGAAGGCCCGACAGGGCCCTGCTGAAGTACACGAACATCGTTCAGAGGGTGTTCAAGGGGCTTCCGGTGGTGATCGGGGGAATAGAGGCCAGCCTGCGCAGGGTTAGCCACTACGACTTCTGGAGCAGCAGGCTGAAGAAGTCCATCCTCCTTGACTCAAAGGCCGCCATACTTGTTTACGGCATGGGGGAGAGGCAGATAGTTGAGATAGCCGGGCGGCTCTCACGGGGGGAGGACCTTTCGGGGATACGGGGAACCGCGGTGGCAATGCATCGGAACTCCTATGAAGAAACGCCTGGAGACATATGGCTCCCATCCCATGAAGAGCTTCTGGAGAACCCTCCCTCCCTTATAGGACTCACCGCTCAGGTGGAGGAGAATCAGAATCCCTGGCTTGGCAGGCGGCTGGTGCAGGCGGCGGACTCAAGGATGGTCGTGGTGGAGCCTCCCTGCTACCCCATGTCGAAGGAGGAACTGGATTCGGTGTACGACCTTCCCTACACAAGGCTTCCCCACCCATCCTATGCAGGTGAGATACCGGCCTACACCATGATAAGGGACTCCATTACGGTGGTGAGGGGCTGCAGCGGCGGCTGCAGCTTCTGCGCCATAGGTCTTCACCAGGGAAAGTACCCTGTGAGCAGGTCCCAGAGGTCGGTGGTCCGGGAAGCTGAGGCAGTTGCAGATACCCCGGGTTTCCAGGGCACCATTTCCGATCTGGGAGGACCAACAGCAAATCTTTACGGGCTGGGGTGTTCCTCAGACGAAGCCTGTCGTGCCTGTCTTCGTCCCTCATGTCTTTACCCCGAGATCTGCCCGGCGTTCAGCACCGACCACGGAAGCTACATTGAACTCCTCGACGCCGTGGAGCAGGTGTCCGGGGTGAAACGGGTCTTCATCTCCAGCGGTATCAGGCACGACCTGGCTGTAAAGGACCCTGCCTTCGTGGAGAGGCTGGCCAGGAGGAACGTGTCGGGCCATCTGAGGATAGCGCCGGAGCACACTGTGGACAGGATACTGGAACTGATGAGGAAACCGGGCAGGGAGGCCTGGGAGGAGTTCGCCGCCATGTTCCAGCGGGCAGCAGGGGAGGTCAGGGCGGAGGAAAGGTACCTCATGCCCTATATAATGGCCGCCTTCCCCGGCTGCACCCTGGGCGACATGCAGGCGGCCAGGAGCGTCATAGGAAGGCTGGGGCCTCTGCCAAGGCAGGTACAGATCTTCCTGCCCACACCCATGACCCCCGCCACCGCGATGTACTTCACGAGGCGTTCATACCCCGACGGCTCTCCCCTGAGGATCCCCCTGAAGCCTTCGGAGAAGCAGAAACAGAAGGAAGCCGTACTGGGAGGTTCTCACAGGGAGAATAGAAGCCCTGGAAGAACGAGGTGAACCGCCCCGTCGATCCATGGAAGGGCCCTGCCCATCCTTCTGAACGACAGCCAGGTGAACACCGCCCTTGCGGGAAGGACTATGGCGTAGCCTGTCACTAGAGGCCTCAGCCGCGGATTCCCCTCCGGCGGGATATCACCGGTTTCCATGAACTCCCCGGCGCCCCTGGTGAGTCCGCAGAACGGGCATTCCTGGCCAGAAGCCGCCTTCCAGTGACATCTCCACACGGATGGAAAGGCCCGCTCCATGGCAGGTGAGATCAGAATGAATACCGGAGCGAAGAGCAGAAGCCCCAGCAGGACAAGGTTGAGGGTTCGGTAAGCCCCCATGGGGCGCTCTACTTGATTGTCATGTCATTGATGGTGGAGGCGTCGGCTCCTATCCCCACGAAAACGGCAAGGGCGGTCATCACCAGCAGGGGAATGGCGTTGAGGATGATCCCGGCCAGTGCGGTACCGGTGGGCTCCTCCACCTGCCTCTTCCTTATGAATGACACCACTCCCAGGATCAGCCCCACCAGGGCCGGAAGGAATACGAAGACCTGTATGCAGGGTATGAACCCTATTATCACGGAAATTATGCCTATCACCAGCGATGCGGTATCCATTGCTCAGCCTCCATCCACTTCTTCCATAATATCGATATAAGCGGAAGCGGATGCCATGCACTCCTCGCTTCCCATAACCACCAGGCTCAGTCCCACGGCGGAGCCGCTGAGCCAGGCGCCGAACTCCTCGACTGTTTCGGCGGTAACCTCAAGCAGTGCCTCCCTGTATTCCCTGGCCCTCTCCCTGGTGACGCCCCTGAAGTGCCTGGCAAGGGCGATGCCGTTGGCCATGGCCGGTCTAACCGGGGGGTCTGTTCCCCTCATACCGGCCACAATGGAATCTTCTATGGACCTTCTTGTGAGGTCAACCTCACCGATGCCTCCAAGGACCGACTTCCTGAAGAAACCTATGCTCTCCGCAGGGGAAGGATCCCTGTACGAGTAGAAACTGACGGTGCCTCCAGTGAGGGAGGCTCCGGCTCCATAGGCTCCCCTCTGAACCCTTATGGAATCCCACAGATAACCCTCGGAAAGCAGCCTGAGAAAAACCGTTCCAGGGGCATACAGCCGGTGCCCCATGGGCAGCCCCGGCAGTGCGGCGGCGGCGAAACAGGTTCCCGGCCCCGTCTGCAGGCCCAGCCTGGCGGGTTTGCCCACCCACTCCGGTTCCCGGTTTTCCTCCAGTTTTCTGCCCGGACGGAATGGAAGGCCTTCCAGCCAGTTCCGCATCATTCCCTCCCTTGAGGCCGGGCCAGTCCATGCCGCCGTTGCTGGAACACCAGCGGCGATAAGAGTCCTTATGGAACCCAGCACTTCGGCGTGCTTGCCGGCGTTGCTGTTCTCCACCGAGTCGAGGAGCTTCAGCGACGGGGTTCCATGGAGAAGGTTCGAGATGCCGTGCCCCCTGGAGAGGGGGGCCCTTGCTGCAAGCATGGCGAAGGTGTGTCCCCTGGGTATCAGTGAGCTTCTTTCGTGCTCCGCCGTTTCGCCGGCAACGGTGACTATCCTTCCATGGTGGGTCACATCCGGGTGGAGTATCCGCTGCTCCATGACGGCCAGCATCTTTTCCAGGTCGTTCTCCAGACAGTATCCGGACACCCTGAGGATAACCGATGACCTTCCGATTGAGCAGAAGTCGTCGGTGACGCATTTCACCGAAGCGCTGATTCCGCCGGAGCAGGAGAGTTCCGCCTCCGCCAGTTCCAGGTGATCCCTGCCGCCGGCTCCGGTTCGGGTGATCAGGTCTCCGTAGAAAGCGGCCCAGGGGATGAGGTCTTCCGGCAGTTCGGACAGGTCCAGGGCCAGGTCCACGTAGCATACACCCCGGCTGTCGATCTCCGTGGAGAGAAGGTCAGCGGTTACCGTGTTTTCAAGTGTGTGGAATATCGCCCCGCTTGATGGGGGAATGTCGGAAAGTTCCAGCTTGGGAAGTGTGGCCAGCGCCTCGGGAGGATTCGCGGCGGCTGCGTATTCCTCCAGTCTCTCAGTGCGTTCCCGGATACTCTCAAGTTCCTTCCGGGATGTGTTCTCGAGTCTGTGGCGAAGCTTCCTCTCCTCCACCTTTTCCATGTGTTTGAAGTGCCCGCTGTGGGGGTAGAAGACGGCGTCGGCCCGGTGGGGGTTCCCGATGAGCCACCTGCGGATCATCTCCTCGAGGAAACGGGGGTTCTCCATGAGTTCCCTCTTCAGGTCCTCCAGGAGCCCGTCAAGGTTAAGGGTGCGGCATATGTCCTCTCCGTGGGTCCAGGCGGCTGTAACCGCTCCCATGAGCGCCATGGGCCAGCCGGAACCTGTGTGCCTGAGATGGAGTTCCTTCCGGTGCAGCATGTCCCTGACCAGTTCGCCCTTCAGCCCATTGACGGAAAGGTCTTCAAGTGTCCTGTTGATGAGTTCAAGGACTTCGGGTGCCCTCTTCCTCCGCACGCCCTTCAGGCCGATGATGAAATTCCTCTGCACGGGGTCGGAATCGTAGCCGCACACGGACAGACCCGTTCCCAGACCTGAGTCCATAAGGGCCTGCTTCACCGGAGACGAGTCATCCTCGAGGAGTATCTCCTCAAGCAGGGAGAAGGCCAGCGCTTCCCCCGGGTCCCCGGCCTGGTTTACCATCCAGGCGCTCAAGACCGTGCATCCCTCACCGCTACCCGGCACAGGTATCTCCTGGCGGACCGGTTCGGTGAACGGTTCCTGCATGATATGCTTCACCGAACCCTTTCTTCCCCTGGGGAGCCTGCTGTCCATGAAACCGGCGAAATCGTCGAACGGGATGGAAGTAAGGGCGAAAAGGCAGCAGTTGTCTGGCGTGTAGTGGCTGTGGTAGAAATCCCTGAACGCCTCCCATGTGAGTCCGGCCACAGCCGGCGGATCGCCGCCGGAGTCCTTTCCGCACGAGCCCCCAGGGTAGAGAAGCCTGGCAACCTCCCTCTCCATCAGGCTGTCGGGGTCGGAGTAGGCTCCCTTCATCTCGTTGTAGACTACTCCGTTGTGAACAAGTTTGCCCGACTCTTCTGAATAATCCAGCCTGTAGCCCTCCTGCATGAAGGATTCCTCCTTCAGGAGAGGGTGAAACACCGCATCCATGTAGACGGAGACCAGGTTCATGAAGTCTTTCCGGTTCATGCTGCCGCATGGGTAAACGGTCCTGTCGCCGTAGGTCATGGCGTTGATGAAGGTGGCCATGCTGCTCTTCACCATTTCCATGAACGGGTCCTTCACCGGATATTTCCCGGAGCCGTTGAGGACGGTGTGCTCTATGATGTGGGGAACACCGGTGTCGTCCTCCGGGGGTGTCCTGAAGCACGCTGCGAAGAAGTTCTCCCGCTCTTCAGGGCAGTCGAGGTGCACCAGGAGGGCCCCGGTGGGGTTATGAACCGCCTGTGTCACAGTGCTTCTCACAGACTGCAGGAAGCTTGTATTCCGTATCTGGAAACCGTGTTCAGCCATTTCGCCTGCTCTTTCGGTGGTTTATCTTACGAAGTTGGCCGTTGCCTGCAGATACACGCCCCGGTCATCCATCGATTCACCGGTCTGATGTCCGGCATTCTCAGTGGAGCTGAGGTATCCCCCCGCCCTTATCTCCAGCAAGCTGCCCCGGTACCAGGCCAGATCCAGCGAAAGACTGGTGGTCTTCTCGACTACGCCCGAGGGGAATGGGCCGCCTGTGCTCACCGAGTCGGGCCAGCCCTCGTAAACATCGGCTTCGCCATTTCTCAGATAGCTTCCGGTGAGTTCCGCGGTTATTCCGGGCATTCCGCACCAGGAGAGAGAGGCGGTGGCCATGTCGGCGTCGGGACCCAGCTGACATCCGATTATCCTTCCGTCATGGAGGTAGTAGTTCGCCTCCTTACGCTGGCTGTAGACATACCTCTGTACGGCGGTGTACTCCAGTACCGCGCCCAGGCCGCTTGGCCTGTGGAAGCCGTCGGCCCCTATGGTCCAGCCCAGCTTGTTGGGCACGTCGTTCACGTTCTCGTACTGTATGTCGTCGATGAGGAACTCGCTGTACAGGGCCAGTCCGGAAAACGGCTGCCAGGTGGCGTCGAAACAGAGAAAGGCATTGTCGTCCTCCCTTTCGTTCCACTGAACCGGATACCAGGGGATGATAAGGTTGGCGTAGGCCAGGTCGATCCCGTCGGCGGAGTAGAGCACCGATTCGGAAAGGCCTATCCTCAGGTTCTCCAGGGCCTTGATATCCAGCCTGTGGGCCGAGAGCCAGGTTGAAGAATCCGAATCAATGGTGGAGGTGAATCCCGTGAACCTCACGGAGCTTCCCAGGTCCAGGGATATGTGCAGCATGTCCATCGCCGGGGCCTTGCCTGAGATAAGCAGCTGCGAGAACCTTCCGGGACCCCAGCGAAGCGGTATTCTCCCAAGGGAGACTGACAGGGGGCCGGTGACTCCTGTTGCGTAGCCCCAGTCGACGTACAGGTGTCTGCCGTGCTCGAGACCGTAGTGAAAAGGGGAGAAGCCCGAGGGCGGGTTGCCGTCGGATCCCGTCCAGATGGAGACCCTCTCATGGAAGGAGAGCCAGTCCATCGGGGACATGTAGAGGGCGGCGGTGCCCCCTGCCCTGGAGATCAGGTCCTCGTTCTCAGGTTCCATAAGTTCGCCGGAAACGGCGAAGCGCCAGGTATCGTTCTCCGACCTGTCCTGGATGAGTTCCCATATCCATGATGATCCAGGCATGGGGTCGTATGAAACGGAATGATCGCCGGGGAGCTCCCCGGGAAGAAGGGGACCGAAGGTCTCCGTGTGGTAGATCCACTGGAAGAGGGGATCCTCCAGGGGAACCGGCGCCGCGGACACTGCCGCGGCAAGCATGGCCGCGATGAAAGTCATAGGGTCTTCCCTTCCAGAAGGAACACGGTTTCCACGTGGTCGGTCCGGGGGAAGAGATCCACCGGAGCCACGCGGGCGATCCTGTAACCGCCTTCGAGAAGGACAGATATGTCCCTCGCGGAGGCGAAGGGGTTGCAGCTGACATAGATAATCGCTTCAGGGGCGATCCTCCGCAGCTGCCTTGTTATTCTGATGCCCATACCCGCCCTGGGCGGGTCGGTCACTATCACATCGTATTTCGCGCTCTCCCTGATCGCTTCTGAGAGGAAGTTCCGATCCCTGGACCGGTGGGCGGTGAGCCCTCCCTCACTGACACCGTTCAGCAGGGCTGCCTTCCCGCAGGCCGCGGACGCTTCACGGTTCATCTCCACGGAATCCACCTCAATACCACTGAGTGCCATTGGAACGGAAAAGGTGCCGGCTCCACCGTACAGGTCAAGCGCCTTCCCGGAGCCAGGCGGGATCATACCCATCACCATGTCCACAAGAAGTTCGGCGGAGAGGGTGTTCACCTGGAAGAAACCCCCTGCGGGAACCTCGTAGAGGAGACCGTTGAGCCTCTCCCTCAGCTCTCCCTTCCGTATCCACCTGCCCCCGCTGAAGTACTCCAGAGCGCTGTCTCCGGTGTGCTCGCCGCCCCTTGCGGAGATCCTGGAGACCCCCTCCGGGATAGAACACGGATCAATGCCGGAGAGCGCTTTCCTGGCTCCGCCGTTCATCAGAGGGCAGCTGTCCACAGGCAGGGGGTCACCCCTGAAGGCGTGGAGGGTCAGTTGCCCTTCCACAAGGTCGAATGTTACCCTGTTCCTGTACCCCCGGGTCAGGGGAGAGGGGATCACCTCCTCAACTTCCGGCGAATCGAGGCTCCGCAGGGCCTTGGATACCCATTCCCTTTTCCACCTGAGCTCTTCGGAGTATTCGATATGCTGCAGGGAGCAGCCGCCGCAACGGCCGTACAGGGGGCAGAAAGGGTCGATCCTGTGGGGGGAGGGCTTTTCCACGGAGATGATCCTGGCCTCGGAATAACTCTTCTTGCTGGAGGTGTACTCCACAAGGACCTCCTCGCCGGGAAGGGCACCCCTTACGAAGACCGCCGGGCGGTCCTCGGGCCTGGCTATGCCTCCCACCCTGTTTCCCAGGAAGTCGATTCGAAGCCTCTCAGCGCTTCCCAAGCCTGCCCATCCTTCCCAGGATATCCCCGGCGGTTTCCCTGAACCTGTCTTCCTTTATCGCTTCCCTGAGGGATTCGGTGAGTGTGGCGAAGTAGTGGAGGTTGTGCAGGGTGGCGAAAATGGGTGCAAGCCACTCCTTAGCGATGAACAGGTGTCTCAGGTAGGCCCTTGTGTGGTTCCGGCAGACATAGCAGCCGCAGTCCTCCTGCACCGGCCTGAAGTCACCGCGGAACCTGGCGTTCCTGATGTTGAGCCTTCCCTCGGGAACGAAGAAGCAGGCCCCCCTGGCGTTCCTGGTGGGTACCACGCAGTCGAACATGTCAACACCCATACCCACGAAGTCCACGATGTCCTCGGGCTTGCCTACTCCCATCAGGTATCTGGGCCTGTCCGCCGGGAGGCTGGGGATGCAGCTGTTCACCGCAAGTTCCATCATTGGCCTTTCCT
Source organism: Candidatus Sabulitectum sp. (assembly GCA_036743055.1). GTDB lineage: Bacteria > Fermentibacterota > Fermentibacteria > Fermentibacterales > JCC-6 > Sabulitectum. The sequence continues at coordinate 42,180 of DAINQE010000008.1, read as the reverse complement.
CTCCCACGGCGACCCCGCCTATGGCGTATCCGTCGAAATCCATTCCCACCAGGGCTTCGGCACACTTCTTCCTCAGGTAAGGGAATCCCCCTCCCTGGACGATGCCGAACATGGCCTGGGAGCCACCTGGATGAAGTTTTCTCGCCCTCTCAGCCCAGCGCAGGGTCAGCTCCACCGAATCGGCGGTCTGCGCCTCTCCGCTGGGCTGTTCCAGGCATTCGTCCAGCACCATCATCACATCGCTGCCGAAGATCCTCTGGGCCTCGACCACCTTCTCAGGTGTAAGGATGTGGCTGCTGCCGTCGATGTGGGACTGGAAGCTGTACCCCTCTTCGGTGACCTTTCGCAGGGATGAGAGGCTGAAAAGCTGAAAACCGCCGCTGTCGGTGAGAATGTTACGGTTCCAGTTCATGAAGCTGTGAAGCCCCCCCGCCTCTTCCAGGAGTTCAAGTCCCGGTCTCAGGTAGAGGTGGTATGTGTTGCCCAGGATTATTCTGTAACCGTCTGCCTCGAGATCGGCGTTGCGAACCGTCTTCACTGTGCCCTGGGTCCCCACGGGCATGAAGACGGGGGTTTCCACCTCCCCGTGACCCAGATGGAGGGAGCCCAGCCTGGCTCCGCCGCTCTCAGCCTTCAGCTGGAACCAGGGTGTCCGGCTCAAGGGCGGGTTCCTCCTGTTCGGCGGTTTCGTTCTCGATCTCGATCTCAAGTTGATCGGTTACGGTCTCCAGGGTCTCCGGCGGGGTTTCCTCAAGGGGACTTTCGTCTGCGGCGGAGGTGTCCGGAGGGGAAGGCGAACCTTCCAGAGTTACATTCAGTGTGTCCTGGGGGATATCGATGGAATCGGTTACCATGGTGTCAGCCGGAACGGAGTCCTGCTCCGCCGGCGCAACCGATGTCAGTTCAGGAACGGTCAGGTCAGGGGAAAGGGTATCCGGCTCCTCCGGGGTTATCATCCCGAAGTGGAACCCTGTGGTGTCCGCCAGTATGAGGATTGCATGCTCAGGGTCGATGGCGGCTATTATCTCCAGTTCCTCCGCAAGGTCCCTTTCCATGCCGTTGCGGTAGTAGAGGCTCGCCAGTCTGACATGGTACTCCAGTTCCTGGGGATGGAGGTTGGTGAGCTCCAGGTACTGTATAAGCAGTTCCCTTTCCTGTTCAGGGAGTTCGTCCCCGTTCCCGCCTCCCTGCACCATGATGACCTCCGGGGCCCTGGCGTTAAGCACGAACATGGCTGCGGATGCCACCAGGGGGGCTGCTGCCAGAAGTCTGAACCGCTGACGCGCGGCTTTCACCGAGGCCTCGATCTCCATTCTCGGCCGTGGATCGAGCCTCCTGTCGAGTGAGGTCAGCCTGGTCCTGGATGCCAGTTCAGGGAGCGGCCTGGCCTTGAACGCCATTGGAAGGTACCCCACAGCCAGTGGCGGAGCGGTGAGCGCGGTAAGAAGGATCCTGACGAAGGTTCTCCAGAGAGGGACCCTTCTCCTGCCCCTGGCGGAGTATTGCCTCATTTCAAGCGCCGTCAGGGGGCCTGTCCTGCCCACGGCCTCCATCCTGGCAAGGGCGTATGCCGAGAGGACCGCCCCGGGGATGATACCGGCGTACCAGTAAGCGGTGAAGGGAAGAAGAACCGCTCCGCCCAGAAGGGCCCAGCCCAGAACGAACACGGTTTCCCTGATCGCCAGCGCCAGAACCTTCGATGCGGAAGCTGGTTTCTGCGAAGTGTAGGGCACGTCAACTCCTCATAGAATAAGCATGGCATCGCCATAGCTGTAGAATCTGTAGCGGTTCTCAACGGCTGTACGGTAGGCCTCCATTATGAAGTCGAGGCCTGCAAAGCTGCCCACCAGGGATATAAGCGAACTTCCCGGAAGATGGAAGTTGGTGAGCAGGATGTCCACGTTCCTGAAGGAGTACGGCGGGTGGATGAAAATGCCGGTGGTGCCGGACTGATCCTCCCGGGAGTCGATGTCCACCGATTCCAGGGTTCTGGTAACGGTGGTTCCCACGGCGGTGATGCGCCCTCCGGACGAACGGGTCCTTCGGAGTGTCTCCAGCACTTTTGCCGGGACGAAGTACCTTTCCTCCTCCAGGGTGTTCTCCGAGAGGACCTCCTCCCTGAGAGGCTGGAAGGTGCCGGGCCCCACATGGAGGGTAAGGTATTCCACACTGAGCCCTTTCCTTTCCAGCTCGGCCAGGCTCTCCCCGGTGAAGTGCAGCCCTGCTGTGGGGGCGGCCACCGCCCCGTCGTTCGTTGCGTATACGGTCTGATACCGCTGGTCATCCGCCTTGGTGGATTCCCTTCTGATATAGGGTGGGATGGGTATGGTCCCCGCGGACCTTACCAGTTCCTGTGTGTTCCCGGCGGACTCGAACTTCACATCAGCCCTTCCCATGCCGTGCTCTTCGGTTACCACAGCGGTAAGTCCGTGGGCGAAGGAAAAGACATTCCCGGTCCTGCATCTTCGTCCCGGTCTGATCATGACCCTCCAGGAATCCGGCCCTAGTTCATGCAGAAGAAGCAGTTCCACTGCGCCGCCGGTGGGTTCGCGGTGACCTTTGAGCCTGGCGTTGATCACCCTTGTATCGTTGAGAACGATTGCGTCACCGCGTTCCAGATACTCCGGCAGGTCGGCGAAGTTCCTGTGCCGGATGGTGCGCTCCCCCCGGTTCAGGACCATGAGCCTGCTGGCGCCCCTCTCGCCCGGGGGGTGCTGGGCTATCAGTTCCTCTGGAAGGGTGTACATCAAGTCCGATCTGGTGAGCATGAAACCTCCGGATGCTATCCGCTCTTTCTGAGCCTTACCGCTATTTTCGTGGACCTTCCCCTGTTGGAAAAGGTGCTAACCGTTCCCCCAAGCTCTTCGGTCAGCTTCCAGGCAAGAAGGAAGGCCATGTTCCTCTGGTCGGGAAGACCCTGGACCGAGAGACACTCGCCTGGAACGCTGTCGCCTTCGGCGTCGATGCTGAAGGACCAGTGGTCACCCCTGGACTGAATGGCCAGGGTGATCCTGCTGCATTCGGGGGCGTTCCCCACGACGCAGGCTATCAGGGAATGTGCTATCATGCCAATGAAGGACCCGTCGGTGCAAACCTCAAGGTCGCTGGCCGGAGGTTCGAACACCATTTCCAAGCTCCCGGAGGACCTGAGTCTGCCTGCTTCGGCAAGGGTTCTCTCCAGCAGCGGTGAAGGGTCGATCCATCTTTGTCTGGGTTTTCCCTGGAACAGCGAGGTCCTCAGGAACCAGAGTGCCCATCTGGTTGTGAACTCCAGGGATCCGGCGGCATCCGCCAGGGCTGACAGGGACCCGAGGGGATCTCCTGTTCTTTCCTCCAGGTCCTTCCGCAGGAGTTCCGCTCTTGCGGAAAAGGCCGAATGCAGCCCTGACATGTCCTGTATGAGGTTTTCCAGGGCGGCATCCCTGAGCGCCGAGGACTCCTCGTGGAGACCGGGATCATCACCCTCTCCCAGCTCCTCCCTGGAGGAGAAAAGAAGGGCGAGAAGCTGTATGAAATCCCCTGCGGCACGGGAGAAGTGATCCTTCTCGGAGGAAGCCAGGAGAACCACTCCGTCGGGGGTGGTCCCCCTGAAGAAGGGGACCGCTATCTCCGACTGGGATTCGTGGAACACTGGAGTGAACCTCAGGTCGTTCCCGGGGGCACCGGTATACAGAGCGGTTTCTCCCCGGAGACATGCCCATGAAGCCGTGTTGAGCTCATCCAGGGGGAGGTCGGGTATGGTTCCCACCACACCGGCCCCGGCCACCCCTCCAAGAAAGCTTCCTGTTCTTCCTATTCTGTAAACCACTACGGTCTCCATGCCCGTTGTCCTTGCGAAGTCGCTTAACAGCCCGTCCAGGGATTCTTTCCTGCCCAGATAGGCAAGACCCATCTCCCTGGTGAGGGAGAGCAGCTTCCTCTCCTGCTCCAGAACGGTTTCGATATGGTGTCTCTCCAGTATCCTGGAGGTGTATTCCAGAGCTTCCATGAATGATCCGCCGGGCTTTTCTTCCCCTCTGGTCTCCAGCAGCAGGTGCGATGTACCGAAGGGTGTCCTGATCCTCTGATGGTGAACTCCCTTCGAGAGGGTCCCTCCCTGGGAAGTTGCCAGTTTCCCGCGGTCAATGACACTTATCAGGGAGGCTGAGTCGCCGGCGGTGAGTACTTCGCTTTCGTTCACATAAGCCGCCGATGTTGCGCCTGTGGACCTTACCAGTTCGGAAAGGGCCTCCTCAGGGGATATGCCTTCGCCTGGGGAGGAATGTCCATAAGCCGGCTTCGGGGAATGCGCTCCATCCTCTGACGGGTACGGCAAAGGCCGCATGAAGATCACCCAGCGATCCAGCCCGAAGAGCGACACCACGGAGACTTCCACAGAGTCCGGCATTGAAGCTTCCGCCGATGTCAGATGAATGGAATAACGTGAGGGGACTGCGTATCCCTTCCTCCTCTGTTCGTGGCGGCTCCTCACCTCCTCCCTCTGATCCGGGTGGACAAGCTCGAAGAATACCCTGCCGGTTGGGTCGCTGCCCCATTTCCCCATGGATATCTCCCTGGCAACGTGATTCATGGAGGTAATCACCCCCTCGGCGTCTATTGTCACATTGGGGCAGAAGCTCTCCTCCAGGAGGGTTCTGATCATGCTGTTCCGGTCCATGCTTCCTGTAACCACCGCAACAGAAGTTACGTGAAGCCTGCAGAAGAGGAGTTTCCCTGGAGATGGAAGCCTTCTCATGGAGAGACCGTAGTTGGAGCCGTCGTCGCCCCCCGAGGAGCAGCTGACCAGGAACTCCTGTACGCTGCCCTCCAGCAGGCATTTCCTCAGGGCGGAGACTATTGCCCCGGATGACGAAGAATCGAACGCCTCCGTCAGACTGCCCGTTTCGCCGAACAGCCTGCTGAACCTGGATGAAACGGTGATCATCCTTCCATCGGAGGAACAGAGGGCGAAAAGCTCTTCAGCAGTAACGTTCTGGAGCAGGTCGCGTACCTCTTCAGGGCTGGATGGTCTGAGTGAGAGAAGCTTCACACCTTCCCCCATCCCGGCGGAGAGCATGGTGAAGAGTCCACCGCCCAGCCGCAGCGGCCAGAAACCCTCGCTGGATTCCTCCAGGAGTGCAAGCATCGTGGGAACCTTCATGGAGATGGATTCGGCCAGCGACTCCATACCTGGGGACACGGCGAGCAGGTCGCCGTTCTCGCCCCTTATCGCCCAGCAGGTCTCTTTTCCAAGATACGTGTTGAATTCTTCTTTACTTAGCATATTACTCATTCGGGTTGTTCGGTTCAAAACTTGCAGGACATGGGCAGTATTCTATATTAGACGCTGAAAAGGCAAGGGAGAGAATTTTGAAATACACCGCACTGTGCAAATTCGATCTTGGATCCGACGGCAGGGACGAAGCCGTTTCGGAGCTTCTCCAGCTTTTCCCCTTCGGGGAGAAGACCCGGCATCTCCTTGCCGGAGCGCTGGAGGTGAGGGAGCAGGTAGGGGCCACGGTGGTTCACCGGGGCATCGCCCTTCCCCACTGCAGGAGCATTCTTGTGGATCAGCTGTCCATTGCCGTCGGCAGGTCCGCCGATGGTATCGGATGGCCCGAGGAGAAGGTTCACACAGTCATTCTTTTCATATCTCCGGTGAAGCCGAACGGTCCGGAGGAGCACGCGGCCTTTCTGAGCCACATTGCCGGGCGGATAAAGGAGCACGGAGACGAGTTTGCCTCCGCCGGCTCCGCCGAGAGGCTCTTCGAGCTTCTCGACTTCCAGCCGGCGAAGCAGGAGGATTAATGGACAAGCAGCTGGAGAAGCTAATCAGTCTTCACGATCTGGACGTAATGATAGCCGATCTGAACAGAAAGGAAATCCGCGACAAAGAGGCCGACATGGGTCTCAAGACCGAGGGGGCCCTGGAGGAGCTCACAGAACTTCGTGAAGCCTACTGCAAGAGCATAAGCAGGAAATGGAGGGGTCTTTACTCCCAGCTTACCAGGCATTACGGGAACGCGGTGGTACCTGCACTCATGGGAAGGTGCACTGGCTGCCTCACACGGCTTCCCACCGCCGTTTGCTCCGATCCTGAGCGCAACTCCAGGGTGCATACCTGCCCCACCTGCGGAAGAATCATTTACTGGGCCGACTGAGGCTCTCTTTCAGGAGGGAACATGAATCCAAGAGAAGCACAGGAAGCACTCACATTCGACGACGTGCTGATCCTTCCCGGAAGATCCAATGTCCACCCGTCCCGGGTCAGTCTGCACACAAGGCTCTGCCGGGATATCATACTCAGCATACCCATCCTCAGTGCCGCCATGGATACGGTGACTGAAGCCGGAATGGCCATCGCCCTGGCCCAGCAGGGGGGGCTCGGCGTTATACACAAGAACCTTTCGGTGGAGGAGCAGGCCCGACAGGTAAGAACGGTGAAGAGAGCGGAAAGCGGCGTTATCATGGATCCCATTACCCTGGATCTCAGCGCCACTGTATCTGACGCTCTGGATCTGGCCTCCAGGACAGGAGTCTCAGGCTTCCCGGTTCTGGAGAACCACCGTCTTGCGGGAATTCTCACCCACAGGGACTATCACTTCGAGACCGACGGCTCCGTCCCAGTGGCCAGGCTTATGACACCCATCGAGAAACTGGTAACCGCTCCTGTGGGAACAGGTCTCGAGGATGCCCTGGTCCTCCTTCGGAAGCACAGGCTGGAGAAGCTTCCCCTGGTGAACGAACAGGGCAGCCTGGCCGGTCTCGTTACCCTTAAGGATGCCCAGAAGGCCATGGATTTCCCGGAAGCGTGCAAGGATTCCAGGGGAAGGCTCAGGGCGGCGGCGGCGATCAGCGTGGGCGAAGCTGCCCTCGAGAGGGCGGCTGCACTGGTTGAAGCCGGTGTTGACTGCATCTTCATAGACACCGCCCACGGCCAGAGCGTGAGCGTGCTGGAGACCACCTCCCGGGTCAGGGCCCTCTATCCCGATATCGCCATCGTGGCGGGAAACGTGGTAACCCCTGAAGCCACAGAGGAACTCATGAAGCTGGGAGCCGACACCGTGAAGGTTGGCGTGGGTCCGGGCTCCATCTGCACCACCAGGATCGTCGCCGGGGTTGGCTGCCCGCAGCTCACTGCGGTCTACGACTGCGCCGAAGCCGCTGCGAAGCAGGGCGGCGCGGTGATAGCCGATGGAGGAATCAAGTACTCCGGCGACATTGTAAAAGCCCTTGCGGCGGGTGCCTCAGCGGTTATGATAGGCAGCCTTTTCGCGGGAACCTCCGAGAGCCCCGGAGAGGCCATTATTTACAAGGGCAGGAAGTTCAAGACCTACAGGGGAATGGGATCCATGGGCGCCATGCGCCGGGGAAGCGCCGACAGGTATTTCCAGGATTCAACCGTGGAGAAGAAGCTTGTTCCCGAAGGGATCGAAGGCATGGTGGCCTTCAAGGGTCCCGCCAGTGACTACCTCGTTCAGCTCACAGGGGGTCTTCGATCCGGAATGGGCTATGTGGGTGCCGCTACGATAGGTGAGCTGTTCCAGAAGGCGAGATTCGTACGGATCACCTCCGCGGGGCTGAGGGAGAGCCACGCCCACGACGTAACGGTAACCAAGGAAGCTCCCAACTACTCCTCAGATGCCAGCGGATACTGACCTCCTGGGAAGCTGCGGCCTGCTCCTGAAGGAGGAGATTTACTCTTCAGGGGATTATTCTCTGTCCCGGGTGCTTTATCAGGGGCAGGAAATGATCGCGGAGATCTCAAGCTCCCAGGGCATATTTCAGCACAGGTGGCCCTCGGTAAGGGGGCTTCTTACACCTGCATCCGCCAGGGATCTCCCCGGTGGCAGGAAGCTCCTTCTTTTCCAGGGAGGTGCCGGCCGGTTCCTCTGCGAGAAACTGACGGTTACCGGAGGCATGACCAATCCCATGGCACTGGACCTTACCCTGAAGGCCCTCAGGATAGTAACGGACCTTCAGGCCGCGGGCATGATCTGCGGATACCTGGGCCCGGAGATGTTTCTTCTCCAGGGGGAGACACTGCTGCTCCTTGCTGGAAGGAGGGGCGTGCCCATTACCCCCTTCACTCCTCCCGAGGTGGGCAAATCAAGACCATCCGATCCCAGAAGCGACGTTTCCGCCCTGGGATCATTCCTTTTCAGGCTTATCGCCGGCACCGACGACAGGGAGAAGCAGGTGGGAAAATGGAAGATGCTTCCCCCGGCGTACCAGTCGGCGATTCAGAGTATGGCCTCTGCCGACCCGGTGAATCGCCCCGGAAGCCTGAGGAAGGCCGGAGAACTGCTTGAGAGTCTCGCAGTTCCTGAGAGCAAACCCGCGGAACCCGCTCCTCTGTCCCACTCGGAGAGCTTCCTCAGGAAGAAGGAAACCTCCAGGGTCAAAACTCCATGGTACAGCCGGTGGTATTTCTGGTTGCCGCTTCTTCTCCTGGCCGCATACCTGGTCTTCAGGTATTCCGCCCCGCCGGAGACCGAGCCTGAGGCAGTACCCGATCCGGATACTCTGGAAACAGTGTCACCCTGGGTGGAGGACACTCTCCCTGAACCTCCTCCTTCCCCTCCCATGGAGACCGGTCTGCTCCTCCAGGATACAGCCAGGGTATGGATTACGAACTGCTCAGGCGTTCCGGACAGGGAGAACCTGCTCAGGTCCGGTCCATTCAGGGACTACTCACTGGTCTATACCCAGACCGGAACCTCCCGAAGGACCTCCTCTCTGATCACCGTGCGCAGGTCGAGCCCCGCAGGCGGGCCGGGCTACCAGGCCCTCTGGGATCAGGCCCTGCTGACAGCAGGTGAGGACACATCCTTCATGGTGAAGCCAGTCGACCTTACGATATTGCTGGGAACCGACCTGAGATACGCAGGGGTGAACGCCCATTTCCTTCCCCTTCCTGCGGAGCCTCCCGGAGACACTCTTTACATCGATGTGGTCAACCACGGTATCCAGTACGCCCTCGACGGGCTTGGCGCCGCAACCTATGCCGGCCGGATACTCGACGGCAGGTCATGTGTCATCGAAGGCGTTTCGTATCTCATCAGGGTGGTGGACGTCCGCGACGCCGACGGCTTCAATCGGGAGATTGGCATACCGGCGGCCCTGGATGAAACACTGTTCCTCCGCCACGGGAATGCCGCTGAAGCCCGGGCCCTGGAGCAGCTTGTAAGACAGTACGTGCAGGCCCTCCCCCTGCAGGGAACGCGAAGCATGTCGGATGTTCCCGTTCCCCACCTCCATCTTCTCATCGGCAGCGGCTCGGACATTTGACAAATCGGTATTAAAACCCTATATTAGCCAACCATTTCCAGCAGGGGGACGCAGTGAAATACCGTATCAATGACAAGGTCGTACACCCTTATCACGGGGCCGGCGTGATATCGGACATATGCATGAAGGACATTTCAGGAGAAATGGTGGAGTGCGTGGTGATCTCCCTTTCCGGGGGGCGCGCGGGAATACTCCTTCCAGCCGACGCGGTGGAGGAATCGGGGCTGAGAAGGGTCTCATCCGACGGCGATATCGACGAGGCCATGGACATCCTTTCCCAGGAAGGGAAAGAGCTTCCCAAGGACTGGCGAAGAAGGATAGATGTTCTCAAGGAGCGGGTGAATTCAGGTGATCCGGTCACCATAGCAACCGCCATCAGGGACGTTCTGGGAAGGTCCTCCTTCTCGAAGATGAATCCGTCGGAGAAGAGGGTCCTCAACGAGGCGATAACCGTTTTCGCCGGTGAGCTTTCACTGGTGCGCGGGGTCAAGCTGGAATCCGCCAGGCGTCTCATCAACAAGAAGGTAATGTCCAGGGGGAAGAACAGGGACAAGAAGAAGGCCTGATGCCCCCAGAAGAAACCACTTTCAGAACAGTAACCGATGAAGGGCTCGAAAGGGTCCTTCTGGTTTCTGTGAACCTCCACGGCGATCCTGCCCTGGAGGCCGATCTTGCCGAGATGACCCGTCTTGTGGAAAGCGCCGGCGGAACGGTTGCAGCAGTCGCTTCACAAAGCCGGCACAGGCCGGATCCCGGTACATTCGTCGGCAGCGGCAAGGTGGAGGAGCTGGCTGCCCTGGCCCGTTCGCAGGACTTGGGTACAATGGTGTTCGACCACAACCTGAGCCCCGGCCAGGTGGGCAGGCTGGAGAAATCCACGGAGTGCAAGGTGATCGACCGCACCGAGCTGATCCTTGCCATCTTCGCCCTTCAGGCAAGGACCCCCCAGGCAAAACTGAGGATCGAACTTGCCCAGCTGAAATACATGCTTCCACGGCTGTCCGGCATGTGGCATCACCTTGACAGGCTGGGTGCGGGAATAGGGACCCGCGGCCCAGGCGAAACACAGCTGGAGGTGGACCGAAGGAGGGCAAGGACCCGTATCTCAGCCCTCGAAGCCCGCCTTGCAAAGGTGGAGTCAGGCTCCAGAACGAGGAGGAAGCTCAGGTCGGGAATGTTCTCCGTGGCCCTGGCTGGTTACACGAATGCCGGGAAGAGCACGCTTCTCAATCGCCTTTGCGGTTCTTCCGTCAGGTCCGAGGACAGGCTGTTCGCCACCCTTGACGCCACCGCCAGAAGACTGGAGCTTCCAGGCGGGGAAACGGTGGTGATGAGCGATACGGTTGGATTCATAAGGAACCTGCCTCCGATGCTGCTGGACAGCTTCCGCTCCACACTGGACGCGGTGACCGAATCCGACCTTATCCTGCTGGTAGCCGACGCGTCTGACCCGGAAAGGGCCACCAGGGTGAGAACGGTAACGGAAACACTGGAGCGAATCGGAGCCGGTCAGATACCCAGACTGCTGGTATGGAACAAACTGGACCTTCCGGAGGCTTCAGTGGATGGAGGCATCGGTGTCTCCGCCCTGAGGGGCACAGGCATGGAATCCCTTCTGATGGAGATACAGGCCCGTCGCAGGGAGGCACTGGACTGGCGGGTCCTCAATATGGATATTTGCCCCGGCGACGTGGAGAACTGGATAAGGAAGAACGCCGTTACAGGCAGCTTCCACCACTCTTCCGATGGAGGGACCACGGTTACCTGCGGTTTCTTCCTGGGCGCCCAGGGCGCAGCTCGATATCTGAGAAGCAGGGGAATATCTTTTACCATGAAGGAGACCGATGCAGTCCACCGGTAAGGCCTCGGAAAGGATAACCGAGAGGATACAGACCCTTTCGGACCTCCACAGAAGAGGCATCGTCCAGGGAAGTCTGTTCCGGAAGCAGATACACTCCCTTCTCAGTTCCAAGGACGCCAGGGCCATTTTCAAAGCCCGTATCGAGCCTGACAGGAAAGTGATCAAGATCCTGAACAGGCTGGAGAATCCCGCGGGATGGCGGGAGATATCCATGAAGAGCAGGGAGCACCGGGAAGAGTCTTTCTACAGGGCAATAGAGGAAATAATGAACGGTAGAGAACCCGGCGATGAAAAGCTCACCAGAATGCTGCAGCTCTGCTGCCTTCCTTTCTATGCCGGTTTCCTGCCCCTTGGTTCGCAGGACCGGGAATCCCCAAGGGATCAGAGACCCAGCAGGGTAAGCGTACTGGACTGATGGGGAGGAACGGAAAGGGCCTCATGGCGGCCCTTGGGTTCATCTTCATAGTTCTCTCGATGTGGTTCCTGGGCAGGTCCTTCCTCCAGGGAGTGGAGCAGGCCGGAGGCATCTCCAACCTGCTGAACTTCGATGTACCCCTCTTTGCCGCCAGTTCAGCGCTTCTGGCAGTTCATCTCCTCATGGCGGGCTGGACATGGGATCTTGTAACCAGGGTTGCCGGGGGGCGAATCGGATTCAGGAAGGCGTTCGCCATTCATTTCCTCTCACAGGTGGGGAAGTATGTTCCCGGAAAGGTCTGGGCGGCCATGGGGAAGTACGGCCTCAGCCGCAGCGGGGGCCTTCAGCCGGTTCAGATCGGTCAGGGTCTCATTCTGGAAACCGTTTTTATCGTACTGGGATGCCTGGTCACGGTTATTCCCCTGATGCCCCTGGCGGCCTCCGAGGCCGGAATGGGGGCAGGCGCGGGAACCGCCCTTGCGGCGGGTCTCGCAGCGATTCTGCTGGCGTCGGTCCACCCCTGGTTCTTCCAGAAACTTGCGGCGCTTGCCGCCAGGGTGATGAAAACCGGGGGAACCCTCAGGAAGTGCCGGTTCACGGAGATGCTTGCCATCCTTCCGGCCTATGTTGCCCTTTTCGTTTTCCTTGGTGCGGCCTTCTGGTTCCTTGCCCTCTCATTCGGGCTGAGGATGCCCTTTCTCCCCGGGGTATTCATCTATCCAGCAGCAATGGGCATAGGCTACCTGATGATCTTCTCCCCTGGAGGGCTGGGCGCCAGAGAGCTTTCCACCGTATGGCTGATCAGGCTGCTTGTTCCGGAGTGTGAGCCGGGTCTTCCCGAGCTGGTGTCCCTGGTGGCAAGGCTCTGGATAACAATTGGTGAGGTGGCCGCCTTCGGAGTGTCCTTTCCTCTTATGGGGATCACTCCGGCAAGGATGAGGGAGGTTTTCTCCCCGGGGGGTCTATCTGACGGAGATGCCGTCAAGGGAGACGAAGGGCAGGATGTCTGACCCTGTTCTGTAGCCCCTTCCGCCAACGGCGATGATCCTGGACAGGGCGTCATAAACGTTCCCGGATATTACACAGCCGTCGAAGTAGCCCTGTATCTCTCCCCTTCTGAAAAGGAACACCCTTCCGCAGTCGAATGTGAACCTCCCGGAGGCGGCGTCGCCCCCGCCTGCGGAGAGTATGCCGGTGACCAGGATTCCCGACCCGGTCTCTTCCAGCGTCCAGTCGGTGGTGCCGTGGGAGGGGGTTACCACAAGGTTCGTGCACACCGGACGGGAGTGCTCTCCCAGGTTCCTTCCGCTGTTTCCGGTGCTCTCCGCCGCCCCGGAAGCCGCTGCGGTCTGGAGGTCGTGGATGAAGCCGGTGAATACTCCATCCCTGAACAGGTACTTGTCCGATGCCGGTATTCCCTCGCTGTCGAAGGGTGCTGACGCTGCTCCATTGGCCAGCCCGGGAAGGTCTCTGAGGGTCAGTTTGTCACTGAGCACTTTGTCGCCTTCCAGGCCCTGCAGGGGAGAGCTTCCCATGGACAGCAGCCTGCCGCTTACCCCGGCCCTGATGCCCTGCAGCAGTATCGAGAACGCCGCCGGGGCGAGGACCACCCTCTTGCGCCCAACCGCTTCACCGGGAGTGAGTCCCGTGAAGGCCAGGGGAAGGGAAAGGGACTCCACCGCGTCGTTCACCGATGGCAGTGAACAGGAGGTGTCCATGGCGCATCCGGACTGCATCAGGCCCTCGCTGGTGGGAACGGTTGCCGAGAGGGAGGTGACTGCCCTGGTCTTTCCATAACCGGCATTCAGCCCCCGGGTGTTCATCAGAGTGAAGGAGTCTCTGCTCCAGAATATCCGTCCGCTCAGGGAAGCGTTGGGAACCCTCTTCAGCATCCCCTGGCGTACCTCCTCCAGATAGTCCGAAGCTCCCTGGTGATCCATGGCGGCCAGCCCGTCAGGGACACTCTCCTGAGTGAGCGGTGCCTCTGAAGGGAGATCGAAGTTCGCCGGCGGACCGTACCGGCAGCTCCCTATTCCCCTCTCCACGAGCTGATAGGGATCCACCTGTCCCCACTGTCCGGCAACGCCGAGTTTCCCGTTCCTCTTCATCCGAAGACCCCAGCCGGTTCGCCTGCCAGAAGCTGGTACCGTGAGCACGGGGCTGTATTCCAGGGAGTTCCATTCCCTGACGATGCCCGACACCTCCACCGATTCGGCCACCTGCTTCCCCGCCGCCAGTATGTCCCTTCCGTCCATCAGGTCACCTGTACCCCGTCTATCAGTATGTGGGGTCCGCCGTAACTCACCGGAACGGGGTTAGTGCCCCTTCTGGAGCATCCCCTGAGAGCCCCTGTGATGGCCAGGTCGTTCCCGGTTTCCTCCACTGATGTCAGGAAATCCGTGACCCTTCCGGAGATGACCACCGGGGCCACAGGCTTGTGGATCTCTCCGCCCCTTACGGTCCAGGCTTCCTGAACCGCTATGCTGAACCGGTCCATGTCGGTTGCTCCCCCCATGAAACCCCTGAGGTAGAGCCCGTTCCCCAGCATCTTCAGCAGTTCCTCAAGGTTGGGTATTCCCGGTTCCATGTAGGTGCAGGTCATCCTTGCCTCCGGGGGTCTTCCCGGCTCGGCGATCCTTGCGTTTCCCGTGGGCTCGGCTCCGTTCCTGGAAGCGGTGCCCCCTGTGTGAAGCCAGCTGCCCATGACTCCTTCGCTGACCAGCACGGTTCGTGCGCCTGGGTTTCCCTCATAGTCCCACTTCATGCTCCCGGGCATGGAGAGCAGGCCACCGTCGTCCACAATGGAGACCCTGGATGAACCTATCCGGGCTCCGGGACGCATCATGTGGGCAACCGCCGGGTTGGCCTCGAGGAAATCAGCCTCCGTAAGGTGTCCGAAGGCTTCGTGAACCAGTATGCCTGTGAGTTCAGGAGCAAGCACCACCCTGCTTTTGCCAGGGGCGATCACAGTTGATGTCTCCGTTATCATCAGGTTCTTTCCGGCTTCTTCTATCTTTTTTTCAAGGCCCCTGAAGGGTTCGAATGAACCCCTGGAGGCGGTTTCGCTCATGAAGACCCTGCCCCCGGGGAGCACCGCCTCCATCCTCATGGAGCCCAGCGTCTCTATCTCCCTGAGGCTGGTTCCCCGGGAGTTCACAGTGATCCTGTCGGTCCTGCTCTGCTCATAGGAAACCCTGGCGGAGCCGCTGCCGGCGGATGCGCCCAGCAGTTCGCAGTAATGGCGGCACAGAAAGGCCTTCTCCCTCAGGGAAACGTCCACTGGAGAGAGGGCTCCTGTGCAATCGTCGTATGTATCCCTGTGTTCTTCGGAAAGCATGGGGAATGGAACAGGGGGGGATGAACCGTGGATGGCCCTTGCCGCCGCGGTGTCCAGCGCCGCCCTCATCCCGTCCATATCGTCGAACTCGCAGAGACCCCACCTGTTGGACACGAATGCCCTTGCGATGCCGGTGAGCCTTCCCACCGGCCCGTGGTTCTCGGCCATTATCCCCGACTGCATCACCAGGGACCTCTCCGAGGCCAATACAGTTATCTCGGCCAGATCCGCTTCGGAACCATCCACCGCCCTCTCCGCCAGGTCTCTGAGGTGCTGCAACCTACTCCACCGCCCCGGGGATGAACGAAGCCTCGATCATTACCTGACCGGCTGAATCGGCCCAGTATCCGTCGGGTGCCATGAACAGGTATCTTGCCGCGCTGTCAGCCGCTCTGAGCATGTCCCCCTGCTCAAGGTATATCAGGCAGAGATACCTGCTGGCCTCGGCATTCTCCCCGGCCGCCGGCAGCAGAACGGATCTGGCTTCCGGGATGTCGCCCAGGGAATAGAGCAGAGCGCCCAGTTTCACCCGGGCGTCCATCTCGCACTCAGGGTTCTGCGCGATGACAGAGAGATAGGCCGCCATGGCGTCGTCATATGATCCGGAAGCCTCCAGGGCCTGAGCTCTGGCAAGCCTGCAGCCGCCGTCAAGGGGCGCAAGTTCCAGTGCCTTCTCCGCAAGTTCCAGTGCCTCATCTCCCCGGCCTGAAAGCTCCAGGAGCATTCCGGAAAGCTCAACCAGCGGTCTGTGGTCCCAGGGGGCATGGGAGATGTAAACCAGATAGTGCTCCTCTGCGGAAGACCAGGAACCCTGGGCGGCAAGGGCCCTTCCCATTCCCAGGTAGGCCTCGAAGGCGGTATCGCTTCTTTCAAGAGCCTTGTCGAATTCCAGCATTGCCCGCCCTGTGAGCCCCTGCTCCAGAAAGGCCATTCCTGTCTCAACATGGAGGGCCGCCGTGAGCGAATCCATGTTCATTCCTCCGGTGACCGCAGCCAGAACTGCAATGAACAGCGTCAAAGCGACCCCTCCCTTCAGGAAGACACCATGGAGCCTATTATATTCGTTCCCCGTCGAAACGAAAGAATCACCCTGCTTGAAGAAGGAGGTAATCCATGGCTGAGAGGTACGATCTCGCGGTGCTGGGCGGTGGCCCTGCCGGCTACATCCCCGCTGTCAGGGCCGCCCAGCTGGGCAGAAGGGTTGTACTTGTGGAGGAGGACCAGATGGGGGGGACCTGTCTGAACAGGGGCTGCATACCCACGAAGACACTTGTGGCAACCGCGGCACTCTACAGGCACGGCCTCTCCGCCTCGAAGTTCGGGCTGAAGGGTTCCCTGGAGCTTGACTACGAGGCCGCTTCGAAGAGGAAGGAAATGGTCGTTACCAGGCTCAGGAAGGGCATCGAAGCCCACTTCGCCCACATGGGAGTAGAGATCGTAAGGAGCAGGGGCGAGCTGAAAGCCCCTGACCTGATAACCGTGGACGGCAGGAGAATAGAGGCGGACAACATTCTGCTTGCCCCGGGATCTTCCCCGATAGTTCCCGGGTTCATGGCGAAGGAGGGGGTTCTCACCAGCAGGGAACTGCTGGCAATGGACAGCCTTCCGGAAAGCCTCGTGATAGTGGGCGGCGGTGTAATCGGCTGCGAGTTCGCCTCCATTATGGCCTCCTTCGGGGTGAAGGTGACCATTATCGAGATGCTGCCTGGTATCCTGCCAGGCGTGGACCGTGATGTTGCCCAGGTGGTGGAAAAGGCCCTGAAGAAATCGAAGGTAAGGATTTATACAGGACAGCCTGCAGGCAGTGTTGGAACCTCCCCCGCAGGGGCTTCCGTTACCCTGGAGGACGGCACCCTCATAGAGGCTGAGAAGATCCTGGTGGCAATAGGCAGAAGGTCGAAAACCGAAGGCTGCGGTTTCCGTGAAGCCGGCTTGAACGTGGATGACAGGGGTAACATCGTAACCGGCGAATACGGCGAAACTAACCTGCCGGGTGTATACGCCGCCGGGGACGCAACGGGAAAGTGGCAGCTCGCCCATGCCGGTAGCGCCCAGGGTCTCGCGTCGGTCCACAGGATGTTCGGAGCATACCCCAGGCAGGTGAACCCCGATGCCATGAGCGGGTGCATCTTCACCTTTCCGGAGATATCAATGGTTGGCCCCGGAGAGGACGAGTGGAGAAGCAGGGGGGTGGACGTGGTCACCTCCACCGCCAGGTACATCGCCAACGGCAAGGCGGTTGGCATGAACGAGACCGAGGGCTTCGTGAAGCTCATAGCCGAAAAGGGAACCGACAGGATCATAGGCGTTCAGATAGTGGGTGCCGATGCCTCCAGCATGACCGGCTGGGCGGTGATGGCGGTTAATGCCGGCATAAGGGCTTCCGACGCGGCATCCTTCGTGCATCCCCACCCGACACTCTCTGAGATACCCATGGAGGCCGCGGAGGGGCTGGGGATCGGCGCCCTTCATGGATAGGACCACCGCCGCCCTGGAAGAACTCCTGGAGGCTGTGAGGAAGCTCAGGGGCCCCGGCGGCTGCAGCTGGGACAGGAGCCAGACCCTCCAGACACTCCGCCCCTACATGCTGGAGGAGGCCTACGAAGTGGCTGATGCGGTGGATTCAGGCGACATGGACGAACTCAGGAAGGAACTGGGCGACCTTCTTCTTCACATAGTGATGTCAGCTGAGATATGCAGGGAGGAGGGTATCTTCGACCTTGCCGAAGTAGCTTCCCGGATCACGGAGAAGCTGGTCCGAAGGCATCCCCACGTGTTCGACGGAACCACCGACCTCACCCCGGAAGAGGTGGAGAAGCAGTGGGAAGCCATCAAGTCCCAGGAGAAGAAGAATGAGAAAAAGAGGTTCTTCGACTCCATCCCGGAATCCATGCCCGCCCTGCAGAAGGCCTGGAGGATACAGCAGAGGGCTTCCGAAGTGGGTTTCCCGTGGCCCGGCGAGGAGGATCTACTGGCAAAAGTAAAGAAGGATATTCAGGCTGGGGATCCCGGAGACCTGCTCTTCGGAGTGGTGAATCTGCTGAGGATAAGGGGGGTTGAACCCGAGCAGGCCCTCAGGGAAGCTAACTCCGATTTCATCCAGGGATTCCACATGCTCGAGGAACTCCTGGAGGAGCGCGGGGTTTCCCTTGACGATGCGGATGCATCAACCCTTAAGGAATGTGAGGCCATTGCTTTCACGAAACCATGAGCTTATTCTATGGCTCGTTGATTTGCGCATGTGCCACGGCGGTTGCCGGGGGAAAAACATACTGCAATAATAGGAATTACCAGGAACGCACAACCGCACCCATAAGATCGAGAGGAGAGACATGAAACAGTTGCTGGTTCTGCTCGCAGCGGTCTCCCTGGCCGCCGCGGGAACCATCAGCCCTGACCTGGAGATGATGCTCGCCGGTGCCACCGACACCGACCTCATCCCGGTGTTCATACTGGCCCACGGCCAGGTGGACAGGAACTGGGTGGATGCAGCCACCGACGGAATGAACAGGGCACAGAGGCAGGAGTTCGCCGTGGAGGCCATGAAGGAGATGGCCCAGGCGTCCCAGGCCGGAATACTTGAGGAACTTTCCTCCCTGAACGCCACGGACATCAGGTCCCTCTGGCTTTCCAACGGCATTTACTGCGAAGCTTCCCCCTCCGCCATAAGGCGCATGGCCGCAAGGTCAGATGTGTGGTACGTGGAGAGGGCCACCGACGAGAACTCCGGGCTCATTGAGCCTGTGGAAACCAGACCCCTCAATGCAGAAGAGAGGGGCAAGGGTCTCGCCTGGGGCGTTTCAAAGATTAACGCCGACGACGCCTGGGCCCTGGGCTATGAAGGCCAGGGAGTCATCGTTGCAGTGATCGACACCGGTGTGGACTACAACCACTCCGACCTGGGCAACAACATGTGGCACGACACCGCCGCCGGTTATCACTACGGCTGGGACTTTTTCGATAATGACAGCGACCCCATGGACGACTACGGACACGGCACCCACTGCGCCGGTTCAGTTGCCGGCGACGGCACCGCGGGAACCGAGACGGGTGTAGCGCCCCAGGCCACCATCATGGCCCTGAGGATCAACTACTACAGCGGCGGCGAGCCAACCTGGATAGAGGCCATGGAGTTCGCCATCGACAACGGAGCTTCAGTGATGTCCATGTCCCTGGGCTCAGGCCAGGGCAACACTTCCCTCAGGACAGCCAACGAGAACGCCCTCACCGCAGGTGTCTATCACAGCATTGCAGCCGCAAACAGCGGCCCCGGTGCCGGCACCGTCCTTTCTCCGGGAGACGGCCCTCCACCCTGGTTCCACCCAGATCAGACCTACCAGGCCGGGCAGAGCGCTGTGGTTACGGTGGGCGCCACCGACAGCGGCGACAACATCGCCAGTTTCTCCAGCCGCGGCCCGGTCACCTGGTGGTATGATTACTCCGATTCCAGCCCCCTGATCGACCCCGACATCAGCGGACCGGGAGTTGATGTTGTGAGTACCGCCTGGAACGGCGGATACACCACAATGAGCGGTACTTCAATGGCCACTCCGCACCTGGCTGGCGTTGCCGCGCTGATCCTCAGTGCAAATCCCAACCTCACCGTTGCTGAGATGGATCAGATCATCGAAGAGACCAGCCTTGATCTGGGATCCTCGGGCAAGGACAATACCTTTGGTGCTGGACGGGTCGACGCCTATCAGGCTGTTCTGGCCGCTCTGGCCATGGTGGGCAATGCCGAGGAGCAGAGCGCACAGGTGAACCCCGCGGTGATTGGCATCAGCGCAGTGAGCCCCAACCCGGTTGCCACATACGCTTCCTTCAGTGTGAACGCAGTGGTTTCCGGCCAGGCTGACATAGCAGTGTACGACGTTGCGGGCCGCAGAGCCGCCAACATCCAGACCGGCGAACTCACCGCAGGTCCCAACGCCTTCAGCTGGCGTATTCCCGATACAATGGGAAGCGGCATCTACTTCGTAAGGGCCTCCATGAACGGCCAGACTGTTTCATCCAGGATGACCGTTGTAAGGTAGATCCGATACCGTTACTTCGCGAAGGGCGCCCTCAGCGGCGCCCTTCCTCTTTTACCGCCCTCTGGATGGCCAGCTTGGCCAGCACAGGCCCCAGGAGTTCGTTCACCAGCACCGACATGAGCACCACACTCACAACAAGGGGGGCCAGATGCCCGCTGTGTGCGGCGAAGGATTCTGAGGTCTGCAGGTAGAGCAGGAGACCGATGGTAACCCCGGAGTGGGGAAGCATGGCAAGTCCCAGGTACCTCCGTATCTCAGGCTCGCTTCCCGAGAGGGCCGCTCCCAGCCAGACGCCAGAATACTTGCCGGCTGCCCTGGCCAGAATGTAGATGCCTCCTGCGGCCAGCACGGTGCGGTCACCGAGCACCCCCGGTTCCAGCTCGGCCCCGGCGATGGCGAAGAAAACGGCGTAAAGCGGCGGCGCAAGAAGCTCCAGGGCTTCCACCACCTTCCTCCCGCCCTTGGGGGAGTTGGCCATCACCGCTCCCGCGGCCATTCCCGCCAGGAGCGGCGAGAGGTGGAAAGCCGCTGCGAGAGCCGCCATGAGGCACAGAAGACCCAGGCTTACGATGTATATGGAGTTCATGTTGTACTTTGCTGAAGCTCCCTTCCTGAGGGCCAGACCGGTGAGAAGCCCCAGAATAAGCGAACCGCCCATCTCTTCAGCGAAGTGGAGTACCGATTCGGCCACGGATGCTTCACCGGGCTGGAGGAATCCGGCCGCGATTGCCATTACCACAGCGAAAAGGACTATGCATCCGGCGTCATCCAGGGGGATAGCGCCGTAGAGGTGGTCGATGAAGGGACCTCTGGCATTCAGGTCACGGATAATGGTCACCGTTGCGGTGGGGGAAGTGGCGGTGGCTATTGCCCCCAGAACAGCAGCCGTGTGCAGGGGCAGATGCCCGGTGACTGCAAGGGCCGCCGAGGTGAGGAGGAAAGTGACCGCCAGCTGGGACGCTGTAATGGAAGCCATTGCCCGGCCTATCTTCCTCATACGGGCCAGTCTGAACTCGCTGCCTATGACCACTGCGATAACTGCAACGGCGATCTGGGTTATGGGCTGCATCCTGGCGTAGAGGTCACCGTGGACCATTCCTGTAACCTGGGGGCCCAGGAGCATTCCCGCCAGAACGAACCCCGACACAGCCGGAATACCGCGCTTCTCCACCAGCCACCCCAGGAACCAGGCTCCAACGAGGAGTATCCCCAGGCCGAAGACCGGGTGAACGCTCACCGTGTCTCTGAACTCCAGCAGAATGCCTGTTATCGACACTGTATCAGGGGCCTCCCGAGTGATAGTCCCTTTTCCTGAAACGAACCATACCCACGGTATCGTAACCTGGTCAATGGAAGGCCATTGGATTTTTTAGCCGGGTTCCGCATATTCACATCAGTTGCCTTGGTTTTCCCCGTAAACCCGAAAGGAATGTTAATGGTAAAAGCAATACTCTGTGTTGTGCTTCTGGCAGGGGCTCTGCATGCCGGAACAGTAACGGATCTCCTCCGCTCCGAAATGGCTTCATCGGATCCCGGAGAGCTGATCCACGTTCTCATCAAACCCTCTGGAAGGGCAGACCTCGACTACATCAACACTGTGGCCGCCTCCATGAACTCCGCCCAGAGGAGGGAGTTCGCCGTCTCCGTGATGAAGCAGTTCGCCGAAACTTCCCAGCAGCCGGTGCTGGATGCCCTTGCCGCCTTCCCGGAAGGCTCCGTGGAAGAGGTACGGACCAACTGGATAGTAAGCGTTGTGGGCTGCGCCGCAACCGCCGAAGTCATCGCTGAGATAGCAGCCAGGGAAGACGTTGAATGGATCGCCCTGAAGACCTTCCCCGATATTCTCATCGAGCCCGTGGAGATCAGGGAACCAGTAAGGGACGAGCTTCTCCTTGCCAACGCCTGGGGAGTTGACAAGATCAACGCCCCGGACGTGTGGGCCATGGGCTACGAGGGCCAGGGAGTCCTGGTCAGCATCGTTGACACCGGAGTGAACTACAACCACATAGATCTGCACAACCAGATGTGGCACGACACCGATGCCGGCTACCATTATGGCTGGGACTTCGCCGACGGCGACGGCGACCCAATGGACCAGAACGGTCACGGAACCCACTGTGCAGGATCCGTGGGCAGCAACGGCAATGCAGGGACGGTCTGCGGAGTTGCTCCACAGGCCACACTTATGGCCGTTCGGGTGGGAACCACCTTCGGCGACGAGCAGGATGTCTGGGATGCCTTCGAGTTCAGCGTTGAGAACGGAGCCCAGGTAATTTCCACCAGTCTTGGCTGGCCCCAGAACCAGAACCCCGCAAGACAGACCTGGAGAGAGGGCGAGGAGAATGTTCTCGCCGCAGGAGTGATCCACTCCATTGCAGCAGGCAACGAAGGCGGAAATCCCGGCGACTGGGGAGATATAAGAACCCCCGGCGACTGCCCGCCCCCCTGGATCCACCCGGACCAGATCACAACTGGTGGTCTAACTGCCACTATTACCGTGGGAGCCACGGATTCCAACGACAACCTGGCCTCGTTCTCCAGCCTGGGCTACTCCACCTGGATGTACGATGCTCCCTGGAACGACTACCCCGACACCTCCCCGGACATCGGACTGATCGACCCCGATATATCAGGTCCCGGCGTTGACATTCTCAGCTGCAACTACTCCGATCCCGACGGATACACCACCATGAGCGGAACCTCCATGGCAACCCCGCACCTGGCCGGCTGCATGGCCCTCCTTCTCTGCGCCAACCCGGAACTCACCGTGGCCCAGATGGATTCCATCCTCGAAGTGACTTCCATTGACCTGGGCGCTGCGGGTAAGGACAACTACTACGGTGCCGGAAGGGTGGACATATACCAGGCGGTGCTGGCGGCCCTTGAACTCACCGGCACCCAGGAGGGTTCCTCCGCCTCTGTGGAGGGGTTCACCACTGCCCTCTCCCGGGTATCCCCCAACCCTGTTGCCTCAACCGCGTCCTTCTCCCTTTACATGCCGGTTGAGGGCGTGGCGGAAGTGTCCGTCTACGATGTTTCCGGCAGAACGGTTTCCACCGTTCACTCCGGATCGCTTCAGGTCGGAAGCCACATGTTCCAGTGGCAGGTTCCCGGCGACCTGGGCAACGGCATCTACCTGGTGCGCGCCTCCACGTCCGCCGGCACATCCGTTTCCAGAATGACTCTGGTAAGGTAACGGCCGGCCGGCATTTCTGAAGACCCGCCCCTCCGGGGGCGGGTTTTTCCTGGCTCGGGGCGCGGCCGTGTATTATTATTCAAGCAGTTTCCCACAAGTCATTTCCGGAGGTAACCATGAACAACATGAACTTCTCCATCGAGAAGCCGGCCAACGAAAAGGTGCTTTCCTACGCACCCGGTTCACCCGAGCGTGAAGAGCTCACCCGGGAGCTGGACCGTCAGGCCGGGCAGGTAATCGACATACCCGCCTTCATCGGCGGGAAAGAGGTAAGAACCGGGGATGTGGCCGAGGTGACCATGCCCCACGATCACGGCCACGTACTGGCCCGTTTCCACAAGGCGGGAGAGGCGGAGATCAACGCAGCCTGCGACGCCGCCGTGAAGGCCCAGAAGGACTGGATGAGGATGCCCTGGCTGGAAAGGGCCTCCGTTTTCCTCAAAGCCGGTGAGCTGCTGGCCACCAGGTACCGTGCAAGGATCAACGCCGCCACCATGCTGGGTCAGAGCAAGAACCCATATCAGGCTGAGATAGACGCAGCGGCAGAGGCCATAGACTTCTTCAGGATGAACGCCGCCTTCGCCTCCGACCTTTACCGTGACCAGCCCTCTTCAGGTCACGATCAGCTCAACAGGCTGGAATACAGGCCCCTTGAGGGTTTCGTCTTCGCGGTTACTCCCTTCAACTTTACCTCCATCGCCGCTAACCTTCCCACGGCGCCGGCGCTCATGGGCAACACCTCGGTGTGGAAACCCGCCACCACCTCTGTGCTCTCCAACTGGTACGTGATGGAGCTGCTCAGGGAAGCCGGCCTTCCCGACGGCGTGGTCAACTTCGTTCCCGCCTCCGGAAGCCTTATCGGAAACACGGTGACAGCGAATAAGTACATGGCCGGAATACACTTCACCGGTTCCACGGGCACCTTCAACTGGCTCTGGAAGCACACCGCCCAGAACCTGGAGAACTACGTTTCATACCCCAGGCTCGTCGGGGAAACCGGCGGGAAGGACTTCGTTTTCGCCTACCCTTCCGCGGAGGTCACCGCAGTGGCGGTTGCCCTTGCAAGAGGTGCTTTCGAGTACCAGGGGCAGAAGTGCAGCGCCGCCTCCAGGGCCTATGTGCCAAAGAGCATCTGGCCTGAGGTCCGCGATCAGCTGGCCGAAATGGTGGGCACCATGAAAATGGGCGATGTGCGAGACTTCGGCAACTTCGTGAATGCCGTAATCGACGAGAAGGCCTTCGACACCATCACACCCTTCGTCTCCAGGGCCGCAGAGTCCTCTGCCTGCGAGATCGTCTGCGGGGGCGGCTTCGACAAGTCGAAGGGGTGGTTCATCGAACCCACGGTGATCAGGGTTGACGATCCCAGGCACGAGCTGATGGAGACCGAACTCTTCGGTCCTGTGCTCACCGTTTTCGTCTACGACGACTCAAAGGTGATCGAAACGCTGGAGATACTGGACTCCACATCCCCCTACGCCCTCACAGGCGCTGTGTTCGCAAGGGACCGCAGGGAGATAGTGCAGGCCATGGACAAGCTGAGCCACGCAGCCGGGAATTTCTACATAAACGACAAGCCCACAGGAGCCGTGGTGGGGCAGCAGCCCTTCGGCGGCGGAAGGGGTTCCGGAACAAACGACAAGGCTGGTAGCCACCTGAACCTGCTCCGCTGGGTTACCGGAAGAACGGTGAAGGAGAACTTCAACCCGCCCCTGGACTACACCTACCCGTTCCTGGGTTAGTAATAGAGCGATTAAAGCGCCTGCTCCCCGCCGGGAGCAGGCCTTTTCTCTACCTGAGTACCGTGAACATGGAGCTTGTGGTGGCGGTTCCGCTCGTTGCTGTCAGAATGTATACCCCCGCCGGCCAGTCCCCCGCCGGGATGCTCAGGACGCCGGAGGCTGGCACTTCCACCCTGCCCATGACCCTGCCGTCGATTGCTGTAACAACAGCCTCTTCCGCGCCGGAAATCCTGGCTTCGAGCCACGCACCCGCAGGGTTGCTGGACACGGCCACTGAAAGACTTTCACATCCATCAGGGTCTTCAGCTGACTGGGCCGGCAGACCGATGTCCAGAACTATTCCCTCGATGATGTTCATGCCATAGGGCATGCCTGTGAGGGGAAAGCTGTACCAGCCGTTGCTGGAGCCGCCCCAGCCGAAGTTCAAGTGGAAGTATCCGTCGGTGTTGTAGCCGTCCATGACCACGTTATGGCCGTACTGGGGGCCTTCGTCGATTATCGCAAGGTGAGCTGGAAGGGCGTTCATCATGTTCCAGGCCATTCTCTCCTGCAGGCTGTCCGCCTCCTCACCAAGGAGTTCGCATGAGTCGAAGCCGAACCTTAGATAGGCGTCATACGCCTGGTTCACACCGAAGGTGCCGGAGACGGAAGCGGTGTAGACCTGTTTGCACGCAGCACCGCTGGCGTACACAACAGCCCCTCTGTCCGACTGGGTAAGGATGCCCTGGGCGTAGTGGCTTTCCAGGGTATCAAGCAGGGTGTTCAGCTCCGGCCAGGCGGGAAAGTCCCGTTCAGCTGCTGCGTCGTCTATCCAGTAGTATTCGTGGTAGTTGTGGTAGTAGTCGTCACCGTCGTCGAACCTTGTTCCGTTGGTCTCCCTGTGGAAGTTCAGTATGGCTCCCATGGCAACCGCCGGGCATCCAGCCAGGCTTCTGCTGCCGGCTATTAGGTCCATGGGGCAGAACTGGTTGTAGGGGGCGTTCTGGGTCCAGTTCTCTTCCAGCCACCCACCTGTGGGTGTGGAGCCATCAGGGGGCCACTGCTCGGGGGTAGGGTCATCCCTGCGGGCCCAGGCAAGTTCATTCCCTGTCCTGGTGACCGCCGGGGTAAATTCCAGTGCCTGCATCCTCGCCGCAAGGTCCCTTTCCGCAAGTTCCAGCATGGGGGAAGACCCATCAGCTGAGAGGAGTGGATCCTGAAAGGAGTAGGCCAGTACCGGCTCGATCCCGGTATCCGCAGAGGTTATCACATATCCGCAGGGTTCCAGCTGGAAAGCATAGCCCAGGATGGTTCCGCCTTCCGCAATTGCTTCACCCGGATCGAGGGCCCATCCGTTCGGCAGGATGGATGAAGCCTTCTCCCCTGCGGTTCCCATGGAGACCGGGGAACCCGACGCAAGGGCCGCGGCACAGAGCATTATCACAAGGACCTCTCTCATAGTATCCCTCTTTCTTTTCTGAACTGATCTCAGGAGCCGGAAAGCCTCCTCAGATAACCGTTGTACTTCGAAGACCTCTGACGTCGCATTCTTTCCATCGAAGACCCAAGGCGTCTGATGTTCCCTGTAACTGGAAATGTCCCGAAGGGCCTGTCGTGCTTTCCGAAGCACCAGGCTATGCCGGCGTAGCCGTTGGGATCCCTGCCGTCCAGCTGGTATCTGTCGTTGAGGTGCACAAGGTATTTCCAAGCGGTTTCCGGGCTTTCGGTCCACTGGAGGACCTTCTTTCCCCAGTACATCCTCATGTAGCCGTGCATGTGGCCGGTTTCCACCATCTCCCTCTGGGCGGCGTTCCAGTATTCGTCGCCGGTTCCGGCCCGTTCCAGGGTCTCCAGGTCATAGATGGCTTCCCTGGGGTCATTCCTGTGCTCATGGAGTGTTATGGCGGCCCACTCAGGCATGGAACGGGGGTTTGAGTAGTTCAGGTCGTACTCGGTGAAGTTGATCGCCAGCTCCCTCCTCACCACCAGCTGTTCAAAGAACTCGGCAGCTCCCTGGCGGAGGGCGTCTGCGGCCATCATCACCGGGGATACATGACCGAAATGCAGGTACATGCTCATCATTGATGTGCCGCGGATTCCGGGATTCCTGGCGTTGCGGGTATAGTCCGAGAGTCCTTTCTCCATGAAGGATGTCCATCTGGCCATCGCTTCCGACGGGCCTCCCTGGAACACAGGGGATGGCCGAACGGACCTGTCGATATCCAGAAGGCGTAGTATGCCGTTAAGGTCGCCTGGATCAAGGGTTTCCTCCGAATGGGAAGACATGTCCACCGGCAGGGATATGGTCTCCGGCTCTTTCAGGAACCAGCTGATATGCCCCTGCAGCTTTCTTCTGAGGGTCCATGCCGCTGCTTCCTCCCGGTCTGAAGCCACCCATGCCGGGACCACCATGTCAGTCTCCACCTGGAACATGGGTATTTCAAGGGACATTGCGGCGCTCCTTCTCCACTTACGATGAACTGCAAGGTGGCCGCAGTCGGTGACCAGTGCTCCGGCCCTGAGCCTTTCCGCAAGCTCCACCGCACCCTCGGCGGGATTCACCTTCCTGAGTATGAAACCGGCGCCCCTCTCCCTGAGAATGGCTGCGGTTTCCCCCAGCCCCTGAAGCATGAACGAGAAGTGTCTCAGGTTCGCCGAGGGGAATGTGTCGGTTACTGCGAAGAATACATACAGGGGAACCCTCGCCCTTTCAGCCAGGGATGCTGCGAACTCCAGGGCGTGGTTCCAGGAAGCCCGTCTGGCGTGCTGCATCCAGTAAATTACGCAGCTTCCCCGGACCTCCGGCGCGGCGTTAAGTTTTCGAATCCTGTGTTCCATTCCCGGAAGATGATTCACGGCCAATCAAGTGTCAAAACCCGGGATTGGCGAGCGCTCAATCCTCTGTTATATAGTTTTGTTGGTAAAGAGCATAAGAGGGCGATACCCTGCCTGCCTTCTATTCGCCCGACTGTGAACCATGGAGGTGAGCATGCCGGACGCGGATAACACCCTATGCCGAAGTTCTTCGGTGGATAAACTGCCAACTGGGATCCCCGGACTCGACGAGGTCCTCAACGGCGGGATCCCCCTGGGTTCCCTTACACTTCTCAGCGGCGGGCCTGGAACGGGAAAGACCATGATCGGTCTTGAACTCCTGGCCAGGGCCGCCGGTGCGGGAACCCCCTGCGTCCTTCTTACCTTCGAGGAAAGGGAATCGGCACTGCGCAGGTACGCGGCGGGAATAGGCCTCGACCTTGCCTCCCTGGAGAAGGAGAACCTTTTCAGGATCATCGGCGCCAGGATCGACCCCCAGGCCATCCTCGCAGGCGACTTCGACCTGAAGGGTATTACCGCGATTCTTTCAAGCACCCTGGACAGACTGGGAGGGAAGCTTGTACTCATAGACGCCCCTGATGCTTTCCTGGGCCTTCTCAGCGACAGGGCTTCTGAACGGGCGGAGCTCAGGATCCTCCATGAATGGCTGGTGGACCGGGAGCTGACCTCCATCATGACGGTGAAGCGAAGCGCCCATAACGGGGGGGATTCGTACTACGACTTCCTTGACTACATGGCCGACTGCGTGGTTCACCTCGATCAGCGTGTTCAGGAACAGATAACCACAAGGCGTTTGAGGGTGATCAAGTACAGGGGATCTTCGTACGGCAGGAACGAGTATCCCTTCGGTATCACCCGGCACGGTGTGTGGATAATACCGGTGACGCAGACATCCCTCCAGCAGAAAGCCCTTGGTGAAAGCCTTCCCACGGGAGTTGCCGGGATGGACGAACTCATGGGCGGAGGGTACAGACGTGGCTCCTGCACACTGTTCACCGGGGGTTCGGGCACAGGTAAGACAACCTTCGTGTGCTCCTTCGTGGAGAGGATTACATCTCAGGGGGAGAAGGTGCTCTACATCGATTTCGAGGAGTCATGGGATGCCCTTCTTTCCTGCATGAGCAGTCCGGGATTGAAACTGGAACCGGCCATGGATGCAGAACTGATGAAGTTCCTCTCCATCATGCCCGAGGCCCAGGGGGTTGAGGAGCATCTGATCCAGGCCTTCATGGCGATCAAGGAGTTCGAACCTCACCACCTGGTGGTGGACGCCATCTCCGCCTGCAGGAGGATGGGCTCGAAACACGCCGCCTTCGACTACATGCTCAGGCTGATCAACCACTGCAAGCAGAGGGGGATCACTTCACTCCTCACGAACCTGGCATCCACCAGGGATTATGGAAGCGAGATCTCCGGAATGGACCTCTCCTCGGTTATCGACACCGCCATCATCCTCAGGAACGAGGAATCAGGGGGAGAGTACATCAGGGAGATGGGCATACTGAAGTCCAGGGGCAGGAACCATTCATCGGCTATCCACCCGTTCCTGATAACGGACTCGGGAATCAAGGTGCAGGGGGGTGCCCTTCAATGACCTTCGATTCCTCCACAGGAACGATACGGCTTTTCATAGCGGGGAAGGCTCCCAACTCGATCATTGCCCTCGACAACCTTCACCGTCTGCTGGACAGAGCGGGGATCAGCTGGAACAGGGTCCACATCGTGGATGTGATGGAGCATCCCGAAGAAGCCCTGGACAGAGGCGTATTCATTACCCCGGCCCTTCTGCTGGGTTCAGGCGACTCCACCTTGATAATCTACGGGAACCTGACGAAGACAAGGGAACTCGACTCCATCTTCGGAACGGACCTTGAGGCGAATGCATGATGACTTGACCCGTGGTGAGCTGGTCGAAAGGCTCTTAGCCGCCGAGTCCGCCCTGGCAGCGCTGAGGAGCGGTGAGGTGGACACCGTTCTCGGTCAGGACAGGTCCCTTCTCTCCCGGCTTGCCACGGCGAAGAGGAGAGAACAGCACCTGAAGCAGGTGCTCCACTCCCTCAGGGCCGTGAGCGCCCTTCTGAACCAGGACAGGAACAGAGAAAGCACGGCCCGGGAAATATGCAGGGTACTTACCGGGAACCTCAGTTACCACAATGCCTGGATGGTCCTGCTTAATGAAGACGGTTCCTTCGGCTCCATCGTTTCCAGCGGGTTCGGAGCGGAGTTCGACTCCCTGGGCGCCGCGTTCACCCAGGGCAGACCGCCGTCATGCACCGTTAAAGCCCTGGACTCCTCGAAGGTGCTTGTTCTCAGGGATCCCCCCAGGGACTGCCCGGACTGTCCCCTGGCCGAGTTCTACAGCGACAGGGCCGGTTTCACCACAAGGCTTCGCCATTCTGGACGGACTTACGGCGTTCTGTCCGCTTCGGTCCCAATGGAGTTCGCCGACGACGATGAGGAACTCGGCCTTTTCACCGAGCTGGCTTCGGATATTGCCGCTGGTTTCTACAGGAGTGACCTTCAGAGGGAAAGCGCTCTTTCCGAAAGGGAGAAGGCGGAGATACTGGACAGCATTTCCGACGCCATGATAACCCTGGACGGTGACCTCCGCATAACCTATTTCAACCGCGCCGCAGGGGAGCAGCTGGGCGTTGATCCGAAGCAGGTCCTCGGGCGGTCGGTGAGGGATGTTTTTCCGGAGGGGAACGATTCGGTCTTCAATGAACGATACATGAAGGCCAGGGAGTCCGGAGAACCCCAGGTGTTCGAGGTTTACTTCGACAGGGAGCCTTATGCCGACTGGTACGACATGCGTCTCTTTCCCTCCAGCGAGGGCAGGGTGTCCATATACTTCAGGGTAACCACCGAGAGGAAGCGTGCCGAACAGGCACTGCGGGAGGCTGAAAGCCGGTACCGTCACCTGGTGGAGAACAGCCAGAGCGTTATCTACGAACTGCTGCCCCACGGCATCCTCGACTATGTATCCCCCAGTTGGCAGTCTCACCTGGGCTTTTCTTCCAGCGAGGCCGTTGGGAAGCACTTCCATGAGTTCGTATACCCTGAGGACATGGCTTTCTGCAGCAGGGGGCTGAAGGCCACCGAGGAAGCCGGCGAAGCCCTTCCGGCCGCCGAGTTCAGGGTAGTTCACAAGAACGGCTCGCTGAGATGGTTCCGCTCGGTGGTCACGCCCCTCTTCGACGATTCCGGGGAGCTTTCACGCTTTGTGGGAAACGCCCTGGACGTTACCGAGGCGAGGGCCAGGGAGGAGAGGATACGCCTTCTCGGCCAGATGCTGGATTCAGCACCGGCCTCAATAACCATACACGACACTGGGGGAGCGTTCCTCTACGCGAACAGAGAGACCCTGAGACTCCATGGCTACGAAGAGGAGAGCGATTTCCGCAGCGTAAACCTGCACCGGCTTGACGTTCCCGAGAGCGAAGCCCTGCTTGCGGAAAGGTTCGACAGGATAGACAGGGAAGGGGAGGCATCCTTCGAGGTGATGCACTACAGGAAGGACGGCTCCACGTTCCCCCTTCATGTTCAGGCCAAGAAGATATCCTGGCAGGGTAAACAGGCGGTCTTGAGCATTGCCACGGACATAACGGAGAGAACCCTGGCCGAGAGGGCTCTCCATGAGAGCGAGGCCAGGTTCAGGGCCCTGGTGGAGCAGTCTCCCTACGCCATTTTCCTCCTGCAGGACGGCAGGTACATCTACTGCAACCCAGCGGGTGCCAGGCTTCTGGGGCATGAGGACCCAAGCGAACTCCAGGGCGTAGACCCTCTACTGCAGCTTTCGCCGGAGTACCGCCCCCTGGTGAAGCGACGGATGATGAAGACCGCATCGGGAGAATCCAACTCTCCAGTGGAGCTCAAGTTCATCCACCCCAGCGGAGAGGAGCGCTGGAGCTACTCCACGTCGGTCTCCGTGAACATGAACGGAAGACCGGCGGCGATAATTGTTGGACAGGACATCACCGAGAAGAAACGGATGGAGAGGGAGAACAGAAGACTGGAGGAGAGGTTCCAGCAGTTCCAGCGGCTGGAATCGGTGGGAAGGCTGGCCGGGGGTGTAGCCCACGATCTGAACAACCTCCTTACCCCAATCCTGGGATACGGAGAGATGCTGAGGGAAAGCCTGCCCAGGGGCAGGGAAAGGGAGAATCTGGAACACATACAGAACGCCGGCGAAAAAGCACGGGAACTGGTCCAGCAGCTGCTGGCCTTCAGCCGCAGGCAGACCCTTCAGTTCCGCTCACTGGACATCAATACCCTCGTCGGCGACTTCATCCCCCTCCTGCAAAGGACCATTACCGAAGACATCTTGATAGATTTCCTCCCATTCGGCGATCCTCTTCACATCATGGGGGACAGGGGGCAGCTGGAACAGGTGCTGATGAACCTGGCGGTGAACGCCCAGGATGCGATGCCCGAGGGGGGAAGCCTCATTATAGAAACAAACAGGGTGGAAGTGCCGACTGACCTTCCCGGCTCCGGGGACGAGATGCAGCCGGGCACATATGCCAGTCTTGTAGTCAGTGATACAGGAACGGGAATGGAACCGGATGTCTGCTCACAGGTCTTCGAGCCATTCTACACCACGAAGAGCATGACCGAGGGGACAGGGCTGGGGCTTGCAACCGTTTACGGAATAGTTAAGCAGCATGACGGCTATGTCTGGGTCGACAGCGTTCCCGGTGAAGGCTCCCGTTTTTCGGTGTACCTGCCGCTGCTCTCAGGGTGTGCGGAAACCTTACCGGAGGGGCCGGCAGCCCCGGGAGAACCCGTAGGCAGCGAAACGGTGCTTCTGGTGGAGGACGATGACCAGGTGCGGAGCCTTGCCTGCGAAATACTGTCCAGGACCGGCTACAGGATGATCACCGCTTCAAGCGGTTCGCAGGCCCTGGGTATGGTCTCGGAGCTGGAAGAACCCCTGCATCTCCTTCTCACCGATGTGGTTATGCCTGGAATGAACGGCAGGGAACTCTACGGCGCACTGAAGGAGACCATTCCCGACCTGAAGGTGCTCTACATGTCCGGTTACCCCGACGAGGTTATTGCCAGCAGAGGAGTGGTCGAGACCGGCATCAATTTCATTCAGAAACCTTTTTCAGCCGCCCTGCTGGCCTCCAGGGTCCGTGGAGTGCTTGATTCCGGTGCGATAGACCGCGGCTGAACCACCGCAGCTGAAGGAGCACCCGGCACAGGAGCCTGTTGAGCAGGTTCCCCCCATTTCCTCCACCCTGCCCTTCCTCACGAGAAGGTCCATCATGGGCTTCACCGCATCTTCAGGAGCTTCCAGGGCGTTGGCGAACTCCGCCAGTGTGAGCCTTCCGTGTTCCTCCAGAAGCTCCATTATCCGCGCAAGCATGTGTCAGATCCCCGGCTTTCCGGCTTTTGAGAGACCCTTCAGCGTTAGCCAGACGCCTCCTGCAACAAGGGAAGCCGTCACCAGCCATAGCAGTGACTCTCCCGGGGATCGGTGGAATGTGGCGAGCCTGTAGAACAATGTGCTCACAGTCCAGGCGAGGACAGTGAGGTAGGCCGTGGAGAAGGCCGCCCAGGCCAGACTGGTCTCCTTGTAGATGGCTGCTATGGCCGCTACGCACGGAGCGTAGATCAGTATGAAGAGCAGGTAGGCGTAGGCCGCGGCGGGGCCGTCGAACATTGTCCTCATCACCTGGAATGCCGACTCGCTGGTTTCAGGCGGCCCTTCGCTCTCTGGACCGCGGAGTCCCTCGGGAATTGAGCGGAAGGCCTCGGCTACCCCTCCCGCAAGACTGAAGTCACCGGCATCTTCGGTGATCCCAACAGGCTCGTCGGCCATTGCGGTGTAAAGGTTGTCCAGGGTGCCCACCACCGCCTCTTTGGCGAATATCCCCGTGAACAGCCCCACAGCAGCGGGCCAGTTCTCATCTGTTATTCCCATGGGGTGGAACACCGGTGTGATGGCCCTTCCCACCGCGGAGAGCACCGACTTCGAGGAATCCTGATTCCCGAATGACCAGTCCGTTCCCAGTGATCCCAGGAAGGAGAGTACCACCACCACAGCAAGTATCACCTTTCCCGCCCTGGTTACGAAACCCTTCAGCCGGGACATGGTGTGGTACATGATGCCCCTGAAGGTGGGGAGATGGTAGGGGGGAAGCTCCATGACGAAGGTGGATGTTTCGCCCTTGAGTATGGTCTTCTTGAAGAGAAGTCCGGTGAGTACGGCGAGGAGTATTCCTGTAAGGTATATGCTGAACAGAACTGTGCCCCCGCTGTCCGGGAAGAACACCGCGGTGAAGAGGGCGTATACCGGAAGCCTGGCCCCGCATGACATGAAGGGGTTCATCATGATGGCCAGTATCCTGTCCCTTCGGTTCTCCAGGGTTCTGGTGGCCATGATCGCGGGGACATTGCAGCCGAAACCAACCAGCATGGGAATAAAGGCCTTGCCTGGAAGGCCTATGGACCGGAGGAACCTGTCCATCACGAAGGCCGCCCTGGCCATGTAGCCGGAGTCCTCCAGAAGCGAGAGGAAGAGGAATATCATGAAGATGGGGGGTATGAAGGTGGATACCGTCTGTATTCCCCCTCCAATGCCTTCGGCAAGCAGGGCTACCAGGAAGTCCGGAGTTCCCATGGAGGCAAGGAAAGATCCGAAACCCTGAACGAAAATTGTTCCCGCCAGTATGTCGAAGAAGTCTATGAAGGGGCCTGAGAGGTTGATGGTGCCTGCGAAGACCAGATACATGATACCCAGGAAGACCGGGATGCCCAGGAACCTGTTCAGCATTACCCTGTCCAGTCCGTCGGAAACCGTTCTCCTTACCTCGTCGGTCCTGTTTATCACGTCCCTTGCCAGGCCGTGGATAAAGCCGTACCTGCCGTCGGCCAGCACTATGTCGATCTCGTCGCCCACATGCCTTTCCACACGGGATGTCTGCTCCTGGAGGAGGGACTCCGGGATCTGGCCGCCGCAGAGCTCCATGGCGTACTCGTCCCCCTCGAGGAGCCTCAGGGCAAGCCATCTGGGATCGACTTTCTTCCCGGAGGCAATGGAGACCACCGCGGCGGCAACCGTTTCCGCGGCTTCCTCCAGTACCTCGTCGTAGGCAACCCTCGTCCCGGGTACGGGCTTCTGGAAACCGGCGCTGTTCACCATTTCCTTCAGCTCTTCGATCCCCCGGTTCCTGGATGCGCTCATGGGGATCACAGGGCAGTCGAGGTGTTTCTGAAGGTGTTCCACCTCTATCTTCAAGCGCCTTCTTTCCGCCAGGTCCATCATGTTAAGCACCACCACCATGGGTACCTTCATCTCCAGGATCTGGGTGGTGAGGAAGAGGTTCCTCTCCAGGTTGGTGGCGTCGACGATGTTCACGATAAGGTCGGGCTTTTCCTCGAGTATGAACTTCCTGGCTATTGATTCGTCTATTGAGAAGGCGGTGAAGGAATAGATGCCGGGAAGGTCGGTTACCTGCACCTCCACGGAATCGTGAACATAGGAACCCTCCAGTTTCTCAACGGTGACACCGGGCCAGTTGCCCACCCTCTGCTTCGAGCCGGTAAGGGCGTTGAGGAGGGTGGTTTTTCCAACATTGGGGTTTCCGGCAACGGCTATTCTGAGCTTTTTCAATTCAGCTTCGCCTTTCCACGTCTAGCACCTGGGCTTCGTTCTTCCTCAGGGTCAGTCTGTGGGAATCCACCGATATCTCAACGGGGTCACCCAGTGGGGCCACCCTGGTAACGGTGAAGACGCAGCCTTTCACAAGCCCCATTCGAAGGAGCTTCTGCCGGTAAACCCTCTCGCCCTTCTCGTAGCCTGTGACCACTCCAGTGTCACCCTTTTTCATCTCTGCCAGCTTCATCGGGCCTCCCGAATTTAGATACATCTAAATGTTATGGCAAAAAAAGTAATTACGCTGTTCTCTCCACCTGAACCCTGGCGGCCATACAGGGATCGACCATGAACCGGGAAGAACCGGCGGAAACCAGTATCATCCCGTTCTCTCCGTGGGTATGCACCACGGTGACCACGGTTCCCGGGAAAAGGCCCATGGAGGTCATCCTCTCACGGATGCCCCGGCCCCCGGAGAAAGCCGTTATCCTGGCGGTTCCGCCCCGGGGAATGTCCGCCAGGGAGAGGCAAGCGCTCGCGCATTTCCTGCCCCGTCTGCAAAAACCGAACATAGCGCCTCCCGTTTTTAGACACGACTAAATTAATATGGAACCGAAAAATGTCAACCCCTCAGGTATTTCACCTTCCCCGGGATCGAAGCTGGGAGATCCCCATGCCCATGAACATCAGCAGGGCTCCCGCCGTTTCCCTGGAGGCCATGGTCTCTCCCAGGAACAGCCACCCTCCCAGAGCCGCGAAGGCGGCCTCAAGGCTCATTATCAGAGCAGCCGGTGCGGGTTTGACGTCCCTCTGGGCGAAAACCTGGATGGTGAAGGCCACACCCACCGAGAGAACACCGCTGTAGGCCAGGGGAAGCCAGGCTTCCGGAGCCCCGGAGAAACCCTCCCCAAGGAGAAGCGCTCCTGCCAGGCTCAGAAGTGCAACCCAGGCGAACTGAACGGCGGCGAACCCGCCGGGGTGAAAAACGGCGGCATACATGCCGATGAGCCTCACATGAACCGCCCACATGAACGCTCCTGCAAGCACCAGAAGATCCCCCGGATTGACCCCCTGGAAACCCCGGTAGAAGCTCAGCAGCCAGAGGCCGGTGAGGGAGAGGCATACCCCCGCCCAGACGTACCGGTTCTCCCTGTGACCGGTGACAATTCCCAGCAGGGGCACGAAGACCATGTAGAGCCCGGTTATGAACCCTGCCTTCCCTGCGGTGGTGTAAACGATCCCCCACTGCTGAAGTGCGGCGCCTGCGAAGAGCACCGTTCCGGCGGCAACCGCCCCTGGAACGAGACCGATGGAAATATGTCTGCGGAAGGCCGGCAGGAGCACAAGGGCTCCCAGCGCGAAGCGGATGCCGTTGAAGGCCAGCGGGCCCAGATGGTCCATACCGGCCCTCTGGGCTGTGAAAGCGAAGCCCCAGATAACCGCTGTTACCAGCAGCAGCAACACGGACGGTACTCTTCCGGCCATTCAGTTCCTCCGTGCATTTCGATAAGTCCGTGGAATATACATCCCCCGGCGGTGTACCATGAACGAAACCATGGATCATTCCTGAAAGGAAAGGAGAGAGAGATGACCGGATTGCTGATGATAGCCGCGGTGCTGGCGGCGGCCCCTGAACAGGACTACTCCAGGATGGTGGTCATGGGGGAGGACGGAATAGTCGGAGACCTTCCCCTGGAGCACACCGAGGCGGAGATCACCGTGGAGGGATCCATTCAGCTGGCCACGGTGCGCCAGGTGTACGGTAACCCCTACGACGAAGTGATCGAGGCTGTCTATGTGTTCCCGCTGCCGGAGAGCGGAGCGGTGTACAGCATGAACATGACCATAGGGG
>DAINQE010000008.1:0-4957 GCA_036743055.1 Candidatus Sabulitectum sp. | reverse complement strand
GTGTTCCCGCTGCCGGAGAGCGGAGCGGTGTACAGCATGAACATGACCATAGGGGACAGGCTGATACAGGGGGAGATAAAGGAGCGCCAGGAGGCGGTGAGGATCTACGAGGAGGCCATAAGCGAGGGCAGGACCGCTGCCCTCCTGGAGCAGGAGAGACCAAACATCTTCACCCAGACCGTGGGCAACATCCTCCCCGGGGACAGCATCGTGATAGAGATCAGGTATGCCGCGCCGGTGGCGTACAACGACGGCACCTGGGAAGTCGTATACCCCATGGTGGTGGGCCCCAGGTTCATCCCCGGAGGGGTGGAGGACGCGGACCGAATCTCCCCGGCCATCGTTCCCGAGGGAACCAGGAGCGGGTATGACATAGAGCTCTCCCTGGAAGTCAACCCCGGTTTCCCTGTGAGGGAGTTCGACTGCGAGAATCACGCAATTAGCACCAGGATAGATGGCGACGGAATTCTCCAGGTCGAACTTAGCCGTGAGAACGAGATACCCAACAGGGACTTCGTGTTCAGCTACCGTACCGCAGGCGACGCCATTGGCGCCGGCGTGATATCCCACTACGGCGACCTGGGCGGCCACTTCATGCTGATGCTGGAACCCGACGCCGAAGTGGACCCCGACGACATCGCCCCGAAGGAGATATTCTTCGTGGTGGACAACTCCGGCTCCATGAGCGGTCAGCCCATGGAGGTGGCCAAGGAGACCGTAAGGCAGTTCGTTGCCGGTATGAACCCCGGGGATTCCTTCCAGATAATGAGGTTCTCGGAAACGGCAAGCGCCCTCAGCAGCCATCCCCTGGAGAACACCCCCAGGAACGTTCAGAGGGGCATAGAGTACATAGACGCGATGTACGGCATGGGCGGAACCATGATGATAGAGGGGGTTAGGGCCTGCGTGGGCTACCCCGAGGACCCTGAGAGAATGCGATACATCATTTTCCTCACCGACGGCTACATAGGCAACGAAACGGAGATACTCTCGGAGCTTAGGACCACCCTGGGCGAGAACATGAGGCTCTTCAGCATAGGAGTTGGCTCCAGCGTGAACCGCTATCTCATCGAGGGGCTTGCGGAGGAAGGCAGGGGCTACGCCACCTATGTGGGCCTCGATCAGGACCCGAAGACCGCTGTGGAGGATATCTACGACAAGATCAACAACCCCTACCTGGTGAACATCGAGATCGACTGGGGGAACCTTGAAGTTACCGATGTTTACCCCAGGGAGATACGGGACCTCTACGACGGCGAGCCCATGGTGGTGGTTGGCCGCTACGACGAGCCCGGCCGCGACGAGATCACCATTACCGGAACGGTGGGGGGAAGACCCTGGGAGCAGACCATGAGCGTGCGCCTTGTCTCCAGGGGCGGGACCGAGGCCGCAGACAGGCTCTGGGCCAGGAGCAAGATCCACCACCTCAATAGACTGATGCTGGACGCTCCCTACAGCGGAAAGCCCTCGGACGGTCTCGTGGAGCAGATCATCGGCACATCCCTGGACTACGCCGTACTTTCGGAATACACCGCCTTCGTCGCCGTGGACAGCTATGTGAGGACGGACGGAAGCGCTCCGGAAACCATCGGCATCCCGGTTAACATGCCCGAGGGCGTGAGCTACACCGGCATTTTCGGCGGAGCGGTGCACCAGTCCTACGGCGCCGGAACGGTGAGCCGGAGCATCGCCCCTGCTCCCGCTGGATACGGCGGAGGCGGCAGCGGCATCTCCCTTAACGCCACCACTGCCTGCTGCGAGGAACAGGAGCTTCGGGACGGCGATGACTTCTACTACAGCGAGCCGGTGTATGCCGCTTCGCTGGGTGGAATAAGCGACTACCTCGGCGCAAGGCCCTCGGAGTTCAGGGAGGTTATCCTTGAAGCTATCGACGCCCTGAACGAGCAGAGTGACGCTCTGGAACCAGGCACGATCAAGCTCGTTCTCACCCTGGACGGAAGCGGCAGGATCACCGCCGTTACCGTGGAGGAGGACACCGTTGAGGTCGACGAGGTGATAGAGCTGCTGGAAGACCTTCTCACCGGCACTTCCATAGCCGGTGCCTCAGCCGGCCGGACCACGGTCACCATAAACATCTGACGAGAGATGCAACCGACAACCGGGGGAGGCGCTCAGCCGCCCCCGGTTCCGTCTTCGAAGACTGAACAGCCGGGAACTGTCCTTCTGTCAAGGAAAGAAATGCCGGAATGTTTCCTTCAGCGAGGGAAAGAATGAGCTTTTCGAACGGCTGCCCGGCGATCTTCCCTGGCTTATATTCGTGTTTTCACCAGAACATCGAAAGGAGCGTCACAGTGGAACAGCTCTGTCCCAGATGCAATCAGAACAATGTTACCAGATCTTCCACCTCAGCAGCCGTGGGAAGGTCTGCCGGTCTGGTTGGCCTGCTCATTGCCAACGCCGCAGCTTCCTACAACTGCACCAGCTGCGGGAAGATCCCCCTTTCGGAGTTCCCCGAGGAGTTCCAGTCGGCGGTGAAAAGGAAGAGGCTGTTCTCGGTCCTGGGCGCCATTGGTGTTTTCCTGGCCGTGATAGTACTGCTGTTCTTCATGCAGTCCATGTAGGCCGGGCCGGTCAGTACTGCC
The DNA here is from genome assembly GCA_036743055.1 of Candidatus Sabulitectum sp. Classification (GTDB taxonomy): domain Bacteria; phylum Fermentibacterota; class Fermentibacteria; order Fermentibacterales; family JCC-6; genus Sabulitectum. Next base: position 2,354 of record DAINQE010000008.1, on the reverse strand, counting down.
CCATCTTGTTCAGCTTCATGGCCCTTCTTTCGAACACCTTGAAGATCATGAGACCTGCAAGAAGGTAGAAAGCGCTGTTGGCGGCCACGAAGCCGTACCACCAGAGGGGGTATGAGTCGCCGCTGACGATTGTGTTGCGCACCAGCGCCGCTCCGGCGATGAAGGGCAGGAACGAACAGGCGTTCATGGGGTATGTGGGCAGAAGCATGAGCCCTATAAGGCCGAAGGAGAGTATGCCCCCCAGGGCCTGTATCCGTTTATGGATCAGGCTTATTCCCCCCAGCATGAAGCTTATCCCCACCAGGGAGAGCGTTGAGAGCAGCACCATTGCGTAGAGGAAGGGCAGGTTTACCGAGAGCCACCTTCCCGTTGCCGCCATGGACAGGTAGAGAAGCACCGTGACGAAGAAAAAGTTGAACACCATGTTCATCAGCGCCCTGAAGAAAAGCACCCTGTGGGCTCCAAGCGGGGAGAGATAGAGCTGCTCCAGGGTTCCGCGCTGGGATTCGGTGGTTATCTCAGAGCCGGTGCTCTGCATGCAGAACATGGCGCTCATCCACAGCACATAGCCCACCAGCATGTCGTCCAGTGACTCGCCGGTTACACCGCTTCCACCTATGGTCTTGACTCCCCAGAACATCCCCATGAATATCAGGAACATGATCCCTATTGCCGCCAGGGTGTCCAGCATGTAGCGTTTCATGCTCCAGAACACCAGTTTTGCTTCGGCCAGGGCGAGGTTAAGAGTTTTGCTCATGGTTTCCTTCCCCATCGCCGATAATGTTCAGGAAGATGTCCTCCAGGTCGTTCTCCACCGTTCTGAAGTCCTCAATTCCGCACCTTGAGTCATCCAGTGCTTTCACCATGGAACCCAGATGGTCCAGGGAAGCGAGTTCCAGTGTGAGTCTGTTCCCTTCCGTACTGAGGCCGCCCAGCTCAGAGAGATGGGAGATAAGCGCATCTGTGGGGCTGTTCTTCAGAGTGATGCTGAAGTACTTCCCCGCAAACTTCTTCTTCAGGGAGGCTACTGTCTCGTGGGAGACTATCTCGCCCTTCCTCATCACCAGCACCCTGTCGCAGACCGATTCTATGAAGTCCATGTTGTGGGAGGTTATGAGGATGGTCTTTCCGCTCTCGTTCACCATCTCCCTTAGCCAGGCTCTCAGCTGCCGGCTGATGGCTACGTCCAGTCCCAGGGTAGGTTCGTCGAGAAGGAGAAGGTCAGGGTCGTGAATGAAGGCGCAGGCAATGGCGCACTTCTGTTTCATTCCCGCCGAGAACTGCCTCATCTCCTTGTCGGCCACATCCCAGAGGTCCAGGCTCTTCAGGAGCTTATCCGCCCTTTCCGTCGCCTCTCCGGATGAAACCCCCCTGGAACCGGCGAAGTAGGCAAGGTTTTCCCTGGGGGAGAGATACCAGTAGGTGTTCCGGGCTCCCTCCAGCACAGCGCCGGTTCTTTCCAGCAGCTTCCGCCGATTCCTCACCGCATCCAAGCCGTGGACCGATATCGACCCTTCGTCGAATCTGATCAGCCCCAGTATGGACTTGATCGTAGTGGTCTTTCCTGATCCGTTGGGCCCCAGGATCCCCAGGATCTCCCCGTGGTTCACCTGGAAAGAGATCCGGTTCACGGCGGTAAGGTCGCCGTATGTCTTTACCAGACCGTTCACATTGATGCAGTGTTCAGACAAGGTTCCTCCATTGCTTGGATGATATATACGAAGCACGGGCACGATAAAGCAAATCAGCTTTACAAAGTGAAAAGGCTCCCTATACTTGTAACTGATGACTGGCACCGACAGTCCTTACGAAAAACCGAAAATGGAGGAGCAGATGAAGAAGGCACTTTACATCACCGCCGTGATGATCCTGGCCGCATCCTGCGGGAGTACGGATTCCCCTTCTGAAGAAACGGCGTCCACCCAGGGTGAAGAAAGGGTACAGCTGAGCATTACCGGCACCATCGGGGTGGAGCTGGGCGACAGCAACTACGTTCTCGGGGCGGTGCAGAGCATCGACCACGACCTTCAGGGCAACATCCTTGTGCTGGACCGGTCCGCATGCAGGGTCAGGGTTTACTCCAGGGAAGGCGAGTTCATCGGAAGCATCTCCAGCAGCGGCAGCGGCCCGGGAGAACTGCTCAATCCCCTGGACATGACCGTTCTCGGCGACGGCAGGGTAGTGGTGGAGTCCCCCTGGAGCGGAGGTCTTCACGGTTTCAGCACCGATGGCGAATGGCTGGGGCTTCTCACCCCCTTCTTCAACAATCCCCCGATGAACCTCAGGGGTGCCGACGACAGCGCTTATGTGGCCCAGAGACTGGAGGTCCTTCCCGACGGGAACGGTGACCTCAC
>DAINQE010000007.1:66618-74483 GCA_036743055.1 Candidatus Sabulitectum sp. | reverse complement strand
AAGATGTGCGAGGTGCTCAGCCAGCTCACGGCCCCCAACTACATCGAGAGGGTCTCACTGCATAACCCCGCCCATATCAGGAAGACCAGGAACGCCGTAAGGAAAGCTATCCAGAACGCAAAGGAGAAGAAGGGCTTCCAGTTCGTGGAGGTTCTTTCCACCTGTCCCAGCGGCTGGAAGATGGATGCTCCGAAGGCCATGGACTGGGTCGAGAAGAAGATGATGCCCCTCTACCCCCTGGGAGTTTACAGGGACCTTGGCGAAGAGGCAAAGATCACCGAAAGGCCCGTACCAGTAATGGATCCCGTTCAGGTATGGGACAAGCTGGGTATCTCCAGCGAGAAGGACGTTGATTTCAAGAGGCCCGAAGCCTCCGATAAGTACAGCAAGATGTCCATCAGGGTGGCAGGTTTCGGAGGACAGGGGATAATGGTCACGGGACAGGCCCTTGCCAGCGTGGCGCTGGAATACGGTTACAATGTAAGCTGGCTTCCCAGCTACGGCCCTGAGATGAGGGGCGGAACCGCCAACTGCTCCGTGAACATACAGGACGGCACCATAGGAGCCGCTGAAGCTGTGCATCCCTCGATGGTGATGGCAATGAACAGACCCAGCATGGAGAAGTTCGAGGAGTTCATCGTTGCCGGCGGTACACTTATGTACAACAGCACTCTGATCGACGTTCAGCCGAAGAGGAGTGACATTACCGTGTTCCCGGTTCCTGTGACCGGTATTGCCGACGAACTGGGTAACACAAGGGTTCAGAGCCTTGTGAGCGTTGGGGCATATGCGGGAATAACGGGCATGTTCGATCCCCAGGACATAATCGCTCTCCTTCCCAAGCTCTTCAAGGGAAAGAGCCAGGCCATCATCGACCTGAACGCAAAGGCGGTGAAGGCCGGGTACGACTACGTGAAGAACAACTTCTAGTATCGCAGCCCTGAATGGGAAGCCCCCCGGTGAGAGCCGGGGGGCTTCTTCGAACAGCGGTTAGAAAGAGTTCTTTATTGCGGTCCAAGTCATCTGATCGAATGATTCCGGAAAGGTAATTGAAAGGAAGGGGCGAACCTCGGGATCTACGGCGTTGCTAGAGTAAAATCTGTGCTCCGCCTGATTGCTGTCCACCGCCTGGAAAACAAGACCATAATTGCTGGCGGAACCTGACAGCCAGGCATTCACGAGGTCGGTGATGTCCATCTGGTACCATCCCGTTCCGCTGAAGGTGAACATTCCCCAGTTGTCGGAACCTTGCTGAAGGTGGGTTCCGGACCATGTCTCATCCCACTCCTCCGTTGCGGCCCAGGTATTGAATGAGGTCGGCAGACCGCATCCGCTCTGATAGAACACGTCCAGGTTGAGGATTGCTGATTCGGCGGTCCAACCCGCATGACCTGAAAGGTCGAAGACGATGGCCCCCCTGGTGTCAGGATGCCCATGGGCGGGTCTGTGGCATATCTCCACATAAGCGGTGGTGGTTGCCGCGCCTGTGGGTGTTGTGGTCATGTCCGCGATCGGATTTACAACCACAGTACCGGCCATGGCTCCGAGAACCAGAAACCAGAGACAGGGGAAAGCAGTTTTCATGGATACTCCCTCTTAGTATACCATTACGGTATGAAATGGTTAAGGCTCAAACATGCATCATGAATCGCCAGGCAACAAGGGATTCAGGGAATCCTCCGGTTTCTTATCGTGAACAAGATGTGTATTATTCATCTGACAACACAAATTCGAACCAGGAGGAACAATGAGAGTCAAAATTCTGCTGTCCGCGCTTGCAGCGGCACTTATTACAAGTACGGCCTACGGTTACGGGTATCCCGACGCCATCGGGATGGGAAGCTCCATGCCGGGCACCGATGCGGTTTCCCACGGATTCGCCGGTGCTTCCGCTGTGAACGTTGGCGGGATGAACCTTTTCGGGAACCCTTCGGGTATATCCGGCTCGACCCTGATGATGAACGCCGGAGCTCTCATACTGAAGCAGACCGTGGACGACGGCCTGGGGAAGCATAGCCTTACATACGCCGGACTTGGCATTACTGGGCTTCAGGCTTCACTTCAGACTGGTCCTGTGAGCATTGCCGCCGGTGTTTCGAAGATTAGGGACTACACCTACACTGGTGAGTATTTCTTCATCGAGGGCGAGCTTGAGCCAATTATTTCTGGTTTCGAGGACTTGACCGTGGAAGGGGGCATTTGGGAAGCCGCCTTCGGTGCTGCAGGAAGCATAGCTCCCGGGGTCAGGTTAGGAGCCGCCGCTGGTTATCGGACCGGCAAAGTGGATTACGAGTACTACATGCACCACTTCAGTGAGTCCATAGAGGACTCCATAAGCACCTGGTCAAGGGAAGAGGGGGAGTTCGCTTGGCGCGCGGGAACCACCGTTCTGCTTGGAAACGGTGCTGAAGCCGGTCTCTTCTATGCCTCGGAATCCGACAACTGCCCCGCGCACTATGGAGCAGGCGTAGTTTTCGGAGAGATATCCCGGGGGGATCCCGGAGTGGGTGTGGAAGCAAAGATCTACGATACCGAAGGGCAATCCGCCTGGACCGGAACTGTCTTCGGGGGAATCCACGCAGACAGGAACCTCTTCTTCAGGGGAGGGTTGAACCTTACTTCCAAGGGAGTGGATGAATCGAACGTCTCTCTTGGGCTCTCCCTGGGCGCCACGGTCAACTTCAGCTGGATGGACCTGAACGCAGCTTTCAACTTCAACAATGAGAACAGGAACGGTCTGGTCTTCGGTTTCCCCCAGGCAGAGACTATCACGGACGTTATTACAGGCTTCACCGTCGGGGCCACTATCCCGCTGTAAACTCGGAGGTTTTTTCCATGAGAAGTTCGATCCTTCTAATTGCATTGCTGTTCATACTCAATTCGACCGGTCTCTGTTTCGGATACTACGACTCGATCAACGAAGGAACACCGATCCCCGGCCTCTCACCCACGGCAGTTGCCCTGGGTTCCCCGAAGGCCCTGAGTCCCATAGAACCCGCATGTGTTTTCACCAACCCGGCGCTGACCGCATGGGCCGGCGGAACCGTACAGGCGGCTTATTCCGCCATTACATGGACAGAGCGGGTGATCGAGTCAGACATAGACAAGACAGTGAGGACCCTCACCACCCTGGACAACTTCTCCGGAGCAGCTGTGTGGCCCGTGGGGCCAGTCACTCTGGGAGCGGGATATGCAAAGGTGGCGGAGTTCGGCTACGAGGGTACCCATACGGTGTACGACGACCCCGAGGATCCTGAGGTCGGTGTTGAAATACTTTACGCGGACGGAGGGCAGCACGAAGCCATGGGAAGCGCCTCCATGGTCCTCGCCGGAGTTCTCTCAGCCGGATTTTCCGGTGGAATGCGTACCGCTTCAGCCGACTACGAGTACTTCTTCAACAGCCACAGGTATTCCATCCCCGACTCTTCGGCTGTCTGGTCATTCGATGAGAGTGAGTTCGCCTGGCATGCGGGTCTCGCCCTTAACGGCGACCTTTTCAAGTCCGGTCTCAGCTATTCCTCGGGAACCGAGTACATGGAAGAATCGGTGAGCATTGGATTCAGCGCTTATGCGGAGCACCTGAAGAAGATCACAGTGGGTTTCGAAGGTGAGTTGATCTCCCCCTTTGACAGCAACCGTTTCCTGGGAAAGCTTTCCATAATAATGCCCCTGACTAAGAACCTCAACGCCCTGACATCCGCCAGCTTCGACGATCAGAGGGTGGCCAACAGAGCTGGTTTCGGCTTCGGTCTGGGCTTCAGTGGAAGGATAGGCAGGTTCAACTTGGGAGGCGGGATCCTCAACAGATTCCGGGCCAGGACTGATACCGCATTCCCAGACGAGGAGGCGGACAGGGTGGACGATTCAGCAACCCAGTTCACCATAGGTCTGAGCTATTCCTTCTCGGGGTGATCCCATGAATCAGGGTGCCGGCGCCTGGATCCGGCTCTCGTTCACCCCTTCCACAGGCAGGCTGTCCGTGGAAGGGGATCCCTACTCGGTACTGGGAAAGACCCGCGAGGAACTCACCGGGGCCACAGACCCTCTATCCGCTCTTCCCGCATCCGTGGCAGGGGCTCTGGTTGAAGGCAGCGGCGTCACCAGGGATACGGAACTCAACCTTGTTTTGGTCCCCGGGGACACCCGCTATTCTAATTCGGTAACGGTAATTCTGGAGAAGGGTCATGAGTACGACCTTGTGTCCGACATGGCCTCAGGTGTGGCGGCCTTCAGCACCGACGGCAACATCCTCAGGTGGAACAGGAGGATGTCGTATCTTTTCGGCCCCAGGGAAGAAGATGTAAAAGGCAAGAACGTGGAGGACATTCTCCCGCCTCCTGTCCTTTACAACTGGAACAGCATCCTTTCTTCGGTCCATCTGGGACACGAGGTCAGGCTCGAGTTCCGTCCATCGGGGGAGAAGAAGCTCGAAGGGATCCTGAGCAGGGGCGGACCGGGCATAATAGGCATTTTCAGCGACTCAAGCGAGAACTACAACACCACCAAGCGACTGAGGGCGCTTAACAGGCTCAACCAGGCCTACATACAGTCAACGGAAACTGGTCTTATCCTTCTGGACACCGGCCTCAGGGTTCTTCTCTGCAACCCCGGTTTCGAGAGGATCAGCGGAAGAAAGGGCTCCCTGATAGGGCTTCAGCTCCACGATGTGCTTCCCGACGATTCCTACCGCTGGGTTCACGAGGCCTCGGAGAGGCTTCTAGGTGAGGAAAGGGCGGAACAGTCTGCTCTGGTCCCTTTCAAAGTGGAGGGAGGTGAAGCCCTTCTGGTGAGGCATACCCTCAGGGCTGTAAGGAACGAGATGAACCAGGCCGTTAACTTCGTGTGTCTCTTCGAGGACAGGACTGAACTTACGACCCTCAGGGAAGAGGTCGACAGCCTGAAGAACTGCCTCACCGGAATGGCGGGCATCGCTGAAGAGATGATGCAGGGTGACTACGCCGGTGTGTGCCGCAGGACCCTGGAACTCACTGGATCCCGGGCCGTTCTGAGGTATTCCTACGACTCTTCGGAGACACTCTCCCTTACCGAGGTTCACGGGGACTGGCCCAGGGGGATCAAGGGAATGGAACCCGCCGAACTGGGTTTTCCCGCCATGGTCTGGAGGGGAGATGGTCACAAGGTTCTGGCAGGCGGTGAGCTGGGCATTCTCAGAAGTTCCTTCGAGAGATGCAGCGTGGTTCCCCTTGGAAAGGGTACGGCGAACAGGGGTTTCCTGCTCCTGTGCGACCCTGCCGAACCCGGGTACGACGGCGCCGTTCTCAAACTGATGACCTTGCTGGTACGATCGGGAACGATCGGAAGCCAGACCGCCGAAGGTACAAGGGCCTCCGGGAAGCAGACCGGAGTTAAGGACATGGTGGGGGTTATTCTGGGGAGCATGGCCTTTCCTGCAGCCATCTTCAGGAGGAACGGCGAACTGGTCCATCTGAACCATCTCATGGAGAAGCTGGCCGGCGCAAGCGCCGGAAGATTCACCTCCGATCACCTTCAGGCCCTGATCGACCCGGAAGGGCATGGGCTAACCCTGGACTCCCTGATAACAGGCGAATCCCCCGCCGGGGACCCCCGCAGGATGATATGGAAGCCTTCAAGACTTGACGGAGCCGTGACCGAACCCCACATCTGGCGGGTCAGTTTCCTGGAGGACCAGAGACTCTTCACCGGTGATTACGGATATCTGATCACCGGTGTTCCCCTTCCCGGTGAAACAGACTCCGACCTTTCCCGGGTGGAGGGCGCGGTATCCACCGATGTGATCCGGGGTCTGCTGGGGGTAGTCTCCATCGAAGGAGAAAGGGAGATCCTCCGAAAGCTTTCGGACATCTGTCTCGAACACAGCTATTCCGGAGAGATCGAGGTACTCAGGAACGGCGACCCGGTTTTCTGCACGTTTTCCGAGGCGGCCAGCGGCCGGACGATGCGGTGGCAGACAGGACCATCCCTCCTTCTTGATGGCCGGGAGTACGGAACGAGGTTTACGCCCGGCGTGAACGTGGTGCTGCTCGAATCCCTCTGCGAGGCCGTTTCGAGCATCAGGGGAACGGCGGTGATCAAATCCTCTTCCGCGGGGGCTTCCCGTCCGCTAAGGAACAGCATGAATGACCTTGCGGTCTATCTTGAGGGCTTCTGCGCCGATACCGCCCACCGAACGGGAGCCCTGCTCAGTTTTCTCGATCAATCGGATCACTTCGCCGGGTTTGCCAGAACGATACTCTACGCCAGCGAAACCGCCTCAGCCGCCGCCGAGCTTCTGAAGGCTGCCCTGGCGGTCTCCCGGGAGAACTGCAGGGTAGTCTCCCTGGAGAGGTTCTTCGCCGGTTTTCATACCGCATTCGCGGAAAGGGGGCTCAGACCCCCGATCCTCTCCATGAAGGAAGGTTTGCCGGAGGTCACCATTATGCCCGAAGCGGTGCTTCGAGGGATATCGATCCTCTGCCAGAATCACGCCGTTGAGTCCCCTGTGGCTTTTTCACTGTGTCCCGAAGCCGTTTCAGGTGAGGTGCAGGCCGAACTCACCATTTCCGGCTTCCCCGAGAACCTGGAGCGCACGCTGGAGGACTCTCATCCGGAGGGGCCCCAGACCTTTGGCCCTTCAATGGAGCTGGCTGTGATCTTCGAGATACTGGAGGTATCAGGATGCTCCCTGGCTGGTTTTACTCCCAGGGGGCTGCGGTTCGTGCTGGATTCGGTGCGGAAGCACTAACCCCGCCGGGGTTTCAGGGTTTTGTATATTCCCCCCCAACAACATTCTGAAAGGGCCTGATGGTGGATACCTATAATTTCAAGGATCTCGAGAGCAAATGGTCCCCGTTCTGGGAGAAGATCGACCTGTACAGGACCGGCAGCGATCCCGACAGGGAGAACTTCTACTGCCTTGACTACTTTCCCTATCCCTCCGGGGCGGGTCTGTCTGTGGGGCACTGCAGGAACTACGTTCCCACCGATGTTATCAGCCGTAAGAAGAAGATGCAGGGGCTCAATGTCCTTCATCCCATGGGATGGGACGCGTTCGGGCAGCCCGCCGAGGAGTACGCAATCAAGACGGGAACCCATCCCTCCGAGGTCACCAGGATAAACACCGAGAACTACAAGAGGCAGATGAAGCTCTTCGAGGCCGGTTATGACTGGTCCCGGGAGATCAACTCCTCTTCGCCCGACTACTACAGATGGACGCAATACTTCTTCCTCCTGCTCTTCGACCGGGGGCTCGCGTACCAGTCGGACAACTTTCAGATGTTCTGCCCTTCCTGCAGGATAGTTCTCTCCAACGAGGAGGCCGCCGGAGGGGTCTGCTGGCGATGCGGGGGTGAAGTAACCAGGAAAAGGCTTCCCCAGTGGTATTTCAGGATCACCGATTACGCCGACAGGCTTCTCTACGACCTGGAGGAACTCGACTGGCCGGAATCCATCAAGGCCATGCAGAGGAACTGGATCGGCCGCTCAGAAGGCGCCGAGGTGGTCTTCGAAGTTGAGACATCCGATGGAGGCGTGCATCTGCCTGTCTATACCACCAGGATAGACACCATCTACGGAGCCACTTTCTGTGTGCTCGCCCCGGAGCATCCGGACCTGATCAGGATCACCCGCCCGGATTGCAGGGAACAGGTGGAGAGCTACATTTCCATGGCGGCGTCGAAGAGCGATCTTGAAAGGCAGGTCGCCGGGGAGAAGGAGAAGACAGGCGTGTTCACAGGCTCGTATGCGGTGAACCCCTTCAATGGGGAGAGAATACCGGTGTGGACCGCAGACTATGTTCTTGGAGGGTATGGAACCGCGGCGATAATGGCAGTTCCCGCCCACGACGAGCGGGATCACGCCTTTGCGAAGAAGTACGGGATTCCCAT
>DAINQE010000007.1:61162-66518 GCA_036743055.1 Candidatus Sabulitectum sp. | reverse complement strand
AGCTACGCTCCGGACGACTCGGGCCGTTCCCCCCTGGCCTCCTGCGAGGAATGGGTGCGGGTGAAGTGCCCGAAGTGCGGAGGCGAAGCCACAAGGGAAACCAGCACCATGGCCGGGTTCGCCTGTTCCAGCTGGTATTTCCTCAGGTTCGCATCTCCCGGGTGCGACACGGCGCCCTTTGAAAGGGAAGAAGTGGACAGGTGGCTTCCCGTGGACCTATATGTGGGAGGCGCTGAGCATGCGGTGATGCACCTGATCTACGCAAGGTTCTTCACCAAGGTAATGTACGACGCGGGGATGGTGGGGTTCGTCGAACCCTTCAGCTCCCTGAAAAATCAGGGTATGCTCCTGAGCTACGACCATCAGAAGATGTCCAAGAGCAAGGGCAATGTAATAACCCCGGATGAAATGGTGACCAGGTACGGAGCCGACGCCCTGCGTCTCTACATACTCTTCATGGGTCCCTTCGAGACGGAACTGGAGTGGAGCGAAGAGGGAATAGCCGGAACGTACCGATTCCTCAAGAGGATATGGACCCTCTTCCTGGAGACCGCTTCCCTTGAGGAGGCAGAGGAGGACCGCGACTTCACGGGAGAGCTTGATTATGAGCTTGCCAGAATGCTGAAGAAGGTTACCACCGACATCGACGGCTTCCAGTTCAACACCGCCGTGGCCGCCATGATGGAATTCCTCAATTTCATCTCCGCGAACAGGGAGAAGGCTCCGAAAGCGCTCGCCTCCTGGCGAAAGGCCCAGCGGGAGTTCCTCACCGTTCTTGCCCCGGCGGCACCTTTCATAGCCGAGGAGCTCTGGCACAGGCTGGGATTCGGCAAGGCCGGCGAGACGATACACCTGGAGAACTGGCCCTGCTGGAACGAGGAAGATCTGGTGAAGGACTCCGTGGAAATGGCGGTCCAGGTCCGGGGAAAGGTCCGGGACAGGATAATGGTGCCAGCCGACGCGTCGAACGAAGAGATCGAGAGTGTCGCCCTGGCCAGCGAGAGGATCCAGGAGCACCTCCAGGGCAAAGAGCCCAAAAGGATCATCATCGTGCCGGGCAGACTCGTTAACATCATCAGCTAGGAGGATAAGAATTGGCCAGGAAATACAGCGCCCCACCGGAGATGAAGATAGACACCACCAGGACTTACTCGGTTGAAATGGAGACCGAGCGGGGCACGATACACATTGATCTGTTCCCTGAGTACGCCCCTGTAACCGTGAACAATTTCATCTTCCTGGCGGAGGAGGGATACTACGACGGCGTTTCCTTCCACAGGGTAATAAGCAACTTCATGATACAGGGGGGAGACCCCACGGGCACCGGAATGGGCGGTCCTGGTTACCGCTTCAGGGACGAGTTCCAGGGCAATCCCCTCACCCACGAAACAGGGGTCATCTCCATGGCCAACGCCGGCCCGGGAACCAACGGCAGCCAGTTCTTCATCACCCACTGCCCCCAGCCTCACCTCAACGGAAAACACACTGTCTTCGGTAAGGTTACCGAGGGTCAGAGCGTGGTGGATTCCATCCGCCAGGGCGACCTTATCTGCAAAGTCAAGGTCAGGGGGTAGAAAAAAGCCCTGTCATGTCGGTTACTGTTCCCATGGGAGGTAACCATGCTGGCATGCACAAGAAGCGTAGGGCTCATGGGAATAGACGCGTTCCAGGTGGAGGTGGAGGTCGACCTTGCGAAGGGCCTCCCCTCCTTCACCATAGTGGGCCTGCCCGATAACGCCGTCAAGGAATCCAGGGAGCGGGTCCAGTCCGCCATCGGGAACACCGGTTTCACCCTTCCATCAAGGAAGATGACCGTGAACCTCGCCCCCGCAGGAAGGAAGAAGGAGGGCGCTTCCTTCGACCTGCCCATTGCCGTGGGCCTTCTGGCGGCCTCGGGCTACATTCCCACTGAAAGGGCCGGCAGTTACGCCTACCTTGCCGAGCTTGCACTCGACGGCTCCCTCAGGCCGCTCAAGGGTGCCCTTCCCATGGCTGCTGGTCTTAACGGCATGGGTCTCCAGGGGCTCATCGTGCCCCGTTCCAGCGCCCCCGAGGCCGCCATTGCTTCCCCGGTCCCGGTGTTCCCCGCCGATAATCTGGAACAGGTCTCCCTTTTCCTGCAGGGGGTTAACTCCCTTGAGCAGGCAACCGATATCCCCCGACCGGCACAGGCGCCTGGCCCGGTGTCCGACCTCTCCGAGGTAAGGGGTCAGGCACAGGCGAAGAGGGCCCTGGAGATAGCCGCCGCAGGCGGGCACAATCTTCTCATGATCGGTCCCCCGGGCTCGGGGAAAACCATGCTGGCAAGCCGTCTGCCCGGCATTCTTCCCCCGCTCTCCAGGGAGGAGGCCATCGAGACCACCAAGGTTCACAGTGTGGCCGGGCTGCTGCCCGAGGGAATGGCCCTGGTGGCGGAAAGGCCCTTCAGAGCGCCCCACCACACCGTTTCCACCCCGGGGCTCGCCGGAGGCGGCACCAACCCAAGGCCCGGGGAGGTGAGCCTGGCCCACAACGGAGTGCTCTTCCTCGACGAACTCCCGGAGTTCCGCAGGACTGCTCTGGAGGTCATGCGGCAGCCCATGGAGAGCGGAAAGGTCATCATAAGCCGCTCTTCGGCAACCGTGGAGCTTCCCGCCAGGTTCATGCTGGTGGCGGCAATGAACCCCTGCCCCTGCGGGTACCTCACCCACCCCAAGAAGTCGTGCAACTGCACCGCCGGGCAGGTTCAGAGGTACCTTAACAGGATCTCCGGCCCCCTCCTCGACAGAATAGACATCCACCTCGAAGTGCTGCCCGTTCCCAGGAACGAACTGGGAGACGAACCCCCCGAAGGGGAAACAAGCGCCGACATAAGGAACCGCGTGGTGGCCGCCAGGGCCATACAGACCGACAGGTTCAGAGGCTCCAGGGCGGTCCATTCCAATGCCGGAATGACAAGCGCCCTCACAAGGGCCCACTGCAGGCTCGACCCCGGGGCAAGGAAGCTGCTGGACACAGCCGCCGCAAGGTTCGGGCTCTCCGCCAGGGGCTACTACAGAACACTCAGGGTGGCCAGAACAATTGCAGACCTCGAGGGTGTGTCTGCGATAAAGGATCCGCACATTGCCGAAGCCGTTCAGTACAGGGCCCTGGAGAGGGACTACTGGGTTTAGTTCAGCACAACCAGCCTGCAGGAAGCAATGCCATGTTCATCCGACAGAATGCTTGCCGTGTACATTCCCGTGGGCAGCGTTCCAGCGTTTACGATCCCCATGCCGGTGCCCATACCTTGGGAGAACACCACCCTTCCACAGGAGTCATGGATGACCAGGTTCAGATCAACTGATTCAGGTGCCTGTATCCGCAGAAGAACGGAACCGCCGGAAGGATTTGACACCGGAGAGACATGAAGCGGGTTATGCACAGAACCCCCTTCAATCCCCATTCCGTTTATCAGTCCCTCCAAATCGGTCTTTGCCAGCACCGCAGTTCCTTCTAAGCAACCCCCGCCCACAATGAAGCCGCCGTCTGAAGCCGTGGCGATGCAGTACGGAACGAAACTGTCATCACCGTTGCCATGTACAACGCTCCAGATGGTGTCACCGTTCCCGGGATCGAGCTTCCTTACGAAGAAGGTTACGGGGTAATCCGGGGATTCTTCACCAACGACCACAGGATGTCCGTCCGTGGACCGGCATAGAGCAACCATGTCGTCGATCTCCCTGGACCAGTTCAGTTCTCCGCCGGCGTTGAACCGGAACACTATCTCGTCTGACAGGTTTGGAGGCATCGGGTTGAGGTACTGAACCACCCCATAGCAGCTCTCATCCACATCTGAGTATGCGGACAGGGCAGTTATTATCCCTCCGCCGCCGGTTATGTATCCGACTGAGCCGAACACCCCCAGGGAATCCGCAGTGCCCGCGGCAACGGTGTCGGAGAATGATCCAGGGTTCACACCGGCCGCGGCGAATCCCCCCGATGGGGAGTATGATGGCCCGAGGATCTGAATGACTCCAGGCTCAGGGGGTTCCAGGGTCCATATGGTGTTGAAGTCCTTGTCGATCTTGATCAGATTTCCCACGCTCCTGTAAACGAAGTGTCCGTCTGCGGTTCCCACAATACCCGCAAGTGTCCAGGCTGCAGGGTGTTCCCATATTTCATTTCCTGACTGATCAAGGCGAACGACCCTGCAGCTGTTGGCGGTTCCTGTGAGAAGAATGCAGCCTTCACCGTTGATCTCGGCTATGCCCAGGGGTGGATAATCGTTGTAGTAGTTCCAGAGTATGTCACCGTTTTCGTCGATCTCAGCGGTCCAGCTTCCGCTGATGTCCGGCGGGGAGTAGCAGGTGGCGCTGAATACAGTGTGTCCGTTGGAAAGGGGGAGTACGCACTTGATGGTATTCGTGCCGACTCCGTCGTAGTTAATGATCCAGGTGGGAGAAGAGAGCCCCTGATCCGCCAGGACAAGAATGTGAACCGTAATGAATAATCTGTGGACCCGCATATTGCACCTCCAGATAAAGAAATATTCCTTACGCAATCTATGTATATTATTATCAATCACTCAGTATAAGAGAAGGGGCGCCGAAGCGCCCCTTCCCGTCGATGTCAGGTATTCCTACCTGAGGACCATCACCCTTTCTGTCATAACGCCGTCGGGGGTGGTCACCACAACGCTGTAGAAGCCGTTGGGAACAGGTGCCCCGCCGCTGCCGGTGAGGTTCCAGTTCACGGTGTGCTGACCCGCTGCGAACTCCTGGCTGCCGATGGTGGCAACGCTGCGTCCGGAGAGGTCGAACACCTGAACGGTTGCGGTTCCGGCATTCGCCATGGTGAAGGGCACCGCGGCGGAAGAGACCGCCGGGTTGGGGTAGGGAGCACCAATGGAGGTTACGAAGGTCATGCCCTCGGCCTGGTCACCGATGCCTGTTCCGCCAACGCTCAGCGAGCCCAGATAGGCTATGCAGTTATGCTTCCAGGCCGTTACCAGCATGGTTCCGGTGGTGGAGGGGGCAACGGAGATGGTCACCTGACCGGAGCCGTTGGTGACGGCAACTTCGTAGACATCGGCTGTGGCCCAGCTGTCGCCCTTGTAGAGGCAGACCCTGGCGCCGGACACCGGGGAACCACCGGCGGTTACGGTGACCGTTACCGAAGTGGAGCCGGAGATAGAGGAAGGATGCGTGGCGGAGAGCTGCTGGGCGTCCGCCGTCCAGATGGGAAGTTCGGGTTCGCCGAACAGGTTGTACTCCTTCACGCACCAGTCCATCACCTGATCGCTGCCGGGGTTCATTTCGTCGCGGCCCATGAAGTGCATTCCGCCCAGGGTGAGGGCGTTCTCGTCCCAGTGCTCTTCATATATTGCCTGGCAGAG
>DAINQE010000007.1:56475-61062 GCA_036743055.1 Candidatus Sabulitectum sp. | reverse complement strand
CCTGGATCCATGTTGTGGTGTAGACGCCTGTGGGAACGCCCTTCCGGGTCTTCCACTCGGCGAACTCTTCGGCATAGCTCTCGTAGGTGGGGGTGGTGATAACAACGAACTCGCCGTAGGTGAGGTCGCGGCTGGGGATTATCGCGGCGCCGCTGGCCTGGACCATTTCCGGGTTAACAACAGATGCTTCCACAAGGGCTCTTGTCCTTGCTTCCGTCTGGGCGCTGCGGGCCCTCACCTGGTAGTTATCGCCGGTGTATTCCGTTGTTACCCTGAGCTGAATGTCGCTGGCCACCTCTATGGTTCCGGAGGCCGGGTTCCAGCGAACGGGGTAAACGCTTACATAAGCCACCGGGAAACCGAGGAGCATGGAGGACTCTTCGAGTCTTGCTGCGGTTCCGGGGTAGAACTCGGAGGAGGAGTAGATGGCCTGGTCGGGGCTGGGAAGGGGGATCTCGGTCTGGCCCATGAGGCTCAGTGGCACCTGCTCGGTTGCGGGAAGTACCGTGTGCCTTCCCCTGAGGGCCGTCCAGTTCACCGAAAGAACCTCCATCGATACTGCCCTGGTGCCATGGGGAAGGGCTATCGGGGTGCTCAGCACCGGAAGGCTCGGTGCGCCTGAAATGCTTATTCCAGGGGCTCCGGGTATTGAGACCGAAGTGTATCCGCCGAATTCGCGCATCTGAACCTGCCGGTCCACAGGCACTGTAACGGTGAATTCCCCGGCCAGTGACGCTGACAGCAGAACGGCTGCCAGTACTGAGGCAATTCTCATGACTCCTCCTGTTTCTCTAAGGGAAAAATGATAACATCATATATATATACAACAGGAAAGATGAAAAAAAGTGCCTGTGACTATGGAAGCTCGAAGTGCTCCATAAGGGAGGCGGCGGCTCTTCTTACGAAGGCTGAATCAAGCCCGGCTTCCTGCATCGGGAAGGACCATTCAGGTTGGCCGCTGCCCCTGTGGAAAAGGAACAGGCCTTCCTGATCCGCTGTTATGAAGTAGTCGCTGGGTACGAAGGCGAAGCCCGTGGAGGCGGTTTCTGAGGGGGACTGGTGCCCCAGAGCTGACGGTGAGCCGTGGATGGTGTAGTCGATGTTCTCCCTGGACGAAAGGAGTGAGGCCATGTACCTGGCTGCTTCCCTTCCGGAAGGACCCTGGAAGACCGCTATGGCAAGGACTGGAAGGGAATCAGCAGGGGCCAGCTGCTCCCAGTTCACTCCTGTTTCTTCCGAAACGGAGGATGTATCGGAAGCTGTAATCCCCGCCAGGGCATCTTGGGATTCCAGGCCGTCGTCGGCGATGATGTCGCTAACGAGCAGGGCCGTGAACCCCACCACCACTGTGATCATGAGAATGGTGGCCAGATTGCTTTCCTCTTCGCCGGGGGAGGTTCCCCCTCCCTCGCCGAAGGGTGAGGCAACGGCGGTTCCCGCTATGAAAACAAGGCAGATGAGAACCGCCGATGCCTTTTTCATGACTACTCTTCTTCCTTCTGGTACTCTTCCATGACCTTCTGCTGAACCTCCCTGGGGGCCGGTTCGTAGTGTGAGAAGGCCTGGGTAAAGCTTCCCCTGGCCTGGGTAAGGGATCGGAGGGAGCTGGTGTACTGGTAGAGTTCCGCTTCGGGAACCGCTGCCTTGATAACCTGGAAGCCGCCCTGGGCCTCCATTCCCTGGATCTTGCCCCTGCGGGTGTTAATGTCACCCATCACGTCGCCCATGAATTCGTCGGGTACGGTTATCTCAAGGGCCATGATGGGCTCGAGGAGTACCGGTCCGGCCTGCATCATCAGGTCCTGGAAGCATCTGCTGGCGGCAAGCTTGAAGGCCATATCCGAGGAGTCCACCGAGTGGGCGGAGCCGTCGGTGACCACGGCTTTGACGTCGATGACCTCACTGCCGGAGATCGGGCCCTTCTGCATGGCTTCCACTACGCCCTTCTCAACTGCCGGTATGTACTTGGTGGGAACGTTGCCGCCTGTGACCTCGCTGTCGAATATGAAACCCTCGCCCCGGGGCATCGGTTCCACACGCATGAGGACATGGCCGTACTGTCCCCTGCCGCCGGACTGCTTCTTGTGCTTGTAAGCGCCGGCGGCGATCTTCGTAATGGTTTCCTGGTAGGCGATGCGGGGTTTGAAAAGCTCGGCCTCCACACCGTTCATCTCCTTGAGACGGGTGAGCATGGTTTGCAGGTGAAGCTCACCCATTCCGCTCACTGTGGTCTGGCCGATGTTAGCCTCGTTCCTGGTTACGAAGGTGGGATCCATGGCGCCCAGCTTGTGGAGCCCGGCGCCCATCTTGTCTTCGTCACCGCGTTTCTTCGGGGCGATGGCCGCCCTGTAGACGGGATTGGGGAACTTGATGGGGGCCAGGTTGACCTGAGAACCCTTGTCGCAGAGAACATCGTTGGTGATGGTGTTCTTCAGCTTGGCCACCGCCATGATGTCGCCTGTGATCATTTTCTCGGCGTCGGCCCTGCTGGAGCCGTTCATGTAGTAGTAGTTCCCCAGACGCTCGGACTGGTTCCTGCTGGTGTTTATCACCTCGTGTGAACCTGAAGCCTCGCCGCTTAGCACCTTGATGTAGACCATGTCGCCCACATGCTTGTCCAGCTTCGTGCTGAAGGCCCTGGCAACGAAGCCTCCTCCGGGATTCCTTTCGAACCTGCCGCCGTCGGCGGTTTCTGCCTCGGGGGCATCCAGGGGCGAGGGGCCGTACTCCACTATGGAATCCAGAACGAATTTCTGCCCCACAGGTGGAATGGAGGTTCCGCAGAACAGCGGGAAGAGCCCTCTGTTGCGCACAGCCAGTGTGATGCCCTTTGCAAGCTCCTTGTCGGTGAGGGTCTCGTTGGCGAAGAAGGCCTCCATGAGCTCTTCGCTGGCCTCTGCGGCTTCTTCGGTGAGCTGCATCCTGTAGTCTTCACAGAGATCCTTCGCTGAATCCGGAAGGGGAATCTCCTTCCCGGAGGCGTCAACTGCCTTTCCGGTTATCGAGTTGGCGATGCAGACGAACCTGTCGCCATCCATCACAGGGAAGACAACCGGAACGATGTGCTTGCTGAACATCTCCCGCGCCTCTTCGAGGACACGGTCGAAATTTGCGTTTTCCCTGTCCACCCTGTTGACGAAAAGGAAAGCGGGAACGGAGGCCTCTTCGGCGAAGTTCCAGGTCTTGTAGCTTCCCACCTCGACGCCGTCGGTGCCGTCCAGGAGAACCACGCTCAACTCGGCGGCGGAGATGGCGCCTATGGTCTCCCCGTAGAAATCAGCAAGGCCCGGAGTGTCCATGATGTTGATCTTGTGACCGTTCCAGTCGCAGTGGGCGATGGTGGAGCCGAAGCTGTGCTTCTTCTCCCTGCTCTCGGCGGTATAGTCGAAAACGCTGGTGCCGTCGTCGACCGATCCCAGCCTCTCCGAACCTCCTCCGGTGAAAAGGAGAGCTTCACAGAAGCTGGTCTTTCCAACGGAACCGTGCCCAAGCACAACCACGTTCCTCAGTTTGTCTGCAGTGTAGTTTTTCATCTCAGTCCAGTCTCCGGGTGTTATTATGGTTGTTATCTAATAATATGCAAATAGGTTGCTCGTCGCAGAAACTCAATATTACCGTAGAGGGTATGCTCCTGTCAACGCCTTCGCAGGGCCCGGTCCGGGGTGTATATATTGTATGAACGAATCGACCTGTTTTTAGAAAACCACTTGGAGCATGCTGTTGGATATATTCCGTCTGTTCTCCGCCGCAGGTGCGGTGGCAGTGATCTTCATAATGCTCAGGAAGGTCCTTGGAGAGTTCTCCGGCCCCTCCCGGGAGGAGGAGCACAGAAGGCTCCAGGAGCAGTTCGAGAGGGAAGACAGAAGGATCACCGGGCGGAATACCCCCAGATGCCCGCTCTGCGGAGGCGACACCGAGAGATATCAGTATCCCCACATCAGGGTATGGAGATGCGTCCGTTTCCCTGAGTGCAGGGGTTTCGTTAAATCATCAAAGGGAGGGCCCTCCTACGCCAGGAAATGGCGGGGCAGGTAGCCTCTTCCCCTGGAATGCCATATAAGGAGACAGTCTTGGAATTGGAACACGGAGCCAGAATATGCCGCCATCCCGTTCTTCCGGTACCGGATGGCAGATGGGTGAGGTTCACCTTCAACGGACGGGACATGATGGGCAGTGAGGGGGAGATGGTCTCCTCGGCTGTCTTCGCCGGAGGGGAACGGATCTTCGGCCATCACCACAAGGACGGCGGCGCCCAGGGGCTTTTCTGCGCCAACGGCCAGTGCTCCCAGTGCACCCTGATCATCGACGGTATCCCCCTGAAGAGTTGCATCGTCCCCCTTGCCGAAGGCATGGAGGTACGCACGGTTGAGGGGCTGCCTGAGCTGGAGTACGCCGCTCCTCCCGCGGTGGATCCCCCTGAAACAGTTGAGACAGACGTTCTGATAATAGGGGCGGGACCCTCGGGCATGGCAGCGGCCAGGGAACTGGGCGAGGCCGGCTTCACCACGGTGATAGTGGACGACAAGGACCGCATGGGCGGCAAGCTGGTGCTTCAGACCCACAAGTTCTTCGGTTCCGTAGCCGACT